>CAYNBS010000005.1:0-88998 GCA_964395795.1 uncultured Oscillospiraceae bacterium
CGCACCAGGCCTCGTCACGGCCATAGGGAGAGGTGGTGGTCTTCTGGCCCACCAGCGTGGTGGGGGCCATCTGGCCGCCGGTCATGCCGTAAATGGCGTTGTTGACGAAAATGGTGACGAGCTTCTCGCCGCGGTGCGCGGCATGGACGACCTCGGCGGTGCCGATGGAGGCCAGGTCGCCGTCGCCCTGATAGGTGAAGACCAGGGTGTCGGGCTTGGAGCGCTTGATGCCGGTGGCGACAGCGGGGGCGCGGCCGTGGGCGGCCTCGTACATATCGCAGTTGAAGTAATCATAGGCGAAGACCGAGCAGCCGACAGGGGCGACGCCGATGACGTTGCCGGCCTCGAGCTTGCCTTCCTTGACCAGCTCTTCGATGCTCTCGGCGACCAGGCGGTGGATGATGCCGTGGTTGCAGCCGGGGCAGTAGTGGAACTGCTTATCGGTCAGCAGCTGGGTTTTCTCAAAGACAACAGACATCTTACTTTCCCTCCTTCAGCATAGCGAGGATGCGGGCTTTGACTTCTTCGGTGGTCGGGAAGAGGCTGCCGCAATGGCCGAGGAACTCGACCGGGCGGGCGCCGCTGACGGCCAGGTTGACGTCCTCGAGCATCTGACCTTCGTTGACCTCGATGTCCAGCACTGCCTTGACCTGGGGCTGGTTGACGGCCTTCTTGAGCTCGTCGTAGGGGAAGGGCCACACCGTGATGGGACGGAACAGGCCGACCTTGTAGCCCTCTTCACGCAGCTCGTCCACAGCGCTGCGGGCAACGCGGGAGACGGTGCCGAAGGCGGTGAGAATGATCTCGGCGTCCTCGGTGCGGTAGTTCTCGAACATCACTTCGTTCTTCTCGATCTCGCGGTAGCAAGCCTGCAGCACGTTGGTGTGATCGGTCAGCTCCTCGGTGGAGATGTACATGGAGTTGATGACGGCGCGCTTGGCGGGGTCGTCGCCCGGCTTCCAGCCCATGGCGGCCCAAGGCTTGGCTTCTTTGGTCGGCTTATAGTCGACCATCTCGGGCATTTCGACCGGCTCCATCATCTGGGCGATGATGCCATCGAGCAGGAACAGAACGGGGATGCGGTACTTCTCGGCCTTCTCATAGGCGAACATCATCGTGTCCACGACCTCCTGGATGGAGGAGGGCGCGTAGGTCAGCAGGTGGTAGTCGCCGTTGCCGCCGCCCTTGGTGGCCTGGAAATAGTCACCCTGGGAGGCCTGGATGTTGCCGAGGCCGGGACCGCCGCGCATGACGTTCAGGATCACGCAGGGCAGCTGGGCGCCCGCGATGTAGGAGATGCCTTCCTGCTTCAGGGAGACGCCGGGAGAGGAAGAAGAGGTGATGACGCGCGCGCCGGTGCCGGCGGCGCCGTAAACCATATTGATGGCCGCCACTTCGCTCTCGGCCTGCAGGAAGCAGCCGCCGATTTCGGGCATACGGGCGGACATGTATTCGGGGATCTCAGTCTGCGGGGTAATGGGGTAGCCGAAGAAGAAACGTGCGCCGGCGCGAATGGCAGCCTCGGCGATCGCTTCGGACCCCTTCATGAGAGTTAATGCCATTTTCGTTTCCTCCTTATAGTCTTTCGATGCGGATCGCGACATCCGGGCAGGTGCGTGCGCAGGATGCGCAGCCGATGCAGTCATCCGGGTTCACGACTTCAGCGGGATGGTAGCCTTTTGCGTTGAGTTTGGTCTTGGAAAGGGCAAGCACGCCTTTAGGACATGCTCTCGCGCACAGGCCGCAGCCCTTGCATACAATCTCGTTGATTGTAACCTTAACCATGTTCTTACCTCTTTTCCTTGATTGATTTGCAGGTCTATCCTAAAACCGTCACGTGACGGCTGAGGGTACAGGGTTCGCTTCGTCCCGGCCGGGCAAGCTCAGTCCATATTGGTCCGGTAGAAATTGCCGGGGCGGGGGTTGGAGGGATTCTGATCCAGACTGTGGACCCAGGAATCCCAGTCGCGCTGCATATAGGTGTCGATGGCGACGGGGGTGCCGATGTATTTCGGGTCGTGCCCCTCGGCCAGGAAGCGGTCGAGGAACTGCTTCTTGCCGGAGGTGTAGATCA
Source organism: uncultured Oscillospiraceae bacterium (assembly GCA_964395795.1). Classification (GTDB taxonomy): domain Bacteria; phylum Bacillota; class Clostridia; order Oscillospirales; family Oscillospiraceae; genus Limivicinus. The sequence continues at coordinate 2,075 of CAYNBS010000005.1, forward strand.
CCGGAACGCCGGTGCGCTCCGAGACTTCGCGGATCATCTCGTAGCCATCGCGCAGTTCAGCGTCGGTGGTGGCGAGGGCAAGGTTGGTGTTGTTGACCATGCCGGTGATCTTCAGCCGGGAATGGATCTGCATCTCCTCCTGGAGCTTAATGATGCGCTCCACCGTCCCGGCGAGCGGGCGGCGGATGTTCACCACGTTCAGCACCTCCAGGGCGCCGGGCTCGAGCTCCATGAAGTCCTGATGGTAACGCGCCACGGCCGTGGCGCCAACCGCGTCGCCGCCGACGTCGAACACAACGGTGTCCCAGTCCATGGCGAAGGCGGAGGCCACCTCTGCGGGAACGGAGAGCGTTTCAATACCGGCGCAGGCAAAGTTCGGGGAGACCAGGCGGATCTCCTTCATCTGGGTCATCCTGCCGCGCTCGGTGAGGCGGAAATAGGTGTTGACCATATCCAGATCCAGCAGCTCCGTGCGGTCGCCGCGCTCGGCGGCCTTGAAAGCAAAGTTCAGCGCCAGCTCCGTTTTGCCGCTGCCGTAGTTGCCGATCATCACATAAACCTTTTTCATGCGTTCACACTCCATATTGACCCTATTGATAGTTTAGCACTCCACTGCAAGTGCGTCAATGAGCAAACTGAACAGTTTTTCTTGTTCAACAGCAACGAAATGACGAAGATTTATTTCTTTTGTTTTACATTCAATGCAAAAAACAACAAAACACAAAAATAATACACATGTTGTATGCAAGAAACGGAGAACGGCGGCAAAACAGGACGGAAAGGCGGCGCAGAGGGGCGCCGTTTTGACAAAAAGTGTACAGAAAAACCGCAGGGCGCCCGCGCGTTTTCGCGGGCGCCCTGCGGCGTGTGCTTTGATTATTCGGCGGCGTCCTCCAGGATCTCCGCTGCGGAAACAAGAACGGTGATCTCATTGTCGGCTACGTCGGCCACGCCCTTGCCGACCCGGATGCGGGCGGCGCCCTCTTCCCCTGTGCAGCGGATCACGCCGCCCTCCAATGCGCACAGCAACGGCGCGTGCCCGCGCAGGATGCCCAGCGAGCCGTAGGACTGGGGCAGATTGACGTAATTGACGCGGCGGTCAAAAACCGTCGTCTCGGCGGTGACGATGTGCAGATGTATCGCATCCATCAGAAGCTCCCCCGTTTGGCAAGCACCTCATCCAGGCTGCCGCACATGAGGAACGCCTGCTCCGGCAGGTCGTCCACCTCGCCGCCCAGGATGGCCTGGAAGCCCTTGATGGTCTCCTTGAGCGGCACATAGCGGCCCTCCATGCCGGTGAAGTTCTCGGCCACATGGAAGGGCTGGGAAAGAAAGCGCTGAATACGGCGGGCACGGTTCACGGTGGCCCGGTCCTCGGCGCCCAGCTCGTCCATGCCCAAAACAGCAATAATGTCCTGCAGCTGGCGATATTTCTCCAGTACCTGCTGCACGGCCCGAGCCGTCTCGTAATGCTCCTTGCCCAGAACGCCCGGCTCCAGAATGCGGGAGGAGGACTCCAGCGGGTCCACCGCCGGGTAGATGCCCAGCTCTGCGATGGAACGGGACAGCACCGTGGTAGCGTCCAGATGGGCAAAGGCCGTGGCGGGCGCCGGGTCGGTCAGGTCGTCCGCCGGCACATAGATGGCCTGCACCGAGGTGACCGAGCCGTTCCTGGTGGACGTGATACGCTCCTGCAGGTCGCCCATTTCGGTGGCCAGGGTGGGCTGATAGCCCACGGCGGAAGGCATGCGTCCCAGCAGAGCCGAAACCTCAGAGCCCGCCTGGGTGAAACGGAAAATGTTGTCGATAAACAGCAGCACGTCCTGGCCGCTCTTGTCGCGGAAGTTCTCGGCAATGGTAAGGCCCGACAGGGGCACCCGCAGTCTGGCTCCGGGGGGCTCGTTCATCTGGCCGAATACCAGCGCCGTTTTGTTGATGACGCCGCTCTCGTTCATCTCATGCCAAAGGTCGTTGCCCTCGCGGCTGCGCTCACCCACGCCGGCAAAGACGGAATAGCCGCCATGCTCGTAGGCAATGTTGCGGATGAGCTCCATGATCAGCACCGTTTTGCCCACGCCTGCGCCGCCGAAAAGGCCGATCTTGCCACCTCGGGCGTAGGGGGCCAGCAGGTCCACCACCTTAATGCCGGTTTCCAGCAGCTCGGTGGCCGGCAGGATCTCGGTAAAGCCGGGGGCCTTGCGGTGGATGGGCAGGCGCTCTGTTGCCTCGACCGGTCCCTTCCCGTCAATGGGATCGCCGGTGACGTTGAACATCCGCCCCAGGGTGGCCTCCCCCACCGGCATGCTGATGGGGCCGCCGGTGTCCAGCGCCTCCATGCCCCGGGAGATGCCGTCGGTAGAAGAAAGGGCGATGCAGCGCACATCTCCCCCGCCGATCTGCTGGACGACTTCCAAGGTCACCTTCCGCTGAGGCAGCCGGATCTCGATGGCGTTATACAGCTCCGGCAGCGTGCCATAGGGAAAATGGACGTCCACCACCGGGCCGATTACCCGTTTTACGATTGCTTTTTCCATGGGATTGCCTCCCTTCACAATATTCAAATTCAAAGACCTGCTCTTTGAATTTGAGAGAAAGAACGATCCTGACGGTCAATGAATTCCCCGCTCGTGTCGATTCAAGACCTTCCAGGGTCGTTCTGACGAAGCGCCGCGGCGCCGCCCACGATTTCGGAAATCTCCGTGGTGATGGCGGCCTGGCGGGCGTGGTTGAGCTCCAGGGTCAGTTCCCCGATCAGCTCCTCCGTATTGTCCGCCGCAGCGGTCATGGCAGTCATGCGGGAAGCATGCTCGCCGGTTCGGGCCTCCAGCAGGGCCGCGTGGACCTGGGTTTCCAGATACAGCTCCGTGAGCCGCTCCAGCACCGTCTCCGCGTCCGGCTCGTAGATGACCTGTTCCTCGCCTCCGTGCTCCGGCAAGGTCAGCGGCAGCAGGGTCTTCGTCCCTGGCGATTGCTGCAGGACGGACTTGAACTGCTGGTACACCAGCACGATTTCATCCGCTTTCCCGCTGCGGTACAGCTCCTTCAGCGCCTCCGTCACCGCCCGGGATTCCTCGGCGGTGGGCGTGTCGCTGATCTCGAAATGACCGTCCGCAGGGCCGATCAGGTCCTTCCCCCAGCGGCCCACGGTGTAGAGCAGGGTCTCCCGGGTTTCTTTGGCCCGCAGCTCCGTAAAAAACCGAAGCAGACTGTGGTTATAGATCCCGCACAGGCCCCGGTTGCCCACGATGAGCACATAGCAGACCCGCTTGTTCTCCTCATGGGGCTTCAAAAAGGGGCTGCCGCAGTCCTCCCCGCCAAGGGCGGAGAGCATGGCCCGGCTTTTCTCCGCAAAATCCCCCAGCCGCCCGTGGGCCTGCTGGGTCTTGCGGAGCTTGGCCGCCGCCACCATCTTCATGGACTTGGTGATCTGCCGGGTGCTCTCTACACTTTTGATGCGCATGCGGATGGCGCGCAGATTGGCCATGGTCTCACCACCGTTCCTGTAGGGGCGGCGATCAGCCGCCCGTCTCTTCGGATCCTCCTGTAGTCCCGGGCGGCTGATCGCCGCCCCTACAAGTCTTTAAAAGCTCTCGCTGAACTCCCGCACCGTCTCCCGCAGGCGCTGCAGCTCTTCCTTCTTCAGCTTCCGCCCCGAGAGGATGATCTCCTCCAGCTCCGGCCACTTCTGCTTCACAAAGGGCAGCAGCTCTTTTTCAAAGCGGGCGATCTCCTTCAGTTCCAGTCCGTCGGCAAAGCCCTCGCTGACGGCGAAGATGCTGATAACCTGGTCGCTGGCGGCCATAGGCGCATACTGGGGCTGCTTCAAAAGCTCCGTCATCCGGTCGCCCCGGTGGAGGGTTGCCTGGGTGGCCTTGTCCAGATCGCTGCCGAACTGGGAGAAGGCCGCCAGCTCCCGGTACTGGGCCAGATCCATGCGGAGTCGGCCCGCCACCTGCTTCATGGCGCCCAGCTGGGCAGAACCGCCCACGCGGCTGACCGAGAGGCCCACGTTCACTGCCGGACGCACGCCGGAGTTGAACAGATCCGTCTCCAAAAAGATCTGTCCATCGGTAATGGAGATGACGTTGGTGGGGATATAGGCGGAAATATCTCCCGCCTGGGTCTCGATGATGGGCAGGGCGGTCATGCTGCCGCCGCCGGCCTCCTCACTGAGCCGAGCCGCCCGCTCCAGCAGGCGGGAATGGAGATAGAACACGTCGCCGGGGTAGGCCTCCCGTCCGGGGGGACGGTGCAGCAGCAGGGAAATCTCCCGGTAGGCCACGGCCTGCTTCGACAGATCGTCATACACAATCAGCACGTCCCGGCCCTTGTACATGAAGTACTCGCCCATGGCGGCGCCGGCATAGGGCGCAATATACAGCATGGGCGCAGATTCCGCAGCGCTGGCCGACACCACGATGGTGTAGTCCATGGCGCCGCCCTGGCGCAGCTTTTCCACCAGGCCGGCCACCGTGGATTCCTTCTGCCCGATGGCCACGTAGATGCAGAGCATATCCTTCCCCTTCTGGTTCAGGATCGTGTCCAGGGCGATGGCGGTCTTGCCGGTCTGCCGGTCGCCGATGATCAGCTCGCGCTGGCCCCGGCCGATGGGGATCAGGGCGTCGATGGCCTTGATGCCCGTCTGCATAGGCACGGAGACGCTCTTGCGTTCAATAACGCCGGGGGCCGGACTCTCGATGGGCCGGGTCTGGGCGGTGCGGATCTCACTGCCGCCATCGATGGGGCGGCCCAGGGCGTCTACTACCCGCCCGATCAGCTCTTCGCCCACCGGCACGGACAGGATGCGCCCGGTGCGCCGCACGGCGGCGCCCTCCTGCAGGCTGTCGTAGCTGCCAAGCAGCACCACGCCCACATTGTCCTTCTCCAGGTCCATGACCATGCCCCGCATGCCGCCGTCCAACTCCAGCAGCTCCCCTGCCATGGCGTCGGACACGCCGACCACCCGGCAGATACCGTCGGAGACGCTGACGACCCGCCCGGTCTGGTAGATCTCCGGCTTGCCGCTGACCAGGCCAAGCTCCCGCTGCAGCGCCGCCAGGGCATCCTCCCCCTGGTCGTCCGCCGCGGCGATCTGCTGCCGGGCCCGCTCCAGAAGGCCCGCAAGGCTCCCGTCATAGACCGTGTCGCCCACCTGCAGCACCAGGCCGCCGATCAGCGATTCATTCAATACCACTTCGATCTGCTGCTCTTCCACGCCGGCCTTTTCCACCGCGCGGCTCAGCCGCTGCAGCAGATCAGGCTCCGGCGTCTGGGATGCGGACAGGGTGAGAGTCAATCTGCCGCCATCCATCAGGCGCAGCCGATCCCCGGGCGTAAGCGTGAGTTCCCGCTCCAGCCGGGAAACAAAGCGCTCCTCCAGATCTCTCCGGGCCGGGGCGTATTCCGGCTGCTGCAAAAGCTGCGCCGCCTGGGTGCAGATCTCCTCTGCCGCCTGGGCGTTCAGCTTCCGCCGCAGAGCGCGCTGATAGCGCTGTCCGTCCTCTTCCGCGCTGCGGGAAAGCTCCTCCAGGGCAGCGCGGGCATCCTGCGCCGCAGCCTCTCGGCGCTGCTGAACCAGCTCCTCCGCCTCCTGCCCGATGCGGGCAAGCGCGGCCTCGCCTTCGGCAGCCTTCTGCGGCAGCTGGGCGCGCAGCTTCTCCGCGTCCAGAATGGCCTGCGCAGACTGCTCCAGCCCCTGGGCAACCTCGTCCCGATGCTTGCGGAACATGGATTTGACCAGCTTCCGGCCTACGAGAAACAGGCCTCCGGCCAGAATCGCAAAGTTGATGAGGCCGTAAAGAATCGTCCAACCGCTCATTGCGCCTCACCTTCCCCTTCCAGCAGCCGGCGGGCCAGCAGCTCCGCCAGGGCAGGCTCCGCCGTCGACAGGCGGTCACCTTCCTGCCGGATCTGCTCCTGCATCTGCTCCTGCGCTGCTTTCTCCTGCTCCCGGGCAGTTTTCTTCGCCTGGCGCAGCGCCTCCTCGCCTTCCCGGACAGCCTGCGCCTCGGCATCTCGCAGCGCGGCGCGGCCCTGCTCCCGGGCATTCTGCAGCTCATCGGCCTGCCGCCGATCCTCGGCGTCCAGCGCCTCCCGAGCCTGCCGCTCTTGGGCAAGGCCCGCGTCGATCCGGGCCTGCCGGGCGTCCATATGCTGGCAGATGGGCTTATACAGGAAGTGATGCAGCAGGAAGAGCAGCAGGAGGAAATTGATGACGGTCCATATGAGCTCGGAAATGTTGATGCTTAACATGGACGCTGTCCTCCCGAATGATGATTCCTCAAATCTTGCCGACCAGCATGAAGGCGACCAGCATGCCGTAGATGGTCAGCGCTTCCATCAGGGCAAGGGACAGGATCAGGGAGCCGCGGATCGCGCCGGCGGCCTCAGGCTGGCGCGCGATGGCTTCCATGGCATGGGAAGCGGTACGTCCCTGGGCAATGGCGGTGGCGGCGCCGGTGATGCACAGCACCAGAGCGGCAGCGATGGCGATAAGTCCTTTTTCCATGAGTAGATCCTCCTATAAATAATTGTTGTCTATCAGAAGTTTTTGCTTTTGGTTTACTCTTCTTCCTCCACCGCTTCCGACACATAGATGGAAAGCAGCATGGTAAAGACCATGGCCTGCAGCATGCAGAACAGCAGGCTCAGCACATTCATGATGAGCGGCACGCCGATGGGGAAGATTTCATACAGCTTCTCCGTCACCATTTCCTCGCCGTACATGTTGCCGTAAAGACGCAGGGCCAGGGAGGCGGGGCGGATGAACTGCTCCAGAATGTTCAGCGGCAGCATCAGAACCACCAGGATCAGGGGCTTGGCAAAGCTGGCAAGATAGTGCCCCAGGCCCTTCTCCCGGATCCCGATCACATGGGTGGTGAAGAAGGCGATGATGCCCAGCCCCGCCGTCACCGACAGGCAGGCCGTAGGCACGGCAAAGCCGGTGAGATGCCCGGCGCCCGGCAGGATGCCGGAGTAGTTGCAGACAATGATGAAGATGAAGAAGGTGGCAAATACCGAAAAGTACCGGCGGCCATGCTCCCTGCCCAGGTTTTCCTCATAGTAGTTCCGCAGGTAGCCCACCGCAATCTCCGCCGCGTTCTGCAGCGGCCCGGGCACGTCCTTCAGCTTCCGGGTGGCAAGCCACGAGAGCAGCGTGAGCACCACCATGATGGCCCACATGGTGGTGACCGTACTCGTCACCTCCAGCGGCCCGATGGAAAAGAGAACGTTGGTAGCTTCTTCCATACTTTTTCCCCTCTCGTTTTAAAGCAGCCCCTTGCCATGACAGGTTTGGGGCAAAAGATCCTTTTTTTCTAAATAGTCCCCGTCCACAGGGGTGATATCAGACGTTCACGGAATGTTCCGCTCAATTATTATTATTCTACATTATTCTGCTCCAAAAAGGAAGCCCTAAATCCGAAAAAACAGTTTCCCCCCTATGTTGCTTTCCTTCCAAAAAAATGTTGCTTTCCTTCCCCCAAAAAAAGTTCTTGACATCCGCATGCGTCTGTGCTATCATAACCAAGCTAAAGAAAATATCGCGGGGTAGAGCAGCTGGTAGCTCGTCGGGCTCATAACCCGGAGGTCGTTGGTTCAAATCCTTCCCCCGCAACCACAAAAACCGGTCGATTCTTTGTGAATCGGCCGGTTTTCTTCACTTTTGGAGGCACTTCATTTTGGGGAAAAACGGATTTGGCGCACATTTAGCGCACAAGCCCGAAAAAATCAGCGGTTACCGCTCCCGCTCTGGGAGTAGTAACCGCTTTTTTCATGCCCGGCGCAGGATCACATCTGCAATGCTCTCCGCCGCCCGCTCGTCTGCCTGTTTGATCACATGGCTGTATATGTCTGTGGTGGTGGACACCTTCGCGTGTCCCAGACGCTTGGAGACGGTCAGGGCGTCCGTGCCGTTGAAAATCAGCAGCGAGGCCATCGTGTGCCGGAACTTGTGTGGGTGGATCGGCGGGAGGTCGTATTTCTTCGCAAAGCTCCCGAGCCATTGCGTCACATTGTCGGGATTCATCACACCGCCGTCATCTCGGGTAAACACATACCCGCTCTCAATCCATCGGTCGCCATTCTTCACGCGCAGCCCGTCATAGTACGCCCTGTACAGCTTCAGCAGCTGCACCGTCTCGACAGGGATCTTGATATACCGCATTTCGCCGGTTTTGGTCGTGTCCTCATAGATCCCGCTCTCCGCAGTGTAGAGCAGCGCCCGGTCAATGCGGAGCTGCTGCCCCTCCCAGTCGATGGCGTCCCAGTGCAGGCCCATGATCTCCCCTCTCCGGCAGCCGGTGATAATCAGCAGGTGGGTGATCGTCCGCCACTTGATCGGCTCCCGCTCCAGGCACTCCAGGATCCGCTCCAGCTCCTCCGGCTGGAAGCTGTCCACCTCGGCCCGCTCCAGCTTGGGAGGAGACGCCCGGTGTGCCGGATTATACTGGATCAGCATTTCCTTTTCTGCCTGGCTCATAACGGTGGAGATCAGCCTGTGATACTCCGTGATCGTCTTGGCGGAGAGCGGGCTTGTATCCCGGGACAGCTTAAAAAGGGATTCGGTCTTGTAGCCCAGCGCCGCGGCAAGCGTGTCCGCCGTGCGCTGGGAAACCGTCTTGCCGTGGATAGCCGGGGCGAAGGTAGAGGCTGCCATGCCGGACGCCCTGGACAGGGCTGCGGCGCTCAGCTTCTTATCCTTCAGCAGCTTAGCGATATCCTTCTTCGGCGTGGCCTTCACCGTGCTCTCCCTCACGCCCTCCTCGCTGAGGTTGGCATAGAACAGATTCAGGTGCTGCGGCCGGATTTCTGACAGCTTCAGGTGTCCAATGGCGGCGTTGATCCGCTTCATGAGCTCCCGGTACCGCTCCACCGTCCGCCGCTTGGCGCCGTTGCGCTCCTTCAGGCCAATCACATATTCCGCATACTGGGCGAAGCTCTGCCGGTTATCCGCAACAAAGCCCTGCTCGATCTGCTGCTCAAACTCAAAGGCGGCCTTCTGCACGGCCTTCTCGATCTGCCGCTCTGTCATGCCCGGAGCGGGTTTCCAGGTCTTGAAATGCCGCACCTGTTTCCCGTCCGTGTTACGCCCGCTCGTGACAGTGATCTTGAAAGAAGGCCCGCTCTTGCCGTCAATCCTCTTGATGTTCGCCATCGTTGGCCTCCTGGGTTTTCTTCACAAGAAAAGACTGTATTTCAAACTCCAGCTCTTGCAATTCACTCAGCACATTATCTGCTCCAAAGCTATCCGGGATTTCCCTCCATGTTTCAGAAAAAGCATATAGTTCTGCCTGGAGATTTCGCTCCAACTCTCGAATCTCATTAAGCGTTTCCACAGGGCGGCAATTTACTGCCTCCTCTGTGCTGAGCTTTTTTGTCTCATTAGTTAGTCTGTCCAGTCTGCAATTTGCAGTAAACACATATTCTTTTATGTGATAAAGTTCATCGGCAAAGTACAAACCATGCGTCGCAATAAAGTCATTTAGTTCGTACAGGCCGTAGCAGTATTCTCGAAGCCGGTACAGCGTGTTATATGCCGCCTCCGAAAGGCCGGTATATTCACACGCTGACTGTAAGTTTGTGTCTGTCGACTTAACTTCGGAGAGCCCTAGCAAATAATCAGTAGAAACATTGAAATGCTGAGCAAGTTTGATAATAGTTTCTGCCTTTAGTGCCCGAGTGCCGTTTTCCCAGTTTCGGACATTCTCGCGTTTTTCGTCAATAGCAATGGCAGTTTCCTCTTGGCTCTCGCCTTTTCTACACCGAATTTCAGCAATCCGCATTCCAATTTCGAGCCTATCCATAGCCGCAAGCCCTCCTTTGTCGTTATTTTGAGCCAATTATTTTTTTTGGCTCATTTTTCTTGACTCTCGCCGAAAAGATAAATATAATGCTTTTGAGCCAAGCATACATCAGTTGGCCCAAAATGTCAAGATAAAGATAACAAAAAGATTGGAGGGACGAACTTGACTGACGAAGAACGGAAAGAAAAAGCTCGGCAAGAGAGAAATCGCTACCTTCGGGAATACCGAAAGAAAAACAAGGAGCGGATTCGAGCGATCAACGCCCGATACTGGGAAAAGAAAGCCGCGGAGCGGGAGGGGCAGGCATGCCAAGAATGAGGACGATTGACCAAGCGGCGGAGTGGCTGCTGCAGAGCGACCCGGAAACGGCCCTCACAAAAACCGCCCTGCGGCGTCTGGTGACCACAGGGAAGCTTCCCAGCGTCCGGGTAGGGCAGAAATACCTTGTCAACTTGGAAACGCTGGAGGACTTCCTGCACGGCGCTGTCCCGCTCCCGGTCACGGTGCAGGGGATCCGGGAGGTGACACTATGAGCCAAACGAAAAAGCCGCTTCCGGTGAGCGAGACCGAAAGCGGCAGCGGAGAACAATGTGTCCTGGCAGACATAAGGATCTCCGAAACTGAGTATACCATCCCCCGCTCGAAAACGCAATGCATAGCGGATCTTCTTCTCTGCGGAGAGAAAAACGCTATCCCGCTCCAGCATCTGGAGAAGATCACCGGCCTTGATCAGCGGGAGATCCGCCGCATGATCCATGCGGAGCGGCTGCGTGGCGCACCGATCCTGGCCAACAACCGGAGCGGGTACTATCTTCCCGGGAATGATGGGGAGCGGGAGCGCTGCGTCTCTTCTATGCGGCACAGGGCCGGAGAGATCGAGCGGGCAGCGGATGCAATCGAGAGGAGCGGGAGCGAATGAGCGAGGAAAAAATTATGCCGGGTTATATGACCTATCGGGAGGCAGCCTTGATTTTCTCCCTGATGCCGGATGAAGAAGCAGCGAAGGCGATCAAGGCAACAGTGCGGTATTATCTCCACGGAGAAGTCCCGGTGCTTTCCGGGGCTGCGGCCGAGGTCTTCGATATCATGCGCTCCAGCATTGACCGAGGGCAAGAAACTTACAGGAAGAAGAGCGAGGCCGGAAAGAAAGGGAATGCTATCCGGTGGCATAGCAATGGGTGACCTATCGCTATGCGATCGGGTTGCGATCCTAACTATAACCGTAACCATAACCATAACTCTATCAGGTATCAGGAACGGAAAAGGGATTGTCAAGGGGAAAACCCGCCGCCGTTTTTTGCGGAACGGTTTTCAACAGACTTTTCCACCGAGTTTTCAACAATCAGGAGGGAAACAGATGAACAGCAGCCGAAAAGGTGCAGCCGGTGAGCGGGAGCTTGCCGCCCTTCTTCGGGATGAAGGATACAGCATTGAGCGGGGCGGTACCCAGTCTTACGGGACTGTCCCGGATCTGATGGGCTTGCCGGGGATCCACATCGAGTGCAAGCGAGTGGAAAAGCTCAATGTGCCGGAAGCCATGCAGCAGAGCATGAGAGATGCCGAGAGATTCAGGGACGGCAAGCCCACCCTGTTTCACCGGCGCTCGCGCTCTCCCTGGCTTGTCACAATGCTTTTTACGGACTGGATCCAGCTCTATAAGGAGGCGAGGAAATGACGCACTGGAAAAAGCTCACAAATCCGGATTACCTGGGCGCGTACAGCCTGGAGCCGGGACAGGATATTGTCTTGACTATCGAGCGGGTACAGGTGGAGACGGTCACCGGCCCGGAAGGGAAGAAAGAGGAATGCGTGGTCTGTTACTGGCGGGAGCGAGAGAAGCCCATGATCCTGAACAGCACCAATGCGAAGATGATCCAGAAGCTTCTCAAGACGCCGTACATAGAGGAGTGGAGCGGGCACAGGATCCAGATCGGCGTGGAAATGGTCAAGGCCTTCGGGGAGATCGTGGACGCCCTACGGGTGCGGAACTTCCTTCCCGAGGAGAAGGCGGTCAAATGCGAGTGCTGCGGGGAGGACATCAAACCCGCTCACGGGATGAACAGTGCCCAGCTCGCCGCCTACACCCGCTCCAAGTACGGCCGCGCCCTCTGCGCTGCCTGTGCCACGAAGGAGGCCGCTCATGCTTAAGCTGACCAAACGGAACTACCACAGCGAGGAGGCCAACCGGGAATACTGGTCGGCCTCCCTCATCAAGCAAATGCTGATATGTCCCGCGGCGGCAATGGCTATGGAACCCGCTCCACCGTCTACAGCGCTTTTGGTCGGCAGCTATGTGGACGCCTTTTTTGAAGGGCCGAAATCCTTTGACAGCTTCAAAGCTGAGCACCCGGAGCTGATGAAGAAGGACGGCACCCTCAAGGCTGATTTTCTCAAGGCGGAAGAGATGATCGAGCGGGCCCGCTCCGATAAGATCTTCCTGCAGTACATGAGCGGGAGGAAGCAGGTCATTAAAACCGGCCAAATCGGGGGCCTGCCCTTCAAAATCAAAATGGACGTGTACAAGAAGGGCAAGCGCATTGTGGATCTGAAGACCGCCCGGGATCTGAAGCCCGCTTATCGAGCGGGTGAAGGGCTGATCACCTTTGCCGATGCTTGGGAGTGGCCGCTGCAGCTTGCGATCTACCAGGCCGTGGAGGGAAATCGGCTCCCCTGCTTTCTGGCCGTGGTTACGAAGGAGGATCCGCCTGACCTGGCCGTGGTGGAGATCCCGCAGAACGTCCTTGACGCGGAGCTTCAGCGCCTCATGGACAAGCTGCCGTACTTTGACGCCATCAAGCAAGGGGTGATCGAACCGCCCCGCTGCGAGTGCTGCGCCTATTGCCGGCGCACCAAGAAGCTGAGCGGGCCTGTCCCGCTTGGTGAGTTTATCGAATACGGGAGGGGATCTGTATGAGCAAACCGAGAGAGCGCTGGTGGAGCTATGTAAAAGCAATGGTGCGGCATTATCCGAAGCTGAAGGTCTCCGCCAAAACCGTCACCGAGCAGCGGGAGCGGGACGCCGTAGCGCAAGCAATCGAAGATCTATCAAAGCGGCCCGACAAGCTGCGCCTGCTCAGCCTTGTTTTCTTCGGGAAGAACGTAACCCTTGATGGTGCCGCCCAAGCTTGTTTTATAAGCTACGATACTGCGCGTATGTGGCACCGTGATTTTCTATATTCCGTGGCAAGGCACTACGGGCTTATGGACTAACCCGCTCAGCGTTGGGAAATAAAAAGAGCCACGCCCGGAAGCGCAGCCCATAACCGAAGCAGATTATACAGGGAGGTGGCGCGATTTGTCAAATGAGGAGCTGGCAGCAAGGATCCAGGCGGGAGAGCGGGAGCTGATTCCGGAACTTTGGGAGCAGGTGCGGCGCTTCGTGTGGCAGCAGGCCCGGAGGTGCTTTGTGCTGACAGACGGCTACGGCGGCGTTGAGGCGGAAGATCTGGCGCAGAGCGGGTTTCTGGCCCTTCTGGAGGCCGTGGAGAGCTTCAAGCCGGACGGGGAATATAAATTCCTTACATACCTGAACTATCACCTCAAGACCGCCTTTGCGGAGGCTGGAGGCTACAGGAAACGCACACGGAACCCGCTCGATAACTGTACTTCCCTTGATACGCCGGTCGGGGATGATCAGGACGGCGACACGCTTCTTGATTTCCAGGTGGATCCCGCTGACCCCTTCGATGAACCGGAGCGCCGGATCTGGCTTGAGCAGCTTCACAAGGCGCTGGAGCGTCCCCTTGCAGATCTAACCGAGGAGCAGCGTGAAACTTTGCATCGGCGCTACTGGCTCAACCAGACATTGGAGGGATCTGCTGCGGCATCCGGAGTAGACAAGGAAACCGTAATAAAACGGGAGCGGACAGCGCTTAAACAGATCCGCAAAAGAAAGCATCAATATGGTCTTGACCAGTTCGTGGAAGAGCGCACGCCGTACTATACGCATGTGGGTGTATCTGCCTTCAACACCACGCACACAAGCGCCGTAGAGCTGGCCGTGCTCAAGCGGGAGCAGCTGGCCAACCGATGAGCCGGGCAAATCCGCAGACGTTTTCGGATTTAACCTCCCCCCGGTCGCGGATCGTGCGCGCCCCCCTCTCCCACCGCAGGCCCCAGGTCAGAAAAATACGCAGGTCGCGCGCGTGACCCCCCTCCCCTTTTTTGGTAAGTTTCCCAAACGTTTAGGAAAGTGACCGGGAGCATCAAGGCTCCCGCTCCTTTTTTCGTTTGCTCTAAAATACCACATCCTTGTGCCGATTTCTGCAGAACAAAAAGAGCGGGACTTAACCCGCTCTTCTGCGTGAGTATGTGGCCTCGATTGCGGAATTGATATCACAAAGCTGCCGATCGAGGTCACGGCATACGACGCGGAGCGCAGAAAGGAAGCTCGGAAAGCAGCGAAAGAATGCAATTGCTTGTGTCTCCTCACGACCTTCTGAATGCTCCCGCCTATCCGATTCCAGTTCATCAAGTAGCAGATTCAGGGCGTTCAAAGCTTCTTTTGCAAAAGCAGCCGGGGTTTCTATTTCCGAGATCAATTCAAATTCCTTGCTCAAAGCTTTATCCTCTCTTTCTCTTGACATTAGGAGCGGGGCCGTTGTAGTATGAATTTGCCCCGCTCCGGCGGTGGTTCCCGCCTCTTGTGTCTTGCTTTGGTCGGCGCTGACACAAGGGGCTTTTCTTATGCAACGGCCTGCACCTGGGAGGCCCCGAAGAACCGGGCCTTGTAGGTGGCGCCGTCGCCCTTGCTGCCGTGGATCAGGTCACAGCCAAACAGGGCCTTGCTGCCGTGGATGACCTCGAAACCGGCTTCCTTCCACCCGCTCCAAGTCTTGACCTCTTCCAGGACGCCCGCTGCGGCTTTGGCTGCCTGGATCCGCTCGGCGTTGACCGGCTCGGCCTTCGCGCTGATCCATGCCCGGTGCAGGGCCTCGGCAAAGCTGATCTCCAGCTTGCGGAACAGCTCCCACGCCTTCAGCATGATCTTTCTCAGGTTGTACTTCATTGTCTTGCCCTCCTTGTTTTGGATCAGGGGAGGAAGCCCTTCCGGGGTCTGTGTCGTGGTCGCCGTCCGTCGTTGCGTTGCCGCCGTTTCCGTCCGTCTCAGGCTTCCCTTTGTCCCTGTGAGGTTTTTTTCCGGGCCTTGTTGTCTCGAATTCCATCTCTGTGTCCACCCGAGGAGGTTTCCCTCTCCCTCCTGGCAATATTATAATAGCATAGATACGCCCATATATCAAGATGGGATATTGCACAAAGATACGCCCATATATTTGTTTGTTTTGTATATTGTCCCATATACGCATTTATGCTATAATAAAGCCATAATGGGAGGAGAGGCAGCAAAAGAAAAAGCGCCCCCTCGGATCGGAGGCACAGCATGGCAGAAGAAAAGTCCAGCACCTATAGGGGCTTTACGGAGGCCCAAGCAAGGGCGCATAAGAAGTATATCGCCCAGTTCGTAGAGACAAAGGTACGCATGACGCCGGAGCGGCGGGAGCAGATCAAGGCCCACGCGGAGGCCCGTGGCGAGAGCGTCAACGCCTTCATCAACAGGGCAATTGATGAAACGATGGAGCGGGAGGGCAAGGCATGAAAACCTATACCATCATCGGCGGTGTCAACGGCACCGGCAAGAGCAGCCTGACGGGCGTTCTGAAAGCCCAAATGAATGATCTGGGCCGGATCATCGATGTGGATAAAATCACCGCCCAGAACGGTGGCAGCGCCATCTTGGGCGGCAAGATCGCGCTGGAGCGGATTCGGGAGTGTCTGGATAAGGGCTTGAGCTTCACGCAGGAAACGACACTTTCCGGGCGCAGGACAGAGCTCACGGCAGCCGAGGCCCGGGAGCGGGGTTATTCCGTCCGGCTCTACTATGTCGGCCTGGACAGCGCGGAGGAGTGCCTGCAGCGCATCGAGAACCGTGTTGCCCACGGCGGCCACAACATCCGGGAGGAGGACGTGCTTCGCCGCTTCGCCGGGCGCTGGGAGGCCGTGTCGAAGGTGCTCCCCTATTGCGACGAAGCCCATTTCTTCGACAACTACAACGGCTTTGTCGAGGTTGCCGAGTACGTCAATGGGGAGCTGATCGTCAAGGGCAGCAAGCTCCCGCTCTGGGTGGAGGAACTGCGGGAGTTTTTGGTGCACATTTAGCGCACAACTGTGCGCCAAAACGTCAAAAGAGGCGAGAGGATATAAAAAGCCAAAACCCGGAAACCCGCATAAAATCTGACTTTTTCGCAAGTCGTGAAAAGCCGTGAAAAGAATCCGTGGCAACTCATAACCCGGAGGTCGTTGGTTCAAATCCTTCCCCCGCAACCAGATTGGGACAAACGGGGACATATGGAGACATATGACGACATATGGGGACATATTCATAGTCCCTCCCCCGCAACGGTGGCGTGCTTGCTCAAATGCGTTATTGTTTCTGTAACCACCAAAAACACAGTCCGCCATCGGGGCGGACTCCGTAAAGAAGCTGTTTTGAGGCGGCAATCACCGGCTCAAAAGGATATGAAACCGGCGTGACCGCTGCGGTCACGCCGGTTTTGTCTCTTGGATTTTGTGGGGCAAAATCCGATGCTCGTTATAACTGTGGACAATAGAAGATCTATTCGGCAAACTGGAATTTACCGAGCAGCCAGTTTCAAAAATTTAGTATCGTTCATTTGCTCATTTGTCAAATACTCTCCGTTATAAAACAGCGCATAGGTAGTAATCGGTGTAGGAGCGTTCTGTGCCTGTTCTTTGCTTTCAATATGAATTGCCCTGAACGGGATATTATGCTCTTTGGCAGTCTGTTCCACAATCGGCACATACTTTGCGTTGAACGGGCATTGGCTGGTGTAGAACAGGACATACCCCTCGTCGTTCACATGTGGATGCTTTGCAAAGTCCTTGAACCTTGGCTGTTCTGCATCAGCAGAGAACGGTAAATGCCAGAGTTGGATTCCGTTGTCTGCCTCGTCACACATGGAAAAGCCCTTATATTTCAGAAACTTCGGATCAGCAAGGAATGGCTTTTTCTTTGCAGCACAAAGGATACACAGTCCCTTTTTGCCTTTCTCTTTACTGTCCTCAATGCATGCTCCCAATAGATCATTTGAATATCCGTGTCCCTTGAACGAACCGGACACCCATAGGCAATCGATATACATATACCCTTCTGCGACAATCGGATTCCATGCGTTCTCAGCCGGTATATATTCGATAAAGCATTTCCCGCGCTCTATGCTTTTCAGAAATACAAGCCCCTCATCAAAACGATCTGCCAGCCATGCTTTCTTCGATGAAACCTGGATATCCATGTTATTGGAGATAGCACAGCAGATGTGCTCTTTCTCCAAATTATCTTTAGTCACTTTGATATACTCCATAAGAAATCCCCCCACAAATCCCGATCTGTTTTAATCATTGTACCATGGCGGACCCGCGTGGTCAATTAACTAACTTTCAAAAGGGAAGGAAGCACTTCCTTACGAAGTGCCTCCCTCGGCGGGCTGTGTTTTTTTGCCGTTTGCCGGCGGGTCAGGACGCCTGCCCGCAAACGGCAAACGCGCCAAGGCAACGCGCCCCAAGAACAAGGTGTTGACAAACGGCAGTATGAAATGTATGATTTGTATGTCAATAAAAGGAAAGGAGTTGGATTCATATGGGAAAGCCGGAAGGAAAATACGCATGGACCGTAACGGTCGGAACAAAAGGGCAGATCGTCATCCCCAAAGAAGCCCGTGAGGTGTTTGATATTCATCCCGGAGATCACCTCCTGATCCTGGCCGACGCCAAGCAGGGCCTGGCGATCCCCCCGAAAGATTCCTTCGACGAGTATTTCAAAAAACTATTCAAATAAACGACGGAACAGGAGGCAGAAATCATGCCGGTATTTTTGGGAGTTCCCCTTATTGCCTGGATCCAGATCGTCCTTGGATCGGGCATCGTTCTTTTTGCCCTGATCAAATTCCTGCGTCGCCCAAAGAAGAAAAAAACGGACGGATATCTGATTCGTGACGTTCATGTCATCGTAGGCGACGGCAGCGAGCTGTTTCACCAAAACGTTCTTATCAAGGGCGGGATCATCCGAAGAATCAGCGATGAAGCGATCGGGGACACCGCTGCAGCAGCGATCGACGGGGCCGGTTTTACCCTCATGCCGGGATTGATCGACTCTCATATCCATATTCAGGGCGGTTTCAGCTGCCACAGTGAAGCGGAGAGCGATGAATTCCTGCGCGACAGGATGCCGCAAATATTCAGTGAAAGCGTATTGCCCTACGGCATTACCACCATAAAGGATCTGGACGCGCCGAAGCATTTCATTTACAAACTGCGCGATAAGCTGAGATCCGGCGGGATTACCGGGCCTGAGCTGCTGCTCGTTGGCCCGAACTTTACAGCGCCTGGCGGGCATCCTGCCAGCACACTGGGATCGAACAGCCCCTGGGCGAAGGAGGAAATGGCCATTGAGGTTTCCACGCCGGCGCAGGTGAGCGAAGGGATCCGGGAGCTGAAACAAGCCGGCGTCGATTTCCTGAAATTTACCTACCAGGGCGGCGACTACTGGTATTTCGATGAAAAGAGAAGCATTCGAAAGATCGACCGGGAGCTGATGCGGCAGATCATCCGCGAGGGCAGAGAAAACGGCCTGCAAGCGACAGCTCACGTTTTCTATTATGATGACGTAAAGGAGCTGCTGGAAGCGGGGATCTACGGCATCGAGCACGGCATTCTGGACCGGGATATCGAGCCGGACGATCCGATCGTCGCGCTCTGGAAAGCGTCCGGCGCGCGCTTTGTTCCTACTGTCAACGCCATGACCTACGAAAAGGATCCGGCGAGACTGGCGCACAGCCTGCACAATCTCAAGGTCCTGTACGACGCCGGCATTCCCATCGCCATGGGCACAGATAACATGCTGGAGAGCATGACCGGCGAAATCGAGCACAGAGAGCTGGCATATTACGTGGAAGCCGGCCTCAGCCCCATGCAGGCCATTGTCCTTGCCACCGGGAACAGCGCCGCGCATCTGGGGATCGCCGACCGCAAGGGCCTTGTGAAGGAAGGCATGGAGGCAGATCTGATCCTGCTGGAAAAGGATCCGGCAGAGGATATCTCCAACATCAGCTTCATCGACAAGGTGTTTCTGAGGGGCAAGATCGTATTCTCCCAAAACGCAATTTCCTCATACGACATTCCGGATTATGCTTATCCCGCGGATATATCAACGCTGCAATATCAAAAAACGAACGGTACGGAAAGGCGCCGTTTGGATGTGTCCGGCTATGCTGAGAAAGGCGAGATCACGCAAACGCTGACACGGGATGGTGCCATCTGGTCCGAGGAGATATTTCATGTTGAGCGGAATCTGTCGTGCACGCGCTGGCAGTACAAAAGGCCGTCCGACCAGACGGATCTCCATGCGCAAAAAGACGGCGATTATATCAAGCTCTCCGGGACCTTCAAAGGAAAAGCACAGCACAAGACCTTTAAGATCGGCGACGGTCTGTGGTATCAGATGATGGAAATGGCTATGCCCGCGTTCATCGCCTCTGAGGAAAAACAGATCGTATTCTATTCGATCGGCACCGGGAATAACCGCGGCGCAATGGGTCTCGGTGAATTCGCCGCCGAAAAAGCCGGCGAAGAGACGATCTCGGTAAACGGCAGCACATACGATTGTGTAAAGATCAGTTTCGTTCTCACGGCGTTTTCCTGGGCATGGACCGGGTTTTACTGGTATGACAAGCAGACCGGTCAGCTGGTGCAGACAGGCGAAAAAGGAAAGAACGCTGAAAAAAGCGGCTATCAGCTGTGGGGAATCGAATAGATCATGAGGGCCGCTTGCCGCCGGGCTTGTGCGGTGCAAATGCATAAGGCTGCATTCGAGGGATACGTTAGCCCCTGCCTTGGATCTCAAGGCAGGGGCTGAGTCGTCTTATGCCTTTTCCTTCACTTTTTTTAGGAGAAACCCGTGCGCTTTCTGCCTGAAAACATAGGTTTTGCAACGTTTTTGAAATGTGCTTGCTCAAGTGCGTTATTCACCGCTTGACCACAACAACACAGTCCGCCATCCGGCGGGCTGTGTTGTTTGGTTATGGAGAGCATGAAGCAAGGGCCTTTCCGCAAACTTTCAGCAACAAAAAACGCCGCTGCGTGTGCAGCGGCGTTTTTGCGCGGGAACTGATTATCCCGTTTAGTCGCACAGGACCGTGATGATGATCGGGGACAGGCCGGCCTCCTGGATGCGCGCAAGATCGACCTCCATCACCGCCTGCCCTCTGGCGACGGTTTCTCCCTCCTTAACCAGGGGGCGGAGTCCCTCGCCGTTCAGCAGAAAGGTATCCAGGCCCACCAGCAGCAGAACTTCCATGCCGTCGGCGGAGCGGAAGGTCAAAGCATGGTTGGTGTCGGCTATTTCCGCGACCACACCTTCACAGGGGGCAAGAATGTGGCCGTTTTCCGGCATGATGCCGATGCAATTGCCGATCACGCCCGAAGAGAACATCACGTCGGGGATCTGCTTCATGGGAACGGTCTCCCCTCCCACAGGAGCCGTCAGCGGGAGCCTGGCCTGGTCGTATCTGCTGCCTACCAGCAGTGCGTTGCCAGCCTTGATCCTTTTGGGCTTCTTTTTGCTCAGGCGCTTAAAGGAAGCGGAACGCAAGGCCGCAGCCTGTTCCTCCGGAAGGGTCGTTTCAAAGCGCAGCTCTTCCTCCCGGTACAGGAGTTTTGTGATCAGGTAGCCCCCGATATAGCTGATGATCAGGGCTGCCAGATACAGGAGAACGCTCCGCAGCGAGCCACCAGGGCCGGCGGTCATCACAAATGCGCCCAGCAGGCCCGAGGGCCCCCAGGTGGTGGAGGCCACCTGGGTGACCATGATGAAGGCGCCGCCGAAGCCTGCGCCAAGCCCCGCCGTGAGAAAAGGCTTTCCCAGCGGCAGCGTAACTCCGTAGATCAGCGGCTCCCCCACGCCCAGAAGGCCGGCCGGCAGCGCACCGGAAATCACCGAACAGAGATTGTCGTTCCCGACCTTTTTTGCCTTCTTCCAGAGTGCCAAGGCCGCGCCGACCTGTCCGGCCCCGGCCATGGCGAGCGCGGGATAGAGCGTGACAAAGCCCAACTCCTGCAGCTGAACGCTATAGAGCGCCACGAGCCCGTGGTGCATGCCGGCGGCTACCAACGGGAGGAAAGCCGCCGCCGCAAAGTAGCCCGAGATCGCCCGGATGAAGACGTTTTCGGACATGCAAGCTCTGCTGAAGAGCCACACGATGCCGCCGGAGGCATAGCCGAACAGCGGCATGATAAAGACGATATAGGGGATCACGCAGAGGAACATGGTGAGCAGCGGCGTGAACACCACATCGATGGAACTGGGCATGACAGAGCGAATCGTTTTTTCCACAAAAGCGATCAGAAGCGCTCCCGCAATGACGGCCAGCACCCCGCCCTTCCCGCTGCAAAGAATTGAATCCAGCGGAACCGCGCTGTTATAAAGGCCCATGATGGAGGCGATCTGGTTGATGCCGTCCAGAGACGTGATCATGCCCAGCATGCCGCCCAAAATGGGCGTCCCGCCGAAGCGTTCCGCCGCGCGATAGCCTGCCCAGGCGGTCAGGAAGGTCATCATGGCGGTATTGATCAATGTCAGGATCTGGTGGATAAACGCCCAGACGTTATGTTCTGCGAAGTCCGGCACTGTCTGGGCGATGAGCAACGCAACCCCTCCGCAAAGTCCGGCGCTGATGATGCCGGGGAGCAGCGGGATAAAAATTTCCCCGATCACTCTCAGAGCGTTCCTGATTCTGTACCTTTTCATGGTTTTCTCTCCTATACCGGTCCTCTCAGGACAAGCTGCCGGACGGCCCCAAATAGCGGAAGCTCAACATCGTGATGTCATCGAACTGCTCCGCCCCATCCACAAAGCTGTTGATATCCTGCGTCACATTCCCGAGGACCTGCTCCGGCTGCGCATCCGGGTCCTTGTTCAGCGCCGCCAGCATGCGCTCGGTGCCGTACAGCTCTTTTTGCTCGTTCGTTGCCTCCGCGACCCCGTCCGTGTACACAAAAAAGCTGTCACCCGGATTCATCTGAAAGGCATGCTGCCGAAACGGGATGTCCTTTATGGTGCCGACCGGCATGGAATGCTTGTAAACCTGCAGTTCATAGCGGCCGCCGACCCGGCGCAGCGCCGGGTGCTCATGGCCGGCATTTGCCGCGATCCCCTTCCCGGTGGAGATTTCAAGCACTGCGCACCACACGGTTACGAAAAAGTCCGCATCGTTGCTCTCGCATAGCTGGTTGTTCACGCTCTCCAGGGTCTCCGCGGGGCCTTTTCCGTTCTGCAGTCCGGACTTGATCAGCACCCGGGAAACCATCATCAGCAGCGCCGCAGGCACGCCCTTTCCGGATACGTCCGCCATGACAAACCCCATATGGTCATCGTCGATCATAAAGAAATCATAAAAGTCTCCGCCCACTTCCTTGGCCGGAGTCATGCTGGCATAAAGGCTGAACTCTATTCGGTCCGGGAAGGGAGGAAACAGTCTGGGCAGCTGGCTGGCCTGGATCCGGCTGGCCATATCGAGCTCCGCTTCAATCCGCTCTTTCTCTGCGGTAACTCTCTTGATCTGCTCGATGTAGAGCCTTGTTCTGGCAGACTGTTTGGCAAAGGATTCCGCCAGGACCTCAATTTCATCTCCGGTCCTGTACGCATCTTCCATCATGAACTGTCGGTTTCGAACGCCCAGGGACGCCACACGCCGGGTAATGGTGTTCAGTGGGTCGGTGATCCGGCTGGCAATGGAGATCGCGGAGGCAAGCCCGATTGCCACGATCAAAAGCACCAGAAGCATCAGGATGTTTCGGGCGTGGAACATCTCCTTGTGAAATGTGGCGACCGCGTCGCTCCGGAAGCTTTCGTACTGATCCTCCAGGCCGTTTTCGATATAGATCTGTTTCTGCGCCTCATAGGTGTCGTTCACCAGCTGCTCCACTCTGTTCGACTGGTAAAAAAACATTGCCGTATAGGCAGCGATCATCAGGACGATCGTGAACAGCAGCATGCTGAATATCTTCATGCGGATGCCGCCTGTGAAGACTCTTCTCAGTTTTTCCATAGCTATCTCCCTATGATGAAATGCAGGATTCCGTCTGTTCTCAAATATTCATCTTACTGAAATACCGCATGAAATACAAGTTATTTTTGAAAATCCCTGCTGTCTGCTCTTGCAGGATGCCGCTCTACCGGATCCACTTGATTCGCAACGCCGCTGTGGATTCTTTTCCGCAGCGGCGTTGCTGTGGCTGGACCCTGCTCTTACGCGATCCCGCGGATCGCATCATAAGCTTCGCCGCTCTTCAGGACCCATGCGTCCCCTTCGCCCATCAGACGCTCATTTTTTGCCCAGGCGGTCACGGCAGCTTCAGACTGCGCAGCCTCCGCGCTGTGGATCGCAAGCCCCTTTCCGACAGCAGTTCCCCTCAGTCCTCCAGCCAGCGGACGGCGCCCGTGGCGATATCGTACACCGCGCCGCGGATCTCCAGCTCCTCTCCCGGGATCTCCGGGTGGGCGGCAAACTCCTGCCGCAGGATCTCCACCCCGTGGGCCACGTTCTTCTCGCAGGCCCGCAGGGGGTCCCGCTCCTCGCCCACAGCAAGCATGATCTCATCCGTGATATACTGGATGAACCCATCGCCCCCGCCGCTGAGAGCCGCGCTCACCGCGCCGCAGCCGCTGTGACCCAGCAGCAGGATCAGGCGGCAGTGGAGGTGCCCCGCGGCATACTCAATGCTGCCCAGCTGGTGCTTATCCAGCACGTTCCCCGCCACGCGGATCACAAACAGCTCCCCCAGGCCTGCGTCAAAGATCTGCTCCGGGATCACCCGGGAGTCCGAGCAGGCCACCACGATGGCATAGGGCCGCTGGCCCTGCGCCGCCGTCTCCCGGCGCCGCCGGGCCTGCTCCCCCGTCTCCGCCTGCCAGCGCAGATTGCCCGCCCGCAGGCGGTCCTTCACGTTCTGTTCCATCGCTCCGGTCCCTCTTTTCCGTTTTGCTGCGTCCATTGTATCCCGGCGGAGCCAAGCCTGTCAACGCACGGGGAAAAATTTTGGTTTAAGAGGGGACGGGAGCCTTTCCCGTAGGGACGAGCATTGGTCGACCGTTGCCCCGTGACCGGAGGCAAAAGGCGGACGGCCGATGGCCGTCCCTACGGGGTGACGGAGCTTCCGCTGTCCATTTCCCTGCCGCTTTTCTTAAAACAATCCCTTGCGTCCCAGCCGGGATGGGATTATAATGTTGCCGAAAAAGGAAAGGAGGCACTGCCTGTGAGTATAGATGTTTCGCTTGTCCCCTGCGCCAGCTATGACCCGGCGGAGGTGGCCAATGCCCTGCAGGCCGTGCTGGAGCCCCTGGGCGGGCTGGACTTTGTGCAGCCGGGGATGCGCGTTGCGGTCAAGCTGAATCTGGTGGCCGCCATGAAGCCGGAGACTGCCGTCACCGTCCACCCGGCCTTGGTCTCGGCACTGACAAAGCTTCTGCGGGAAAAAGGCGCCGAGGTCATTCTGGGGGACAGTCCCGGCGGCCTCTATACCGCCGCTGCCCTGCGCCACGTCTATGACGTTTGCGGCCTTCATGAGGCCGAGGCCCTGGGCGCCAAGCTCAACGACAATTTCTCCCAAACCGAGGTGGAATTCCCCGGTGCCGCGGTGGGCAAGCACTTCCCCTATACCGCCTGGCTTTCCGAGGCCGACTGCATCATCGACTTCTGCAAGCTGAAGTCCCATGGCATGATGGGCATGACCAACGCCGTGAAGAATTT
Organism: uncultured Oscillospiraceae bacterium; assembly: GCA_964395795.1. GTDB lineage: Bacteria > Bacillota > Clostridia > Oscillospirales > Oscillospiraceae > Limivicinus. The sequence goes on from CAYNBS010000005.1 coordinate 26,697, forward strand.
CTTCGGCTCCATCCCCGGCACGAAAAAGCCGGAGTTTCATTACCGGTACCCCAAGGCGGAGGACTTCGCCAATCTGTTGGTGGATCTGTACGAGTACTCCGCGCCCCGCCTCTGCATCTGCGACGCGGTGGTGGGCATGGAAGGCAACGGCCCCACCCAGGGCACGCCCCGGTCCATCGGCTGCCTGCTGGCAAGTTCCAGCGGCCACGCGCTGGATCTGGTTGCCGCCGGTCTCATTGGCCTCGCGCCGGAGCAGGTGCCCACCCTGCAGGCCGCCATTGCCCGGGGTCTTGTCCCCGCCACGGCGGACGCGCTGGAAATTTCCGGCGACCCGGCCCGGTTCCGGGTGCCGGACTTCAAGACCGCGCCGGCTCAGAGCAGCGTGGCCTTTCTGATCTTCGGAAACGGCCGCCTGGGGAAGCTGGCCGACGCCATCGGCACCCGGATCCTGACGCCCTTCCCCAAGCTGGATCCCCCCGCCTGCATCGGCTGCGGCAAATGCGCCGCCACCTGTCCCGCCAAAGCCATCACCATGGTTCAGAAGAAGCCCCGGATCGACCGGAGCAAGTGCATTCACTGCTTCTGCTGCCAGGAATTTTGCCCCAAGGGCGCCATGAAGGTGGGCCGCCACTGGCTGCCCCGCCTGCTGGGCCGCTGAGGAGGCTGCCATGAGGAAGGCAGTCCTTCTCCTGCTGCTGTGCCTGGCCCTGCTCACGGCCTGCGGCGCTCCCGCTGCCCCGAAGCTTGACAGCGCAGGGCCCGCCGAGCAAAACGGCGTCCGCCTCACGGTGACGGACTATCACGATGGGGTTTTGACGGTACGCTTGGAAAACGAGGGCGAGGCTCCCTGGAACTGCTGCCTGGACTGCTCGGTGCAGATCCGGCAGGATGACGCCTGGCAGGATCTGCCCTGGCCCTCCGGCGGGGAACCGGAGGAAGTCTGCTTCTTCCTGCGCCCGGGCATGTCCGGGGAGCAGAGCCTTGACCTCTCTGCCCTGGCCTTGCGGGCCGGGGAATACCGCTTCTGCCTGGGCGGACTGGAAGCGCCCTTTACATTAAAATGAACTGTGCAAGAAAGGATGAACAATCATGTGGAAATGTAAACAATGCGGGACCGAGAACGGAAACGGCAGCCAATTCTGTACCAGCTGCGGCGCGGCCTTTCTCCCGGAGACGTCCAACCAGGTCAGCTTCGGGGAGAATCCGATGGCGTCGGCGCCCCTCCCCGCCAAGAAGGCTTCGAAAAAGCTCCCCATCCAGACGCTGGTGTTCCTCCTCTGCGGCTGTATGCTGCTCTCGGCGGTGATCATCGCCGGGGCGCTGCTGCGCTCCCGCCCCCACGCCCTCGAGACCCAGCCCGATCCGGCCATGGAGATTGTGGCCCCTTCCACGCCCTCTCCCACGCCTGTTCCTGTGCCGGAAGATGTGAAGATCTTTTTCTTTGAGGAGGAGAGGGAAGAGCTCACCCTGCGGGTCGGCGAGACGGAAACGTTTCACGCCGTGGCCTACCCGGTGGAGCAGTTCCCCAACGGGCCCTTCACCTGGAGCGTCAGCGATGAGAGCGTGATCCAGCTCACCGTCAGCGAGGACACTGGGGAGTGCGAATTTACCTGCCTCAAGCACCAGCCAGGCGGCGTGACCGTCACCGTGACGTGCAACGGCGTGGAGGCAACGATCCTCGTCTATACTACAAATCCCTAAGCGCATAAAATCTCCCGCGGCGATGCCGCGGGAGATTCTTTTTCTATCGCTTATGCCTTCTCCTCCGCCAGCATGCCCCGGTCCCGGCAGATCTGGATCAGCGCGTCCCTAAACTGGCGGATCTCCCGGCGCTGCAGCAGGCTTTTCAGACACACAAACTGGAGGCTGGCCCAAGTCTCCGGCTCCAGCGGCACCGCCGTTACATTATAATACCGTGCGAAGGACTCCGGCCCCAGCACTACCCCAACCCCGCTGCGGGCCAGGCTCATGTTGGTCTCGATGCCATCGGAACGGTAGATGCGCTTGAGCGTGATGCCGTAGCGCCCGCAGAGCTCCCGGAGCTGCCGGTCCTCGGCGGAGTTTTCCAGGCCGGAGATCACCGTGGAGCCCTCCAGATCCTGCACAGAGACCTTCTCCCGGCTGGCCAGAGGATCCCGTCGGGCCGCCAGAACGCACTGCCGCTCCCGCACCAGAGGGATGCTGTAATACTCGTTCTGCCGGGCAAGGTAATCCTCCGCAGGCAGTCGGTCCAGCACCAGATCTACCTGCTGCTGCCGCAGAGCCTTGAGATAGTCCATGCCCGCCTCGGTGTAGAAGGACACCTCCAGCTCGGTATGGGCGTCAAAATAGCGCACGATCTCATTGAACAGGCTGTTGGAGTAGACCCGGGACCCCAGGCCGATGCGCAGCTGCTTCTTGGCTGCCGGGTTGCTGGCCTGCAGATCCCGGCACAGCTTCTGCCAGGCGTCGATCACCGGGCGGGCCTGGCGGCAGAAGCTTTCCCCCGCGGCTGTCAGCTCCAGGCCGTATACCGTGCGGGTAAAGAGGGCGCTGCCCAGCTCCTGCTCCAGCTTCTGGATCTGCTGGGAGATGGCGGATTGGGACACATACAGCCGCTGTGCCGCCCGGGACATGCTGCGGCAGTTGGCAACCTCCAGAACATACAGAGCCTGCGTCGTCGTCACGGGAATCACCTTCTCTTATGGTAATAAGTAAACCTTATACCCCTATTATAAGGAAGTGATTTACACTTTTCAAGTCCTTTTGTAAGATATTATCAGAAGCATTTTCCAATATGGATGAGAAAGGAAGTCACGCTTATGGACAAGGTTCTGTATTCCGGGAACGAGGCCATCGCCCGCGGCGCCTATGAGGCGGGCGTGCGGATCTGTTCCGCCTATCCCGGCACCCCCAGCACCGAAATCTTCGAGAATCTTCCCCAGTATCAGGACGCGCTCTACTGCGAATGGGCCCCCAATGAAAAGGTGGCCGTGGAGGTGGCCTACGGGGCCAGCATCGCCGGTGCCCGCAGCCTCTGCGCCATGAAGCACGTGGGTCTGAACGTGGCCGCCGACCCCATGTTTACCGCCGCCTACAACGGCGTCAACGGCGGCATGGTCATCGTCACGGCGGACGATCCCAGCATGCATTCCTCCCAGAACGAGCAGGATAACCGGCACTATGCCCGGGCTGCCAAGATCCCCATGGTGGAGCCCGCCGACTCTCAGGAGTGCAAGGACTTCATGAAGGAAGCCTACAAGATCTCCGAGATGTTTGACGCGCCTGTTCTCTTCCGCACCACCACCCGCGTGTCCCACTCCAAGAGTCTGGTGGAGTGCGGCGAGCGGGAAGAGGTCGAGATCAAGCCCTACACCCGCAATCCCGCCAAGTTCAGCTGCACCCCCGCCGCGGCTTACCGCAACCACCCCAAGGTGGAAAAGCACATGGAGGAGCTGGAAGAGTACGGCAACACCTGCTGCCTGAACAAGATGGAAATCAAGGGCCGCAAGGTGGGCGTCATTTCCTCCTCTATCGCCTATCTCTATGCCAAGGACGTGTTCCCCGAGGACACTTCTTTCCTGAAGCTGGGTCTGACCAATCCCCTGCCCATGAAGCTCATCAAGGAATTCGCCTCCCAGGTGGAGAAGCTCTACGTCATTGAGGAGCTGGACCCCTTCATGGAGGAGCAGATCAAGGCCGCCGGCATCGACTGCATCGGCAAGGAGCTCACCGGCAAGCTCTATGAGTTCAATCCCCAGCTGCTGAAGGAGCGTCTCTTCGGTGAAAAGCCCGTGGCCCCCGATCTGGGTGTGGCCGCCGTGTCTCGTCCCCCTGCCCTGTGCCCCGGCTGCCCTCACCGCGGCTTCTTCTACACCATCGCCAAACATAAGAACTACATTGTCACCGGCGACATCGGCTGCTACACCCTGGGCGGCTCTGCTCCCCTGAACGCGGTGGACAGCTGCGTGTGCATGGGCGGCGGCTTCACCGTCGGCATGGGCATTGCCAAGACGCTGGAGGTCACCGGGCAGACAGGCAAAAAGGTCTTCGGCGTGGTGGGTGACTCCACCTTCTTCCACAGCGGCATGACCGGCGCGGCTGAAAACATTTACAACAAGGGCGGCATGATCCCCGTGGTGCTGGATAACTCCATCACCGGCATGACCGGCCACCAGGATAACCCAGGCTCCGGCAAGACCCTCCAGGGCGAAATTGCCGAAAAGCTGCGCATTGAAAAAATTCTGGCCTCCATGGGCTATGAGAACATCATCATCGTGGATCCCCAGGATCTGAAGGCCATGGACGCCGCCATCGAGAACGCCGCCCATTCCCAGGTTCCCGCCGCCATCGTGGTGCGCCGGCCCTGCCTGCTCATCAAGGGCATCAAGCATGACATTGGCAAGTGCGTGGTGGACACGGACAAGTGCATCGGCTGCAAGAGCTGCCTGCGCGTGGGCTGCCCCGCCATCCTGGTGGAGAACAAGAAGGCCCGCATCGACCAGAACCAGTGCGTGGGCTGCACCGTCTGCGCGCAGGTCTGCCCGATGGGCGCCATTACGAGGAAGGAGTGATCGGCATGAGAGAAACCAAGAGCGCGCTGCTGGTCGGTGTTGGCGGCCAGGGCGCTATCCTCACCGCCAAGGTGTTGGTCAACGGCCTGATGAAGGCCGGCTATGACGTCAAAATGTCCGAGGTTCACGGCATGAGCCAGCGGGGCGGCAGCGTTTCCACCCAGGTCCACTGGGGCGATAAGGTCTGGTCCCCCGTCATCGGCAAGGGCGCGGCGGATATCATCGTGGCCTTCGAGAAGATGGAAGCCGTCCGCTATGCCGACTTTCTGAAGCCGGACGGGGTCGCCGTCATCAACGATTATGAGATGGCCTCTTCCAGCATTGCCGCCGGCCTCTGCGAATATCCCCAGGGCTGCCTGGAGGCCATGCAGGCCCATTACCGCTGCCTGGTCCTGAATGCGGAGAAGATCGCCGAGGAGCTGGGCAACGCCAAGTGCATGAACATCGTCCTCTTCGGCGGCATGGTCAAGGCCCTGCACATGGACGATATCGACTGGGAAGCTGTCATCGCCGAGACTGTCCCCGCCAAGTTCAAGGAGCTGAACCTCCGGGCCTATCGCGCCGGGTACGACGCGGTCTGAGACCAGTACAATCCCATAGCTTCCAACAGGACGCGCGTCTGCGCGTCCTGTTTTTTCGCCGGGTGGAGGCCCTTGCTCCGCCCGTATTGTCTGACATGCCACCCTCTCTGCCGCGGCTTCGCTTGCGCTTGCTCCCCCGCTGTGCTACAATCATGGCATCAACAAAACGAGGTGCGCCATGACAGACGCTGAAATCATAGAGCTGGCCCTGCCCCGGCTGGCGGGCTGGTATGCCCGCAGCCGCCGGGTGCTGCCCTGGCGGGAGGAACCTACGCCCTATCGGATCTGGATCTCGGAGATCATGCTGCAGCAAACGCGGATCGAGGCCGTGATCCCCTACTACCATCGCTTTCTCGCGGAGCTGCCGGATGTGGCGGCCCTGGCCGCGGTGGCGGAGGATCGGCTGCTGAAGCTCTGGGAGGGGCTGGGCTACTATAGTCGGGCCCGAAATCTGAAAAAAGCCGCCGAGATCGTGATGCGGGACTACGGCGGAGAGTTGCCTTGCACGGCGGCGGAGCTGCGCAAGCTCCCCGGCATCGGGGACTATACCGCCGGGGCCATCGCCTCCATCGCCTGCGGTGAACGGTCGCCCGCCGTGGACGGGAACGTCCTGCGGGTCATCTCCCGCCTGCTGGAGAGCAAGGCCGACATCCTCTCCCCCGCCGCCAAAAAGTCCGTCACGGCGCTGCTACGGGAGCACTACCCCACCGGAGAGAACGCTGCCCTCACCACCGAAGGGATCATGGAGCTGGGCGAGACGGTGTGCGTGCCCAATGGCGCCCCCAGGTGCGATCTCTGCCCGGTGCGAAGCCTGTGCCGCGCCAGGGAGCACGGCACAACGGAGCGATTCCCTGTCAAAGCGCCGCCCCGGCCCAGGCGGATCGAGGAGCGGACCGTGCTGCTGCTGCGCTGCGGAAACCGCTACGCCATCCGCCGGCGGGAGAAAAAGGGCCTGCTCGCCGGGCTGTGGGAGTTTCCAAACGAGCCGGGTACCCTGAACGAGGCCGCCCTGCGCCAGTGCTTTCCCCAGGCGCTCTCCCTCCGGCCCTGCGGCAAGGCAAAGCATGTCTTCACCCATGTAGAGTGGCACATGACGGGCTGGGCCGTGGAGCTGCCCGCAGAGCTGGATGACTGCGTCTGGGAGACGGGGTCGGCCATCCGGGCGCGCTACTCCTTCCCCACGGCGCTGAAGGCCTACCTGGAACAGATCGAATAGAAAAACCGACCGTCAACAGACGGTCGGTTTTGGCCCCAACGGATTTAGTATACTATGTAATACGCTAAAGCGTCAAGGGGTATTTGGTATTTTTTACGGGCATATGCCGAAAATCGGCCCTTTCTACAAGTTGACTTTGTGAATTTTGTACAAGTTTCCACTTGCATTTGGGCGCATGATCTGCTATATTATAGTCACAAAGGATGAAGGTCCGTTATCCATATAGGAACGATCCGAGGAACGGGAACCTGATGCAGCTGCTGGGGATGCGCCAGCGGGAACGACGGCCAAAAGCATGCCTCACTTTTGAGGACGGGGTAAAGAACCCATTAGAGATGCCGATAGCGGGTCCTGCAAACGACACAGCGGCGAAAAATCTGCAGAAAGAGAGGTAGCCAGGATGTTAGATACCAAGAATACGAAGAAGTAGCCCTTGACTGTGTGAAAAAACGGACTTGTCACAGTCAAGGGCTACTTCTTTTTTATGGGCGCATCTGATCGTTTTGTCGGCTTCCGGGAACCCGGAGGCTATTTTTTATGCCCTCGCGTGACGCGAGGGCATAAAACGCACAACAAATCCTTCATTCCGTAAAGGGCAGGCCGCAGGCGCCGTTCTTGCAGACGTAGAAGGTGGGCTTGCCCTCCTTCTGCCCGCAGGCAGCGGTATAGGGCGCGAAGGCGTCCAGCCTTTCATCCCCGGGGCGCTTGAGCAGCACGGTGAGGGCCGGGTCAAATCGCCCGGCGGCCTGGCGCAGAAGAGCGGGCGGCTCCTCCGCCACACACAGCAGCTCCCGGGTGGGATAGATCTGCCCCATCAGGCCCAGCAGCCCGAAGGCGCTGCCCACCGGGTATTTCCCAGCGGCGGCGCAGAGGAAGGCAGCCTGCTTTTCCGCCGCCTCCCGCCAGCGCTCCTCCCCTGTCAGGCGGCGCAGCAGGTCGAAGAGCACAGCAGTGGCGCTGTTGCCCGAGGGCAGGGCGCCGTCATGGATCTCCCGGGGGCGCTTCAGCAGCTGTTCCGCCCGGTCCGCCGTGCGGTAAAAACCGCCCGGCCCGGCGGAAAAGTGGGTCAGGATCTCCTCCGCGAGAGCCTCTGCTGAGGGGAGCAGGGCGGCGTCATAGTCCAGCCCGTAGAGTTCCAGCAGGCCCAGGGCCGTGAAGGCATAGTCGTCCAATTGGGCGGGCAGGGCCGGTCCCTCCCCGCTCTCGTAACACACGGCGAGCAGCTTCTCCGGCGTCTTTGCCCCTGCCGTCTCCAGCAGAAAGGCGCCGAGCCGCCGGGCAGCATCCCCATAATCCGCCCGGTCGAAGACCCGGGCCGCCCGGGAGAGAGCCATCAGCAGCATACCGTTCCAGGCGGTCAGCAGCTTCCGGTCCGTCCGCAGGGCCATGCGCCCGGCCCGATACTCCCGCATCCGTCTGCGGTAGTCCCCATAGCCCTCGGGCACCAGGTTCCAGCGCTGATTCAGCAGCAGGTTCGGGATGCTCTTGCCGTGGAAGTTTCCCTCCTCGGTGATATCATAGCATTCGCAGAAGTGCCGTCCCTCGTCCTCGCCCAGCACGCCTTTTACGTCCCCGGGGGTGAGCAGGTAGAACTTGCCCTCTTCGCCCTCGCTGTCTGCGTCCTGCCCGCTGCAGAAGCCGCCATTCTCGCTGCCCAACTCCCGCAGGCAATAGTCCAGCGTCTCCTCCGCCACCCGGCGGTAGAGGGCGAAGCGCCCCTCCTGCCAGGCTTCCGTATAGCAAAGCGCCAGCAGCGCATTGTCATAGAGGGTCTTTTCAAAATGGGGCGCCAGCCACTCCCGGTCGGTGGAGTAGCGAGCGAAGCCCCCGCCGATGTGGTCGTAAATGCCGCCGCGGGCCATCTGCTGCAAAGTCTGCTCGGCCATGCGCCGGGCCTCCTTCTCTCCGGTGAGCTGGGCATAGGCCAGCAGGAACAGCAGGTTTTGGGGCGCGGGAAACTTGGGTGCTGTGCCGAAGCCCGCATATTCCCCGTCAAAGGAATCCCGGAGCTGCTGAAAGGCTCGCTCCGGCAGCTTCTCCTCCAGCCCCCCCGCGGGGATGGACTGCTCCTGCCGCAGGAAGGCCGAGAGCTCCCCGGCGGTTTTCTCCAGCCCTGTCCGGTCCCCCTTCCACTTGGCGGCCACCGCCTGCAGCAGGGGGATCAGGCCCAGCTGCCGCCCCCGATTTTCCCGGGGCAGGTAGGTGCCGGCAAAGAAGGGCTGCCCCTCCGGCGTGAGGATCACCGTGAGGGGCCAGCCGCCGCTGCCGTTGAGGGCCATGCAGGCCTCCATATACACCGCGTCCACGTCGGGCCGCTCCTCCCGGTCCACCTTCACGGGCACGAAGTCCCGGTTCAGGATGGCGGCCACCCCTTCGCTTTCAAAGGATTCCCGGGCCATCACATGACACCAGTGACAGGTGGCGTAGCCGATGGAGAGAAAGACGGGCTTCTGCTCCCGCCGGGCCTTCTCAAAGGCCTCCTCCCCCCAGGGATACCAGTCCACCGGATTTTCCGCGTGCTGCAGCAGATAGGGCGAGCGTTCGCCTGAAAGATGATTGGACATGCTTTGATTCTCCTTATTTACAGCGGTCAGTTTTTGCTTTATAATGTCAAGGATATTATATCCAAAGGAACGCTTTCTATCAAGTGAGGTTTTTATGGACTATATAGAACCCTGCTGCTGTTTTGACAGCAGCCTCTATACCGGCATCCCCGACGCCGAGCCCTGCCGCCAGTCCATCGACGTCCCCGCCGCCATCCGGGAGCTGGACAATCTCTATAACACCGGGCGAGAGGCGGAGGCCGGCGCCTATCTGGAGCGGCGGCGGGAAGAGGCCCGCGCCATAGGAGACTGGCGGGGCGAGCTGAGTATGCTCAGCGAGCTGCTGGGCCACTACCGGCGGGACGGGAACCGGGAAAAGGGCGTCGCCGCTGTGAACGACTCGCTGGATCTCCTGCGCATCCACCGGATGGGCAGCACCGTCTCCGGCGCCACAGTGCTGGTAAACGCCGGGACCACACTGAAATGCTTCGGCCGGGCCAAGGAATCCCTGCCCCTGTTCGAGCACGCCGCCCGGGTCTACGCGAACAACCTGGATCCTACGGACTATCGCTTCGGCGGGCTCTACAACAATATGGCCCTAAGCTATGAGGACGTGGGGGACTACGCAAAAGCGGAGCAGAGCTTTCAGACCGCGCTGCGGGTGATTTCCCGCTGCCCCAACCCGGATAATGAGCTGGCAGTGACCTGGTGCAATCTGGCGGAGCTGTATGACCGGCAGGATCCGGAGGATCCCCGGGTCAACGACTGCATGGAAAAGGCCTGGGAGCACCTGAACAATCCCAGTTTGCCCCGGAACGGCTACCATGCCTTTACCATCTCCAAATGCGCCCCCAGCTTCGATCATTTCGGCTTCTTCCTGTACGCCATGGAGCTGAGGGAAAGGGCGGAGCAGATCTATGCGGGGTCTTGAGGAAGCACGGGCGCTGTATGAGGAATACGGCCGCCCCATGCTGCATGAGCAGTTTCCGGAGCTGGAGGGCCGGGTGGCCGTGGGGCTGGCGGGCCACGGCTCGGAATGCTACGGCTTTGACGATGCGCTTTCCCGGGATCACGATTTTGCCCGGGGCTTCTGCCTGTGGCTGACGGATGCGGATGATCTGCGCTACGGCGTGGCGCTGAATCGGGCTTACCGCAAGCTCCCTCTGGGCGCGGCTTCGGAGCGCAGCGCCATGGCGGAGGACAACTGCGGCGTGCGGCGCACGGCCTTTTTCTACCGGCGCTATACCGGCAGCCCCGGTGCGCCGGAGAGCTGGCAGCAGTGGCTCTCGCTCCCCTCCCACGCCCTGGCAGAGGCCACCAACGGCGAAGTTTTCCGGGACGATCTGGGCGAGTTCTCCGCCATCCGGGAGCAGCTGCTCCACGGCATGCCGGAGGATGTGCGGAAGAAAAAGCTGGCCGCCCGGCTCATCGAGATGGCCCAGACCGGTCAGTACAACTACGCCCGCTGCCTCAAGCACGGGGAGGAGGGCGCCGCCATGCTGGAGCTGGCGGATTTTGTCCGGGCCGCCTGCGGGGCCGTCTACCTGCTGGAGGGGCGGCACATGCCCTATACCAAATGGATGCTGCGGGGCATGGAGGCGCTTCCGAAGCTGGGCCATCTGCGCACGGCGCTGGAATTTCTGCTCACCGGCGAGAACGACCCTGCTCTGCGCCAGGGCGTGGTCGAGGACATTTGCGCCACCGTGGTCCGGGAGCTTCAGGCCCAGAATCTCTCCGACGGAGCCTGGGATTACCTGGAGCCTCACGCCTTCGCCGTACAAGGCCGGATCATGAATCCGGAGATCCGCGCGCTGCACGTCATGGAAGGCTGAGCCTGCCTCCCCTGAAAGGGGAGCCTGCAAGGAAGGAGATCGAATATGACCATTCAATGGCTGGGACATGCCTGCTTTGCCATTACGCACAAGGGTTACACCATTATCATCGACCCCTACAACAGCGACTACACCGCCGGCTACCCCAAGCTCCGGGTGAAGGCGGACATGGTGCTGGTCAGTCACGAGCACTTCGGGCACAACTATCGGGAGGGCGTGATCCTCTCCGGCAGGCCGGAGAGCGAATGTCCCTTTACCATCACCAAGCTCAAGGTGCCCCACGAGTTCAAGATGGGCAACTGGCGCGGCTTTTGTGACATTCATATCCTGGAGGCGGACGGCTTCAAGCTGGTGCATATGGCGGACCTGGGCACCCAGCTGGACGGGGGCCAGATCTCCCGGCTTTTCGGGGCGGACGTGTGCATGATCTGTGCCGGCTCCGCCACGGCCCTGCCCTCCCAGGAGGCCAAACGGGCCACCGATGAAATCATGGCCAAGGTCATCATTCCCATGCACTACCGGGATGAAAACCGGGGCGCTCACCGGCTGGAGGGCGTGCAGGAGTTCATCAACTGGTTTGAGTCCCCCGAATTCATCCACCGCTATGATACCGACACCTTCACCGTCACCTCGGACATGGAGCCCCAGGTTGCGGTGCTGAAATACAAGGGACCGGAGAGCTGGAAGGCCCTCGCCCCCGAAGAGGAAAAGCCGGAGAAGAAGAGCCTTCTCTCCCGGGTATTGCGCAGAAAGTAAGGAGGAAGCAGCATGAACGAACTGCCTCTCGGCCTTCTGGGCCATGCGGAAACCACCGTAAATGAGCAGAACACTGCCGCCGCCATGGGCAGCGGCCTGCTGCCGGTCTTTGCCACCCCTGCCATGCTGGCCCTGATGGAGCAGGCCGCCGCCTCCTCCATCCAGCCCTATCTCAGCCAGGGGGAGGGCACCGTGGGCACTCGGCTGGAGGTCTCCCACCTGGCCGCCACGCCCATCGGGCTTTCCGTCCGGGCGGAGAGCGAGCTGACCGCCGTGGACCGCCGAAAGCTCACCTTCTCCGTCCGCGCCTGGGCGGGCGAGGAGCTGATCGGCGAGGGAACGCACCAGCGCTTTATCATCGACAACCAGCGCTTTCTGGATAAGGCCCTGGCCAAGCGGGGCGTTTAGGTTTCAGGTTTCAGAAGAGGCCGCGCCGGGTTTCCGGCGCGGCCTCTTTCGGCTGTAGACAAAGTACCCGCGTTGTCATTCCGAACCAGTGACCGATGTCACTGGTGTGGGCGAAGGGATCCGCATCTCATAACTGTTATGTTTTCTGTGGTTTTTGTGAACGGATTGCCACGCCAGTGTTGCGACACTGGCTCGCAATGACAGGCCAGGGGCTTGTCTACACATTGAGGCCGTGCCCGGTCGGGCACGGCCTCTTCTTCTGTTCGGTTTGTTTGGGATTTGTGCCTCAGGCCCGGGCAAGCAGACGGGCCTTTTTCTTCTTTGCATCCTGCAGCTCCACCTCTTCGGTCAGGCCCCACTCGTTCTCCAGCAGGTCGATGATCCGGTCATAGGTCTCAGCGGCCTTTTTGTAGTCGCCCATGATCTGGTAAATATCGGCAATGCCCTGCAGCTCGTCCTGGAATCTGGGCCGTCTGGGCTCCTTCTCAAAGGAGCGCTCATAGAGCTCGATGGCTTTCTCATAGTCGCACTTGGCGGCGTAATACTGGGCTGCCTCGAAGAGGCCGGCAAATTCGTCCTCGCCCCGGGCGACCAGCTCCTCGATGATCCGGTCTGCCGCAGGCTCGTCAAAGCGGGCCAGGGCCACATGGGCCCGATAGACCTGATTGATGACAGGGCGGGCCCCCTTCATCCCATCCATCCTGTTGAGAAGCTCTTCTGCCTCATCCGCCCGGTGATCGGCGAGGAGATTGTCCAGCAGGTAGTAGCAGGGGCTCAGGCTCTCGGGGTTGGCCTTTACCAATTCCCTGTAGAATTCGATGGCGGCGGTGTGGTTGGAGATGTTCCAGTCCCAGGCCGCGTGCCCTGCCGCCTTCTGCAGCATCCACTGGCAGCCCTTCTCGTTGGGGGAGAGCCGCACTGCGTCCTTGGCGTAGCGGGCGGTCTTGCGGGCGTAGGTCTCCATCCGGTGCCAGTAGAGATAGGCGATCAGCTCGGTGGCCCGCTTTTTGTTCTGCTCCACGGAGAGCTGGCCCTTCAGGAATTCTTCATACTCCCAGAACACGTCCTGGGGCAGCTCCTCCTCGATGTCCATGCGGTTTTCGATGCGGTTGAAGCGCTGATCGGTGCTCAGGTCAAACAGGTCGTCAATGCTGACGCCGAAGACCTCCGCCAGCAGCGGCAGGGTGGTGATATCCGGCATGGCAACAGCGTTTTCCCATTTGGAAACGGACTGCGCCGCGATGCCCAGCTTTTCCGCCAGCTGCTCCTGCGTCAGACCGGCCTTGAAGCGAAGCTGCTTGATTTTCTTTCCCAGTTCCATTTGTATTTCCTCCTTTTCGGACCGTTTTTCTTGCTTGCAGGCTCATTATACGAAAGCCAGGCGCAGGATTCAATAACGCAGATTTCCAGCCGGGTCACCCGTTGGTGGAGTCGACAGCTCCTGTGCATGGGGCTATTTGCATCGACAACGGGAGAAAAATGGAACTTCTTTTGCATGATATTCCGTACAGATGCCGGATTAGTACCATCTCTAACTGTGATCGGCCGCACCCAAACGGGTGCGGCCGTTTTCGGTCTTGTTTTGGATTTTTGCTTCACGCTCTTTCAAGCAGGCGGGCCTTGCCCCATAGGTTTGTCTGCAGTCCGCGTGAAGCATTTGCGTTTCATGATCCTATGCCGGGCATTACGGCTCGTTCTGCTCCTGCAGCACGACAGCCTTCATCACCAGATGGGAGAGCGCCGCAGCCGCCACGGAGATCGCAACGCCCACGAAGACCACCACCAGGCACAGCAGTGTAATGCCCGGGTGGCTCCAGCCAAGCAGGAGATATATGATGTTCCCCAGGAAGAAGAAGGCCGCATCCCCTGCGGCAAGGCAGGAAGTCCACTTGAGCAGCCTGGCGTTTTCCACACAGAAGGAGCGATCCTTCCCGATGTTCACCGCGATGATCCAGCCGAAGGCCAGCGCTGCGTAGCAGGGCAGTGCCGTCACCCAGATCAGCACCAGCCAGGGCCAGTACAGCCGCTCGAACACGCCGTCCTCCGCAACGGCAACCGTCTGCCCCAGCATGGGAACCACCAGCAGATAGATGACCAAGCCGCAGAGGCCCACGCCGATGATGATGAATTTCAGCCAGTTGGACAGCGATTTTTGCCGCATATCCTTCCCCTCCTTCACCCCCCGGTTTTCTTGTCTGGGGGCTGTTTTTTTGAGAATAGCACAGCGCTTTCTGCAAAGCAAGCCGATTTTATCGATTAACGATAATTTAAGAAAGTTTAAGAAAAGGGATTTCCATTTTCGGCCGGGGATGCTATACTGATCTTGTTCGCTTTGCGGCCCGGGAGAAGTTCCCTGCCCTCCTGGGAAAGCTGCGGGAAAAGGCGGCTTCCGTCACTTTGGGAAGCCCTCTGGCAGGTCTGCCCGGAGAGGGCGGAACAAATTGACAAGGCTCTTCGGCTCTGGTATCATGTGACAGAAAAGCTTAAGAATAGACGGTGAGAACATGGAAGAAGCAGCTGTTTCCAAAAAGAATTTCGGAAAAACGTTTATGGCGATTCTGGGCCGTTCGCTGGCAGTTCTGCTGGTTACACTGGCGGTGGTGCTGCTGTTTTTGCTGGGTGTCATCCTTGAACTCAGCCGCGGCCCCTCTCCCACCGCGCGGGATTATTTCGTCCGCACGGTGAAGGAGACCAGCGCCATCGGCTTTCTGGCGGATCTCTTCCTCAGCTCGGAGGAGGTGGACGCCATTGTGAATCCTCCGGTGGCCTCTCTGGACGTGCAGACCGATGCCTCTCTGGTGGAGGTTTCCACCCCGGCCCAGGGCGAGGGCGGCCCCGTGGCCGACGCTTGGGGCTATGTGGATGAGGACGAGGACGGCATTATCATCGTGCCCATCCGGGGCGGCAGCTACACCGGCTACATGATGATCGTGCTGGATCCCTCCCGGGTGGTCCTGGGCTGCGATCCCGCTTCCCTGGGCGGCAGCGGCCACACCGTGCAGTATTATGTGGAGGCGGCGGACGCGGTTGCCGGCATCAACGGCGGCGGCTTTGACGATCCCGGCGGACACGGAGACGGTTCGATCCCCGATACCATGCTGGTCTCGGGCGGTCAGATTTATTTTGAAGGCTACGGCATCGGCCGGGGCTTTGTGGGCATTGACGACAACTACATTCTGCACGTCGGCTTTCGCAGCGCGAAGGATGTGACAGACTGGCACATCCAGGAGGGCTGCGGCTACGGCCCTGTCCTGGTAATCAACGGGGAAATGGCCCCGGAGGAAACGCTGGCCAGCGGTCTGAACCCCCGCACCGCCATTGGGCAGCGTTCGGACGGCGCGATCCTGATGCTGGTGATCGAAGGCCGGCAGCCCTCCCGCCTTGGCGCATCCTATCAGGATGAGGCAGAAGTGATGCTGCGCTTCGGCGCGGTGAACGCCTGCAATCTGGACGGCGGATCCTCCAGCATGATGTGGTTCAACGGCGAGTATATCAACAACAGCGCCTCCGTCATCGGCATTCGCCCCATTCCCACCAGCTTCATCGTGCTGAAGGAAGGGAGGAACGGAAATGGATGAAAAAACTGCCGCGGCGCCGGCTTCCCAGAAAAACCGCTTCGGCGTCGGTCTTTTGATCTATACCTTTATTCTGATTGCAATCAGCGGCGTGCTGCTTCTGGTGCTGCATCGCTATCTGACTGCCTATGAGCAGTCCCAGCCCAAGGTGCAGATGGAGGCCTATCAGAACGCGCTGGAAAGCACCCTGCCTGACGCTGCGGTTCAGGCTCTGGCCGAGCTGGATCCGGCGATTCAGTCCCCCGAGGAGAACCAGCGCTGGGCGCTCTCCGTGCTGCAGGGCGTCTCCCTTGTGAAGGATCCCTCCGGCAGCTCGGAGGAAACGCTTCTCTGCCAGATCAAAACGGCAGACGGCATCCCGGTGGGTACTGTGACCTTTGCCGTCACCGGCAAGGGCAGCTTCGGTGTGCCCGTTTGGGAGGTCACGGAGGAGAGCTTTGATTTCTCCCCCTATTATCAGACCTTGGATCTGACCGTTCCGCCGGACTACACCGTTTACCTGGGCGAGCTTCGCCTGGGGCCGGATCAGATCGCGGACCCCGCTGTGCAGTATGACGCGCTCTCGGAAAGCTACCTGCACTATTCCGATCTTCCCCTGCTGGTGCGCTATGCGGGCGGCCCCTATGTGGGCTCCCCCGCCCTGCGGGTCTGTGATGAAAACGGGCAGGAGCTCTCCCCCGAGGAGCTGACCCAGGAGCACTTCCTGGACCGCTGCTCCCAGGCAGATCGGGACGCGGTGGAGGCCTTTATCCCCGACTTCCTGAACGCCTATGTCTACTACACCGCTGACGTCAACGGCAGCGCCTTGAATTATTACGGCGAAATCAGCTCCATGACCGTGCCGGGCAGCCCGTTCCATGTCCGTCTGCAGCAGGCCGTAGGCAGCTTCGGCTGGTCCAACACCAAGGCGGTGCGGGTGCTCTCCACGGAGCTGCGCTGCGTCACCGATCTGGGCAACGGCCGCTTCCTGGTGGATGTGGGCTATGAATCGGAGATCACCGGCCTGCAGGGTCCTGTGAATGTGCCCGACCAGGTCCGCATCATCCTGGTCTATTACGAAGGTTCCCTGCGGGCGGACGCGCTGTATCATTATTGACCCCGTTCAGAAAGGAGCTCCCCTTGAAAAGGGCTGTTTCTCTTGCCCTGCTGCTGGTTCTTCTGCTGGCGCTGTGCGCCTGCGGCGGCGATGGGGGCAGCGCAGCCACCCCTGCGGAGACCGCGGAGCCCACGCCGGAACCCACGCCGGAGCCTACCGAATGGGTCCTGACCAACGAAGGGCCGGAGGAGATCCTGGCCCTGGCGGAGATCGAAAGCTTGCGTCTGGTGGACGGCAGCGGCAGCACGGAGTATGCCGCCATGCTGGAGCTGAGCCGGCTGCGGCCCGATTGCCAGGTGCTCTGGAACTATGAGTTCGAGGGCAGGGTCTATCCCAACACCGCCACCGAGCTGAAGGCCACCGGGCTGGAGGGGCTGGAGGACGCGGTGCGCTATCTCCCCGCCCTCACCTATATCGACGTGATCGACACCCCCGCCACCGTGGAGGATCTGGACCGGCTCTATGAGATCAATCCCGACGCCTTCTATTACTGGTCGTTCAACCTGGTCTGGGAGAGGATTGACACGGATATTCTGGTCTTCTCCACCCTGCAGGACGGGGAAAGCCACCGTTTTACCGATGAGGAGCTTTACCCCCTGCTGAAATACTGCAAGCATCTGAAGGCCCTGGACCTGGGGCACAATGATCTGACGGACCTGACCTGGATCGGCAAGCTCACCGATCTGGAGGTGCTGATCCTGGTGGACAATCCCAATCTGGTGGATGCCAGCCCCCTGGCCAATCTGACCCGGCTGCACTATCTGGAATTCTTCATGAATCCCTGGGTGGAGGACTACAGCTTTCTCCAATCTCTCACCAATCTGGAGGAGTTGAACCTGTGCTGGAACGAGGGGCTGCGTGACCTGTCCTTCCTGGAATATTTGCCCAAGCTGAATTTCCTCATGATCAAATTCACCGGGGTATCCGAGGAGGAGTACCTGCAGTGGCACGCACGCCTGCCCGGGCTGAAGCTGATCTACTATCCCTACGGCGACTATGAATCCACCAGCGACGGCTGGCGGGATACCGAAAAGAATCATATGATCCGCTATGCGTTCTTCTACTGGCGCCTGGTGGAAAGCTATGAATCCTACGATAAGATTGCCTATCGCTAAACGCTGTGCCCTGGGGATTGGGCGCAGCGGCCCGAAAGGAAGGAAACATGAAAAGGAATCGGCTACTTCCATCGCTGCTGCTTCTTTTGCTTTTGCTCCTGTGCGCCTGCGGCGGTGATGGGGGCAGCGCAGCCACGCCGGAGGAGACCGCGGAGCCCACGCCGGAGCCTACAGAATGGGTCCTGACCGACGAAGGGCCGGAGGAGATCCTGGCCCTGGCGGAGATCGAAGGTCTGCGCCTGGTGGACGGCAGCGGCAGCACGGAGTATGCCGCCATGCTGGAGCTGAGCCGGCTGCGGCCCGATTGCCAGGTGCTCTGGAACTATGAGTTCGAGGGCAGGGTCTATCCCAACACCGCCACCGAGCTGAAGGCCACCGGGCTGGAGGGGCTGGAGGACGCGGTGCGCTATCTCCCCGCCCTCACCTATATCGACGTGATCGACACCCCCGCCACCGTGGAGGATCTGGACCGGCTCTATGAGATCAATCCCGACGCCTTTTATTATTGGTCCTTTGTGCATGACAGTGTGCGGATCCGCACGGATATCCGGGTTTATTCCAGCCTGCGCACCGGGGAAAACCACCGCTTCACCTCGGAAGAGATGTACCCCATGCTGAAATACTGCAAGCACCTTCGGGCGCTGGATCTGGGGCATAACGATCTGACGGACCTGACCTGGCTGGGCAAGCTCACGGAGCTGGAGGTTTTGATTCTGGCGGACAACCCCAATCTGGTGGACGCCAGCCCCTTGGCCAATCTGACCAATCTCCATTACCTGGAATTTTTCATGAATCACAAGGTGGAGGATTTCAGCTTTCTCAACTCTCTCACCAATCTGGAGGAGCTGAATCTCAGCCGCACCGACCACCTGGGAGAAATGCCCTTCCTGGCCTATCTGCCAAAGCTCAAATTCCTGGTGGTGAAGTATTCCGACTGCACCAAAGAGACGGTCCAATTCTGGCAGGAGCGGATGCCGGATACCCGCATTGTCCTCTATAACGGCGATTTCGATTCCCTGGACAGCACCTGGCACACGCCCAAAAACAACATGATCCGCCACGCCTTCGGCCATTGGCGCTATATTCTCCACTACGAGCACTATGACGATGTGACCTACGATTACTCCCGCTATTATTACGAAACCGACTACAGCTGATTCCATAGAAAAGCCGCCCGCTCTCAGCCTTTTTCGAGAGCGGGCGGCTTTTCTATTTTGTATTCTTTCTTATTCGGCGGGGCCTTTGCCCTCGCCGCCGGGCTTGCCCTTTCCGCGGGGACGGCGGTGGCGATTGCGCTGTCCTTCCTTCTTCGGGGCGCCCTCGCCCTTGGGCGCATCCCCGGCCCTGGGCATGCTGTCTGCCTTGGGAGCATCCTCATGGGCGGGCTTTCCCTCCGCCTTGACCGCCTTGACATGGCTGTGGCGCCGGCTGCCGGATTTCTTCTGCCCCTCATGGAGCTTTTCCGCAGGCTCCTTGGCGCCCGCCTCTGCCTTCTGGCGGTTGGGCTTTGCCTGCTTCTTCCCGGATTCTGTCTTCGGCGCATCGGCCTTCTTCTCCTGGGCTGCGGGCGTCTGCTCGGCCCGCTCACCCTTGCCGCGTCCGTTCCGTCCCCCGCGGCGCCGCCGGGGCTTCCGGGCTTCCTCTGCCGGCTCTGCCGCAGGCGCTTCCACCGGAGTCTCCGCAACCATCGGGATCGCCCAGACATCCGCCGGCTCCTCCGCCTCCTCCGGTTCCTCGGGAACGTAGTTGAGCACATGGGGCGGCTCTTCCCCGTCCAAGGGCCGTCCGCCGGGGACAGCGGCCACCTCGTTGGCCTTGTAGACATGAACGGTGTCGTCCTTGTCCTGGTCCAGCTTGACCTTCACGGTCTGCCGCAGGAGGTTGACCTGGGCTGCCGTGCCATAGCCGTCAATGGTCTCCACATAGGCGCCCTGCTTGGGCACCTTCTTGATCAGCTCCTCATAGGCCTCCTGCTCATAGCGCAGGCAGCACATCAGCCGCCCGCAGCTGCCGGAGATCTTGGTGGGGTTGAGGGAGAGGGACTGCACCTTGGCCATCTTGGTGCTGACCGGCTGGAAATCCTCGAGAAACTGGCTGCAGCAGTAGGGCCTGCCGCAGATGCCGATGCCGCCGATCATTTTGGCCTCGTCCCGCACGCCGATCTGCCGAAGCTCGATCCGGTTGCGGAAGATGCCGGCCAGATCCTTCACCAGCTCCCGGAAATCCACCCGCCCGTCGGCGGTGAAGAAGAACATGGTCTTGTTCCCCTCGAAATTGCACTCCACGTCCACCAGCTTCATCTCCAGGCCATGCTCGGCGATCTTCTTCTGGCAGATCTGGAAGGCTTCCTTCTCCCGTTTCTTGTTCAGCTCCGCGATCCTGAGATCGTCCGCCGTGGCAATCCTGGCCACCGGGCGCAGCGGCTGGACTACGCTGGTCTCCTCCACGGGATGATTCCCGCGGCTGCATTCGGCGATCTCAAGGCCCTTGGAGGTCTCCACGATCACCCGATCGCCGGTCTTGATATCCAGACCGTTGGGGGCAAAGGTATAGCTCTTGCCCCGGTTCTTAAAACGAATACTGACTACTTCGATCAATGTGGTTCTCCTCTGTTTTCGTCATCGGCGATGGCGTCCACCGCCAAAAGTCCCATCATATGCTTCACGCCGGTATTGACCCGTGCCCAACTCCGGCAGCGATTGAGCAATTGGTCCAGCTCCATCAGCGCTTGCAGGCTCATCCCCCCGGCAGGGGCCCGGCCCGTGATCCGCTCCGCCACACAGGCGGCGGCACAGTCCAGAAAGGCGGACATGGCGTGGGGCTCCATCCCCTCGTTTTTGGTGCACCAGGCCAGCAGCGCGGCCCGATCCCCTTCCGCCACACGGCGGAGGAACTGCTCCGCCAGCTTTTTCTGCTCCGGGTCCAGCTCCTGCTCGCCGCCGAAGCGGTTGAGCTCCGCGCAGCGGGAGCGCACCGTGGGCAGCAGCAGCGCGGGGTTGGTCACGCACAGCAGGAAGTACACGCCCCGGGGCGGCTCCTCCAGCAGCTTGAGCGCGGCGTTCTGGGCGGCGGCATTCATGCTGTCCGCCTCGTCGATCAGATAGACCTTCCGGCTGCTCTCGTTGGGAAGCACCACCGCGTCCGCCGCCATGGCCCGAACCTGATTCACCGTGATCT
Organism: uncultured Oscillospiraceae bacterium; assembly: GCA_964395795.1. Classification (GTDB taxonomy): domain Bacteria; phylum Bacillota; class Clostridia; order Oscillospirales; family Oscillospiraceae; genus Limivicinus. Next base: position 47,549 of record CAYNBS010000005.1, read on the forward strand.
CCCGCCGCAGGCGTCCCTTTTCATCCTCCAGGCGGCCAACGCGGAGAATGTCCGGATGGATCCCGGATTCCGCCTTCCGGCAGGCCCGGCAGACGCCGCAGGGCACGGGCCCATCAGCCTGGCACACCAGCGCCGCAGCCACCTGCTCCGCGCAGCGCAGGCTCTCTTCCCGGTCGGGGGCGGCAATCACCGTGGCATGGGCAATCAGCCCAGGGTTATCAAAACGCAGCGTATCCATGCCCTCTGCCCCTTCCCTCGGATTAATCGAATCATTTTACTATTTTTACACGTTCCAGTCAATCCATAATCCGAATTTTTCCCGGATCGGGTAAAAATTCCCCCAGATACTTGTGTTTTTCGACAGTTCTTGTTACAATAAAAAAAGCGTTTTCGCTGTTCTCGCCTCGCCCTCGCCGCCGGGGAGGCAGCAGTTTTTTCCAAGCGAAGCACCGCGGCAGAATGGGGACCCTCATGAAAAAGTTTTCTTTGATTGTATTGATGCTGCTCCTGACCGCTTTCTCCCTGCTGGCTAACCAGCGGGTTCTGCTCACCGCGGAAGAGCGTCCCGCCATCCGAGAGGATGTGGGGGATACGGGCGCGCAGTCAGCCTCCTCCGAGGAGGGGAGCTCGCCTGCCACGCCTCAGGACGCGGCTCAGCCCATCCTTTCCGGCAGCTTTGGCGGCAAGGTGCAGATTTCCGAGCTGATGCCGAAGAACAAAGCAGCCCTTCCCGACGGGCAAGGCAATTTCACCGACTGGGCCGAACTGGAGAATATCTCCGGCACAACAGTTTCGCTGGAGGGCTGGGCGCTGACCGATCGAGAGGGGCAGGCCCGCTGGACCTTCCCCGCAACGGAGCTTGCACCCGGAGAGCGGCTGGTGGTGTTCTTTAACGGCGAACAGGGGCCAAACTTCTCCCTGTCCCTGGACGAGACGCTGTATCTCCTTTCGCCGGACGGGGCGACCCAGGACCAGGTCCTCTGCACCGCCGATCATGCGGACCACTCCCTGAGCCGTCAGGCGGACAGCTCCTTTGTGGAGACGCCCTGGATCAGTCCCGGCTACGAGAACAGCACGGCCGGATACGAAGCCTGGTGCGCCACCCGCAGCGTCGGGGAGAGCCTGGTGATCTACGAGGCCGTGGTCTACAACCGCAGCTTCGTGGCCGATGGCAACTGGGACGCCTGCGACTGGGTGGAGATCAAAAACGTGTCGGATCATACCGTCTCCCTCTCCGGCTGCAGCCTGTCGGACAAGGGCAGCGAGCCTCGTTTCACCTTCCCCGATCAGGAGCTGGCCCCGGGGGAGACGCTGCTGGTCTGCTGCCATGATGATGAGGCGGAGGGCAGCATCGGCAACGCCCTGAACACCGGTTTTGATTTGAGCGCCGCCCGGGAGCAGCTTTTCCTTCGGAGTGCAGACGGAGAACTTCTGGACTATGTGGCCCTGCACGATATCCCCATCGGCGGCAGCATGGGCCGGATGGACGGGCAGCCGGGCTTCTTCTACTTCGGCAAGTCCAGCCCCGGCGGGGATAACGAGGGCGGCGTCCGCCGCATCTCCGCCATGCCGGCGGATGACACCGCCGATGGCGTCTATAACGATGTGGAAAACGTGACGGTGGCGCTCTCCTCCCCGGGCGAGATCCACTATACCACCGACGGCACCGTTCCCACCCTGGAGTCCCCGGTGTACGAAGAGCCTCTGGTGTTGACGGAGACCACGGTCGTCCGCGCCGTTGCCCTGGAGGACGATGCGCTCCTCAGCCCGGTAGCGACCTACAGCTATATCATCAATGAAAACCACACCCTTCCGGTCATGAGTCTGGTGGTGGACGACTATGAGGCCTTCCGGGACATGTGGTACAACAAGCGCAAGCATGTGGACATTCCCTCGAACCTGGCCCTCTACGACGGGGAGCACAGCTTTAACCGCGCCTGCGACCTGAGCATGAAGGGCTACACCAGTCTGGAGCTTCCGAAGAAGAGCATGGGCGTCAGCTTCAAGGGCCGTTACGGCGGCAATCTGGAGTGCAACGTCTTTGACAACGGGATCACAGAGTTCTCCTCCCTGGCCATCCGCGCCGGGCAGGACTACACCTTCTCCATCTTCCGCAACGAGCTGTTCCAGCAGCTTTGCCTGGAGATGGGCGACGCCTGTCTGACCCAGGCCAGCAAGTACTGCATCCTCTACCTGAACGGCCGGTACTACGGCATCTACTGCCTGAAGGAGGATTTCTCGCCCCAATATTATGCCTCTCACGCAGGCGTCAGCGTGGACAGCGTGGTGTCAAACAAGTGCCCCGTGGGGCTGGATTCCGAGTTCTATGAAGAGGTTTTGAGCTTCATCTATCACAATGATCTGACCATTGAAGAGAATTATCAGTATGTCTGCGACCACGTGGACATCGACAGTCTGATCGACTGGTTCCTGATCGAAGCCTATTGCGCCAATACCGACATTCAGGGTAACACCCGCATGTATCGTTCCCCGGAGAACGGAAACAAATGGACCTTCTGCTTCTACGACGCGGACTGGGGCTTCTGGTACTCCGGCAGCGACTTTACGCTGATTATGGAAGAGAAGGGCAACGTAGGCAACCAGATGCCGCCGCTGATCATCAAGCTGATGCAAAACCGCTACTTCCGGGACAAGGTGCTCTACCGTTTCGCGGAGCTGAACCGCACCGTGCTATCCAACGAGCATGTTCTGGCCCTGATCGATGAATACCAGGCTCTGCTGGAGCCGGAGATTGAGCGGGAGCGGGATCGCTGGTACCTGGAGGCGGATCAGTGGTATGTCCGGGTTGATGAGCTGCGGGACTTCATCATCGACAACAACTGGGAGATGCACAATCTGAACCAGCTTTGCAAATACCTGCACGTGGGTGAGATGGAGCGCCAGCAGATCTTCGGGCGATAAGTCCCCATTTATCGAAAGCGAGCGGGAGGCCTCTGCCCCCCGCTCGCTTTTGCAGCATGCGAAAAAACGCAAGCGCTGACGGTCAGCACTTGCGTTTTTTCTTATTTGTTCTTCGTATTATCGTCCGTCGCTATGGGTAGCGGCGTAGTCCAGGTAGCTCTCCAGCTCCGCAACCAGATCCACCGAGATCGGCTCCGGCTCGAGCGCCTTGTTCTTCCGCTCCTCCCGAAGCGTGATCCACAGCAGGCCTGCCAGCAGTGCCGCCAGTACCGCCAGGGTCACCGCCATGCGGATCTGCCCCATCCGGCGGCGCTTTGCCGCCCGGACCTCCCGGGCCGCCTGCTTCTCCCGTTGGGGCGCAGGCTTCGATTCCGCCCGCGGCTTTGCGGTCTTGACCGAAACGGGCTCCGCCGGCACTGTCCGCCGGGCTGCGGGCTGCTCCGTCCGGGCCTCATACCGGGTGGTTGCCCCATCCAGCGGCCCTGGCTCCCGGCGCTCCGACCGGGGCGGCGGCAGGGGCTCTGCCCGCCGGCGGCGCAGCTCCGGTTCCGGTGCAGGCGCCGGGCTCTTTGTATTTTCCTCTGCGTGAAACTCCGCCAGGATGGCGTCCAGATCCAGATCAAGCTCGCTCATGGCCGGTCCTCCTTCTCTGTCAGCTTCACGCCGCCGGTCAGCATCTGCAGCAGCTTCTCATTGGGCACGATACGCCAGGCGCCGTCGTGCCAGCGCAGCTCCAATTGGATTCCGCCGGAGCTGCGGTAATTTTCCGGATGCTGCAGCAGCTCCGTTACCGCCTGGTCCCAGGCCTCCCGCATCAAATCGGCCCGATAGCGGTTATCTTCTCCGTACAGCTCGCTCACCGAGTGGGTGCTGGCATAGCGGCTGATGTAAACCATGGCCTGGCTGTCGGCCTCCCATTTCAGGGCCGTCAGGTCAAAATAGCGGCAGCTCACCTGCTGGTAAGCCAGGTTCCCGCTGACGGTGCACGCCCCGTACAGCTCGGCAGAAAACTCGCTGCGGATCGCCGCGGCGACGGCCCGGTCGCTCTCCTTCTCCGGCGTGTGCTCCAGTCCCAGGGTCTCCACCCCGTCAAGGCAAGCGTAAGCCGTCTCATAATCGCCCTGCTCCAGAGCGGTGAAAAAGCGCAGTACCACTTCCTGGGGATCCCCGGAGGGAGCATCCCGGACCTGATGAATGACCGGCCCGACGATCCTGCCCAGGGTGATCAGGCACAGCGCCAGCGCCGTCACGATCATCCAGCGGGAACGGACGCGGTATTTTCTGCCCAGGACCGCTAGGATAAGCACGGCGATCAGGCTGCAGAACAACACCCCTGCGCCGGCATAAACCGCCGTGCGGGACAGTCCCCCCTGATCCGCCCGGCTCACCAGGCGCAGCGTGGGGGTCTGCTCCGGATCCCCGGCGTTCGGGTCGGTGGCAGGCGGATTCTCCGTCACAAGGCCGGGATCCTCAGAGGCGTTCGCTTCCTCCTCCCGGATGCGTTCGGCCTCCGCTGCCGCCTCCTGAGCCTGCCGTTCCTCCTCCTGCCGCTGCCGTTCGGCCTCCTCCGCCTCTTCCTGCAGGCGCAGGGCGTGGTGGTACTGGGCATAGTCGCACATCAGGGTGCAGAACTCGGTCATCACATCGTAGGCCTTGGTCACGTTGTCCGTGAACAGCACGATCAGGATCGGATCATCCGTAAAGCAGATGCCGCAGTCGTTCATGTAAAGGTGGTAGTCCGTGGTCAGAAAGCCGTACTTATGGGCGATGTTGAAGCGCCGCTCCCGCCGCTTGAAGTACTCCTCCGGTTCCGCCCGCTGCATGGTCTCCACAAGGCGGGGGAATCGGTCCGGATTCTCGTACAGCAGCCGCAGGCAATAGATCATCTGCCGGGGGGTGGAGTAGTTGTTCTCCAGGAATTTCCATTCCACGGTTTCCGGGTCCAGGCCGCAGTAGGGGGCGAGAGCCCGCCGGCCCTCCTGCCATTTTCCGTTGCCCAGCTCCCAGCGGACCATGTTGCGGGCGATATCGTTATCGGAGTGGACGATGGTCTGCTCCAGGGCGACCTCATAGGCATAGCCGGAGACATTGGTGTCCCAATCCATCTCCCCTTTGCTCAGGCGATCGAGAAACACCATGTTCAGCGGCACCTTGTACATGCTGGCCGTGATCCTGTACTCGTCCGCGTTTACATAGTACTCCTCACCGGTAACGGTGTTGTAGTAGCCGATCCCCACGTTCTTGGGGTCGGTGCCCCAGCTCTGCAGGAACTCCTCCACTACCTCGTCCCAGCTCTTGCCGGCAAAGCGCTCGTCGTCCAGGATGTTCTCCTCCGGCTCCTGCGTCTCCACCGGCTCCTCCGCCAGAGCGGCAGGCAGTCCCGGCATCAGCATACACAGCGCCAGAATGAAACATAAAAGGAATCGGATCCGTCTCATAGCTTCCTCTCCACAGAAAAATTACCTTATATTTTACCACGGATCAGGTCAAATGCAAGAGCGGCAAAAGGAAAAAGCTCCTAAGCCATCGAAAAACCGCGATTTTTTACAATTCCCGCAGGATCAGGTCCGTCTCTCCCTGGTTCAGCCCCAGCTCGATCCGCTTCACCTTGGGGTGGGAAGCGTAATGGCTGCGTACTGCGTCCCGCAGCACCGTGCCGGCATGATAGCCGTGGATGATCCGCAGGCGGTACACCCCGGCGTCCGCCCGGCGCAGTGCCGCATCAATGGCGGTGATGGCCTGCACCCGGGTCATGTTGTGCACGTCCAGCTCCTGAAAGGCGTTCATTCCCCGTCTCCCATATAGGTGAAGCGGCGGAAGCGCTGTCCGTCCCGCTCCACGATTTCGTTCCACATGGCGGCGGGGCGGACCCAAAGTCCCCTCTCGCCGTACAGCGGGCGGTAGACCACCATGGGCTCCTCGGTTTCCGAATGGGTGGCGATGCCCAGCACCTCATATTCCTTCCCCTTAAAATGGCGGTAGCGGCCTGTTTTGATCTCTTCCATGTTCTCTACTCCTCTCTCCCGTCTCTCCTGTTTCGAGGCTTCTCTTTTCAGCATACCCCCGGATTCTCCTTCTGTCAACTCGCTCTGGACGGCTGGCGTCGAACGGAGTATAATAGCCTCATCTGATGATTGAGGCGCGATTGGGAAACGCATTTCGCAATCGCCAATGATTGATGAAAGGAGGGCGCCTATGGAACAGCAGCCGCGCAAGCTGCGATGGATGCGGCTGGACAATGCCGCGCTCATCTTCCCCGCCTCCCAGCGCCGGCATTGGAGCAACGCCTTCCGCATTTCCTTCAGCTTTGCCGATCCCGTGGACCCGGCCATTCTCCAGCAGGCGCTGGACCGGGTGGTGCTGCGCTTCCCCTCGGTGTGCGTGCGTCTGCGCCGCAGCGCCTTCTGGTTTTATCTGGAAGAGCTGGACAAGGCCCCCCGGGTGCGGGAGGACAGCGCCCAGCCCCTGGTGAGCATGACCCGGAGCGACATCAAAAAATGCGCCATCCGGGTGCTGTATTACCGCAGCCGCATGGCGGTGGAATTCTTTCATGCCGTCACCGACGGCACCGGCGGCATGGTCTTCGCCAAAAACCTGGCGGCGGAATACGTCCGGCTGCGCTACGGCGTCTCAATTCCGGCGGAATGCGGCCTGAAGGATCTGGACGAGGAGCCAAAGCCGGAGGAGTTTCAGGACAGCTTTCAGCATAACGCCGGCCCCGTGGCCGCCCCGCGGGACAGCCATGACGTTTACCGTCCCCGGGGCCAGCTGGAGCCGGACCGCTTCCTCCATGTGACCCTTGGCCTGGTGGACAGCGGAGAGCTGCTGGCCCGGGCACGGGAAAAGGGCGTCACGGTGACAGCCTATCTCACCGCGCTGCTGCTCCAATCTCTGCTGGAAATGCAGGCTCGGGAGCAGCCCCGACGCCGGAAGCAGCACCCGGTGAAGGTGCAGCTCCCCGTGAACCTGCGGAAGCTCTACGGCGGCGAGAGCATGCGGAATTTCGTGGCCGTGGCCAACATCGGTGTGGATCCCCGGCTGGGAGACTACAGCTTTGACGAGCTGGTGCAGATCGTCCACTACCAGATGAAGCTGACCATCACGGAAAAGAATATGCGCGCCATCTTCACCCCCAACGTCAACGATGAGGCCAACCCCTTCCTGAAGGTGGTGCCCCTGGGGCTGAAGACCCTGATCATGCGCATGGTGTTCGACAGCATTGGGGAACGGGTGGCCTGCCTGACCCTGTCGAACCTGGGGAATGTGGAGCTGCCAAAGAGCATGGCCCCCTTCGTCACCCGGGTAGAGTTCGTGCTGGGCTCCCAGGCCAGCTCCCCGTATAACTGCAGCGTTGCCTCCTGGCAGGGGCAGACCTGCATCAATCTTGTCCGCAACACCCTGGAGCCCACGCTGGAGCGCATCTTTTTCACAAACCTGGTGCGCCTGGGCTTCCATGTCAAGCTGGAGGCCAATGGAAAGGAGTAGCTTATGTACTGTGTCCAATGCGGCGTGGAGCTGCAAAAGGGCGTGGAGCGCTGCCCGCTGTGCGGGCTGCGGGTCTATCATCCGGAGCTGAAGGAGACGCCCGAGGCGCCCCCTTACCCCCGCTATACTGAGGGAGAGACCGTGAGCCACGGGGGGCTCCTCTTCATTGTCAGCTTTCTCTTTGCCATCCCCCTGCTGGTCTGCCTGCTGATCGACCTGAACATGAACAGCGGCGTCCATTGGAGCGGCTATGTGTGCTTTGGCCTGCTGACGCTGTATGTGCTGGTCTGCCTGCCGCTCTGGTTTCCCCGGCGGAATCCGGCGGTGTTTTTCCCCATTTCCATGGCGGCGGGGCTGGGCATGGCGCTCTATGTGTGCCTGAAGACCGGCGGTCATTGGTTCCTACCCCTCGCCTTTCCGGTGGGCGGCACCCTGGGGCTGATCCTGGAGGCGGAAATCGTGCTGCTGCGCTATGTGGTGCGCGATCGGCCCCACCGGGCCCTGTATATCCTGGGCGGCGGCTTCATCGCCCTGGGCGGGCTCACCATGCTGCTGGAGTTCCTGCTGCATGTGACCTTCGGCTTTCCCATGATCTGGTGGTCGCTGTATTCGGTGGCCGTGCTGTTCCTGGTGGGGCTGATGTTGATCATCATCGGCGTCTGCCGCCCCCTGCGGGAATCCCTGCACAAGCGGTTTTTTATATGAATATGCCAAAAGCTCCCGCGTCGATAGGACGCGGGAGCTTTTGTATACGGATAAGGGCTCAGATCAGGATGCCGCGCTTCTTTGCCTCGAAGCTCAGCTCATCCCGGAAATTGGGGTGGGCGATGGCGATGAGCTGCCGGGCCCGACTGGACAGGGGCTCGCCCCGCAGATGGGCCACACCGTACTCGGTGACGATATAGTCCACGTCGTTCTTGCTGGTGGTGACCACCGCGCCGGGGGTCAGGGTGGACTTGATTTTGCTGATGGTATCGTTCTTGGTGGTGGCGGAGAAGGCGATGAAGCTCTTGCCGCCCTTGGACTGGATGGCGCCCCGGACATAGTCTACCTGGCCGCCGGTGCCGGACATGTGCTTGGTGCCCACGCTCTCCGCGCAGACCTGGCCCCAGAAGTCCACCTCCAGAGCGGCGTTGATGGAGATCATGTTGTCGTTCTGGCAAATGACGTTGGGGTCGTTCACATAGTCCACCGGCAGCACGGCGATGCCGGGGTTATCGTCAATGTAATCATAGATCCGCTGGGAGCCGAAGGCAAAGGTGGTGACGCTCTGGCCCTTGTGGATCTGTTTTTTGCTGTTGTTCACGGCGCCGCACTCGATCAGCTCCACCATGGAATCGGTGAACATCTCGGTGTGGATGCCCAGGTCGTGCTTTTGCGTTAGGGCCGCGCCCACCGCGTCAGGGATGGCGCCGATGCCCAGCTGAATGCAGGAGCCGTCCTGGATCCGCTCGGCAATGAGGCCGCCGATCTGCTCGCTGATGGCGTCCTGCTTGGTGGGAGGCAGCACCGGCAGCGCGTAGCTCACCTCTACCAGCCCGTCCACCTGGCTGATGTGGATCTGGGCGCCGCAGACGGCACGGGGCTGCTTGTCGTTGACCTCCAGGAAGACATGCTTGGCCTTTTCCAGCATGGCAAGAGAATAGGAGCTGGTGGCGCCCAGGCTGAAATAGCCGTGCTTGTCCATGGGGGAAACGGAAGCGATGAACAGATCGTAGTCTCCGCCCTTGCGGATCAGGCCCGGGCAATCCCGGTAGTAGTTGGGAATGGTATCCGCCCAGCCGCCGTTCACGGCCTTGCGAGCGCCGCCGCCGGAAAACCAGGCTTCTCCGGTCAGCTTTCCGTACAGGCTGTTGTCCGCGTAAAAGGCATAGGGATAGACGTCCAACAGGGTCTGGATCCGTACGCCCTTCAGCTCATCCGACTTCGCCCGCTCTGCCAGAGCGCCCAGGATGCAGGGAGCGCCGGCCACAGCGGCGTCCATGCCGATGAGCCATCCGCTCTCTACCCGTGCTGCCAATTCCTCCGCCGTGCTGCGGCGTGCCTCGAACAAAGTCCTGAAATCCGTCATTTCTCTCTCCTTTTTGGGTGAGCAATGCTTCCCTGCCCCTGCTTGCGGGCCGGAACCTACCCATCCCCGTTATATGATCCGGCAGCGCCGCAGCGCAGTCGGTGCTTGCGCCCCGGCAGGGTATCCCCGCCGGGGCGAAATGCCATTTTCAGCGGCGCCGGCTGCGGCTGCGGTGATCGGCATACATCCGATTGTCCGCGATCCGACTGTCCGACTCCTGCATAAACTTTTTGAGCCGATCCTCGAATTCGGTATTGCTGCTGGGGCCGTCCGCCGCAGTCCGCTCCGCGGCAGGTCTTGCCGGGGCGGTCGGCCGGGGCGCCGCAGGCCGCCGGAACGGCTCTCGCGCCGGTTGGGCCGGCACCGTCTCCTGGGCGCGCTTGATGGAGAGGTTGATTTTCCCATCCTCCGACACGTTCAGCACCCGCACCTTCACCGTCTCGCCCACCTGCACATGGTCATGCACGTCGCTTACAAAAGAGTTTGCGATCTCGGAGATGTGGACCAGACCGCTTTTCCCTTCCGGCAGGGCGACAAAGGCCCCAAACTTGGTGATCCCGGTAACTTTTCCTTCTACAATACTTCCTACTTCCAGTGCCATAGTGGGTTCCTCTCTGTTTCTTCCAATTTCCCTTCCGTCGTCTCCGAAAAAAGGAACACGATCTCTCCCGGCATCACCATGCCCAGCTCGCGCCGGGCCAACGCCTCCATTTCCCGGGGGCTTTCCCGCTGCAGCAGCCGCCGCTCCAGCGCGGCATGCTCCTCCTCCAGCGTTTCCAGCTCCCGCTCCAAGGCGGCGGCCGTCCGCTCCAGTTCCGCTGCGGACTGCCCGGCCCGGGCAAAACACAGCAGTGAGTAGACCAGCAACAGGGTAATGACGATCCGAACGATCCCCCTGCTATCGCGCATGCATCTTCCCTCCTCGAACGGCGGGCTGCGCTGCGCTCACCGTTTCATAATAATCCATTCTCGCACATTTGGGAAGATTTTTTTTGCCGAAATTTTAAGTTTTTTTAGGACTTTTTTGCATGAACGCATGATTTTTTCCATCACCCGATAGGGCAGCTCCAGCGCCGGGAGCACCACCGGACTCAAGGCATGCAGATAAAACAGAAATCCCAGCAGCGCCGCCGCCAGCTCCCAGAGCCCCAGCTGTCCGGCAGGCGCCTGCACCGCGTAGAGAAAAGCTGCCGTGCCCGCGCAGAAGCTGAATAGCAGGTCCAGCAGCACCGCCGGGATCGGACCGAGGCGACGCCGGGGCGGGCGCAGCAGATCATAGGCCAGGCCCAGCCCCACGCCCAGCAGCAAGGCCAGGCCCAGCCCTGTGGTCTGGACGCTCAGGCTTGTCTCCATTCTTGCGCCCGTTCAGCCGAACAGCCGGGACAGCAGGCCGCCCCGGGCCGGCTCATCATAGCTCAGCTCCTGGATATGCCCCCGCAGCTCCAGCTGCCCCGCATCCAGGTCAATGCGCTCGATGTGCAGCTCCTCCCCCCGGATGCAGAGCTCCCCCAGCCCGGTCTGGAGCAGGACGGTGCTCTCATCAAAGCCGGACACATCCTCCACGCCAATGACGCTGAGCTTTTCCCGCCCCTCCAGATGCAGGCCGTGGGGCCGGGCCAGGGTCTTCTTCAATTCCTTGTCAGGCATATTTTCACCCCCGCGGACAGGATATGCCCGTCCGCCCAAGGATATGCCGGGGGCAAAAAGCCCGCCTGCGCTGATGCGCAGGCGGGCAGGGATTTTATAAAGTCTTTGCGCTTTACTGGGCCTTCTTGGCCTTCAGCTCGTCGATCCGGGCCATAATGCCCTTCTCATTGTAGAACAGGAAAAGGATCGCGCCGATCAGGCAGGTCACCGTGGCGATGACGGCAACGGTGCGGTACTGGCCGGCTTCCACTCTCTCCACGCCGTCCACCAGGTGCTTGACGGTGACAGAGGTGTACACCACCATGGACAGCGCCTGGCCCAGCTTCATGGCAAAGGTGCGGGCGGCGAAGAACATGCCGCTGCGATCCTCGCCGGTCTCCAGGGTGCTGAGCTCGGACACGTCCGCCACGCAGGCCTGGGGCAGGATGCCCAGAATGGCCATGGGGATACCGGCGGAGATCGCGATGATCAGGCCCCAAATAAAGCCTTCGCCGCACAGGGAGGTGATCAGGAACACACAAGCGTAAGTAAAGAAGCCGGTGACGATCAGCTTTTTCTTGCCCAGCTTGGGCGCCAGCTTGTTGACCGGGAGGTAGAGCGCCAGGCTCACCACCGTCATGATCACGGTCAGGGTAAAGGTGTTGTCGGAGGGAATGCCCATCAGGCGGGTCTCAAAATCGGCCAGGCCGGTCTGGAACAGGGTGACGGCGAAGAAGTAGATCACGTCCGCGTACACGAAGCGGCGGAACTGACCGTTCTTGAAGGTCTTGAACAGGGAAGAGAAGGCAGGGGTCTTGGAGGGCTTGGAGTCGATGTAATCCCGCTCCTTGATGCCGAGGGCGGGAACCAGGCAGGCCACGCAGGCCACAGCGCACATGATGCCGATGGCAATGCGCATGGCGCTCTGCTGGATGAGGGTGATCTGCGTCAGGGTCTCCTCGGTGAGGATCGTCTTGACTGTATCCATCCCCTGACCTTCCAGAGACTTCATCAGTTCCTCGAGGGCGATGCCCTTCTCATTGGCGATGGGAGCGAGCAGTGCGGCGACCTTGCCGCCCTGGAACATGTTGGCCAGGGAGGGGATCATGGTGGAGAGAGAGAAGCCGGCGATGTAGGTGAAGGAGATGAAGGTGGAGACGTTGATGCGGTTCTTCTGGGTGTCGCCCAGCTCTGCGATCAGGGCGTTATAGGGCGTGCAGTAGATGGTCATGGCCAGGTAGAACAGCATCAGCAGGACGAAGATGATGGTGTTGTTGGCGGAGATGGAGCCGGTCTGCGGCAGCACGAACACGGCCAGGGTAATCAGCGCGAAGGGGATAGACGCGGCCTTCAGGAAGGGGATGCGGCGCCCGCCCTTGAAGTTGCTGCGGTCAGACCAGCTGGCGATCAGCGGGTCGGTCACAGCGTCAAACAGGCGGCCCACAGCGGTGATGATGCCGAACAGGGTGAGGGATGCGATCAGCGGATTCTGGGAAATGAACTGGCCCAGGATGCCGTTGGTGTCCATAAACTTCTCGGCGTTGCCGGTGTAGAGATGGACAAGCCAGGTGGAGATGATGCCGGACAGCAGGCTCCAGCCGAACTGACCGACCGCGAAGGTCCACAGGACCTTGTTGGTAATGGGTTTCAGCTTCTTCATAGTCTCTTTTCCCTTCTGTATGATTCATTTTTTACTGGAATCATAATCTATTTTATTGTAAAAAACTGTTTCAAAAAAGTCAATCAATTCTTACCGGCCCTTTTGTCTTTTGTACGGAATGTCCAAGAATGTCCTCCCATTTTTGGCACTATTCCCCTACTGCGTCACGGCAGACTGCATGTTCCATACGGGCAAAGAGAGCGGGCACATCGAGAAAGCAGGTACGGATGTGGCCCATGAAAAAGGCACGAACCGCCGCCCTCCTTACTGTTGCCACGAGAGGAACAGATGCAGGAAGTCCCGAAACACCGGCTCCCAGGCCCGCTCATGATGGGGCTGCTCCAAGAGCACCACCTCGTTGAGCTTGTCCTTGGGATAGCACTCCAGCAGCATGTCATACACCTGCTCGGTGCAGGCAAAGATGCGCTGCTCCAGCTCATCCCCCGCGCCGGTATACAGGTAGAGGTAGGGCATCTCCTCCCGCAGCTTCCCAAAGATCCAGCATCGCAGATCCTCCTCCCCGAAGAACAGGAAGGCAGGGGACAGCACCCCGGCGGCACAGTAGACCTCCGGGTGGCTGAGCGCGGTGAAGAAGGCCATCATCCCGCCGCAGGAGCTGCCGCAGAAGGCGGTGTTCTCCCGCCCGGTCTTCACCGGGAAGCGGGCCTCCACCGCGGGCATGACCGTGTGGAGCAGGAAATCGTCAAAGACTTCTCCCTGGGGCATGAGTCCGCCCCGCTCCTCCTCCGGGATGGTGATCGGCCCGATGCTCTCCGGCGTCAGGTCGCTCTCCCGCAGGGGATCGTCGTTGTGCACGCCCACGATGATGGCGGCGCGGCCGCTGCTCTCCCGCTCGGCCCGAACGGCCTCCCGGGTATACCAGCAGCCGAAGCCGGAGCTCTCCTTGTCAAACAGATTCTGCCCGTCGGTCATATAGATCACCGGCAGGCGTTCCCCCTCCTCATGGGCGGGGACAAAAACCCGCACCTTCCGGTCCTCCCGGCCCGGATAGGGCAGCGCAAGGGTCACGATCTCTTCCCGGATCATGCTCTCCCCTCCCGGCTCATTCGCCGATGTCAGCCCGGACAACCTTGCCGATGTTCCACAAATGGGCCACCTGCCGGGCTGCCTCCAGCCGATCCTCCGGGCCGCGGAATTCCGCGTGGGCGGTCTGGGCGCCGCAGTCCATGCACATGACGTACCAGCACCAGCCGTTTTCCTCCTCCAGCAGGCCGGCGCCACCGCAGTAGGGGCAATCCTGCAGGATCAGTTCCTCATGAATATTCATCGTATTTCCTCCCAAGTGGATACTTTATTCCGCGTCCTCGTCCAGGGCCTCCAGCAGGAAGCTCACCGGGCGGAACCCGTCGTTGCAGGAAATCATGGCGGAGCGGCTGTTCTTCATCCAGCCGTTATAGAGATTCTCCCCGCCGTGGCTCAGGGTCATCACAAAGGGAGACATGCTCTCCCACGCGCTCAGGCACAGGCCCTCCGGCCGCTGCCAGCCGTTGGCCACAAAGACCTGGCCCGGCTCCATGTCGCAGGCCTGCTCTATGGGGTTTTCATACCGGTCGATCAGGTCCTCATACCGGGCCATCCGCATCACCGTAATCCGCACCTTTTTCATGGCTCAATCCTCGATATACCGGGCGCGAATGGTCTCCAATTCCTCCTCGGACACGCCGCAAGCCCCGGTGAGATACCCAACGGCGCCGCCCCACTCCCGGTTGAGGTAGTCCCAGGCCGCGGCCAGCATGGGCCGGTAGACCCCGGCAAAGCCGCAGATGGGAGCAATCAGCTCCTCTTCCGCGCCCTTCCGGCGCAGGATCTCCTCCAGCTCCTCCACCTCCTGGGTGTAATAGAGGTTGGAGGTCTCGTAGTCCTCCGCGATGGTCTCCCAGTCCGCGCCCAGCACCTCCAGGATCAGCCCCGCGGCAATACCGGTACGGTCCTTCCCGGTGAAGCAGTGCCAAAGCGTGGCGCCCCGGTCATTGGCGGCAAGCTCATGGAAAAACAGGCCCAGCTTTTCCCGGCCCAGGGGGCAATCCAGATAGGAGGCATAAGCCGTCCCCAGCCCCGGATCGGCATCGCCTTTCTTCAGCCCCTCCCGGGCCATCCACAGCATCCGGTCCAGGGTGGTCTCCATGTCGTAGCGGTCCGGGGCCACCTCCGGGGGTGGCTCCTGATGGCCCTGGAGCTTGGCGGCAATGCTTTTTTTCATGAAGTCGAAATCGATGATGGGCGTGTGCACCCACTTGACCCCGGGGATCTCCGGGTCCGGTGTGCGGCGCACCTCGCTCTCGTCCCGCATGTCCAGGATCAGGGCGAGCTTGTAGTCCTCCCGCAGCCGCCGCAGATCCTCCGCACTTGCGTCAAACAGCCGCCCGGTGCGCAGCAGCAGTCCCCGCCGCACCCGGCGTCCGTCCCCCAGGCGGATGCCGCCCAGCTCCCGGGCGTTTCGCAGGGAGAGAGGGAGCTGGGTTTCCTCCCGGTGGGCCTGCAGGCGCTCCTCCGGCGCAAGATTCATCTGTACCATAAGCGGTTCCTTTCTTGCATTCTTTTTCTTTTATCAGTATAATGACCCTGCCGGGCTCTGTCAAGCCGAAGCCCTTCCGGGCCGTCTGCCATCCGGCACAGGGAAAAAGGAGGACTTCGCCATGGAAAGCCTGCGGGAGCAGCTGTTTGCCTATGTGAAGAAAAGCTATGGAGTGGAGCCGGATTATCCCTTCTCCACCCTGCCAAGCTGCCCGGTGCTGCGCCACCCGGACAACCGCAAGTGGTTCGCTTTGGCCATGGAGGTGCCGCGGAATCGGCTGGGACTTCCGGGAGAGGATCGGGTGGACGTGGTGAATCTGAAATGCTCCGTGGCCCTGTCCGGGGTGCTGCGGCAGCAGGAGGGCATCCTGCCGGGCTACCACATGAATCGGGACAAGTGGATCACGGTTCTGCTGGACGGCACCGTGCCTCCGGAGGACATCTTCCCCCTGATCGACCTGAGCTGGCAGCTCACCGCAGATAAGAAGCCTCGGCGATAGGGCGTCCGCCCTCTCCGTCCCTCTCGGCTCCAGTTCCCGTGTGCCTCACTTCCGCATGGGTATTGCGAGAGAAGTCAAGCCAAGCTGCTAATCCGCGTACTCTGGACTTTTATGGACACTATACGGATGATATGCGCCAAGCCAGCTTGAGCAGAGCTGAATTTGTTCAAAAACGAAAAAATCCGAACCTTTCGGTTCGGATTTAATGGTGGACGATACAAGACTCGAACTTGCGGCCGCAGGCCGCTTCGCGTCCGGCGTCCGCTGCAGATCCGCTCGCTGCGCTCGCTCAACGTGCCTACGGCACGGGTCACAAGTTCGAGCCGCTCCCCTTTTCCGCATAAGCAAAACGGCCACCCTTTGGGGGTGACCGTTTCTTTTTGGTGGACGATACAAGACTCGAACTTGTGACCTCCCGCACGTCAAGCGGATGCGCTACCAGCTGCGCCAATGAGCGCTTCGCGCTCAGAGGGGATTGATTTTGCTGGGTTTTCGAGTTCGTATTATCACCAACAAAAACCTGCGCCACCTTTGAAAATGAGTATATCACCACTCATTTTCTCGCGCAATAGGGTTACTAATAGGGTTACTGTTTTTATCAAATATGTTCATCATTCTCCAACTTGCGAACAATTTCAATATGACTTTGAAAAGAGTACTATACTACTTACATTTGATTTCTTAACAACTTTCATGCGACTCCCGCTCAAAGGCAGTTCTAAAACAGCGGCTTATTGCTATTTTCCAGGTACTTTCAGGAGCAATAAGCCGCCTTTTTTGTTGTTCCCTTGTGCATGTTTCTGTACAAGCTGAAAGACCTTCCTTGCTATACTGAGTACAGAAAGAAAGAGATAAACAAAAAAGAAAAACGAAAAGGAGAAAACGAAAATGAAGAAGTTCTACGAAGAGTTTAGTGTTGAAGAGTATGAGGTCGAGTACCTGAGCATTTCCAACAGCCGCTATGATTTCCGCCAGTATCGCGAGTGCAGCACCTACGAGCGCTCTTACTTCTACGCTGAGGAATGCGATGACTTCTACTGCGATATTCGCGTTGAACGCATTGCCTAAGCTTGTACAAGTTAATGTACAAGCCAGAAGGCAAAGAAGAGTAGAATACAGACAGAAAGAAAAAAGAAAAGGGGAAAAGAAAAATGGAAAGGATCAATGCTAGTGAAGGATTTCGTGTCATGAAAACCAACTGCCACTTCAAGATGGAGTTCAGCGCAAAGATCGATATGCGTAAGGCATATGAGGCAATGGAGGCTGCTGTGATGGCAATTGCTGATACCGATGGTTACTACCCTCTGTGGCTTCAGGACCTTGGTGACTGCTGTGAGAATGATTGCTTTGATATCGACAGCACGCTCGGTTGCGAAGAGTTTTACCGCTATGTCCCTGCAATGTACAAGGCGGTTGCTGAGGCGTTCCCCTCTTCGGAATACGAAGCCTATGCTTGGTACGATGATCTCAAGTGCTACTGCGTGGATGAGTTTGAAGGAATCTTCAAGGGCAATCGTCTCGTGATTACCGAGACCTTCGCAGATGATGACCATGGTTACTTCTGCCCCGAATGTGGTTATCAGGTCGCAACTTGTGGTGACATTGAAGATCGGTTCGAAAGCGATGAAATCACCTGTGATGATTGTGATGAGGTCATCAAGGTTTCTGATCTTAGGTATGTACCTCCTACCGTCACGGTGACCGAGTATCACCTCTCCTGAGCTTGTACAACTTAATGTACAAGCTCTAATGAGACCAAGTGTAAAATTTAACCAGAAAGAGAAAAGAAAACGAGAAAGGAACGACTTGATATGAAAAAACAAATGACTATCATTTGGCTTATCAATGAGAAGCTTGCGAGAAGAAGATTCCTCTACTGGGCACCAAGATAGGATGTGCAAGTTAATGTACAAGCCAAAAGGCGAAGAAAATTATAATGAGGACAGAAAGAGAAAGGAACTGAATGAAATGAAAAAGCAAATGACTATCATCTGGCTTATCAATGAGGAAAACCTAAGAAGAAGGCTCCAATACAGCGGTCCAAGATAGAAACCATCTTGTGCAAGTAAATGTACAAGACAGCAAAGTCCAAGCAGTAAAATATAAGCGTAAACAAGAGATGAAGAACATCTCAAAAACCAGGGTGGCGACCATGCGCCAAAAATAGAATAGGGTGGCGACCGAACGCCGAAAAATAATAGGGTGGCGACCAGAACCGCTAAATTATGGGTGGCTCCCAATATCAGCCAGAAAGGGTAAAACTATGAACATCAATTTCAACAAGAACACCATCGAGCTGACCACCGCTGAGATGAATGAGGCCAAGAAGTACGGCTCTCAGGCTTACATCGACCTGATGGGCGCACGCCGCGATAATCCTGGCTACCGCGTGGTAGAGGTGAAGGCCAAGCGCACCAAGACCGCACTGGACAGCATTGATATGGAGATGATTAAGTCCTATGTCAAGGTCCATGGCTCTGAGGACCAGAAGCGGGAGTTCCTCCGCCTCACCACTCCGACCATCACTGAGGATGGCCTGGTCATGGAGGCTCAGTCCTTCTTCGTGGTGAAGAAGTGGTTCCTGGCTGAGTTCCCTCAGGTGAAGGAGGCTTGCCAGAAGCACATTGAAGCCGTTCGCGAGATCAATGAGGCGATTGACGCCAAGATCGCTGAAGCGAAGAAGCAGGCTGAAAAGGCCAAGAATGAAAAGGCTCAGGCCGAGGCCGAAAAGTTCCTGAAGGCTGCGTAATTAAGAAAGGAGATTTACGAAAATGAAGCCTATTGTTGTTGACTATCGCAATCGCACCATTTCCCTCAGTTCTGCCTTTGAAAAGAAGGCGTTCACCCCTGGTACTGCTGAGTATGCTCAGCTCCAGTCTGTCCGTGTTGACTTCCCTGACTTCCGGCTTTCGACGCGTGAATTCAGGACCAACACGAAGCAGGACCGTCACAAGGGTCTGACCTACAAGTTCATGCGCGAGTATATCACTGCACATGAGAATGCCCCCAGCCCTGTCCTTGAAGTGTTGGAGGACATGATTGGGACCTCCAAGGGTCACAGTCTTGGCAAGCGCTACCCCACCATCAAGACGTGGTTTCTGAACCGCTATCCTGCCTATGCTGAGTTCGGCATGACGGCTGACGAACTCGCCAAGTGGCGTGAGAGCCAGAAGCAGGAAGAAAAGGTTACTGAGCTGACCAGTCCCGATGCCGCTACTGATGAAGCGAAGGAGGAAAAGCCTGCCGCCTAAACGCGTGACGCGGTCCACGCTATAAAACCCGCTCAAACCCTCTGTCATCCATGATGACGGGGGTTTTATTTTTTTGTCTAAAAGTTCTCAAAACAGGCTGTTAAAGGCAAATTTAGTTGATTATTATAAAAAAATAATATATAATATATATAGAAACAAGGGAAAAAGATTTCTGCAAGGCCAAAATGCCTAAAAAGTTCTCAAAGCAAAGGCAAACGGCTCATTTAATTGATTTTTTTAAAAAAATATTATATAATATATATAGAAAGTAAGGGAAAAAGAAATTCCCTGAACGTATGAGAGAGCATTTAACAGTGCTTTCTCATTCGTGCGTTTTACAGAAATACAGTCCTTACGGGGACGGAAAGGAGAACGACAAAATGAAATCCTACGAGCAAAAGATTCTGGCGTGGGACGGCGCAGATTTTCACGAACTCGCTGCCAGCATAGACCAAGAGGAAGTCAGAAGCATGGCGCGGATCTTGTTTGAAGAGACCTTTGACGCGATGTTTGACGTTGCCTCACCTGAGACTGTCATCTACAACTACGCTTCATACATGGCTTTCGAGGCTGAGATGGCAAACGACGAAACGCTTGCGTATATCATTTATGACTTGCTTGACGCGATGGATTAACTTGCCTGAAAAGTTCACAAAACAAGGCAATACGCGCGCATAATTGATTTTTTATAAAAAATTTGTTAAAATATATATAGAAAATGAAAAATAAATTATTTGAAAGGAATTACTGATTATGAATTCTATTATTGATGAAGTTCTGAAAGCGACCAATCCCTATCCGTACCGCAAGCAGAAATGTTGCATCTGCGGCAAGACCTTTACGGGCTACGGCAACAATCCCGCTCCCATTGCTCACAAAGGACGCTGCTGCGATTCCTGTAACGAGCAAATGGTCATCCCCTCAAGGTTCTTCCGTCATTCCCTCGGGCTGAACCCGCGTGGCTAAGCCGAAAATTGAAAATGTATATTCAAAAAGGAGATTTATAAAAATGTATGACCTGAATAAGCGTTCCTATTTCACTACTCTTGGCGAGCTGCGTATGTTGCTCGCAGACCTTCCTAACGAAACAGAAGTATGCACAGGCGGCGTGCTTGGCTCCTATCTTCATTTTGAGAAAGACAAGGACCTGATTTCCTTTGATGATGAAGACTTGGACTGTGATTATTCTGTTGACTATCCTGAATACTATGATGAAAATGAGCTTTATCTTCAGTGTCAGGAAAACGAAGATAAAGAATACTGTGAGCGACAGGGAAGTATTGATGAAGGTTGGCAAGCCTTTTTCGTCGGCAAGAAACTCATGCGCACATTTCTTGCTGATGATGGCTCTTGGGACTATGAGCTGTATAACATCAAGCTTACCCCTGTTGATTCTGGGCAAATTGGCGAAGGCAGAAATCTGACTCGAGAAGATGTCACTAAAAAGGTTCTGTCGTGGAACCATTTGGAGCGTGAAAAAAGAGTTTACTTCGCTCCCACAGAGGACTTTGTAGAGTTATGCGATGATTTGAGTTCTACCAATAATGAGGAATAAAACCATGTCACTAATGAAAATGAATAAGCACGAAGTCTATAAACACATCGCCGATAACCTTGATTGGTTCAAAGGCAGTAGTCCTCGCTATCTTTCCTGTCAGGCAATCGGCAAAATGATAAACCAAGCCCTCGCAAAAGATTGCGTCAGCGATCCCCCGCAAATCAAACTGAGCGGTGCGACCCTGACCGCAATGGTCTATGACGGCGTAATGGAGCGGGAATTCGTTGAATCCGCCCGCTGCTATTGGTATCGCCCAATCCTGCCGATAAACGAAGAGTACAAAAATGATTAAAACGATGAAAGGAATCAATTATATGGAAAAGAATTATGATAGCTTCCGCGAAATAGAAGACTTTGTTCGTGGTTTCTGCTCTGAAAAAGTGCTGTTCTGTAATTACGAAGAAGATGACCTGGTTGAAACGTACATTTCAAACATTTTCACATATTACTTTCAGGAAATAATTACGCAAGATCTTCTTGAAAACGGCTTTGACGAAAAATTGATTGATTTGACTGGTGGAGTATCTGTCGATCTCCCAAAGGAACTGATTGATTATTATAGGGATGCTGTTGACCTGAGTCGGCTTCCTGTTCCCAACTCTGCCAACAAATAATAATAAGGAGACAAATTATGGCTAAGTTTTATAAAATGAATGACGAATTCTATTACGAATACGATGGAGTGTATGGCTTTATTCTGAGTGAATACGCTACACCTGAGCGCATTGAAGCCTATTTGGACGATGAAGAATTTGAGGAAGCGATTAAAGCCCGTTATAAGTCAATCGATCTGAGTGGCGATAATGAAAAGGACTTGGACCGCTTTAGGGTGCGAAAGGAAAAGACCGCAAATTGGCTGCGTAAGCAGGTTCAGAAGCGCTGACCCTAAAGCGCAACCCACCAAACGTCTTCCGCACAAATAAATAAATCCTCTGGAAAACGTTTGGTGGGAAACGCCAAAAACCAGGAGCAAAGGGAGAACATCAATGTTGTAGTTGGAACAGCGCTTTTACAGTAGAAAGGAAATTGCCGAGGTCCTGGGTGTCAATATCAATGACAGCAATCACTTTGCCGAAAAAGCAAAGAACCGTTTGAAGAAATGGGGCTATGGCTTTGTATACACGCAAGCGGGTGTGACTATTCAAACCATCCCAGCAACAGCAGAAGAACGCCTTGCTGAGCTGATGATCCGTGAATACAATCTTGATGTTCAAATTGCGCCGTATGACTTTGCCTGTTTTGTCATCGCCTTTTATGATGTTGATGGCTTTTCCAGCATGCCTTGGGAAAAGCGTGCCTTAGAGCTGAGAAAGAACTACGGTGTTTCAATAACAGACAGAACTTTGCGGAATTGGTGCAGCAAGCTGTTGTCCTTGGGAATTATATCCAAACATACAGATGGTTCCTGTTGGAAGACGGAATACATCAACGGAGTCAAGCACAGGACCCAAGTTCAGAAAGACGAGGCGCAAGCTTATTTCAATCGCCGCTCTGAAATCATAGAAAAAGAAACAGAAAAATATAGGCGTGCAAACTTTGATTACAAAACAGCAAGAAGTATGGCTTGGAAATTTGCTACTCAGGTCCTGTGGGATGAATACGGCTGCTGTTATTACAAATGCAAAAACTTCCTCTTCACCGCATTCGCCGAGGAAAACAATGAGTCCCTGCTGGAAATGTATGAACTTGCAAGGGAGATAAAAGACGAAATCCCCAAAAGGTTTTCCTGATATTAAATAATTAAAACGGAAAACCTTCAGGGGAAATAACAATAGGAGAAAAATCATGGCTAATTATGCGGAAAATATGTATCACTGGCTGAAGCGGCAGGGCTGCTATGCGTAGCGATTTGAGCATCCCGGCATCTATCAAATCACCATCAACGGCAAGCTGGCCTATATTGGTAAAAGCGATAACATGCTTTGTAGGCTTGCTTAGCATTACGCAGCGATGAAGACCCACGACAGCGGGCACAAGTATCAAATACTGTCTGAAGCAAAACGCAGAGGCTATACTGTCTCTTTCAGTGAACTGTATCACGCCCGCTCCGCTGATATTGAAGAAGAGCTTGGCAGTATGGAAGGTTACTATATTCGGACGCTTCACCCGCCGCTGAATACCCAAATACCGAAAGAATCCAACTGGCGCAAGTATGATTACAACGCCAAAGCTCTGACTATCACGCTGGATGAAATACTGAACCAATAAGATTCCCCCAAAAGGTTTTCCTAAGAACCCAAAAGATTATTTGGAAAGCCTGCTGGGGATTTTTTTATTTTTGCTTTACTGTCGTTATAAAGTTGTATCATTCCTGATATGAAGTCAAAAAAAGTTCTGTCAAACTTGTGTGTAAAGAGAATACAAGCTGCCGGAAAGTTGATGACTTCCAGCAGCCTTTTGTGTCTTATGTTAAAATAAATATTTCCGTGTTCTACGCTTCTTCTGAAGAAAGCAACTCCAGAACAGCTCCCGAAGCCCTCCTGGGACCATAAATTCGCCCTGTTAAGCCACACTCCACCAATCTATCAAAAGACAACGAACCAGATGTGTACTTGGCTAACAATTCAAGTTCCATGTAATTTCCATAATTTACATACACATCACCACTGATTACGAATTCACTGTCATCAATCTCAACCACTGGGAGATTGACTTTATTCACTCGACACTTGAACATAACTGATTGGTATGGTTTTCCGACATAAATGTAAACCAAATCACCATTCTCTATATTAGTGGACTGTTTCCAATCAAGCTTAGATAATTTGTTGAATGCTCCCATTACGTCATAGTACTTTATATTGCACGGAATAATCCAGGAAGTCATTTTACTGCCACCTTTCATGATTTATGGTATCCTTTTTCGTATTGATGTCAAACCAATATGAAGCGTTTCGCTCTTGCTTGGACACGGCTATGCCTAAAAGTATTGTAGCAAAAAAATTCGTTTTGTCAAACTTGTTTAATTGTCCCTTCCAAATTCTCAAACACTTATGAGGGAAGTGAAATCTTCCGCTCATAGTTTTTGAGAAAAGGAGGTATTCAGATGGATAGAATACCAGATTTACCAGGTGAAGCCTGGAAGCCCATAGAGGGCTATGGCGGCAAGTATCTTGTCAGTAACCTTGGACGCATCAAAACGCTGAAACGCGCGAATGCGAGGCTCCTGACGCCGTTCATGAACAATAAAGGCTATGATAGAGTGTGCCTTTGCCAGTTCGGCGAGGCACACCATTATCTTGTCAGTCGATTGGTGGCTTAGGCTTGGTGCCCCAACCCTGACCCTGAGATCTGCAACACCGTCGATCATATAGACCGCAACACCACGAACAACCGCGCCGACAATCTGCGCTGGATGAGCCAAAAAGATAATTATAGAGCTTACTGTGAAGGAGTGAAAAAACAGAATGAACAAAGACTTCAATCGAACTGTGTTCGAGAAAATGAGAAATAAGAGTATACCGCCATATTATGACGGAATGTACAGAGAAGGCTACCAACCTTGGGAGATCGTCGAGGCAGCGCACAACTCCATCATTCATGAAGCAACTGCGCGACAGGACGCAGCAGCGGAAGAGCTGCCTGCCACTCCTATGAAAGTGCACTTTCAAGTAGAGGTGAAGAACAAATGAGCCAGAGAGACGAAGACCGTAAGAAAAAAGAGAAAAAATAGCAAGATTGGCTGATGGCGCAGATTACCGCTATTCTGGAAAAGAGCTTGAAGGCAGCCATGCAGCAAGCGTTGGATGACATTTTCAAGGATTGGAAATAAGCTCCCCTCCCCCGTCTTGACTTTGATCGCTCCTGGAAGTATAATGCCTTTGACCTATAAAGAGTGCGTGAGAGACAAGCTCGTTGACCGCACGACAACCTGCCGTATCAACGGTAAGGTGCCAAAGCTTGACCGATAGGGCAAACCGTTGTACCAGCCTTGTCGGAACGATAGGCTGGTTTTTTCATGCTCTTTTTTAGGATCATCATGAAAAAGGAGCTATCCAAATGAAAACGATCATCAAAGAAAAGCCCATGGATCCCCACGCCATTCACGAGAATCTGCAAAAAGGGTATGGGATAGAGCACCCTGAACGGATCTCAGGCTATGCAGCGTTCTTCATGAGCTACGGAGATATTATTGTCTCTGACCGCGTTGCAGAGGTGATGGATAGGAACGAAAGTTTTCGGGATTTCGTTATGACCAGCCTTCGAGCATTTCAGGCAGATAAATACGGGCAGATCTCCATGAGTGACTACAATGAGAACATTGAGCTCAAATGGCTCGCTGGTGGCGGGGATCTGTTCGGGCGGTATGCTTATGGGCGAGTCGAGGATGTCTTTGGGCAGATGATGCCACAAGAATTCATCAAGATCCGCGTTTTCAAAGACAGCACATTTATCCTGTATGATTCTGAGCCTGATTGGCTGATCAAGGAGTATTGGGAAGAAACGCACAACTCATGACTGACGCGGGTCTGCAGAAAAACATGAAGGGGAGACAGTTTGAATGCTGTCTCCCCATTTTCTGTTTATTGCTCCCCCATTTGTTTCAACGCCTTCTCAACTTCACGAAGCGATTGCTGTATTGATTGATAGTCCTGCCCAGCAAAGAGTTCACGGATATCAGCCAAAGTCGCATCGGTCATGGTTCTGATGATCCACATGGCCTCTTTTCGAGCGCAGGCAGCTTCCTTGCTCATGTTATTTCCCCGTATATCATCAGGAGATAGGGAATAGAATCTCGCTATCTTTTCGATGATATGCTCTGGCTTGATCTTCATTTCATCATTTTCCATAGCGTGCATACCTGTCTTCCTTATTCTCAGTAGAACCGCAACATGACAGCATTCGTGTATTGCTCCAACGCTTCTTTATCCCCAGCTTTGACACGATTCAGAGTCTTTGCGTATTCCGCAGATCCGATCCTGTCCTCTTCTCTGTAGAGCCACCACATATCAGAATGCTCCGTGCTGTTCTGCATCAGGTCAAGAATACGAGGGGAGAATGTCTTTGATGCACGGATGCCGTCGATCCAGATCAATGGGACGCGTTCAAGAATGTATTCACTCTTGAATCTGTTCAGCCCCAACACAGTAACTTCCCCATTATTCCACAGGCGTCTGCTGATGTAGACCTTTCTTCCTCCTGGAAATGCAACGGTCCCATTTCGGACGATCCCCGCGTCATCCGTGCGTTCCTTTACGATATTGCCGACAACGCAATACTTCATCATTCCAGGTGTTATAGCGTCTCTCATTCCACTCACTCTCCACTACTCAGCTCATCATATCAGTCACGGGGAACTACTGCCCACCGAAGATCCACAGAGCGGAGCATTCCCTCAATCAATTCGCTGGCTGTCGTTTCCCCGCTTGTGAGGCCACCATCGACAGAGATCTTCATCCCTGGCTCTTCCAGAAGGATCTCTTCTATCACATCACACGCAGAAGCAACAAACTCACGATGCGTTATCAGATCGAGAAGGTCCTCATACAAACGAGCTGCGTCATCAGCAGAGATAGCCCCCGATGCACGCTCAGTGACGCGGTAGTGCCCATTCTGCCCATGATGGTCATAGCGGCGGGCGAGTATGGACCTATCGGAGTTGATAACGGTCTCTGTCTTGGAATCTCCATACTGTTCACATGGTCCGCACCAATGGGAACGATATTTGATCGTGAATGCTTTATTCATACTTCCGCCAGCTCCGTCTTCCAAAATCTTTCTGCTCTTGGTTTTGTTGAAAGCCTCCCCTATCCGCCAAAAGGCGACTAAAGCCACGCGTCCCGTATTACGCCCCCCTATTGAGTATTACGGAACTCTTCGGGACGGACCGCTCGGAAAGTTATCTTTGCTTTCGGCTGAGTGTACGGAGAAAGCCTATCACGCGTCCCCCGCTTAATCGGGAATGTATTCAAATAGATCCCCTGGCTGACATTCCAGCAGCTTGCAGAGATTATCAATGTTCTCCCATGCAAGCCCCTTCTTTTCTCTTAGCTTTTGGATAGTTGATTGGCTGAGAAGATTATCTTTCCTCAGTGTGTATGTTGTGTAACCCTTCGCTTTCAGGGCTTCCAGCACATCGATCTTGTAATGTAACGCCATAAAATGCGCCTCCTTTTCCAGCATAACCAATATAATACAATATGTGCACGAATACAAGTGCACAAAATCAACAAAAATATAGTCTAAACTTCGTGCATAATGCCAATTGACTATGCACGAGAAATCGTCTATAATGGTCATGCAATCAAGAGAGGGACACACGAGGGAAGCCCGATACTGCCGGAAGCGATACAGAGGTGCAGCGCCCAGGACCCGATACAGACTCAGGAAGGGCTTCCCAAAACCCCAAACAACAAGGAGGACAACACAATGAAGTACAACCTGAAAGCCATCATGACTCGCGCATGGAAGCTGTTCCGCAAGCTCGCCATCAGCTTCGCCGAAGCTCTTCACCGCTCTTGGCTCAGCGAGAAGGCCAAGCCTGTGAACGCTGAGCGGATCGCCAAGGCGAAGGCTGAGGCAGGGATCGCCGAAGAGACCGCTACTTGGAGCGGATGGAAAGAGGCAGGCTTCGAGGTCCTGCACGGCAGCAAGGCTCTGTTCTCCGTGGAGCTGATTCACGGCAGCAAGGGCGACGGTGCCAACTACAAGGCTTCATTCTTCGGTGCCTCTCAGGTCCGCGCCATCGCATAAGAAAAGCCCCTTGCCTGAACGCCGACCAAAGCCACAGGCAAGAGACTTCCACCCAAACCACACAGGAGAGGGCGAGAACAGTATAACTCGCCCTCCCTCCAAAAGCAAGAAGGAGAGAGAACAATGAAACAGCTCACCACTTACAACCGCGCAGCCGCTTATCTGAACAGCATCTTCGACATGCTGAACGCCAGATACTTTGAAGGTGCACTTTCAAGGCCCATCATCACCATCCAGAGCACACCGAAAGCCTACGGTCACTACACGCTTTACGATGCTTGGAGCGTGGATGGCGACAAGGGCATGCGGGAGATCAACATCGGCGCTGGAACGCTGTCCAGACCCATCGAGAACGTGGTAGCAACGCTCCTACATGAGATGGTCCACTACTGGAACGATACCAACGGCATCAAAGACGCGAGCCGTGGCAACACCTACCACAACAAGAACTTCAAGGTGAAGGCTGAGGCTTGTGACCTCATCGTAGAGCACCACGACACTTACGGATGGTCCAAGACTTCGCCGAGCGACGCGCTGGTGGAGTTCTGCATCGACAACGATCTCCGTGAAATCCGTCTCTGCCGTAACGACTTCGAGATCTTCCGTGTTTCTGGAACAGGAGCAACGGCGGGAAATGCTACTAAAATTGTCGGAGGCAATAAAAAGTCCAGCACAAGGAAGTACATTTGCCCTTGCTGTGGGATGAGCGTGCGGGCAACGCGCACCGTAAATATCGCCTGTATGGACTGCAATGAGCAGCTGATCGTGGCGGCGTAGGAATTACTTCGTAATAGTGAAGTATTACGAACACCAAAAGCCAGAGAAATAGCGGGGAAGTCAAAGACCTACCGAAAAGGCGAACTTCCCCGCCTGACAAATACGAACTTGGAGGTAGAAATGAACAAGAAAACAACGGCTCTGACCACAGAACAATACAAGAATATTATAACTTCCATGAAGGAGGGCAGCGGCTTCTTCCGCCCCAATGAGCGGGTGGCAACGGCGCTCGTGCTGGAAGGCAACCTGGGCTTGCGAATAAGCGACATTGTCCGACTGCGTCTTGCTGATATCGTGAATGACGGCGGGCGGTTCCGGCTGTCCATCGTGGAGCAGAAGACCGGCAAGGAGAGAGTCTTCACGGTTCCGCTCGTGATCCAGCAGTACATAGAAAACTACTGTTTGCGGAACGGCATCGGACGCACGGAACGGATCTTCCCCATTACGACCAGAGAAGTGCAGAAGGTCCTTGCCCGCGTCTGTGACTATTTGGGCTACGAGGGTATCAGCACCCACAGCTTCCGCAAGTGGTATGCGACGGAGATCTACCGCAATAACGGCTATGACATCGCCCTTGTCCAGCGTCTCTTGCAGCACAGCTCCGCAGCCGTGACGCAAAGATATATCGGCATTGAGCCGCAGCGGATCGAAAAGGCAATTGAGGGACACGCGGAGCTGATATAGAAAAGGCGAGAGAAATAAGATTATGCCGAGTATGTCGAAAGTAGGCACTGGATAAGTGCCTACTTTCAACTTTTAGTGTAGAATTGCAATTATTTATGAAGCAATATCTTTGGCTAACCGATTCGTCTTACATGAAGTGTTATTCGGTCATAGGTCTGGCTTTCGACAAGATTTGAATACTCCTCGCCCTTACTATCCTTCATGTAAGTCAGCTTCAACAAACTGTTTGGCGACACATCCTGAGAGACGACAACATACTGTTTCAATTGCTCTTCATCTTTGGGGTCAAGCGTAGTTCCATCATCTGTAACAAACATAAATCGGATGTACCCATCCCCGTATTGATCATTTCTTGTTCCCCCAAGAGAAGTATAGCCTATGTTTGCGACATTTTTCCCAGTATAGTCTCTGATATAGAATGTATATTTATCTTCTGCAGGATTAATCAGCGTCATTTCCGGAGGAGCAAAAGGAAGGTCTTCTTTCTTTACCACAAACAAATCAATTTGTTCAATTGATTGATAATCTATTAAATTTGAGTATTCCTCTCCTTTGCTGTCCGTTTGATATGTCATTTTCATCTCAGTATTAGGCGGATAATTTTGTGCGACAACAACATACTGTTTAAGTTGATCCTCATTTTCGATGTCAATAAACGCTCCGTCGTTTGTTATGAAGACAAACTCAACCGTTCCATCGCCATAGTGATCTCGTCTGTCACCGCCAAGAGATGTGTAACCAAATGATGCAAGATTCTTTCCAACATAGTTATACACATATCGCGTATATTTGTCAGGGGCAGGCAACAATTCTTCATGCTCCGGAAAATCCTTCATTGAAGTCGTTTTATCTCGCGTCACATAGAGATCTATAACTTCATAGCTTTGAAAAGCCGTTAAATTGCTGTATTCTTTCCCTTGACTGTCCCTCTCATAGCCAATACGCAACTCGGAATTTGGTGCTGGGTTTTGCCCAATGACAGTGTACTGTTGAAGATCGCTATCATCTGAAATATCGATAAATGATCCATCCACAGTAATAAAAGAAATCACAACTGTACATGCACCGTATTTATCGCGTCTATCTCCTCCAAGTGAAGTATACCCGACAGACAATGCATTCAACCCCACATAGTTACGGATATACTGCAAATGCTTTGAATCATTGGAGTCTACTGGCTCTGGAGTAGGCTTTGGTGTTGGTTCGACGGCTGTTTCAGAAGATTCATCATCTCCATCTGGACGTGAGCTTCCACAATTGCTACAAAAGTTTCCAGAAGCAGTTTCCCCACAGTTTGGACATATCCAGTCCTGAGATGTATCAGGGACAGAGGGTGATTCCGGCGCTTCAGAGGGATCTGGAGTTTCAGTGTTATCGTTATTGGTCTCTTCAGCAGGTGGGACAATGACAGTAACTTCTTCAACCTTCTCCGGAATATAGGTGGAAGCATTTGCAAAAGAAATTTTATTATCTTTTGCATATTTTTCAGCGACACTTCCTGGTTTTCCATAAATGGTTAAGTTGCTGCATCCAAAGAATGCTTTTTCTCCAAAGGACACTTTTCCATCAGGAATAAGGATCTTTGCTAACGCTGAGCAATATCTAAATGCTCTCTCTCCAATTTCTACATTGCTCGACCCCAGACTAACTGACTTTAGGTTTGTTGCACCATCGAACGCATAAACGCCAATTGTTAGATCCTTTACTTCTTCTGGAACAGAAAAAGTTAGCAATTCTTCGCACTGAAAGAACGCCTTTTCACCGATAATAACTGTCTTCGAACTTTTCGAAACGGTAACCTCTTTGAGTATGCTGCAGTATCGGAAAGCACGTTCTTCAACAGTTATTTTTTCTCCACTTAAATGGACCTTCTGCAAGGCAGTATCTCCGTCGAACGCATAAGGACCAATCTTCAGCGTGATGACCGAATCTGGGATTTGGAAAGTTAACAACCCTGTGCACTGGAAAAAAGCCTTTTCACCAACTATTATTTCTTCTGTTTTTTCGTTAGTAAAGTTTACAGATCGCAAACCGCTACAATAACGAAAAGCCCTCTCATCAAAAGTAATCCTTTTTGCGCCGATCTCAACGGATTCTAAATCTGTATCCCCGTCAAAAGCATAGTCACCAATTTTCAGCTCATGATCGCTTTGTTTTATGACGACGGACGATAGATTGTCACAACTAAAGAAAGCATGGCTTTCAATAGAAATCACTGTTCCTGGTACTATAATAGATTCAATGCTTGCGTATCGAAATGCTCGATCTCCTATAACAGAAACTGTTTTCCCGTCGATTTTTTCTGGGATCTCCACAGATGAGGCATTCCCTTTGTATTTTGTTATGGAAATAGTACCATCAGAAAGATCTTTGTATTCATAGTCTCCACTTGTTGATGCAACGGCAGTTGGGGCAAGGGAAAGCACAAGCACAAATACTAAGAAGCTGGTTACAATCCTGATCCACCTAATCTTCATTATTCCGCCTCCCATATACAATTCTGGTTTCTTTTTTCACAGTTTGTCTCAATTTGTGGTAGTTCTCAAACCCTCTTCTAATTCTTCAATGATAGGGCTCAGTTCTTCTACCTCGAATCCTGTTTTGAATTCTTTGAGTTCGCTCAAAACATATTCGATCTTGCTTTGCTCAGGGAGTTTCCCCGCTTTCACGTCGAAAAAGATATTCGACAGGATATCATCCAGAATCTCCATTGGATGTCCGGGCTTCATGGCACACATCATGTTATCGTAGAAGAATGAGATGGTCCCATACATTAAGCCTTCTTCGATTGATATGACACTGTCACAGATTCGATCCAGCTTCTCCAATTTCTTGTTTTCCATCGGTCCCTTCGTTTTCTGCGTAATCAATAACCGTACTTTTCAAGAATCATTGAAATGCCGAGCTGATAGGCGGCAAGTGTGGCCTTAAAGGTGTAGTCTCTTGGATCGTTCAATTTCCAAAATGGTTCATGCTTGGCAAGCCAACGCGCATAAATGGCCCGATAGAAATCATTTTCTTTGTCGTTGTCAGTTAAGCCAAGCTGCCTGAGAAACGGTTTGCATTCATCTGCTGGCCCTTCTTCAATAATCTGATCAACATATCCAACTTTTAGCGCGGAAAAATCCTCATGCCATTTGACCGCAAAGACAACGCCCGCCTGAAGGGAAAGGGACATTATGGCATAATAGTAAATTTGCGGGTTGCCACTGAACTGCATTTGGAAGAAAGGATCTTTCAGAAAGGCCAGCACTGTTTTTTCTCCGATGGGGATGAGCTCGGGGATAAAGATTATTCCACGATTAGCCAATCCCTGCTGTTTTGCTGTATTGTGATAGTCTTCCACGCAGTCGTTATAGAACCGCATGACGGAGGAAACGTCTCCGTTTGCTCCTGGCGCTGTGTTTGTAGATGCCGTTGTATTGTTTTTCTTCTTGTTCCAGAAAGCCATTTCTCTTACCCCCTGCTTCTATTGAGTGTCATCCCGCTCTTGCGATGTGTTATTGTCTCGACCATATTTTGCGTTGATGCGGTCGATTTCTTCTTTGATGATGTTCCCAAAGGTCCTGTCATCGATTGCCATGCTTTCGCTCGCAGCAACTGATTTATCGGCGAACGCGTCAAAAATCGCTTGTTTTGACTCCAGCGTAGACATGATCTTTTCATCAACCGTGTTTTCACAGAGAAGCCTGTAAACAAGAACGTTTCTCGTTTGTCCCATCCTGTATGCACGAGAAATCGCCTGGTTTTCAATAGACGGCTTAAACTGTGGCTCACACAGGATTACCACGCTGGCTGACTGGATGTTCAAGCCCGTTCCGCCTGATTGGATTTGCGCGGCAAGAACTGTTCCAGCGGGAGCGGAATCGAACTCATCAATGATTTCCTGTCTACGTTGAGGATGGATTGAACCGTTGATGGGATTGAGGCACCGATTTCCTAACAGCATGCAGACCTTTCGGATCGTGTCCAAGAAGAAAGAAAAGACAATAACCTTCCGTCCTTCACTGGTCGCTTCCTCAATAATCTCCATCATTCGTTTTGCTTTGGATGAATAACGGAGATCGTCAACACTCCAAGAAACTCGCCGCGCATCAGCATAGTTTTTCCCTAACACAGCAGCTTCATAGACGCTTTCCTCCATGGGGCCAAGGGTACACCATTCTTTGCTTTCGATCAGCTCAGGCAACTCAGTCAGAACGTCTTCGCGTTTTCTCCTGTAATACACAGGAGCAATTGCCTTACGAAACTGAGGTGCAGCAGACATAAAAGCCATGCCCTGAACGGATTGAGCAATCCTGGGCTGAAGGACTTGAATGAGTGATATCATCTCCTCAACCTTGTTCTCTAATGCAGTGCCCGTCATAAAGAGAAGCCTTTGAGCATGAAGACAAAGCTCTCGAACATTTGCGGATCTTCTGGCCTCAGGGTTCTTGATGTAATGGGCTTCATCCACAACAAGCTCAGAGAACCTGAACCTTTCAGGGAGGGTGAAGAAGCCAGTTGTTTCGTATGTTGTGACCGCGACACCGCCTGTTCTGATCCACGATTGAAGGGCTGCTTTTCTTCCTGTGCCGTGGATCTTTGTTACGCTGAGAAGGCTCATCTTGCGGATTTCGCGGCACCAGTTCGTGATTACACTTGCTGGGCAAACAACAACGAAGTGCGTTGCTCCTGTGTTCCTCAAAGAAACCATAGACGCAATCGCTTGGACGGTTTTTCCCAGGCCCATCTCATCGCCGAGCAACACCCGCTCTTGATGCAGGATATACTTAACGCCCCATTCCTGATATCTTCGCAGTTCGCACAGTAGCCCTTCAGGGAAGAAACACTCTTCCTGAATCTCACGGGCAAGATCCTCTGGAAGTCCATAGACAGAGTCATCATTTCCCAACACGCCAGGACTGATATCTTCCAGCGCATTGAAAAAGCGAACGGGGTTTTCAGAAAAATCCTGCCATGCTGCAACATTTGAAGTTCCTTGAACGGCAGAGTATTGAGCAAGTTGTTGGTTGGAAATCTGCCCGTAAGGGCCCAGCATCATGGTCCTCAGATATTGGAAGGCCTCCGTCGCCTGCTGTTTCTTTGTTCCAGAAGTGAACAGCCAAGAGAATCCGCGTGTGCCAACAGTTAAATCTTCGATTGCTCGGTTGATATTGATGCTATTGGCCTCAAGAAGAATTCTGCATTCATCCGTAATAGGCTTACCGTTTTTATATTTTGAGAGCGAAGAAACAAGCTTTGTGGCTGCAGTCGTCTTCGAATCAGAGCTGAGACGAATTTTGATGCCCTGCCTTGCTTTGGCAACGATATTGTTGACGATACCGCGAATGGAATACGCCGCGTCTTCACTTATTCCATATACAGATGCAATAGAATATACAGAAGCCGACGCAATATCTGCAATCGTGTTATAGCCATGGTCTCTTAATGCCTTAACGCGAATGCCCTTCTTCTCGCGGTTGATTTCTTCAATGGGAATATCCTTGAGCACTTTTAACACTTCCTGCGTTAAAAGCGCTTCTGCGCCCTTCTGGACCTCCTGCTTGAGCAACTCAGAGGAGGAGGCGACATCCGTCAGAGAAGATAATAGCCGCTGATGATCTTCTATGATTCTCTTTGCATCTTTTGAACTGAACGGTCTTGCCATACGGCACTCCTTTACAAAGAAAGATATTAATCTTCCTTTACAAATTCGCCATTCCCCAAGCCGAAGAAGCGTTCGAAGAAGGCTTTCAGTTTATCAATAATTGTCTGCTTCTTTGCGGCTCTGTTTCCTCCGCCGAAGCGGGGCATGGCGGGCATGATTTTGTTGATATCGGTTCCCGTTGTCCTGATTTCGCCGTTCCGGAAAGAGTCTTCCAGGAATTTTCTCGTCTCTGCCTCTTTCAGGTTTTCCTCCTGGATGATTTGAAGCAACTGCTTTTCCCGCTCCTCGGCAACATAGGACCGCCATTCTGTCATAACATCGTCCACATCGTTAATGCCTGCAATGAAGGTTTCAATCAACGCCTTCTTGCTGCGCAGTTCAGGCGAAGCATCAATTGCCTTGCGAATCGTGACAAGAATCTCTTTATCCTGGCAATGGCTGTCATGATATTTCTTGACCAGCAGAAGGATGTAATCAATGTTGATTTCAATTTGGCGGATTAACTCGACCTCAAAGACGATGTCATCGGTGATATCTTCCTTTTCCCCGCCTTCGCGTCTGCGCTGCCATTCGTCCCGAAGGTCCTGATAGCGCCCCAAGTAATCCTGCAGGTCCCGCTCCGACAGGATTTCTTTTCCTGCAAATTCATCAAAGGACGTCAGCAGATTTCGCATGCGCAGGATTGCGCCAAATAGCGAAATAAACGTCTTTTGTTTCTGTTCTCCTTCGATACGGGGAACGGAGAGCGGGAACTTGGTGGTCAGTTCCTCGATCAAATCTACATAGCCAGGTTGATGCTTGTTGTTGGAATCAACAAAGCCATTGTAATAGTCCGCAAAGGTTTTGAGCAGCACAATACCGGAAGCATCTTTATCGCCAAAGAGCGCGATAGCGTCATCCACGCGCTTTTGCAGATTGCGGAAGCACACGATATTACCGAAGGTTTTGATGCTGTTCAGAATGCGGTTTGTGCGGCTGAACGCCTGGATAAGACCGTGCATTTTCAGCTTCTTATCTACCCACAGCGTATTCAGTGTGGTAGCGTCAAAGCCTGTCAGGAACATGTTGACCACGATCAAAAGATCCAGTTCCTTGTTCTTCATACGAAGGGAGACGTCTTTATAGTAGTTCTGGAACTTGTCGCCATCGGTGGAATAATTGGTTTGGAAGAGCTTGTTGTAGTCGCTGATGGCGCCTTCCAGGAAGTCGCGCGAAGTCTGATCCAGAGCAGAAGTATCTTCAGAGTTTTCTTCGTCCAGAATGCCGTCCGCTTCTGCTTCATTTGCTCCGTAGCTGTAAATGGTGGCAATGCGCAAGGCTTTTGTTGGATCTGCCTCCATCTGCCGCTTGAACTCTTCATAATACAGCTTTGCCATAGGAACAGAGGCGACACAGAGAATAGAGTTGAACCCGCTGATCCGCTGTTTCCGCTTGATTTCCTCCACCGCGCCTCGCTCTGCGGATGCAACTTCGGCGATATTGGTCAGCGCATTGAAAACGTAAGTCTTATCTCCACGATATGTCTTCTGGTCGAAGTGCTCCAGGATGTACTGCGTCACCAACTGAATGCGCTGCGGAGCCATAAACGCCTTTTCCCGATCAATGTCCCACACTTCTTCATCTTCGACCGTGGGATCTGTGTCCATCGTCTTGATGTAGTCCACGCGAAAAGGAAGCACATTCTTGTCGTTGATGGCGTCAACGATGGTGTAGGTGTGAAGTTGGTCTCCAAAGGTCTGCGCAGTGGTGAAGAACTGCGCATTGCGAGCGGCACCCGCATTTGCAGCAAAAATCGGTGTCCCTGTAAAGCCGAAGAGATGGTATTTCTTGAAGCTCTTCACGATGGCGGTGTGCATATCTCCGAACTGGCTGCGGTGGCATTCGTCAAAGATAATCACAACATGCTTCTGGTAAACATCGTGGACAGGATTCTTCTTGATGAATGTTGAGAGCTTCTGAATGGTGGTAATGATGATGCGGCAATTATCGTTCTCCAACTGCTTTTTCAGGATAGCGGTTGAAGTATTGCTGTTGGCTGCGCCCTTCTCAAAGCGGTCATATTCCTTCATGGTCTGGTAATCCAGATCCTTGCGGTCCACCACAAAGAGAACCTTGTCGATATAAGGGAGGCTGGACGCGAGCCGCGCGGTTTTGAAGGAAGTCAGGGTTTTCCCTGAACCTGTTGTGTGCCAGATGTAGCCGCCGCCCTCAACCCCGCCGTATTTCTTGTAGTTGGTGGCAATCTCAATGCGGTTCAGAATGCGCTCTGTCGCGGTGATCTGATAGGGGCGCATGACCAGGAGCATGTTCTCAGAAGTAAAGATACAGTACCTGGTGAGGATATTCAGGATCGTATGTCTCGCAAAGAATGTTCTTGTGAAGTCGATTAAATCAGGAATTACAACATTGTTGCTGTCAGCCCAATAGGAAGTGAATTCAAAGCTGTTGGAAGTCTTTTCTTTCTTGGTTTTGGCTGCGTTGGCGTCTTTGATGGCGTTGTAGCGCGTGGTATTGGAATAATATTTGGTGTTCGTACCGTTGGAAATGACGAAGATTTGGACATATTCAAACAGTCCGCAGCCAGCCGAAAAAGAATCTCGCTGATAACGGTTGATCTGATTGAACGCCTCGCGTATGGCTACACCGCGCCGCTTCAATTCAATGTGAACCAAGGGCAAGCCATTGACCAACACTGTCACATCATAGCGATTGTTGTGCTTTGCGCCTTCTTCCTGAGTGACAGAATACTGATTGATGACTTGAAGGAAATTGTTATGGACATTCTTCTTGTCAATCAAGACGATATTTTTGCTGTTTCCATCGTCACGCTTCAGGACTTGAACAAAGTCCTCTTGGATTTTGCGGGTTTTCTCTACGGCATGCTCATTGGGATTAGCAAGGCATTCAGAGAGGAAGCGTTTCCACTCCGAATCTGTGAAGGTATAGTTGTTCAGCCTCTCCAACTGCGCCCGAAGATTGGCAAGAAGTTCCTCTTCTCTGTGGATAGGCGGATACTCGTAGCCCTGCTCCGTAAGCATGCGGATAAACTCCCGCTCCAGCTCCACCTCGCTCTGGTAGCTGTCGGAGCGGGTCTTTTCGGGGGTATACTCCGTCACAACGGTGTTTTCACTTGTCTGGGCGACAATGTTGAAGTATGACATGGTAGTACCTCATTCTTGTATTTGCTGTTTGTCCTGTATCCGCTCTCTTCGAGCTTCTTCAATCAACGTGATTTCTTCATCTGTAAATGGGTCTTTTGAAAGCACCATCTGCGAAGCAAGATCGGCAATTCCCTTGTTTAGCATGTGAAGCCAGGGATCCGTTAATGGAAAAAGCTTATTTCTGTCTGGCAGTCCGTAAGCCAAATAATCATGAAAGAAAAGTCCGCAATTTGATGTTATTGGGAACCATAGGGAAATAGCGTTGTATGGATTCTTCGGGTCCCTTGAACCACACAAGGCGCGGTCAGAGGTGAACAAACGCCCTTGCTCTGTGAATCCTACCGAAAGTGCCTTTGTTCTTAACATAGAAAGAAAGATGACGAAAGGGTTTAGATCCTCTGGGCTCGGCTCATGGAAAAACGGGAGACAATACTCAAGCGCAAGATTGTATGCTTCCGAGGAAGGATATTCCGCCAGAAGAGATTCTTGAAGGATAGCACTTGTTCCCGTAAGTGTAATAGGATTTCTCATCACCTGGAGCGTGGTATAAAATGTCCAAAAGTTCTTCTCTTCTCTTGTCAGAAAACACTTGGTCTCAAAGTTGTCCTTTCGGACCTTTCTCAGCAGTTGCCTTCGGAATTCGGCGAACTGTCCCTCAAGGTCACGCAAAATATGCTCAAGATAATTCGCGTCGGAAAGCGCCCCGCTCTTGTCACGCTGCTCGTACAGGTACTTTTCCCTACACACGGACTCAATTGTCACAGGGAGTGGAATGGGAGCAGCTTTTTTGAGGTTGTACTCATAAATATAGTATCCATCCTGAGAGAAGGCCTGCAGATACACACGAGGGACATAGTGCTGATCCTTTGTTATCTGTTCTTCTGGCATGAACCGCTCCTTTTGTAGGTTATGCTTCTCTCTCATTAAATGTCAGAAGCTTGTCTCTGTAGTATTCGTATTGCTTTTTTCGGGCTTCGATTTCAGCAGGAAGGCCAGATGTTATGTCACAGGAAATTGTTTCAAATCGGTCGAGAAGTTTGATAAGTCTTTTCTGTTCTTGGATTGGGGGTACTTTTATCTGCAAATCTTCCATTTTCTTCATGGAAATACTTTTTACGGTTCCCCCCTCTGAAAGCACAGCATATCTCTCATGCATTTCCTTGATTGAAAGATAGTATTTCAAGTATTTGGGAAGAATCCTCTTTTGATTAGGCTTTAAGGCATATACTCCTTCTTTTATATTCCAACTGGTTGGCGGTGTTTCTATGACATAGGTTTCTCCAATCGTTCCTGTTCCAGAAAACAGCACGTCACCAACTTCGAGATTTGAACGATTATTGCACAGAGACAAAGCATAATCGTTTATTTTGTCTGTTTTTTCATCGAAACGCAAGTGCCCGCCTTTGAACTCTCTGATTGTAACATAATAATTCTTGGCGTCATCTGTATTAAGCTGAAAAAACTGTCTTGGATTAAGTCCAGTATGGATCGATTGTAACACGGTTCCTAATCTCACTTGTTCGCAATCAATCTGAGAGAACACATCGCTTTTATAATACTCATACTGTATTTTTCTTGCTGTAAGCTCCGCTGTAAGCTCCGCTGTAAGCTCCGTGAAATTGTCCAGAATACGGACAATTTCACGCTGCACAGGCAGCGGCGGGACAGGAATCTTGATCGCGCGAAAAACGCCACCTGTCAACTTAGGAATGTTCCCATGAATAAGAGGCGCAACATTTACTGTTTGCAGATAATGGAACAAGAAGCGAAGAAGAACTGTATTACCTTCTTCAATGATATGCGCGTGATTGTTGACCCAAATCTTCCCTGTTGCCCAATTTACAACAGGTTTTCCATTGGGTGTTACTACACTTCCATCTTCACCGACAAGGACAAAAGTGCCATCAAATATATAGGAAGAAACATAATCCTGAATACCATTCGCGCCATAATAGGGGTAAGGCCCCACCTCTCTTGCCGCCTTTGTAACAGGTTTTCTTCTGTTATCAAGAATCTTGCAACACTGTTCCAGCGGTCTAAACTCCACCCCATTGGGGCAAAGTTCCGCAATCAGATCATCCAGCTTGCTCATTCTGCCACCTCAATTTCCTTGATGATAGCATTGATCTCAGCCCGGAGGGTCGCTTCACGTGCGACAATCTCCTCAATCTCAGCGTTCAGCTTTTTGATATCAACCTTTTCACGGGTATCTTCAGCCTCCACATATGTGGAAACGGAAAGATTATAGCCATTATCCGCGACCTCATCATAAGATGCCAGGTGGGAGAAATGCTTGATCTCGCTGCGGTCAGCCACCGCGCCAACGATACGGGCGATATTATCATCGGAAAGCCGATTGTTCTTCGTGACTTTGACGCACTCGCCGGAGGCATCGACGAACAAAACCCGGTTGTCCTTCTTGTTCTTCCGCAGAACCATGATGTCGACGGATATGGTCACGTTCAGGAACAGGTTGGCGGGCAACTGGATCACAGCATCCACAAAGTTGTTGTCAATCAGATACTTCCGGATCTTCTGCTCCGCGCCGCCGCGATACATGATACCGGGGAAGCAGACGATAGCCGCCGCGCCATCAGAAGCCAGCCAGGAGAGGCTGTGCATGATGAACGCCATATCTCCCTTGCCCGCAGGTGCGAGAACTCCGGCTGGAGAGAAACGCGGGTCGTTGATCAGGAGCGGGTTCTTGTCTCCCTCCCAGGGAACGGAGAACGGAGGATTGGAAACGATCAAGTCAAACGGCTCATCGTCCCAATGCTGCGGAGAAATAAGGGTGTCTTCCCGAACGATGCTGAATTTGTCAAACTCGACATTATGCAAGAACATATTGATACGGCAGAGGTTATATGTGGTAAGGTCGATCTCCTGACCGAAGAAACCCTGCCGGATGTTCTCCTTGCCGAGGACCCGCTCGGCCTTGAGCAGCAGAGAACCAGAGCCGCAGGCGGGGTCGTACACCTTATTGATTGTCTTTTTCCCGATGGTGCCGAGCCTGGTCAGCAGCTCAGAAACGTCCGCAGGCGTGAAATACTGACCGCCCTTTTTCCCTGCGTTGGCAGCATACATGCCCATAAGATATTCGTATGCGTCGCCAAACAGATCGGCGTTTATTCCCTCGGTACTGTAAAGCGGCATCCTTGCCACACCATCCAGCAGAGCAACCAGGACCTTGTTGCGCTTGGCAACGGTCTCTCCGATGGATTTGCTATTGACGTCAAAATCATCAAACAGCCCCGCAAAGCTGTTTTCAGAGTCGCTGCCCTTGGCCGATTCCTCGATATGGTGGAAAACCCGCTCAATGGTCTCGTTCAGGTTTTCATTCTTCGCTGCTGTAGCACGCACGTTGCAGAACAGTTCGGAGGGAAGTATGAAGAAACCTTTTTCCTGGATCAGATCGTCCCGAGCGCCTTCAGCATCCGCGTCGGGGAGATCTGCATAGTCAAAGCCTTCATTCCCAGCAGCATGCTCTCCCGCGTTGATATATGCGGTCAGGTTTTCAGAAATGTAGCGATAGAACATCGTCACGAGAACATAGGACTTGAAATCCCACTCTGAAACATGTCCGGCATGAACCAAATCCGTCGCGATCTTGTATATGGTGCTGAACAGCGCATTCTGTTCTCTCGAAATGTCCGCCATGTGTATTCTCCCTCTCTCTAATTTATCGCTGTTTTGAAAGTGCACATTCAATTGAAAAATATTATATCATAATTCCGCCGACGATGAAAACAGGAAACTGCAAATTGCCGCTCTGTTTTCCAAAAATCTGATAGAAAACAGCGGGAAGTGTTATCCTCCCGCTGTATTTGCTTATGTGTGATAAAGAAGCAATAGAAGTGCAAAAAATTTTGCCGTTCCT
>CAYNBS010000006.1:0-86803 GCA_964395795.1 uncultured Oscillospiraceae bacterium
GGCTTTTTTATCCACCCCTGGTAGAACCAGGGGTTTAGTCAAGCTAAAGCGCCAATCATGTCTGCAGGCCACATAGGTGGCCTGCATGAGCCAGTGCAAACACTGGCGAATTCCTTGATTTCTTTTCCGCGTTCCCCGCAAGCGGAAAAGAAATGCAGGCAAGTCTCCTCCCTCGCAGGGGAGACGGATTGCCACGCCAGTGTGTGCACTTAAGTGAGCGTCCAAATCTTTGATTTGGAAACGCGAACTTATGCCTTCGGCAGGTTCGCAATAACAGGGTGGAGAGACGGGGATGTGCCCAATTCCCGGGACGGCTGCTTTTTTTGTTTGCAATCTGCCCGACGGCGTACTACAATAGAAAAAAAGCCCGCCTGGCGGGCAGAGGAGGCAGCGGCATGAAGATTGCGGTTATCACCGGCGCGTCCGCCGGGATCGGGCGGGAGTTCGTCCTGGCAGTGGACAAGCAGGAGCGGTTTGACGAAATCTGGGTCATCGCCCGGCGGGAGGAGCGGCTTCTGGAGCTGAAGGAGAAGTGCCGCAATCCCATCCGGCCGGTCTGTCTGGATCTGGCGGAGGATGCCGGGGTGCAGGGCTACCGGGAACTGCTGGAAAAGGAGAAGCCGGAGGTGCGCCTGCTCATTAACGCTGCGGGCTGCGGCGTCTTCGGTCCCTTCGAGGAGAAGGATCTGGAAAAACAGCTCCACAGCGCCCGGCTCAACGCTCTGACCCTCACCGCCATGTGCCATGTCACCCTGCCCTATATGACAGAGGGGGCGGCCATCTTCAACATGGGCTCCAACTCGGCCTGGCAGCCGGTGCCTTATCAGGCAGTGTACGGCGCCAGCAAGAGCTATGTGCTCAATTTCTCCCGGGCCATCGGCCGGGAGCTGCGCCCCCGGGGGATCCACGTCATGTGCATCTGCCCCGGCTGGATCAAGACGGAGTTCCAGCAGCACGCCCGGCATGACGACTATATCCGCTATGTGGACCGCTGGTACGGCCCGGAAGAGGTGGCGGCGCAGGCAATGAAGGACTGGCGGAAGAAAAAGACCGTGTCCATCCTGGGCCACCCTGTGCGGCGGCAGGTGCGGCTGGTCAAATTCCTGCCGGTGAACCTGATCATGAAGATCTGGTGCAAGCAGCAGGGCATCGAGTAAACCGGAAACTCCATACATTTCCGAAGGGGAGGTTTCACCATGGAACTGCAGACATATGAACGGGAACACGCCCAGACCCTTCGCCGCTTGGGGGCGGAATGCGCGGTGCTGCTGCGCCGCAACGGGGACTTTCCCCTGAAGGAAGCGGGGACTATCGCCCTCTTCGGCAGCGGCGCCAGGGCCACCGTCAAGGGCGGCACCGGCTCGGGCGAGGTGAACTCCCGGTATTTTGTCACCGTGGAGGAGGGGCTGGAAAACGCGGGCTTCACCGTGACCAGCAAGGTTTGGCTGGAGACCTATGCGACCTTCCACCAGGCTGCCAGGGCGCAGTTCTTGGCGGAGCTGAAGGCCAAGGCCAAGCGGGAGCACAAGATCGCCGCGTTGGAATACATGGGCGCCGTGATGCCGGAGCCGGAGTATACCATCCCGCTTTATGGCGAGGGGGACACGGCGGTGTACGTCCTCTCCCGCATCTCCGGCGAGGGTTCGGACCGGGAGCCTGTGCCGGGCGATATTCTGCT
Organism: uncultured Oscillospiraceae bacterium; assembly: GCA_964395795.1. Lineage (GTDB taxonomy): Bacteria > Bacillota > Clostridia > Oscillospirales > Oscillospiraceae > Limivicinus. The sequence continues at coordinate 1,679 of CAYNBS010000006.1, forward strand.
GACCGAGACGGAAAAGCGGGATATCCTCACGCTGCAAAAGAAATACCGCCGCTTCCTGCTGGTGCTGAACGTGGGGGGCGTGGTGGATCTGAGCCCTCTGGCAGAGGTGGAGAATATCCTGCTGCTGAGCCAGCTGGGGGTGGAGACGGGCAATATCCTGGCGGATCTGCTGCTGGGGAAGGCTTATCCCTCCGGCAAGCTGAGCACCACCTGGGCCGCCTGGGAGGACTACCCCGACGTGGGCAGCTTCGGCGGTCGGGACGAGACCCGGTACAAAGAGGGCGTTTTCGTGGGCTACCGCTATTTTGACACGGTGAAGAAGACACCCCTGTTCCCCTTCGGCTACGGTCTGGGCTACACGGATTTCAGCGTGAAGCCCGGCACCGTCCGCCGGGAGGGGGAGAACGTCACCGTGACGGCAAAGGTACAGAACACCGGCGCCTTCCCCGGGAAGGAGACGGTGCAGCTCTACGTTTCCCAGCCCGGGGAGGAGATCGCCCAGCCCTGGCAGGTGCTGGCGGCCTTTGCCAAGACGAAGGAGCTGCAGCCCGGGGAGACAGAGGAAGTCAGCCTCTCATTCGCCCTGCGGGATCTGGCCTATTACGACGCGCTCAACAGCGTCTGGACCCTGGAGAAGGGGCGTTATCTGCTGCGCCTGGGCGTCAGCAGTGGGGAGACCAGGTGCGTGGGCGCCCTGAAGCTGAACAAGGAGGCGGACACCCTCCAGTGCCGTCCCTGCTGCGGCAAGCCGGATTTCAAGGATTGGAAGCCGGAAAAACGGGAGCGGGGGAAGGCCCCGCTGCTGCGGACGCTGCGCTTCCGGGCCAAGAAGATCAAGAAAGAGAAGGTCTCCTATAAGCGCAAGGAGGAGATCGAGCCTCTGGCGGAGGAGCTGAGCCTGGAGGAGCTGGCCCTGATGGGCGTGGGCGCCTTCGAGGGCGGCGGCGCCATGAGCGTGATCGGCAACGCGGGCAGAAGCGTGGCAGGCGCTGCGGGGGAGACGACCCGGGCCCTGCGGGAGAAGGGCGTGCCCTCCCTGGTGATGGCGGACGGGCCTGCCGGCCTGCGGCTGAGCAAGAGCTACACCGTGGACGAAAAGGGCGTCCATCCCCAGGGGGAGACCATGCCGGAGAGCATCCTGGAGCTGATGCCCGCTCCGGTGGCCTGGGCCATGCGCCGCTTCGGCGGCAAGAAGAGGACAGGGGAGCTGCGGCATCAGTACGCCACTGCCATCCCCATCGGCACCGCCATTGCCCAGAGCTGGAATGAGGAGCTGGCGGAGCGTTGCGGCGATATCGTGGGGGACGAGATGCTGCGCTTCGGCGTGCACCTGTGGCTGGCCCCAGCGCTGAATCTGCACCGGGACATCCGCTGCGGACGGAACTTTGAGTATTATTCCGAGGATCCGCTGCTCTCCGGCAAGATGGCCGCCGCCATCACCCGAGGCGTGCAGGCGCATCCCGGCTGCGGCGTGACCATCAAGCACTTCGCCGCCAACAACCAGGAGCGCAACCGCTACAATTCCAACTCCCAGGTGAGCGAGCGGGCGCTGCGGGAGCTGTATCTGCGGGGCTTCGGCATCTGCGTGCGGGAGAGCCAGCCCATGGCCCTGATGACCTCTTACAACCTGATTAACGGGGTACACACCGCAGAGCAGCGGGATTTGATCGAGAAGATCCTGCGCTGCGAGTTTGGCTTCGAGGGGATCGTCATGACGGACTGGATCATCGGCGCCATGCAGGGCAAGGGCAAGTTCAAGGCGCCCAACGCCGGGCGCATCGCCGCCGCGGGCGGGGATCTGACCATGCCCGGCGGCAAGGGGGACTGGAAGGCCATCCTCAAGGCCGCGAAGAAGAAAAAGCTGAGCCGCAGGCAGCTGGAATTAAACGCCAGCCGTGTGCTGCGCCTGGCGAAAAAGCTCACCCAAGAGCAGGCCGAGGCAAGAGAAGCATAAACCGTGGGGCGGATCCGCAGCAATGTGCGGATCCGCCCCACGGTTTTTCGTAGGGGCGGCTATCAGCCGCCCGGGACCTGCTCCGCGTGTCCCACGGGCGGGCGGATGATATCCGCCCCTACGGAGGAGAACTTACGTTTCCAATCTTGTCATTGCGAGCCTGGCAACGGCAGGCGTGGCAATCCGTATCCCCCGTCCCTGCGAAATCTGCGAGAGAACGGATTGCCACACCAGTGACATCGGTCACTGGTTCGCAATGACAAAAAAACAAGCGTGGCAATCCGCATCCCCTACGGAGGGGGATGGGGCGTTGATGCGGTGTAGGGGCGGCTATCAGCCGCCCGGCGACCGATACGCTGGGGCTCAATCCTCCCCGTTTTCGGCAAAATAGTGCCCCTTGGCATAGGCAAAATGCTCCCGAAAACGGCGGATGGCGGTCCTCCCCCGCTTCGACCAGGGGAAGAACAAGTCAAAGGCGTGGAACCAGCCTTTGTATACATCCACGGAGGCCTCCACTCCCGCAGCCTGGAGATGGTTTACATAACTTAGAGTCTCCCAATAGAAAGGCTCGATATCCCCCACAAAGGTGTAGGCCGGGGGCAGACCGGCATAATCCGTCTGCCGTGCGGGGGCGGCGGTAGGGGGCACCTCCTTGCCGTACAGCTTGCCCAGATAAAGCCGCCAGCCCCGGTGGTTGCGCCGGGTGTTCCAGATGGGGGCGTGGTTATGGCGGGAGGAGGGGGTGTCCCGGTCGTCCAGCATGGGGTAGAGGGGCATCTGATAGGCGATGTTCACCCCGCCCCGCTCCCGTGCCAGCATGCAGATCGCGGCGCAGAGCCCGCCGCCTGCGCTTTCACCGCCCACCATGATCTGATCCCTCCGCACGCCCCAGGCCGCTGCGTTTTGCTTGAGATAGCGCAGGGCGGCCCAGCAGTCCTCCAGCGCGGCGGGGTAGGGCGCCTGCCGGGAGAGGCGGTAGTCCGGCGCCAGCACCACGGCGCCGTGCTTGCGCACCAGATCCATGGCCCGGGCAAACCAGGCCATTTCCGGCATGCCGGTGGAGTAGCCGCCGCCGTGGATCCACAGCACGCCCGGCGCGCCTTCAGCGGGCAGGGGATCGACCGGACGGATCAGCAGGGCGCGCAGGTATCCCGCCGGGCCAGGCACATAGACGGTTTCGGTTTTGGTTTTCACGCAGATTCCTTCTTATTATACATTTGCCGTTATTGTAGCACCTTCCGGTGCGGCGGGCAAGGCCCCGGACGTTGACTTTCCCGGGGAGAAATGATACCATGAATCGGGAGGAAATAACCTGAGTTTGAGAAAGCGAGGGAGATCCTATGAACAAAAAAAGATTATTTGCGTTGCTTCTGGCGCTGGTGATGACCCTGTCGCTGCTGGCGGGCTGCAGTCCTGCCCCGGCGGAGGAGCCGGCGGAGACTGCCGCGCCCATCCCGGAGCCCACGGATGAGCCGACCCCGGAACCTGAGCCGGAGGAGGAATATGTGCTGGAGCGGGAGCCGGGCTGCAATCAGCTGACGCTCTATTGGCGGCATGACTCCGCGGACTACAGCAAGTGCGACGTGTGGGTCTGGTTCCCCGGCAAGGACGGACATGGGGAGCTGTTCCACCCCTGCGCCTACGGCGTCAAGTGCATGGTGAACGTGCCGGAGGATGTGACGGAGGTGGGCTTCATCGTCCGCCGCAACTGCTCCGATCCCGGCGGCAGCTCCTGGGGCGACGCCACCAAGGACGTGGAGGACGACCGTTTTGTCACCATGACCGGGCCGGACACGGTGATCTATCTTCAGCCCGGCGACAGCATGCAGTATCTGAGCGATGACGGCGGCGTGACGCTCAACCCCATCCGCAGCTTCACCCTGGCGGGCATCCTCTCCACCCGGGAGATCCGCTATGTCATCAGCCCTGCCATGAGCATCGAGAGCCTGGAGCAGATCCATGTGCGGCAGGACGGACAGGAGCTGGAGATCGAGGAGCTATCCAGCCTGAACAATCGGGTGACCATGGGCGTCATTACCGTGAAGGAGGATCTGGACGTGACCAAGGCCTATACCGTGGAGATCGAAGGTTACGGGGAGATCACCGCCGTGCCTACGGATATTTTTGACAGCGAAGACTTTGTTGCAAACTACACCTATGACGGGGACGATCTGGGCGCAGTGATCCGGGGCGGGGAGACCCAGTTCAAGGTCTGGGCCCCTACCGCAAGCCGGGTGGTGCTGAACCTGTTTGAAGCGGGCAACGACTGCGAGGCCTATGAAAGCCTGGAGATGAGCCTGGGCGAGAAGGGCGTGTGGAGCGCCACGGCCCCCTGCGGTCACGGTACCTATTATACCTACACCGTCACCACCGCAGTGGGCGAGCAGGAGGCGGTCGACCCCTATGCCCGCGCCGTGGGCGTGAACGGAGACCGGGGTATGGTGGTGGATCTGTCGCTGACGGACCCGGAGGGCTTCCGGGACAGCAGCTTTGACCCGGGCCTGAGCTGCTACGGGGACGCGGTGATCTGGGAAGTCCATGTGCGGGATTTCTCCAACGGCATCAAGGCGTCCCAGTACCCCGGCAAGTATCTGGCTTTCACCGAGACGGGGCTGACCAATGAGAGCGGCCTGCCCGTGGGCGTGGATTACCTGAAGGAGCTGGGGATCACCCATGTGCACCTGCAGCCGGTGTATGACTTCGCCACGGTGGATGAAACCGGGGAGGGAGCCCAGTTCAACTGGGGCTACGATCCCAAGAACTACAATGCCCCTGAGGGCAGCTATTCCACCGACCCCTACCACGGCGAGGTGCGGATCACCGAGTTCAAGCAGATGGTGCAGAGCCTGCATGCAAACGGTATGGGCGTGGTGATGGACGTGGTGTTCAACCACACCTATTCCCTGGACTCCAGCCTGAACCGGATCGTGCCCTATTACTACTACCGCTTTACCGCGGACGGCAGCCCCGCCAACGGCAGCGGCTGCGGCAACGAAACCGCCTCCAACCGCGTCATGTTCCGCAAGTACATGGTGGACAGCGTGGTCTATTGGGCGAAGGAGTACAAGGTGGACGGCTTCCGCTTTGACCTGATGGCGCTGCATGATGTGGAAACCATGCAGGCCATTGAAAAGGCCGTGCACCAGGTGAACCCCCAGGCCATCCTCTATGGCGAGGGCTGGACCGGCGGCAGCTCCTCCCTGCGGGAGAATGACCGGGCCAACCAGGCCAACATCAAGCAGATTGTTCCCAGCGAGGGGGCCATCGGCGGCGTGGCCGTTTTCAACGACGTGATCCGGGACGGACTGAAGGGCAGCGTGTTTGACGCGAAGGACTGCGGTTACGCCAATGGCAGCGTGAACGCCGTCACCGCCGGGAAGGTGGCCTTCGGCATCTGCGGCGGAGCCAAGAGCAACGCCGCCACCTGGTCGGTGGAGAACGCCATGGTGGTGAACTACGTTTCCTCCCACGACAACAACACCCTTTGGGATAAGCTGCTGGCCGCCAACCCCCAGGCCACGGACGAAGAACGGCTTTCGATGGTGCGCCTTTGCGCTGCTACGGTGATGCTCTCCCGTGGCACGCCCTTCTTCCTGGCGGGGGAGGAGATGCTCCGCACCAAGGGGGGCGACGCCAACAGCTATGCCTCCTCCGATGAGGTAAACAACCTGGATTGGGAGGCCCTGACCCCCGAAAGCGAGCAGTGGCAGATGGCGCAGTATTACCGCGGCCTGATCGCCATGCGGCGGGAGAACGCCTTCTTCACCCAGGCGGAGGTCACCGCGGAGCTGCTGGAGAATAACGCCATCGCTGTCACTTGGAGCATGGCGGGGGAGACGGTGGCCTACGCCATCATCAATCCCAACGACACGGAGATGCACGCCGACCTTCCCGAGGGCAGCTGGCACATTCTGCTGGATACGGATCCGTCTTCTTCGCCCGATGAGGCGGAAACCGTTACCGAGTATACGCTTCCGGCCCGCAGCGTGCTGATCGTGAAGAAGTAATCCTGGTTTGAACCAGTGCCTGCCGTGGCAGGCTCGCAATGACAGGATAGGGGCTTATCTACACCTTGAAACGCCTCAGTCGGATTGCTTCCGTCTGAGGCGTTTTTGCGCCCTACCAGGTCCGCACGCCCTCAAGATGCAGAAAGCGAACGGCTTCATAGTCGTAGGAGCGGAGAGGTCGGTTCAGCACGTCGAAGCTATGGGCGGCCACCAGAATCTCCGGATAGACGGCGGTGATCACCGGGCAGTGATAGAAAAGCCCTGCCCGCGTTCCCAGCTGCACCAGGTCGCCCGGTTCTGCTTCCGCCTGGGAAACCGGCCGGGCAAAGGGCCCAACGCTCAGGTTCCCGGTGAGAAAGCGGAACAGATACTCCACCGCCGTCCAGGAGGGCGTCCGGTCGTCGTCGCTTCGGTAGAACCAGCCGGTCTGGGGCCTGTAGTTCATGATCCCGGCTCCGGCGTAAAGGCACTGGGAGGCAAAATTGGTGCAGTCGCCGCCCAGCGTTTCAAAATCAAAGTACGCGGGATTTCGACCCAAAGCCCAGCGCTGGGCATAGGCCACGGCCTTTTCCCGGTCATAGCGGATTTGCCGCAATGCGATCCCCCCTCTCCATCCTACGCGATGGAGCAAAAAAAGTTCAACAAAAATTGGAAGCAAAATTTGTGCAATGCCATGAAAGTGCGCGCTTCTCCCCCGCCATGGATTGACTTTTGCATGCTAAAAAACTATATTAAAATGTGTTTAACAAGTTGTTAATATTTTCGCCAGGGGAGAGCGGATCGGATCATCGAGTTCGTTTCGACCTCCGCCCTGCCTTCCCGGAAGTATCGACATAAATATGAAAAAAAGGAGAAAACAAAATGAAGAAGTTCTTAGCGCTTCTGCTTGCACTCGCGATGGTTTTCGCCCTGGCCGCCTGCGGCGGTTCCACGGAAAATGCCACGGATGAGACTGCCGAGCAGGAAGGAACCACCGAGCAGGAAGAAACCACGGAGCAGAAGGACTACTCCGGCTACACCATCCGGATCTACTCCAACTCCAACTCCGCCGAGCGCGTGACCTGGCTGGTTGAGGCGGCTGCTGAGGCCGGCTTTACCATTAGCCTGGACACCAACGACGTCTACTCCGGCGATACCGCTGCCGTTCAGGCTGCCAACGAGAACAAAGACGGCGACCTGATCTTCGGCCTGAACGAGACCCGCTGGAGCCAGCTGCTCAACGGCGGCTACGAGAACCTGTCCGTCATGGACTGGACTCCCACCTGGGCTGACGAGGTTGGCGAGTACAAGTACGACGGCAAGGCCTACGGCATTGTCATCCAGAACGTCCTGATGCTGTACCGCAACGACGAGTTCGGCACCAACGGCGAGGAGCTGCACTTCGACCACTGGGCCGACGTGGTTGACTCCGGCTACACCTGGTACCGCCAGAACAAGGTCGGCGGCACCACCAACGCCAACATCAACTCCGCTATGCTCTATCCCTTCGTGGATCCCTCCTCTCCTGCCGGCGGCATTTCCATCGACGGCTGGAAGACCCTGTGGAAATTCTGCGCCGACGGTAAGTTCGGCGGCGATGACTGGAAGTACGGCATCGATCCTCTGAACCGCGGCGATGTGGCCATCTCCGAGTACTACTCCTCCTCCCTGTACGGCTCCATCGACACCGCTGCCGACTCCAGCGAGCATCCCCTGGTCGGCACCATGAACCCTGAGAACTGGGCCCTGGTTGACATCAAGGACGGCACCTACTACATCGCCGAGTACATCGGCATCCTGGATCGGGAAGGCCGCACCGAGGAAGAGACCGAGGCGGTCAAGGCCTTCGCCGAGTGGTTTGGCTCCGCTGAGGTCCAGGCTGCCTGGGGCGAGCAGTTCGACTCCTTCCCCTGCAACACTGTTGCTGCCAACGCCCTGTACCCCGAAGGCATCCCTGCCATTTACCAGATCCCCAACTTCGCGCTGACCGAGGTTGCCGGCACCGGCATGACCTATGCCGAGTATGTTGCCGCCCACAGCGCCGAGTGGACCAACATCATGACCAACCTGGGCTTCTACTGGAAGGACGCTTCCTCCGCGAAGGAAGAGCCCGACTGGGACAACCTGGATTGGGCGACTCTGACCCAGAAGGCCGAGTAAGCAAAGCGTTTGAAATTCCATATGGCGAGCCGGGCAACCGGCTCGCCATACCCATATTGGCATGTGGGTATCCGAGAACTGCCCGAAGCGGGCGGCTCTCGGATGCTCATAGCGATAGAGAGCCATTGAAAAGGAGAAATGCTTTATGATCCAGCTCAAAGACATCGTGGTAAAATTCGGAGATTTTACTGCCCTGCATGATATCAATGTCCAGGTAAAGGAAGGGGAATTCTTCACCTTCCTGGGGCCCTCCGGCTGCGGCAAAACCACTACGCTGCGCACCATCACCGGTTTTATCGAGCCGGCCTCCGGTACGGTGATGGTCAAAGGACGGGACATTACCCATGTGCCCATTGAGAAAAGGGAGATCGGCATCGTCTTCCAGAGCTATGCGCTCTTCCCCACCATGACGGTGTATGACAACATTGCCTTTGGCCTGAAGGTCAAGCACATGAAGCGGCAGGAGATCGACCAGAAGGTGCGGGAGATCGCCCGGAAGGTGGATCTCAGCGACGAGCAGCTTCAGAAGGCCGTGTCCCAGCTCTCCGGCGGCCAGCAGCAGCGCGTTGCCATTGCCCGCGCTCTGGTGACGGGCCCGGCCATCATCTGCATGGATGAGCCCCTTTCCAACCTGGACGCCAAGCTCCGCGTGCAGCTGCGCAACGAGCTGAAGCGGATGCAGAAGGAATTCGGCATCACCACCATCTACGTCACCCACGACCAGGAGGAGGCCCTGACCCTGTCCGACCGGATCGCCGTGTTCAACAAGGGCTATATCGAGCAGATCGGCACCCCCAACGAGGTCTATAACTTCTCCAAGACGGAGTTCGTGTGCAACTTCATTGGAGATATCAATCGCCTGTCCGACGGCGTGATGGATCAGCTGGTGAAGGCAGGAGCGCCGGTGGACCCGGGCAAGCACAACTATGTGCGCCTGGAGCGGCTGCATGTGAACGTGGAGCCCCTGCCCGGTCAGGTGGCGCTGGACGGCGTTGTGACCATGCGGGAGTACTACGGGCTTTACATCAAGTATTACATTGATCTGGGCAGCCAGACCATCAAGGTCATCGAGAAGAACGACGGCGTGCGGATCTATGAGGAGGGCCAGCAGGTTCAGGTGATCCTGGATCCCCGGGACATCATGGCCTATGAGCCCACCGAAGAAAACGAGGTGGAGAAATGAACGGCAGCCTGAGACGCGAAAACAGGCTCAGCGCGGAATGGATCCTCCAGATGGTGGGCCTGTGCCTTTTCGCCTTCCTGTTCTTCGGCTTCATGCTTATGCCCTGCCTGAACACCCTAACCAGCATTTTTAAGGAAAAGAACGCCGCAGGCGAGGCGGACCCCTTCGCGGTCATCCGCTTTTTCCTGGCGGGCAGCATGAGCAAATATGTGTGGAACTCGCTGAAGCTGGCGATTTGCCTGGTCATCACGGTGAACGTGGTGGGCATCTCCCTGGTGCTGCTCACGGAGTATTTTGACATCAAGGGCGCCAAGATCCTCCGTCTGGGCTATATGACCACGCTGATTTACTCCGGCGTGGCCCTGGTCACCGGCTACATGTTCCTCTACTCCGACACCGGTATCCTCACCTCCGCCCTGGCCAAGCGGTTTCCCGACTTTAATACCGGCTGGTTTTCCGGCTTCAACGCGGTGCTCTTCACCATGACCTTCGCCTGTACCTCCAACCACATGCTGTTTTTGCGAAACGCCATCCGCAGTATCGACTACAATACCGTGGAGGCGGCGCGGAATATGGGCGCAAGGCCCTTCAAGGTGCTGTGGAAGGTGGTGCTGCCCACTCTGTTGCCCACTCTGTTTTCGCTGACGGTCATGACCTTTATCACGGGCCTGTGCGCCATGTCCGCCCCCACCATCATCGGCTATGACTCCATCAACCCCGAGATCGTCCGTCTGGCCTCCGCAGTGACGGCGGATGAGTCCTTCCCCCAGGCGCGGGCGGCGCTGCTGTCCATCATCCTGGCCATGTTCACCATCTTGCTGCTGACGGTGCTGTCTGCCTATGAGAGAAGGGGACACTATCTCTCCGTCTCCAAGACCAAGGCAAAGCTGCAGAAGCAGAAGATCACCAATCCCTTCTGGAATGTGATCGCTCATATTTACGCCTATGTGCTCTTCATCATCTACATGACCCCTGTGGTGATGATCATTCTCTTCTCCTTCCAGAATTACGGGGCCATCAAGGGCAAGCGCCTGGATCTGAGCGAGCTGACCTTCATCAACTTCTTCGGCAGCCAGGACTACTCCTATGAGAAGGGCAATGGCCACACCGTCACCGTGAGCAATTCCATCTCCGGCGTCTTCTCCAACGAGAAGACCCTGGGCGGCATTAAGCTGAGCTTTGTGCTCTCCGCCGTGGCGGCGGCATTGGCCTGCGTGCTGGTGGTGGTTGCCTGCAACTATATCTTCAAGAAAAAGAACAAGGGCTCCGGCGTGGTGCTGGAATACGCGCTGCTCTTCCCCTGGCTGCTGCCCACCATCCTCATCTGCTATTCCTACCGGACCTACTTCAACAGCAACGACGTCTGGTATGTGGGCTATCAGAACCTGTGCAAGGGAGAAAACGTGCGCCTGCTCATCATCATGGCCTATATGGTGACCAAGCTGCCATTCTCCCTGCGGATGATCAAGGCATCCTTCTACGCCATTGACGAGGAGCTGCAGGACGCGGCCAAGAATCTGGGTTCCAGCGGCCTGCGCACCTTCCTGAAGGTGAAGCTGCCCATCATCCTGCCAAGCGTTCTCGCGGTCTTTGCGCTGAACTTCAACTCCCTCTTTACGGAGTTTGACATGTCCTACACCTTCCACAGCGGCAACGCCCTGACCTATGCCATGGTCATCCAGGGCATGCTGGGCGACTCCTCCCGCGGCTCCAACATGAACGCCCAGGGCCGGCAGCTTGCCGCCACCGTGTTTATCATGATCGTCTCGGGTATTGTGCTGTACCTGGTCTACGGCGTGGGCGCCCGGGATCTGGGCGAGCGGCTGGATGCCCGGAAGAAATGGCGCGGCCGCTGGGAGAAGCTCAGCGGGAAAATCAAAAAGAAACCGGAGAAAGAAACGGTATGATACAAAACATCGTTTTCGATATGGGCGGCGTCCTCATTGCCTGGGATCCCGCCCGGATCGTGGCCCGGATCGGAGCCGAGGGGGAGGACGCCCGGCTCCTCCTCCGGGAAATCTTCGGAAGCGTGGAATGGGTGTCCCTGGACCGGGGCACCCTTTCTGAATCTCAGGCGCTGGCCCGCTTCCGGGATCGGCTGCCCCTGCATCTGCATGAGGCGGCGGAACGCTGCGTCTTTTGGTGGAAGGAGCCCCTCTGGCCCATTTCCGGCATGGCCGAGCTGGTCGGGGAGCTTGCGGACCGGGGTTACGGTATTTATCTGCTTTCCAACGCCACGTCCGCCCTGCACCGCTATTTCCCCCGGATCCCCGGGTCGGAGCATTTTCAGGGCATGCTGGTCTCGGCGGATCGAAAGCTGCTGAAGCCCCAGCATGAGATTTATGAGGCGCTGTTCGCGGCCTTTGGCCTGGATCCGGCGGCTTGCCTCTTCGTGGACGACAGCCCCGCCAATGCGGAAGGGGCAATCCGTCTGGGCATGCAGGCCCATGTTTTCTGCGGAGACACGGCGCGCCTGCGGCGGGAGCTGCGGGCTGCGGGCCTTGCGGTAAAGGAGTAGGAGCATGAATAAACTGCAATTTTGGACGTCCCTGGCCGCTGCGGGCACGCCGGTGTGGATCGGGGACATGCGAGACGGCCTGCGGGGCGATGGGGAGGCCACCTGCCTGATCCTGCGGCTGACCCGGCTGGACGGTGGGCAGCGGGACTTTGCCCTGCCCTTCGCCTATCCCCGGAGCGCCCAGGAGCAGCGCATGGCGCTGGATTATGGCAAGGCCGCCATCAACAACCTGCTTGCTGCCTGGGGCGGGCGCAGGTTGGAGATTTTTGTCCAGCTGGACCCGCTGGACGCCCGCTGGGGCCTGCTGCGCCAGCTGCTGATGGAGCTGCGCGCTCCGGGCTATGACAAGCCTGCCCGGGTGTCCAGCCGCCTTTGCGCGGCGGAGGGGCTGGAGCCCTTCCGCATGGAGCTGGCGCCGCTCTCCGCCTGGCAGCCCCTGCCGCCGGAGCCGCGGCGGGACGGAGGAGCCCTTGCGCCTCGGCTGCGCCGGGCTGCGGAGGCAGCCGGTAAAGGCCTGCGCTGCGGGCTGGACGTGGGCGGCACGGATATCAAGATCGTTCTGAGCCGGGACGGGGAGCTGCTGCTGGCGGAGGAGCTGGACTGGAATCCTGCCCTGCTGGAGACGGCGGAGGAGCTGATGGCCCCGATCCTGAAGCTGGTGGAGGAGAGCCTGGAGAAGGCAGGGGGAGAGGAGCTCCGGCTGGATTCCCTGGGCTTGAGCTTCCCGGACGTGGTGATCCGGGACCGGATCCTGGGCGGCGAGACGCCCAAGACCCGCTGCATGCGCATGATGCACAGTCCCGAGGCTTATGAGCAGGAGCTGCTGCGGCTCTCCTCGCTGGGGCAGCGGCTTGCCGCCTTCTGCCGGGAGGGAGCCCAGGTGCGGATCCTCAATGACGGAACCATGGCAGCCTTCAGCGCGGCGATGGAGTTGTCCTGCGCCGGCGAAGACCAGGCGCTCTCCGGCGGCGTGTTTGCCCATTCCCTGGGCACCGACCTGGGCAGCGGCTGGCTTCGGGCGGACGGTACCGTGCCGCCCATCCCCCTGGAGCTGTACGATTTGATGATCGACCTGGGCAGTTGGCCCCAGCGCAGCATCCCTGCGGGGGATCTGCGCTCCACCTGCAACGAAAATTCCGGCCTGCCCGGCGCGCGGCGCTATCTGGGCCAGGCCGCGGCCTTCCGCCTGGCCTGGGAGCGCAATCCCGGCCTGATCGGGGAGGAGACGGAGCTGCAAAATGGCCTGATCCGGGTCAAGACCCAGCCGGAGGATCGGCGCAAGCCCGCTCTGGAGCAACTGATGCGCCGGGCGGAGGAGGGCGATCCGGCGGCGGAGGGAGTCTTCCGCCAGATCGGCGTCCATCTGGGGCGGATCAGCCGGGAAATCCAGGCGCTGCTGCAGCCGGAAACCAAGCGGCGCTATCTCTTCGGGCGCTTTGTGCGCCATCCCCGCTGTTTCGCGCTGATCCGGGAGGGCTGCGCTGCCGTGGCGCCGGAGCTGGAGCTGCAGGCGGCGGATGAAGAGTTGGCTGCATCGCCTTTGATGCAGGCCCTGGCCGCCCGCTGGGAGGGGAGCGTGGCCCGCTTCGGGCAGGCCGTGGGCGCCCTCTATTACGGCCTCTTTGCCGGGGAGGAGAAGGCATGAAGCGCAGCCAAATCAACGCCGCTCTGCGGGAAATGGAACAGATGATCCGGGCATACCGGATCGCCCTGCCGCCCTTTTGCGCCTATACCCCGGAGCAGTGGCAGACCCTGGGACATGAGGTTGACGAGATCCGGGACTGCATGCTGGGTTGGGACATTACCGACTACGGACTGGGGGACTTTGACCGGGTGGGCTTTTCTCTCATCACCATCCGCAACGGCTGCCGCCGCTTGCCGGAGCAGTATCCCAAGGTATACGCGGAGAAGCTGCTGTACCTGAAGGAAGGGCAGTATTCCCCCATGCATTTTCACTGGTACAAAACCGAGGACATCATCAATCGGGCCGGCGGCAATGTGCTGATCCGGGTGTACAATGCCCTGCCCGATGAGGAGATCGACCGGGAATCGGACGTGACCGTAAGCACCGACGGGCGGCGCTTCACCGTGCCCGCCGGGGCCCAGATCCGTCTGACCCCGGGGGAGAGCATCCATATCACCCAGCGGCTTTACCACGATTTTGAGGTGGAGCCCGGCACCGGGCCGGTGCTGCTGGGCGAGGTGAGCCAGTGCAACGACGATACCAGCGACAACCGTTTTAACCCGCCTGTTGGCCGCTTCCCCGCCATTGAGGAGGACGAAGCGCCTTACCGGCTGCTGTGCTGCGAATACCCGGCGGCAACCTGACCGGGGAGGAGGAGAGCCATGACCCTCTTGCAGATGAGCTATCTTTTGGAGATCGACCGCTGCGGCTCCATCAACAAAGCGGCCCAGCGGCTGTTCCTGTCCCAATCGGCCCTGTCCAGCGCCATGCAGGAGGTGGAGCGGGAGCTTGGCATCACGGTGTTTCGCCGCTCCAACCGGGGCATCAGCCTGACGGAGGACGGGCGGGAGCTGGTGGCCCAGATCGCGCCCATCGTGGAGCAGAGCAGGAAGCTGAACCGCTATTATGCCCGCCGGAAAGGGAAGGACTGGGTGCGCCTTTCGGTGGCGGCCCAGCGCTATCCCTTCTGCGCCCGGGCCTTTGTGGAGCTGCTGAACAGCCTGGATCAGCAGCCCATGCAGCTGAGCCTGAAGGAGATGGACATGGCTGCCGTGATCCGGGAGGTGGCCCTGGGCGAGAGCGAGCTGGGCGTGATCTTCGTCTCGGACCTGACGGAGCGGGCGGTGTTCCGCGCCCTGGAGGAGAGCGGCCTGTGCTTTGAGCCGCTGGTGAATCTCCAGCCCCAAGTCTTTCTGCGGCGGGAGCATCCCCTGGCGGGGGAGAAGGCCGTCACCGTGGAGCAGCTGCGGGCCTATCCCCATGTGGTTTTCACCCAGTCGGACAGCGACCTGAGCTTTGCCGAGGAGGCGGTGCCCGGCTCCGGCGCGGATTTTGAGCGCCTTGTCACCGTCAGCGACAGGGCCACCATTTATAACGTCATGGCCCATACGGACTGTGTCTCCACCGGCAGCGGCGTCCTGCCGGAAGGCTATGCCGATGAGCGGCTCACGGCCATCCCGCTGGCTGGGCAGCAGGATATGCGCCTGGGCTATATCCATCGCCGCTCCCGCCCGCTGACGGAGACGGAGCGGGACTTCGTGCAGAAGCTGCGGAGCATCACGGCGGACATGTGAGCGGGCGGATGGGATCCGCCCCTCCGGAGGGGGACGGGACGTGGCTGCGGTGTAGGGGCGGCTATCAGCCGCCCGGGACCTGATCCGGCGTCCATCGGGGGCGGATCCTATCCGCCCCTACGGCAGTGAAACCCACGTTTCCGCGTGAGAACGAAACAGATACGTGCACTGCCTCGCAAGGGCAGAAAACCGAATTTGGAGGCAAAAAAACCGGAGGATCCAAAGGGATCCTCCGGTTTTCCTTATGATGTTGCGCGTGGATGGCGGGGGAAGGGGGCTTACAGCCGGGCCATGGCCTGCTCCAAATCTGCGATCAGATCCTCGGCGTTCTCGAGGCCCGCGGAAAGGCGGATCAGCCCCGGGGCGATGCCGGAGGCCGCCAGCTCCTCGGCAGAGTAGGTGGAATGGGTCATGGAGGCGGGATGCTCGATCAGACTCTCCGCGTCGCCCAGGGAAACGGCCACCGTGATCAGCTCCAGGCTGTTCACCAGCTTCATGCCGGCCTCCTTGCCGCCGCGGACCTCAAAGCTCAGCATGCCGCCGAAGGCCTTCATTTGCTTGGCGGCCACCTCGTGACCGGGATGACTTGCAAGGCCGGGGTAGTATACCTTCTCCACCGCCGGGTGCTTCGAGAGAAATTCCGCGATCTTCGCGGCGTTTTCGCAGTGCCGAGCCATGCGCAGTTCCAAGGTCTTCAGGCCCCGCAGGATCAGGAAGGCGGCAAAGGGATCCATCACCGCGCCGGTCATGTCCTTCAGTCCGAACATCCGGACCTGGGCGATAAAGTCCGCCTTACCCACCACAAAGCCCGCAACCACGTCCCCGTGGCCGTTAAGATACTTGGTGGCAGAATGGACCACCACGTCTGCCCCCAGAGACAGGGGATTCTGCAGCGCAGGGGAGGCAAAAGTGTTGTCGCACACCACCTTGATCTCCTGATTATAGCCGTGGACCAGGGAAGCCACCGCGGCGATATCCGTGATCTTCAAGGTGGGGTTCGCGGGCGTTTCCAGGTATACAGCCACCGTGTTGGGCTTCAGATGGGCCTTCACCGCCTCCAGATCGGAGGTGTCCACGAAATCCACCTCCACGCCGTAGCGGGTGACGCCGTGGTTCAGCAAGGCGAAGGTGCAGCCATAGAGCGTACCGTCGGCAATAATATGCTTCCCGGCGCCCGCAATGGTCCACAGCGTGGAGGAGATGGCGCCCATGCCGGATGCGGTGGCGAGACAGGCCTCGCCTCCCTCCAGCGCGGCGACCTTGTTCTCCAGCACTGAGGTGGTGGGGTTGCCGAGACGGGTGTAGATATAGCCGTTCTCCGCCCCGGCGAAGCGGCGGCCGCCCTGCTCGCAGC
Organism: uncultured Oscillospiraceae bacterium; assembly: GCA_964395795.1. GTDB lineage: Bacteria > Bacillota > Clostridia > Oscillospirales > Oscillospiraceae > Limivicinus. Next base: position 18,092 of record CAYNBS010000006.1, read on the forward strand.
TATCGAAAACAAAGGTAGAGCTCTGGTAGATCGGCGTGGAAAGAGCGCCAAATTGCTGATCCTTACCATTCCCGGCGTGAATGGCCTTGGTACCGAAACCGCATGCATCGTGCTTCATGGTGACGCCTCCTCAGATTATATTATTAGAAATATCCAAAATTCAATGGGATCATCCCTTTTAAAATCTACCATATTTCACAAAGCGGCGGTAGCGTCAAAATCTCATGGCCTGCTATCGAATCAGGTTATAACAAAAGCATCCGCCGGAAAGAATGTGCTCCCGGCGGATGCCCTCTTGTAGATGAAATTCAATGCTCTGCGTTCATCAAGCGGCGCAGGCGCTTGCCGATTTGCCCGCTTTTCAGGTCGTCCAAATCGATGACCTGGATGCCCAGCTCAGCCGCCCGGTTCCGCATGGGGATGCCGCCCCGCTCGGCGGTGACGATGGCGGCCTTGGCGATCTGCCCGCCGAAGCGGTCCCGCAGCACCGCCAGCTCGTTGAGAGCCTCGGTCTTGACGTCACAGGTTTTGCAGCTGATAAACACCGGGGTCACGCACCGGGTGGCCATCACGTCCAGCTCGTTCGAGACCGGATTGGAGCGCCCGTCGCTCTCCCAGTCCACCACGGCGCTGGTGAGCACATCGTCAAAGAGCCCGCTGTCCCGGCAGGCCTTGTAGACATAGAGCTCCAGGACACTGCCCACATCCCGCAGCCAGGCCCGGATCTGCCGGTCCCGGAAACGGAAGGAGACCGTCTCCTCCGGCCGAATGTCCAGCTCCTGCAGAAAGCCCAGGGCCTCCAGATCCCGCAGCGCCTCCTCCGGCGCGTCGATCCGGCTGCCCCGCTCACCCTTGACGGTATAGCTGCCCCGGATCCCCAAGGGCGTATCGCCGTTGCCCGCGGCAGGGGAGACGCGCTGGATATAGTTCACGATCCGGGTCCAGTCCTTCCGGTGCTTTAGATACAAGCCGAAGAAGGGGTCAAAGTCCTCCAGATAGCGGGAGAGAATGGCGTTGTCCACCCGGCCCTTTCGCAGGGAGCCGCCCGCCATCAGAAAGCAGTCCTCCACGGTGTAGACCACATCGCAGGGCAGCTTTTCGGCAAAGGGGGCGTTTTGGATGCTGTAGAAGCAGTTTTTCCTGCGGCTGAAGGTGAAGACCGGGATGGGCGTCTCGGCGCAGAGGCGGCCTGCGGCGAAGAGTACGGCGTCAGTGCCGCCGGTGATATCCAGCGCGCAGTCCGGGTATTGGGCCACGGCCTGCCGCAGCACCCGCAGCACGGCCTCCGCATCGTACATGCTCACGGGCAGGAACTTCAGCTCGGCGTCCACCCGCCGGTGCCGGAAGTAGGCGCCAAGCTGGCGGCGGCTGTGCCGGTCGGAGCTGCCCTCCGGGCAGATATACAGCACCCGCCTGGGGCGGAACATCTCCACACCCAGCACGTTTTCCAGCGGCCTCTCGTCGATCAGTTCAATGAGCGTTTCCATGGGGCGTCCTCGCTTTTCAGGCGGGCAGCGCCGCCTTTTTTCTCCATTTTACGCCCTTTTTCGCGCCGACACAAGAGGAGATTTTACTCCTTCAGCAGGGACTTTCCGGAGTTCCAGGCCTTGCCGCAGATCTCCCCGATGGCGTAGTAATCGAAGCGCACCTGGTCGAAGAGGAAGGCGTCGATCTTGCCGCCGTCGATGCGGCCCTGCTCGTCCAGCACCTTCTCATCCGCCATTACGTTCACGATCCGGCCCAGCACCCGCAGACCGTAGGGCTGGTCCTGCATCTCCACCACCTCGCACTCCAGGGTCAGGGGATACTCGGTGATCACGGGGGCGTCCACCCGGCTGCTCTTCACGGCATGCAGGCCGGTGCGCTGAAACTTATCCGCAAATTTGTTGGCGCTGGCGGTGCCCATGAAGTCCGAGGCCACCAGGGTGTCCCGCCCGGGAACGGACAGGGTGAAGGCGCCCCGGGTCTTCAAGTTCGCCACGGTCTTGTGGTCCTCCTCCAGGTTCAGGGCCACCATGTCCTCCGCGCAGATGCCGCCCCAGGCCATGGCCATGGCGTCCACAGTGTCATCTTCGTTGTAGGTGCCGATCATGTACACGGGCATGGGAAACAGATAGGGTTTTACGCCGAAGTCTTTCATAGAGATTCTCCTTTCGCCTCTCTTGTATTTTGACTGAGAGTATGATACCATTGAGCCGGAAAAGAAACAAGTACCAACATGTTTGAAAGATACTAACCTGGAGGAAAGTATGGAAGGCAAGCGCATCGAAGAGGCGGATTTCAGCCAGACAGGGTACAGCTATACCCTCTCGCTGATTGCGGGCAAGTACAAGCCCATCATTCTCTACTGCCTGATGGAATACGAGCCGGTGCGGTTTAACGAGATGCAGCGATATCTTGGCCGGGTGGCGGACAAGACCCTGAGCCAGAACCTGAAGGAACTGGAAAAGGACGAGCTGATCTGCCGGACGGTGTATCCTCAGATCCCGCCCAAGGTGGAGTATACGCTGACGGCCCGGGGACGCTCCCTGGTGCGGGTGCTGGATCAGCTCTGTGACTGGGGGATGGAGAACCGCAGATAGGGGAGAGAAGCGGAATCCCCGCTATAGCAAGAAGGACAGGCTTTGTGCCTGCCCTTCTTGCTATAGCGGGGATCCGGCGGACATTCAGTCCCGCTCCGGCACCAGGAAGCGCAGCATGCGCTCCCGATAATCCGGCGCCAGGTCATAGGCCGCGTGCCCGTAGCCGTCATACAGGAAAAGCTCGCAGTCGGTCCGCCCCTGCAGCAGCTCCGCGATCTGGCAAGAGGCGTCCCCGCCCAGCACTCGGTCCTCCTTATCCCCGATCACCAGCACCGGGCAGGCGATCTGATGCAGATTTCCGGTAAGATCAAAGCCCTTCAGGCCCTCTGCCTGGATGGCGAAGCGCCGCAGATTCTCCTGGGTGGCGGCCTTGGCAGCCACGATCATCTCCTCCCGGACCTGCTCGAACACCGCCGGCGGATAGAGAGCCTCGGCAAAGGAGAGGAAAAGCGCCTCCGCCTGCCCGTCCTCGGCAAGCCTGATCCAATGCTCAAACAGCCGGTACTGCTCCGGGCTGACCCGGGCCGAGGTGGAGCCAAGGATCAAGCGTCGAACCAGCTCCGGATGCTCTATGGCGATTTCCATGGCCATCATGCCGCCTTGGGATGCGCCGAAAAGGCAAATCGGCCCAAGGCCCAGCGCCCGGATCGCCGATACGGTGTCCCGCGCCATGTCCCGCACCGGGTAGACCGGGGGCATGTCGTTTCTGCGTTCGAAGACGTAGACAGTGAAGTCCTCCGCCAGCAGCCGGTAGGCTGCCGCCACGGCGTCTGCCGCATCGGCGACCCGCAGGGCGCTGATCCCCGGCAGGACTACCAGAGGCTCCTTCCCGCAGCCGAAGCAAAAATAGTCCATGCTAAAGCTGGGACATTGCACCGTTTTGATCTGCATTTGCATTTCTCCCTTTTTCCTGCGCTGTTTACAGCGCCTTCATTTTCTCCGCGGCGGCGGAAATCAGCTCCAGCAGCTCCTCTCGCCCAGCGGTGTCGATCCAATGCTTGATATCGTCCAGCGTCAGCCCGTCATGCTCCGGCATGGCGGGTCTTTCTTCGCCGGTGAGTCCCACGGTGGGAATCCCCAGATAGCTTGCAATCGCCTCGATCCGGTCATAGGGCGCTTTTTTCTTTGCCTTCGTCCAGCCGCTGACGGTGCCGTTACCATAGCCCAGGGCCTTCTCGATCTTGGTAATGGACGTGTTCTTCCGTGTGCAGAGTTGCCGGATCCGGGCCAGAACGGCCTCGTTATACTCGTGAATTTCCTCTTCCGTCAGCGCAGCCATAAAAACCTCCTGCTCGAAAAACTCCAAAAGAAATCGCAAATTACCTATTGACAATAGGAAATATCCGAGTATAATAGGAGACGCAGTAGGGAAAACCCCAGGTTACGCGTCCTGCTACCGAAAAAACGCTCGGAAATCCCCGACTTGTTCTTGCTGAAACAAGAATAGCAAATTTCCTATTTCTTGTCAAGGCATTTCCGCTGCTTTTTCGAATTGGATGGCAAAGGGGCAGCTGTGGATTGGAGCCTATGGAAGCGGATGTCGAGCTTGGAAAGGGAGGGCCTTGCCGACATTTTCGTCTCGTGGGCGCTGCTTGCGAAAATCGCGGGTAGTGGATATTTCCTTTTGCCCTTACTGCTACAAAGGAACAGACCGGGACAAAATGGCAGCCAGGGCTATCCCATTTCTCCCGGATGATCCGGATCCTTCTTGTTTTTGTTTTGCGGAACAAGAAAAAACCTGTTGGAATGGGTGGTGGGCGCAAAAGGCTTGCAATAGAAGAAAGACGGCTGTTCCGGTTATTCTCTGCTTCAGACGGGAAAGACCGTGATCGGCGAAAGCAACCAGGGATCATTTTATGAAGGAGGAACGCAATGATTCAACTGAAGGCAAAAAAAAGAAGTGCTATTTGTACGGTGAAGGATAAGCTCACCACCGGCTCCGTGGGACTGGCGGTGCAGTTTGCCTTCTCCGAGGAATGGGAGGGCCTTTCCAAAATCGCCGTGTTCCGGGCGGGGGATGTCAGCATCGACGTGGCCCTGCTGGAGGATCGCTGCACGGTGCCGCCGGAGGTGCTGGTCACGCCCGGCGAGACGCTGACCATCGGCGTCTACGGTACCGACGCGGAGGGCACGGTGGTGATCCCCACCGTCTACGCTGACGCGGGACAGATCCGGCGCGGCGCTGTGCCATCGGGGGTCACGCCCGATGAGCATACGCAGCCGCTGATCGACCAGCTGCTGGCGGCGGCCCAGGCGGCCCAGACCGCGGCAGACGCAGCGGAGACAATTGCCCAGTCCGTCCGGCACGACGCCGACAGCGGTGCCCTTGACGGCGCCAGCGCCTATGAGATCGCTGTGGACCACGGCTACGAGGGTACCAGAGAGCAATTCGGCAAGGATCAGGCTGAATTTGCTGAGAACGCTTTAGCTGTAGCTGAGGCCAAAGAAACGGTTGTTGCAGCGGAGCAACACGTTGTTCAGATTGAAGAGACGTTCACGAATGAGACTGTCCCGGCTGCAACTGAGTCAATTGAAAACAAGGGAACTGAACAAGTGCAGCTTGTTGGTGAAAAGGGCGACGAGGCAGCTCAGGCCATCGTGGTTGTCGGCAATGAACAAACCGAGCGTGTCACTCATGAGGGTGATACTCAGGTTGTAAGGGTTCAAGAGGCGAAGGCAGCTGCTGTAACAGATGTAGAGCAAGCCGGAGAGACCCAGGTTGGTAATGTCAACACAGCAGGTACGACCAATGTAGAAGCAGTGGAAGCTGCCGGATCTGACGCCGTGAACGCGGTGGGCAATGCCCAGACCGCAGCCGTGCAGGCGGTGCAGACGGAGAGCAGCACCCAGCAGGCCGCTGTGCAGGCCAAGGGACAGGAAACCATTGCCAGCATCCCGGCAGATTACACGGCTCTGATCGGCGAGGTTGATGAATTAAAGAGCGCTATAGCTTATTCGGGAGAACTCAAAAGCGGGTATATAACATACAACAACGGAACATATCATTCATCTTCTACAAGGAAATACATGGAGTTTTCTGTCTCGTATGGGATGTCCGTCAAATATAGCTTCAACGATGGCGCGGCATACAATATGGGCCTTGCTTTTTATGATGCTGGCGGGAAATATATATCTGGTGCTATTGCTCAAAGTCAGCCACAGATTGTTGCTGTTCCAGAAAATGCTGTTTTATGCAAGGCAACTGCCAGAAATCAAGAGGATTCTGTCCCTGCCTATTATAATAGTGCTATCCAAATAAACAGGATAAGCACTTTGAGTTCCATAAAATTAGACAACACCCTTTTTGAATATCAGGAAAACAAATACGCATATTGGGCGAACAAAAATGTAGCGAGTTATACTGGAATTAATGTTATTGTTTTTCCAGTTTTTGAAGGGCTGTCATTTGTTTACTCAATGAAAAATTCAAATCCGAACGCTGTTGGTCTACATTTTAGGAATTCAACTGGTGGATATATCAGCGGCGTACAAGCCACAGCAAACCCAACGACCGTTGTTACACCTGCAACAGCTACAGTATGCTATGCATCGGTTTCTAATCCGAATGAGATTCAATTCGTCGGTGTAGGAAATTCCCTTCTTCAAAATGCGAGTTCTGCGGAATTAAACTGCGGATTGCAGATAACATCAGAACCGCTTGAATCTATTTCTGACGTAACAGGGATGCTTGATATATTCTTACACGTTGGATGTATCGGAGACAGTCTTGCGAGCGGTGAATCATATTGGAATGATGGTGGAACAACTCAAGGGGCCGATTTTTACCAATACTCATGGGGACAGTACCTTGCACGCAAAACAGGGAATAAATATTACAATTGGTCTAAAGGCGGACTGAGCACAAAAATGTGGCTTACATCCGAATATGCAACAGAGTGCTTTGATGGTCAGCACCTTTGCGAAGCATATATTATCGGACTTGGGCAGAATGATGCAAACTATAACTATACAATAGGAACATCTGCCGATATTGACCTGACTAATTACAATAACAATGCCGACACATTTTATGGAAGTTACGGAAAGATCATCCAAAAGATTAAAGAAGTGCAACCACAAGCAAAAATCTTCGTAGTAACAGACCCTAATACAAGCACAAACAATAAGGGGTACAACACTCCAATCCGAGACATGGCAACAATTTTCGAAAACGTATATGTCGTTGATCTTCAGATGTATGCTCTCAAATATATGCAATCGCCCGTCTTAATTGCTCAGTTAAGGGGCGGACATTTTAATGCGTATGGTTACAAAGTGTTCTCAATGATGATTGCAAATTATATTGACTGGATTGTTACGCATGACTATACGGAGTTTACACAGGTTGAGCTAATCGGAACAGGCCATTCGTGGACTTAATGGCGCAATGAGGTGGACACATGATCGCCGCCGTGCTGATCGCCCAGGCGGTCGCCATTGCCATTGTGCTGCCGATCCTTGCGGTCGGCAAGAGAGGAGATTGATATGAGCGTATTGATCGGACATGCATCTATCGCGGAGACCGGCGGCGTCTACGGACAGCCGGGGGACCAGACCGGGCGGGAGGTATGCACCCGCAGCTGGTGGGCCAACGGCTGGGACTACATGGCCATCCACCCGGATCCCCAGGTGCGGGAGCGCCACGCCCGGGCTGTGGAGGCTGCCTGCGCCAATGATTGTGTGGGCTATAGCTGGGACAGCCGCAACACCCTGTACCAGCAGGCCCGGGCCGTGGGGATGGATATCTCCCGGATCCGGACCCGCTGCAACTGCGACTGCAGCAGCCTGCAAAACTGCGCGGCGGTGGCCTCCGGTGCTCCCGGCGTCAGCTACGGCGAAAACGGCTGGGTCACCACCAACATGCTGGGCTATCTCCGTGCGGCGGGCTATGCCATCATCACCGACCGGGACAAGCTGCAGAGTGACGTCTGGTGCGTCCGCGGGGCGATCTACGTCAGCGAGGGGCACACGATCTGCGCCCTGGGCGACGGCAGCCAGGCAGGGGAGACCCTGCGTGCGGCCGGGCTGACAGAGGAGCCCACTGTGGTGGTGATCCCGGATCCCGTGCCGGTGCCAAGCCAGGACACGCCCTCCGTCGTGGCGGTACCCAGTGTGGATACCTGCAGGCCGGAGCTGCCCGTGCTGCGGCGGGGGAATACAGGTCCGTCGGTGGAGGCGGCCCAGCTGCTGCTGATCGCCCGGGACTACTCCTGCGGCCCCTGGGGGGCGGACGGGGACTTCGGCGCCGCCACCTTCGGCGCGGTCTACCGCTTCCAGCGGGACCACGGCATCCAGGTAGACGGCATCATCGGCCCCGAGACCTGGCGCAAGCTGATTTGCGACTGAGGGGAGGTGACACCGATGCAAATTGCATTGACGTGGACGACGATCATCGCCGCGGCCGGCGGAATCGCTGCGCTGGTGGCCATCATCGGCTACCTGGTCAAGGTCGTCGTCTGGTTCCAGCGCCAGAAGCAGCAGGACAAGGAGATCATCGCCATCAAGGAGGAGCAGCAGCTGCTCACCTATGGCGTCCTGGCCTGCCTCAAGGGGCTGAAGGAGCAGGGCTGCAACGGCCCGGTCACAGACGCCATCAACAGGATCGAGAAACATATCAACGCGGCAGCACACGCCGCAAATTAAGGAGGACAAATATGAATATCCCTGAAATCGCAACCGTGGCCAGCATCATGGTCATCTGTTATCTGATCGGCATGGTCATCAAGGCCGTGCCCCTGGCCGACAAGTGGATCCCCATCTGCGTGGGCATCGCTGGCGGCATCCTGGGCGCCATCGGCATGACGGCGATCCCGGACTACCCCGCGGGCAATCTGATGGACGCCATCGCCGTGGGCATCGTCTCCGGCCTGGCCAGCACCGGTGCCCACCAGATCGGCAAGCAGCTGGGCAAGAACGAGTTAGCAGACATAAGACAAGCCCCAGGGGAGTGATCCTCTGGGGCTTTTTTTATCGAATTACTACGGCTTTTCGCAGTTCTGACAGTAGTAATTTAGTAGTAATTCAGCCGTTTCCGGCCTGTTTACGGTGCTGCTTTATGGGTTACAGAATTGCTACTTCATGCAGTGTGGCAATCACTTTTCAACGCAAAAAAGAGAGCAAAACAAAAAGAAAAGGCTTGAAATCGTTACGAAATCAAGCCTTTTCGGTGGTGGAGACGGAGGGATTCGAACCCTTGACCTTACGGATGCGAACCGTACGCTCTCCCAGCTGAGCTACGCCCCCATTTGTTACAGCTCTGCTATTATAGCACAAATTTTTTGTTTGTAAAGGAAAACTTGCGCCTATACGCGAAAAAAACCGAAAGGCCTTTCCCCGAAGCTTGACAGCGTGGGGACATTTCGGTATAGTACAACATGGATTGGAGTGTGCACATGAAGAAAATCCTTTGTATGATACTGATTCTTACGCTGGCACTGAGTCTCGCTGCCTGCGGCGTCGGGAAAACAGACGCCCCCCGGGACGGGAAGCTGGTCATTGTGACGACGCTATTTCCCGCCTACGACTTTGCCCGGCAGATTGCCGGGGAGCGGGCGGAAGTGATCCTGCTGGTGCCGCCCGGCGCGGAGGCCCACAGCTTTGAGCCTACTGCCCAGGACATGATCCGCATCCGGGATTGCGACCTATTCGTCTGCAACGGGGGAGAGTCCGAAGCCTGGGTGGAGGAGCTGCTGGAGGATGCGCCAGTGGAGACCCTTGTAATGCTGGACTGCGTGGACGCCCTGGAGGAAGAGACCGTGGAGGGCATGCAGGAGATTTTTGAGGAAGCGGATGAGGAGGGCGGCCCGGAGTATGACGAGCACGTCTGGACCTCTCCGGTAAACGCCAAGCGGATCTGCGTGGCCCTGTGCGAGCGCCTCTGTCGGCTTGATCCGGAGGGGGAGGAAGAATACCGGACAAACCTTGCTCGCTATTCTGCCGAGCTCGACCGGCTGGACGCCGCTTTCCGGGAGATCGTGGCGGACGGAGCGCGCTGCACGCTGGTCTTTGCCGACCGCTTCCCGGTCCGCTACTTCGTGGAGGAATATGGGCTGCGCTATTTTGCGGCCTTCCCCGGCTGCGCGGACGATACCGAGCCCTCGGCCCGCACGGTGGCCTTTTTGATCGACCGGGTACGGGAGGAGCAGATCCCGGTGGTGTTCTATATCGAATTTTCCAATGAAAAAATGGCGGACGTGATCTGCGAGGACACCGGCTGCCGCAAGCTGCGCTTCCACTCCTGCCACACGGTTTCGGCGGAGGATCTGGCAAATGGCGTGACCTACCTGGATCTCATGTGGGAGAACGCGGCGGCGTTGAAGGAGGCCCTGAACTGATGGCGATATTGACCTGTGAAAACCTATGCTTTGCCTATGACGGCGTGCCCGTCCTGGAGGGCGTGAACTTTTCCCTGAACGCGGGCAGCTATCTCTGCATCGTGGGAGAGAACGGCTCCGGCAAGTCCACCCTGATGAAGGGCCTGCTGGGCCTTAAGACGCCGGATAGCGGGAAGATCGTCTTCGGCGATGGCCTCAAAAGCACCGAGATCGGCTACCTGCCCCAGCAGACCCAGCTCCAGCGAGATTTTCCCGCCAGCGTCTGGGAGGTGGTGTTGTCCGGCTGTCTCAACTCCCTGGGCCGCCGCCTGCACTATCACGAGGAGGACAGAAAGCGCGCCGCCTATAATATGGAGCGGATGGGCATCGAGGAGCTGAAAAACCGCAGCTATCAGGAACTGTCCGGAGGGCAGCAGCAGCGGGTGCTGCTGGCCCGTGCCCTCTGCGCCACCAAGAAAATGCTGCTGCTGGACGAGCCGGTGACGGGTCTGGATCCCATCGCAACCGGAGAGATGTATAACCTCATCAAGCTGGTGAACCTGTGCGATGACATCACCGTCATCATGGTCTCCCACGATATCCACGCGGCAGCTCGCTACGCCACCCATATTCTGCACCTGGGGCAGAAGCAGCTCTTTTTCGGCACGTCTACGGCCTATCGAGAGAGCGACCTGGCCCGCCGCTTTTTGGGAGGGAACCGGATATGAGCGAATTTTGGCATCTGTTTTCCTTCCACTTCATGCAGCGGGCGCTGCTGGTGGGCGGGCTCATCAGCCTGTGCGCGGCGCTGCTGGGGGTCTCCCTGGTGCTGAAGCGCTATTCCATGATCGGGGACGGGCTGAGCCATGTGGGCTTCGGCGCCCTGGCCATCGCCTCGGCCCTGCATGTGGCGCCCCTGGCCGTGGCGGTGCCGGTGGTGGTGGTCACGGCGGTGCTGCTCCTGCGTCTGAGCCAGAACGGCAAGATCAAGGGCGACGCGATGATCGCCATCATCTCCTCCTCGGCCCTGGCCATCGGCGTGATCTGCGTCTCGGTGACCACGGGGATGAACACCGAGGTCTCCAGCTACATGTTCGGCAGCATCCTGTCCCTCAGCCGCTCTGACGCGATCCTCAGCGCGATCCTCTCGGCAGCGGTGCTGGTGCTGTTCGTGCTGTTCTACCCGCGCCTCTTCGCCGTGACCTTTGACGAGACCTTTGCCAAGGCCACCGGCACCCGGGCGGAGCTGTACAACACGCTGCTGGCTGTGCTCACCGCGATTACCGTGGTGCTGGGCATGCGGATGATGGGCGCACTGCTTATCTCCAGCCTGATCATTTTCCCGGCCCTCTCCGCTATGCGGGTGTGCCGCAGCTTCAAGCGGGTGGTGATCTGCGCTGCCTGCCTGTCCGTGGCCTGCTTTGCGCTCGGAACCATCGCCTCCTACTTTCTGGAGACACCAACAGGCGCCAGCATCGTGGCGGCCAATCTGCTGTGCTTCTGCGGCTGCTGTGTGATCGGCAAAAAATGACAAACATAAAAAAGCTTATAGCGGGTAAAATATTAGCACTCTGAATTTCAGAGTGCTAATATTCATATTCTGTTCACATTTTCTGCTATATTTGTTCATATCTGTTTGGTATTTTATATACAAGATGAAACGAAAGAAATGAATGTTTCACCGAAACAAGTGTGAATGAAAAAATGGAGGTAATAGATATGTTCGAACTGATTCCTTTCACCCGTCATGTAAACGTGTATGACCCCTTCCGCGCCTTTGATGAGATGGAGCGCAGCTTCTTTAACGACCGGCAGAGCCTGGGCTTCCGCACCGACGTGACCGACACCGGCGACGCCTTCAAGCTGGAGGCGGAGCTGCCCGGCTTCAAGAAGGAGGATATCAATCTGGATGTGGAGAACGATTGCCTGACCATCAGCGTGGAGCGCAAGCTGGAGGACGAGGATAAACGCCCCAACTATGTGAAGCGCGAGCGGGTCTACGGCTCTTTCAGCCGCAGCTTTGACGTGTCCGGTATTGACGTGGAGAAGATCGAGGCGTCCTATCAGGACGGCATCCTGACCTTGAACATGCCTAAGAAGGTGGAGGTCAAGCCCGCCAGCCGCAAGCTGGAGATCCTGTAAGCAGATTTGAGATTTGAGTTTTGAGTTTTGAACGCCGCCCCGGGTTTCCCCGGGGCGGCGTTCTGTCATTGCGAACCTGCCGTTGGCAGGCTCGCAATGACAAGATTGGAAACGTGGGTTTCCTCTCCGTAGGGGCGGATAGTATCCGCCCGCCCGTGGGAGGCCGGCCCCTCCGCTTATGGAGGAAACGCGGATACGTTCCGTGACACAGTATATTTCTCTCTTGCCTTGGGCGGCCCTTCGTGATACCATGCGGGGGAGAGGTGAGCGCATGATTTTCGATACCCACGCCCATTATGATTCCGGCGCCTTCAACGCCGACCGCTATGAGGCCCTGGAGGCAGCCTATGCCGCCGGCGTCGGCCTGATCGTAGACCCGGGCTGCGAGGTCCGCAGCAGCCGGATCGCCCTGGAACTGGCGGAGCGATACGATTATGTGTATGCGGCGGTTGGCATCCACCCGGAGGACATGGAGCATTACGATGAGGCGGCCTTTGCCCAGATCTGGGAACTGGCGCAACACCACAAATGCGTGGCCATCGGGGAGGTTGGCCTGGATTATTATTGGGACGATTCCCATAAGGAGGAGCAGAAGGCCCTGTTCCGGCGGCAGATCCAGCTGGCAATCGACTTGGGGAAGCCGCTGATCGTCCATGACCGGGAGGCCCACCAGGATTCCCTGGAGCTGATACGGGAGTATCCGGCAGCCCGAGGGGTGTTCCACTGCTATTCCGGCAGCGCCGAGATGGCGAAAGAGCTTCTGAAGCGGGGCTGGTATCTGGGCTTTGACGGCCCCATCACCTACAAAAACGCCCGCAAGGCCCTGGAGGTGCTGGAAATTTGCCCCCCGGACCGCATGGTCATCGAGACGGACAGCCCCTATTTAAGCCCCGTGCCCCTGCGGGGCAAGCGAAACGATTCCCGGAACCTGCGCTTCGTGATCGAGAAGATCGCGGAGGTCAAGGGACTATCACCGGAGGAAGTGGAGGCCCTCACCTGGGAGAACGGCAAGCGCCTCTTCAATATTCAATAAAAAAGTGCTGTGAGTTTTCTCACAGCACTTTTTTATTGGAAATATGTATGCAAAGCCTCACTGATGCAGGGCCTTGTCCATGTGGTAAGCCTGCTTGGCCCAGGAAACGATATCGCTCACATCCCAGGAGGCGGGCTCGCCCTCACCGGTGGTGACCATGCGGTAGAGCGCCTGGGCCTGGGGATTCAGGGGCGCCTTGGCCCGGGAGGCTTCCAGCTGCTTTTGAATATCCTTGACCTTCAGCTTCATAATGAGCCGCAGGGGCGCGGGCAGCTTTGCCATGTGGAAGGCGCCCTGCTTGCAGAACACCGCCACATCTTCGGGAATGGCGTTCTTCGCCCGGGCGGCCTTTGCGCCGTCCTCGCTGATGGGGGCCATGCCCACGGGAACCACCGCGGCCACGTTCAGCTTCTTCGCGGCCTTTTTGTAGCCCACGACCATGCCGGCCATGACCCAGCTGACGAAGATCACCTTGGCGTCAGACCGGGCGGGAGCCTGATCCAGCGGGTGGCAGGGAATGTGCAGGGCGCGGGAGAGCTCCTTGGCATAGCGTTCGCAGGAGCCGGTGGCGCTATTGTATACGATTGCGTTCATCATAAAGAATCCCTCCTGAATGTATTTCCAATCTGTTTGATCTTGTATAAGGCGAGGGGAAAAGGGCAAGGCCGCATCAGCCGTACTGGGCGTACACGTCGGAGTAATCCCGGCCTTCGCTCTCCGCCTGGAAGCTGCCGTCCAGCTTGCTGAGCACCCGGTTATAGGCGTCGCTGCCCTCGGTATAGGGGGTGGGGCGGTAGTCGTTGTAGTTGTCACCGGAGTAGCCGTCCTTCACCGGGCGGCTGGACACACAGCAGGGGATCACGGTATAGCCGTTATTGTGGATGCTGCCGTCGCTTTCCCGACGGACATGGATCTGGATGATGGCGGTGTCCTTGTCCGAGGGCGCGGTGCTGCCGCCGAAGACCCAGTTGCCCATGCTGTAGAGGATGATCCCCTTTCCGTACTCCTCAATGGGCTGGAGGCAGTGGGAATGGGAACCGTAGATCAGGTCGGCCCCGGCGTCGATGCAGCGGTGAGCCAGCTCCACCTGACTGTCATAGGGGGAATAGACCAGCTCCTTGCCCCAGTGGAACATGCAGACCACATAGTCCGCCCCGTCGGCCCGGAGCTGCCGGACGGCAGCCTCCGCCTGCTCGGGGTTCGGCTCCAGATGCTCATAGGCGCAGTAGACGCCAACGGTGAGGCCGCTTTCGGTGGTGAGCAGCTTGCTCTCTCCCTCCTTGCCGTAGGGGACGCCGTGCTCATCCAGGGCCATGTAGGTGAATTCCGCACCGGCGGCACCGAAGTCCTCCAGATGGTTGTTGGCGGTGGTCACAAAATCCACGCCGCCCTCCTTGAGGATATCCGCATAGGCGGTGGGGGAGCGGAAGGAAAACTGCTCGTAGGACGAGAGCTTGGTATCGGAGAGCACACACTCGAGATTTGCCAGGGTCAGATCGTCGTTTTCAAAAAACTGCGCCGTGTTGGAGAAGGGGTAGGCATAATCCTGCTGGATGTGGTACTCGATGGAGCGGTGCTCCGTCGGGTCAATGAACTGGGGGGAGGCCAGGGTGCAGTCGCCCACCACGGAGATGACAAAGTCCTGCTCTTCGACCAGAGGGAGGGGCGTCTGGCCCGGATCCTCCACCGGTGCGTTCACCGGCACGGCGGCGGAAAATTGTTCCCGGTTCAGCTTGCCGCGCAGCAGCATCACGGTGAGGGAGGCCAGCAGCAGCACACCCAGAATGACCCCACGGATCTGTTTTTTAGACATGAAGCATACCTCATAAGATTTCTCAGCAAAAGCCAATTCTGTATTATACAGGATCCTGCCGAAAAAGGCAAGCAAAAGCGCCCCGGCGGAAGCCGGAGCGCTTCAGACTGAAGACAAACCTGTGCAGCAGCGTATCGACACGCATGGGGAGATTGTGAAGAGGGGATGGGAGTCCCCTCTTCACGTTCAATTCCCGGCTTCCGCCGGAGCGTCTTTGCATCTTAGACCGTGTATCAGCCGTAGCTGTTGTACCAGCCGGAGTAGTCCACGTTGCCATCGGGCCCTTCATAGCGGCCCTCGATCTTGCTCATGGCCCGGTCATACAGCTCCGTGCCCTCCTCATAGGGGGTGGGACAGTAGTCGTTGTAGCCGTACTCGAAGAAGCCTTCCAGCACCGGGCGGCTGGATACGCAGCAGGGGATAATGGTGTAGCCTGCGTTCACAAGATTGCCATCGTCATCCCGGGTGAGCTGCACCTGGAAGATGGCGGTGTCCATATCCTTGGGGGTGGTGTTGCCGCCGAAGGACCAGTTTCCGATGCTGTAGAGGATATAGGCGCCGTTGTACTCCTCCATGGGCTGGAGGCAGTGGGAATGGGAGCCGTAGATCAGATCCGCCCCCGCGTCCACGCAGGCGTGGGCCAGGTCGATCTGCACCTGCTTGGGGTGATAGACCACCTCGTCCTGCCCCCAATGGAACATGCAGATGATATACTCCGCACCCTCCTCCTGCAGCTGCTGAATGGCGGCCACGCAGCTCTCCTCCTTGGGGTAGTAGCCGTTGTAATCGCAGTAGATGCCGACCTTCAGGCCGTTGGAGGTGGTAATGACCTGGGCCTGACCCTCCACGCCGTAGGGGATGCCATAGGTATCCAGCGCGGCGCAGGTGTCATCAATGCCCTGCTGGCCGAAGTCCAGCGTGTGGTTGTTGGCGGTGTTCACAAAGTCCACGCCGCCCTCGGTGAGGATCTGGGCGTAGGCTGTGGGCGCCCGGAAGTGGAACAGAGAGTCGGAATAAAGGGGCGTGTCGGAGAAGGTGCATTCCAGATTCGCAATGGTCAGCTCATCCTCCGCAAAATACTGGACAGTGTTGTGGAAGGGATAGGCGTAGTCCTCGCCCATGACCCCGGCGTAGGAGGAGGGATTGGTGGCCGGGAGATTCTGATGGGAGGTCAATGTACAGTCTCCTATGGCGGAGATGACGTAGCCCTCCGGCGTGGGCTCTGGGGTCGGCTCCGGCGTGGGGGCGGGGGTCGGTGCGGCGCTTTCCGCAGGCTTTGCCGTGGCGGAGGGGGCGGGCGTCTCCTCTGCGGCAGGGACAGGGCCGGCAGCGGCCTGCCGGGCCAGGTCCAGCCGCATGCCGCACACAAGAGCCAGCGTGACCAGCAGAACGAAAAGGGTGATGGCGTTCAGTGTTTTTTTCATGAGATGACCTCGCATTCTTCTTCCCGGACATTATAGTGAAAAGATGCGCGGAAAGCAAGGGAGAAGCGCCAATTTTTGCAAAAAGATGAAGACCTCCCGGATGGACCGAGAGGTCTTGATCGCGCGATGGGCAGTCATGCAAGCCGGCGGATTTCGCCTGCGCAGGGGCCGATGCAGCCGTGAATCAGGCCGCAGCCTGCCTCGCTGCAGTCCATGGTATAGGCCGCAGGCTCGGCATCCCGGTTCACCACTGCCAGATACACGCCGTTTTCGGCAGGCTCGCCAAACACGTCCTTCCCTTCGGTGATATACCGCAGGATCAGCAGCACACCGCCGGAGACGGCCGCGAACTTCACATGACCGGTGGAGAGAGCGGGAGCGGCGTTGCGCTGGGCGGCCAGGGCCGCATACCAGTCGTGCAGATCCTGCCGCTCTTCCCGGAAGGGGGCACGGTTGAAGGGGTCGCCTACGCCGCACATGCCCTGCTCGTCCCCGTAGTAGATGCTGGGGACACCCGGTAGGGCAAACTGGATCACGCTGCAGAGCTTCTCCAGCTCCACCGCGTGCTCCAGCGCCTCCGGGGAGAAGGGCAGGCGCAGCTGCTCCTCCCGGGAGAAGGACTTGATGGAGACGTCCGTTGCCAGCGCCGAGCGCAGCCGCTCCACATCGTGGGAGCCCAGCAGATTCATCAGGGAATAATAGAAAGGCTTGGGATAGTTCAGCTGCTGACCGATGAGAAAGTCCCGCAGGGCGTAGGCGTTCTGCCGCCGGTGGGCAAAGTCCAGCACCGCCGTGCGTAGGGGATAGTTCATCACCGAATCCAAGGAGTAGCCCAGGGCGTAGTTGCGGCGGCTGCCGTAGCTCTCCTTGAGCACCGCGTCTTCCCACACCTCGCCCAGCACCACCGCATCGGCTTTCTCCTCCTTAGCGGCCTTGCGGATCAGCGCCAGCACCTCGTCCGGCAGCTCATCGGCCACGTCCAGCCGCCAGGCGGCGGCGCCCCGGCGCAGCCAGGTCTTGACCACGCTGTTCTCTCCGGTGATGACAAAGTCCTGCCAGGCGGGATTCCGCTCCTCCACCTCAGGCAGAGAGTCAAAGCCCCACCAGCAGCGGTATTGATCCGGGAAGCTCTGGAAATCGTACCAGGAATAATAGGGGGACTGCTCTCCCTGGCAGGCGCCCAAGTCGGGATAATGACGGTAGCGGTTGAAGTATACGCTGTCGTCCCCCGTGTGGGAATAGACCCCGTCCAGCATCACCCGGATGCCAAGGACACGGGCCGCCTGGCACAGCCGGGTCAGATCCTCGTTGGTGCCCAGGATCGGGTCCACCTTGAGGTAATCCGAGGTGTCATAGCGGTGGTTGGAGCGGGCCTCCCCGATGGGATTGAGGTACAGGCAGCTGATCCCCAGCTCCTTCAGATAGGGCAGCTTTTGTTCGATGCCCCGGAGGGTGCCGCCGTAGAAATCATCGGGGGTGTAGCTCTTTTCAAAGGGCCGGGGCTGCCAGCGCAGGGGCTCGTCCCGGCTTTGATGCAGCTCCGGCGTCTGGCCAAGGGAGAGATGATAGGCAAGGCCCTTCTCTGCGGTGCCGTCATCCGAGAAGGCAAAGCGGTCCGGGAAAACCTGGTACATCACGCTGCGGCGGAACCAGGCCGGAGTCTCGAAATCCCGGCGGTACACCGTCAGCCGGAAGCCTGCCAGCTCCTTGCCGTAGAGCCTTCCCCGGTAGCCGCTGCCGTCGGGGCAGAGCCAATGGGTGCCGTCCTGGGTCTGGATGCGGAAGCAGTACCACAGCGCGGCGGCCTGCTCCGGCAGCTCCACCCGGGCGGAGAAGAAGCGCCCATCCCGTTCCATGGGGATTTCCCGGCGGAATTCGTCTCCGTACAGGATCAGCTCCGCCTCCAGCGCCCGGCCGGCCAGAATCTTCATCCCCAGGCGCAGCTCTGTTCCAGTGGGCACCGCGCCCAGGGGGAAGCGGTATTCCTCCAGACCGCTGTTGTGCACAGCGGCAAGACTGGAGTCTGTGCAGCTGCGGAGAATGGTGATGATATGGGCCGTGCGGGGCTGGAGGGGATAGACCTGCTGGGCGTCCACGCCGGTGGCCCGCAGATCGCCGCAGCAGGCGGCGGCCACCTGAAAGGCGCTGCTCATGGCAAAGCCGCAGTCGTCCATCAGCAGGCGCACCAGCTCAGGCGCGGCAAAGGGGTTGGAGGGGGAGTAGAAGCACTCGTCCATCTGATCCAGCGGCAGGCCCCGGGCAGCGCAGGCCCGCGCCGCGGCATACACCGAGGCGGCGGCCTGAAAATAGAGCTGGGTCACCGCCGGACATTCCGCCGACTCCAGTAGGCACACCCAGTCTTCATCCCCGCCCACGGCATGCCAGACGCCGTCTGTACAGACGGCGTCCACGCTTTTTCTGCCTTCATAATGAACGGAGAGAGTGTAGTCCTCGGACCAGTGCTCCCGGTAGCTCCCGCCGAAATAGAGGATCAGCCGCTCCTCCGCTCCTTCAGCCTCCGGGGCGCAGGCACGGAAAGTCACAGCATCCATAAATACAGCTTGGCGTATTCCTCGGCAGAGCGGTCAAAGCCGAAGTCCGCCTCCATGGCATGGCGCACAAGGCCGTTCATCACGTCCTCCTTGCCGTAGCAGGCCAGCGCCTTGCGCATGGCGTCCCGCAGCTCCCAGGCGTCGTAATTGGCAAAGGAGAAGCCGTTACCCTCGCCGGTGAACTGGTTATAGGGGGTCACGGTGTCCTTCAGGCCGCCGGTCTCCCGCACGATGGGGAGCGTGCCGTAGCGCATGGCGATCATCTGGCTCAGGCCGCAGGGCTCAAAGCGGGAGGGCATCACCAGAAAATCGCTGCCGGCGTACACCAGGTGGCTCAGAGGCTCGCTGTAGCCGATATAAGCGCAGAGGCGGCCCTTGTAGCGGTACTCCGCCGCGCGCATAAAGTTTTCAAAGCGCTCATCGCCGGTGCCAAGCAGCATGAACTGCATATCTTCGCGGCTCATCAGCTCGTCCAGCACACAGGCAACCAGGTCAAAGCCCTTCTGCTCGGTCATGCGGGTGACCATGGCGAAGAGGGGCACGTCCGGCCGCTGCTCCAGCCCCATCCGCTCCTGCAGAGCGGCCTTGCAGACGGCCTTGCCCTTGCGGTGCCCCTTGTCGTAATGGGCGGGGAGGTTGGGATCCTTGGAGGGGTTGAAGGAAACCTTGTCGATGCCGTTGATGATGCCGGAGAGCTGGGCGTGGCGGGCGTTGAGGATGCCCTGCAAGCCCTCGGCGTAATAAGGCATCTTGATCTCCTCGGCGTAGCTGGGGCTCACGGTGTTGATCCGGTCGGCAAAGACCAGGCCGCCCTTCATGAAGTTGGCACAGCCGTCCAGCTCCATGAACTCGGGGGTGTAGTACTTGCTCTCCACGCCCAGCAGATCCTGCACCCGGTCGAAGCCGCACTTGCCCTGGAAGGCGATGTTGTGGATGGTCAGCAGGTAGCGGAGGTTTTCCTGCATGCCGCCGCGATACTGGGTCTTGCCCAGCATGGGGATCATGGCGGTGTGCCAGTCGTTGCAGTGAACGACCTGGGGCTCAAAGTCCAGGTTGGGGATGGCGTCCAGCACGGCGCGGGTAAAGAAGGCGTACTGCTCCAGCTCCGCGTCGCCTCCGCGATAGATCTTGTCGCCGAAGTAGTGCTCATTGTCCACCAGATAGACGATCACGCCGTCCAGGTCCAGCTTCTCAATGCCCACATACTCACTGCGCCAGCCAAGGCGGGCGTAGAAGTAGAACATATGCTCCACCCGGTCGGCATACTTGTCCTTGATGACCCGGTGGTAGGGGGTGATGACGCGGGCGTCGATCCCCAGCTTTTTCAGGGACTTGGGCAGGGTGCCCACCACATCAGCCAGGCCCCCGGTCTTGGACAGGGGGGCGCACTCGGCGGAGGCCAGCAGCACCGCAGGCAGCTGGTTCCGGTTCTTTTCCTTCAGAAGATCACGAAATTCTTTTTTCATAAAACACTCCAAATATATGTAGATTCTTCTTATTTCTTCCTCGGCTTATAACGGAAGAAGACGGTGGACATGGGGGGCAGGGTGATGCTGGCGGAATACTGCATGTCCAAAAAGGCCTGCTTGTGGGCGTGGACCAGCGGGGGATTCTTGACCCCGGTGCCGCCGTACTGCTCGTCATCGCTGTTGAGGATCTCGTGCAGGGTCCCGTTATGGGGCAGGCCGATGGTGAAGCCGTCATAACGCATGGGGGTGAAGTTGGAGACGCAGACCACAAAGCTGTTCTGCTCCTCGGCGGAACGGAGGAAGGCCACGGAGCTGCGCCCCGCGTCATCCACATTCAGCCACTTGAACCCGTCCCAGGAGCGGTCCACCGCGTAGAGCGCGGGGTACTCGGTGTACAGATGGTTCAGCGCCCGCATGTAGAGCCTGAGCTGCTCATGCTTGCGGAAGCCCAGCAGCAGCCAGTCCAGCCCCTGCTGCCAGTTCCACTCGATGAACTGCCCAAACTCGCTGCCCATAAAGGTCAGCTTCTTCCCCGGGTGCCCGAACTGATAGCCGTAGAGCGCACGGAGGGAGGCAAACTTCTGCTCGTAGTCGCCGCTCATCTTGTTGATCATGGAGCACTTGCCGTGAACCACCTCGTCGTGGGAGTAGGCCAGAACGAAGTTCTCCGAGAAGGCGTACATCATGGAGAAGGTGAGCTTGTTGTGGTGATAGCTGCGGTAGAGGGGATCCAACTGCATGTACTCGATGGTGTCGTGCATGAAGCCCATGTCCCACTTCAGGCAGAAGCCCACGCCGCCCATGTCCGGGGGTGCGGTAATGAGCGGGAAGGCGGTGGATTCCTCGGCAATGGTGACAGCGCCGGGATAGGTGGAGAGAACGGCGCTGTTCATCTTCCGCAGGAAGTGCAGGGCGTGGAGGTTGGTGGTGCCGCCCTCCTCGTTGGGCGTGAATTCCCCGTCCCGCCGGGCGTAGTTCAGGTAGAGCATGGAGCTGACCGCGTCCACCCGGATGCCGTCAATGTGGAACACCTCAAAGAACTTGCAGGCCGAGGATACCAGAAAGCTCTGCACCTGGGTGCTGGCGTAGTCGAAGATCAGCGTGCCCCATTCCGGGTGCTCCGCCATGCGCCGCTCCTTGCATTCGTAGAGGGGCGTGCCGTCAAAATTGGCAAGGCCGTGCTCGTCCTTGGGGAAGTGGGCGGGGACCCAGTCCATGATGACGCCCAGGCCCGCGCTGTGCAGCCGGTTCACGAAGTACTTGAAGTCGTCCGGATTGCCGTATCGGCTGGTGGGGGCGTAGTAGCCGGTGACCTGATAGCCCCAGGAGCCGTCGTAGGGATATTCGGTGACGGGCATCAGCTCCACATGGGTGTAGCCCATATCGCTGCAGTAGTCCGCCAGGGCGTCCGCCAGGTTCCGATAATTGACGCCGCCCTCCAGATCCTGCCAGGAGCCGGGGTGAATCTCGTAGATGCTCATGGGATTGCACATAAAGTCCCGTCCGGCCCGGGCCTGCATATAGTCTCCGTCCGTCCAGGGATAGTCCTCCCGGCACCAGACCAGAGAGGCGTTCTCGCTGCGGGTCTGGGACATGGCGGCAAAGGGATCCGCCTTCAAAGTCCGCTTCCCGTCCTGGGATTCTACACAGTATTTATAGCACTGACCTTCCCAGATATTCTCCAGAAAGACGCACCATACGCCGCCCTCCAGCTTTTCCATGGGCGTGTCGTCCCAATGCCAGCTGTTGAAGTCGCCAACCAGGTTCACGCTTTTGGCGTTTGGCGCCCAGACCAGGAAGCGGTGCATCTGCAGCTCGGGAATGTAACGGCAGCCAAAGGCCAGCCAGGCCTTGCGGGCGTCGCCGGTGTTGAAGAGATAGATATCGTCACGGGGGATATAGGGCAGGAATCGTTCATCCATCGGTCCATTCTCCTTTATTTATTTCTCCACATTTTTTATTATACCGCCTTTCCCCGTCAATTCCAAGTGTTATTTCGCTGAATTCTTCCAGAACAAGAAAATCCCCCGCGGCGCAAAGCCGCGGAGGATAACATGCAAATGTCAGCCGGGAAGAAGATCACTCTCTCCGCAGCCGGGGCAGCAGGGCCGCCGCGCCGCAGCCGGAGACCAGCAGCAGCGCCACCCACAGCGTGGGCGCGGGATCGCCGGTCTGGGGGGTCTTGCCGCCGGAACCGCCGGAACCGCCAGATTTGCCGGAGAGGATCGTGAAGGTGGTGGCCACGTCCACGTCCTTGTCGCCGGTTGCGAGAGTGCAGGTGATGGTGTAGGTGCTGCCGGCCTTCAGGGTGTTCAGGTAGGCGGGCTTGAGGGTGACGATCTTCTTGTCGTCGCTGATGGTGTAGTTCTCGTCGCTGAGCTCCGTGCCGTTGACCTTGACGGTCTTGACCGGATCGGAGGCAATGAAGATCATGCTCTTGCTGCTGCCCTTGGTGTGCTGATTGCCGGTGTTGGCGGAATAGCCCAGGGAGGGATCAATGGTGATCTTGGCGGAAACCGGGCCGGAACTGGTCTCCACGGTGAGCGTGTGCTCGCCGTAGCTCAGGCTTGCGATGGCGGCGCCCTTGGGGAACTTCAGGGTGTTGCCGGAGACGGTGTAGTTCTTGCTGTCCACGGCGGTGCCGTCAATGGTGACGCCCTTCACGTCAGGCTTGACGGTGAAGCTCTTCTCGCCGTTCCGCTTCCAAGTGTCGCTGGTGGGGGAAATGGACGGGGGAGGCAGGATCTTGATTTCGTAGGGGGCGGCCATGGCAGTGCCGTTGTAGTCCGCGGTGAAGCCCACATACTTGGTGACGGCCTTTTCGTCGCTGCCCAGGGCGTCCAGCGCGGCGGAAGTCAGAGTCAGGGTGCCGCCGGAGACGGTGTAGTCGGTGCCGGCGGTCAGCGTCTTGGTGCTGGAGAAATTGTTGCTGTCGCTGACGATGACTTTGTCAGGCGTGTCGGTGATGGTGACGTTGATGTCCTTCCCGCTGCCCTTGACGTGGGTCGTGGTGTCAAAGCTGGCGTTCAGGTACACGTTCAGGTTGAGCTTGGCAGAATCGGCGTCCTTGAACTGGACCTCCACGGTGTAGGCGCCGGCGGCCAGCGCGTCCAGCACGGCCTTGTTGGCGCTATCTCCGATGACCAGGGTGCCGCCCTCCTCGGGCTTGGCGCTATCCACGGCGGTGTAGGTGAAGGACAGCTCCTTGCCGTCTACCAGAACCTTGGTGGGCTGGGGCTTGACCTTATAGCTCTTGTCGCCGCCCAGGCCCTTGCTCTGCTTGAAGTAGGTCAGCAGGCCGGCTGCGCTGCCGTCGGGATTGGTGACGGTGCCGGGAGTTTTCGTTTCGCCACCGGGGGCGCTGGGTTCTTTGGGAGGATCGGTGATGGTCTCGGTCTTCGTCGAGTCAGTCTCCTTGTCGGACTGAGACTCCTCCGTGGCCTCCTCTGCAACCTCATAGACGCCGTCTACTTCCGTGGCGACGTAACCTTCATCCAGGAAGGCGGAGGGATCCTGACTGTAGATGCCCCCGGAGACGGTGATAGAACCACCGGAGGCAGCCAGCATGGTGCCGCCGGAGCAGGCGTAGCGCAGCGTCAGCCCATCCAGGGTCACGTTCGCCCCGTTGGTCGCCTGAACGCCCACGGAATAACCTGCGTCGCCCTCGGAAACAGCCTTGATGGTGCCGCCCCTCACGGTGACATCGGCGCCACTGACCAGAATGGCGGCGCCTTCCTTGCCGGAGGCAGTGAAGATCAGGGTGTTGCCGTTCAGGTTCAGGGTGATGTTCTTGTCGATCACAAGACCGGCGTCTACCGTCACGGGGCCCTGCAGGAGCACAACGGTGTCGCCGTCCTGGGCGTCGTTGATGGCAGCGCTCAGGCTCTCCTTTTCCACAGTTTCGCCGCCGCTGGTTTTCACCGCGGCAACATTCCCCTCGGCCAGAGCTGTGACGCTGGCCATGCTCAGGCACATGGCCAGAAGCAGCAGCAGGGACAGAAAAATCTTACTTGCTTTCATCTTGTTTCTCCTTTCTGATGGATCGTTTCCCAGAGGCGTACCCAACAGATGCGGTTGCCCGCTGTAATACAAAGATACTGTACCACGAGGTGGCAGAATTTGCAAGGATAAATTTCACCATTTTGCGACCACATTTCACCAAAATGTAAATAATCCGAGAAGAAGACGAAACCATTCAAGGGCAGAGTGCCTGTCCTTCTTGCCCCCTTGCCTGTCAAAACGGGGTGACTGGGTGCCGCTTTCTGCAGACTTAGCGTTTCATGCTTTGCCTCGGTGCGAAAAACTGACGAAAGTGAAGGACTGCAGTTGTGCATTCTGACGAAGACGGGGGCGGGGCCTCCCTGCCTTTCCAGGGGAGAAAAAAGGCCGAGAGGGGATCATGAGAGGAGATAGAGGGAGGAAAGACAAGAAAGAAACGAATAAATGGTAAATCCTTCCAGAAGCTTTGTGCAGTTTGCCAGACGCTCCTCAAACTAACTTGCGTTTTTTGTAGCTTTGCATAAAATTATGCAATTTGACCAGAAAAGGATAAAATAATCCTTGTGACTTAGCCGCTTGTAGTGTAAAATACACAAATGACATAGGAAGAAAACAGAGGGGAGAGTGTTTTTATGGAAATGCTCCAATGGCTGGTTCCGGCGGCGGCGCTGGCGGCACTGCTGTTCGCGTGCTACAAGGCATGGTTCGTGTCCAAGGCTGCCCCCGGTACGGAGAGAATGCAGGAGATCGCCTCGGCCATCGCAGAAGGGGCGGACGCCTTCCTCCGCTCCGAGTACAAAATCCTGGCAATTTTTATTGTAGTGCTGTTTGCGCTCATCGGCGTGTTTATTGATTGGATGACGGCGGTCTGCTTCGTGCTGGGCTCCGTCTGCTCCATTCTGGCGGGCTTCTTCGGCATGAAGGTGGCTACCCGCGCCAATGTCCGCACCGCCAACGCCGCCAAGGAGTCCGGCATGAACCGGGCGCTGGCAGTGGCCTTTTCCGGCGGCTCGGTCATGGGCATGTGCGTGGTGGGCCTGGGCCTGCTGGGCTGCAGCCTGATTTACATTCTGACGAAAAACGCCAATATTCTCTTCGGCTTCTCCCTGGGTGCCTCCTCCATCGCGCTGTTTGCCCGCGTGGGCGGCGGCATTTACACCAAGGCGGCGGACGTAGGCGCGGATCTGGTGGGCAAGGTGGAAGCCGGTATCCCCGAGGACGATCCCCGCAACCCCGCTGTGATTGCGGATAATGTGGGCGACAACGTGGGCGATGTGGCCGGCATGGGCGCGGACCTGTTCGAGAGCTATGTGGGCGCGCTGGTCTCGGCCTTGACGCTTGGCCTGCTGCTGGAGAAGGAGCATCAGAGCATCGAGGGCGCCGGCGCCTTCTATCCGCTGCTGATCGCGGCTCTGGGCATTGTGGCCTCCATCATCGCCACCTTCTTTGTCCGCGGTAAGGAAAATGCCAATCCCCATAAGGCCCTGAAAATGGGCTCGTACATTTCCGCGGCTATTGTGGGGCTGGGTTCCATTCCCATGAGCAAGCTGTTTTTCGGCCGCTTCTATTTCTCCGCCCCCATCGTGGCAGGCATTGTGGTTGGCCTGATCATCGGCTTTACCACCGAGGTTTTCACCTCTGAGGATTATCGCTCCGTCAAACGCATCGCGGATCAGTCTGAAACCGGCTCCGCCACCACCATTATCAGCGGCGTGGCCGTGGGCATGAAGAGCACCTGGGTGCCCATCGTGCTGGTCTGCATCGGCATCTATGTGTCCTATCTCTTCACCGGCGACCTGTACGGCATCGCCCTGGCGGCGGTGGGCATGCTCTCCACCACCGGCATCACCGTTGCGGTGGACGCCTACGGCCCCATTGCCGACAACTCCGGCGGCATTGCCGAGATGAGCGGCCTGGATCCCCATGTCCGGGAGATCACGGATAAGCTGGACGCGGTGGGCAACACCACGGCGGCCATGGGCAAGGGCTTCGCCATCGGCTCCGCCGCCCTGACGGCGCTGGCGCTGTTCATGTCCTATGCCGAGGCGGTGGGCCTGAATGCGGCGGGCATCAACCTGCTGACGCCCAATGTAGTCATCGGCCTGCTGATCGGCGGTATGCTGCCCTTCGCTTTCTCCGCCCTGACCATGGAATCCGTCTCCAAGGCGGCCTACAAGATGATCGAGGAGGTCCGCCGCCAGTTCCGGGAAATCCCGGGCATTCTGGAGGGCGAGGCCAAGCCCAATTACGGTTCCTGCGTCTCCATCTCCACCCGCGCTGCCCTGCATGAGATGATCATCCCCGGCGTGATGGCGGTGGTGGTGCCCCTGCTGGTGGGCATCCTGCTGGGCACCGAGGCCCTGGGCGGCCTGCTGGCCGGTTCCCTGGTCACGGGCGTGCTGCTGGCCATCTATATGTCCAACGCCGGCGGCGCCTGGGACAATGCCAAGAAGTTCATTGAGGAAGGCCATCACGGCGGCAAGGGCTCCAAGGCCCACAAGGCTGCCGTCGTGGGCGACACCGTGGGCGATCCCTTCAAGGACACCTCCGGCCCGTCCCTGAACATCCTCATCAAGCTGATGACGGTGGTGGCTCTGGTGTTTGCGCCGCTGTTTGTGAAGATCGGCGGCCTGCTGTAAAACAGATTTTTCTATCCCCGACTGAAGCCGCGCCGGTTCTCCGGCGCGGCCTTTCTTTACAAATTGTACTTTTCTTTTTAGGCCTCATGTGGTATAATGCCCCGGCAGAAGGGAAGTGACAGGCGTGCCGAAGCAGCAGGGCATCAAGAAAATCGCAGACAACCGCAAGGCTTTTCACGATTACTTCGTGCTCGAGCGCTTTGAGGCGGGCATCGAGCTTGCCGGGACGGAGGTCAAGTCCATCCGGGCCGGGCAGGTAAATCTGAAGGATTCCTTCTGTACCGTGAAGGATGGGGAGCTGTTTGTCCGCGGCATGCACATCAGCCCCTATGAGCACGGGAATATCTTCAACAAGGACCCGGTGCGGCCCCGCAGACTCCTGATGCACAAGCGGGAGATTCTGAAGCTCAACGCCCGCGTCATGCAGGACGGGGTGGCCCTGATCCCACTTTCCCTGTATTTCAAGGATAGTCGGGTGAAGGTGGAGCTGGGCCTGTGCAAGGGCAAAAAGCTCTACGATAAGCGCCAGAGCGACGCGGATCGGGAGTCCAAGCGCGATATCGACCGAATCATGAAAGAGAGGAAGTACGAATGAGCAATCCCATCGTGACCTTTGAAATGGAAAACGGCGACGTGATGAAGGCCGAGCTCTATCCCGAGATCGCCCCCAACACCGTCAACAACTTTATCTCCCTGGTAAAGAAGGGCTTTTATGACGGCCTGATCTTCCACCGGGTCATCCCCGGCTTCATGATCCAGGGCGGCGACCCCAAAGGCATGGGCTCCGGCGGTCCGGGCTACTGCATCAAGGGCGAGTTCAACATCAACGGCTTCAAGAACGAGCTGAAGCATGACCGGGGCGTCCTGTCCATGGCCCGTACCATGGCCCCCAATTCCGCCGGCAGCCAGTTCTTCGTGATGCACGAGAACAGCCCCCATCTGGACGGGCAGTACGCGGCCTTCGGCAAGGTGATCGAGGGCATCGAGACGGTGGATCACATCTGCGATGTGCGCACCGACTGGAACGACAAACCCCGGATCCCCCAGGTGATGAAGCGCGTCACCGTGGAGACCTTCGGCGTGGACTATCCCGAGCCGGAGAAGTGCTGATTTGCCTGTAGGGGAGGGGCTTGCCCCTCCCGCACTTACTATCGTTGAAAACAAAACCAAAGCCCAGCGAAGCGGGTTTGGTTTTGAGAGGAAGACGGAAGGAGCGGATCTGGAGTTTTCGTGGTACTTACGGAAACCGCGGAAACGGAAGGGAGCGAGTTTCGTCTGACGACGGGGGTGTAACGGTTTCGACGGGGGTGTGGAGGCAGGAATAGCGGGCGGATGCGCCTGACATCCATAAAACGGGCAAGCTTTATAAATTAAAGAACGACGATAACGCTGTTCTCCTCGCTGCTTAAATAGCGAGCGTTCCGCCCGGGAGGCCCACGGCCCGGGATGGAGCGTCGATGAGTGGGGAACGTGCGTGCGGTAAGCTTTGCCCGCACCACGCATCATGAAGCTACCAAGTCCCGTAGCATGACGGCTTGCGCCGGGACGAGGGAATGCAAACAACCGTCTGCGCCCGGAGAAGTTCCTGTTAAAACGCTTTCGGACGGGGGTTCAACTCCCCCCACCTCCACCAAAAACAAAGGCCACCCATCCGGGTGGCTTTTGTTTTTGGCAGTCGGGGGAGTTGAATCAAGTCCGCACATGCCATAGGGCATGTGCATGAGCCGGTGCAAACACCGGCGAATACCTTGATTTTTTTGCACGGAAACAGGTGGGAAGAAGGGAAAACGTTCCCTGCAAAAAAATGCATGCAACTCCCCCCACCTCCACCATGAAAAAGCAGTGATTTGTCTACCAAATCACTGCTTTTTCAATGAAGTCGCCCCTGTGGGGCTAATGCAGAAATGAAAATTGAAAAACGGGAGAGAGGATATGTTCGTATCTTTGGGACAGCCCATTCCGTCGCAGGTCCATTTAAGAATCGTAGAAATGCTGCCCGTCATCGGTCACAAGCCGTTCGGCCTTCGGATATGAAAAAATCTCGCCGTTTTCGGCGTTTGCTTCCAGATAAGCGACAAATTCCTTCGCATACCATTTTGCCATGGCGAGGTTGTGCATCAGGTAGTGGCCGCAGTTCACGGGAGCAGCACCGGGGACTTCCTGGGCGTCGTCTACGGCGCGGAAGGCTCTCAGTATGAGGTCATAGAGCTCCCTGGGAGCGCGGCTGCCTTTGAGAATGAGATAGAAGCCGGTAAGACAGCCCATGGGTCCCCAGTATATAATTTCATCTTTCCAATCGGGGTCGTTGCGAAGGAAGGTTGCGATAATATGTTCAAGGGAATGCATGGCCGCAACATCGATGACCGGCTCCCGGTTCGGCCGCTTCAGCCTGACATCGTAGGTCGTAACAGAATAGTCGCCCAGATGATCGACCCTGCTCTTGAATATCCCGGGCACGATGCGCGTATGGTCAACTGAAAAGCTCTGGATCAATTCCATGTTCGTTTCTCCTTTGTTTCCGTTATTACAATGATACCTTGAAAATCATTCGAGCAAAGATCGAATTTGCTTTATTACTCGATTTTTCGAGCAGATTGTATCATAAGCCAATTCGAAATACAATAGCGAGAGCGCGCCTTACAGCCCTCTGCGCGGGGCGACAGAAGCGGAGCATAGCGCCAAAAGGAACACCCCCAGTCACTTGACCGGGGGTGATTGTGCTGTTACGCCGGACGACGCGGATCAGTAGTAACGAGAGTAAGTGGAGAAGGTGAGCAGGCCGGTGGCGAACAGGATGATAAAGATGACCAGCGCGATCGCAAGGCCGCACCAGTAGGAGCGGGTGAAGTTCCGCCGGTTGATGTTGGAATCGCTAAATGAGAACACGATCAGCAGGATAAAGCCGACGATGGGGATGGAGTAGAGCAGCATGTAGCCGAAATACTCCCAGGCGCCCAAGGGACGGTACTGCGAGGGCAAGTTATCCCCGTTGATGTAGAAATTGTTCACTGCAGGCTGCTGATAGGGCTGCTGCTGATAGGACTGCTGATAAACCTGCTGGTTGTAGGATTGAGCGCTGTTGCCCAGCCATGCGCCGCAGGAAGGGCACTGCTGGTCGCCGGGCGAGACGGGCGCGCCGCAATTGGTGCAATTCATAGAAATATCCTCCTATTTCAATAATCTCCCAAAAATAATATAAACAACAGGAAGGTATTTGTCAAATCAAAAAACGATTGGCGGCGAAAATTGTCGTCAGCGGCGGGAAAGCCGGGTGCCTGAAGTTTGGCGCATGCGCCTTGGCGGACAGGGCCGGGCGATCAGCAGGCGGCCCTTGGGGCAGCAAAACAGCTCCGCCTCCATGTCGGGCCAGGGGGAAAACCCTCGAGCACGCAGACAAAAGGATACGACGGAGCGGACAGAAACCGACACTTCCGGCGGCAGCAGCAGCGCCACACAGTCAGACGAGATACAATATGTAACCATGTTGTTTCCTCTCTGTTTCAAATAGAAACAAATTTGATAGAAATAGTGGAATTTACACACATTTTACAAGTTTTTTTCTCACTTTTCCATGTAAAAAATATGGAAATTTCAGAAAAGCTATGCTATACTCAAAACACGGTAATTATGTAAATCATTTTCATTATGTGGGTTGACTTGGGAGAGGACCCGCGAGAAAGAGGGCGGTTTGGGATGGACTTTGCAGAAAAGCGTCTGGACGGGGAAGAGAAATACAAGGGCGTTATCGTCCGGGTGCGGCTGGATCGGGTGGAGCTGTGCGACGGGAAAATCACCCGGCGCGAGGTCGTGGAACACCCGGGCGGCGTCACCATCCTGCCGGTAGACGCAGAAGGGAACTGCGCCATGGTGCGCCAGTTCCGCTACCCCTTCGGGCGCATGATGCTGGAGGCGCCGGCGGGCAAGCTGGAATACGGCGAGGATCCGCTGGACTGCGCGGTGCGGGAGCTGTCGGAGGAGACGGGCTATACCGCGGAAGAGCTCATTGACCTGGGCTCCATGTGCACTTCTCCCGGCTTTTCCACCGAGGTGCTGCACATCTATCTGGCCCTGGGCCTGCATCAGGGAAAGAGCCATCCGGATGAAGGGGAGTTCCTGAATGTGGAGAAGATCCCCCTCAAGCGTTTGGTGGACATGGTCATGGCGAACGAAATTGACGACGGCAAGACCATCGCCGCGGTGCTGAAGGCGGAGAAATACCTGCAAAACCGCTGATCTTTCACGGCTTGCTGCGGCAAAACGAGAAAAGAGTTGCTATTTACCACAAGATCTGGTAGAATCTATGCTTGGCGAACCCCAAGCGGGCCGCGCCGACTGTTTGGAAGGTGTTAATTTTGGAAAAATATCGTATCAACGGCGGAAGACCGCTTCACGGTGAAGTAGAGATCAGCGGCGCGAAAAACGCTGCCGTCGCCATTATCCCCGCCGCTCTTCTCGTGGACGGCGTGTGCCGCATCGAGAACATTCCCCAGATCAGCGATACCGACATGCTCCTGACCATTTTGGCCGAACTCGGCGCCAAGGTCAGCTATATCAATAAATCCACCATCGAAATCGACTGCATCAACGCCCGCTATCAGGACGCGCCCTACGACCTGATGCGGAAGATCCGTGCGTCCTATTATCTGATCGGCTCCATGCTGGGCCGCTTCGGCAGCGCCAAGACCACCATGCCCGGCGGCTGCAATTTCGGCGTGCGCCCCATTGACCAGCACATCAAGGGCATGACCGCCCTGGGTGCGGACATTGACGTGAAGAACGGCTTTATCTATGCCGATGCGGCAGGCGGCCGCCTCCACGGGGCGCGGATCTATCTGGACAAGGTCTCCGTGGGCGCCACCATGAATATCATGATCGCAGCGGTGCTGGCTTCCGGCCGCACCATCATCGAGAACGCCGCCCGGGAGCCCCATATCGTGGACCTGGCCAACTTCCTCAACTCCATGGGCGCGGACGTGCGCGGCGCCGGCACCGATACCATCAAAGTCAACGGCGTGGACAAGCTCCACGGCGGCAGCTATACCATCATCCCCGACCAGATCGAGGCGGGCACCTACATGGTCGCCGCCGCGGCCACCGGCGGGGAGGTACTGGTGAAGAACGTGATCCCCAAGCATCTGGAGTGCATCAGCGCCAAGCTCCGGGAGACCGGCACCATCGTGCAGGAGTATGAGGATTCCGTCCTGGTCAAGGGGGCCAGCAACCTGCGCCGGGTGAATGTGAAGACCATGCCCTACCCCGGCTTCCCCACGGATATGCAGCCCCAGATGGGCATGCTGCTGTGCCTGGCAAACGGCACCTCCGTCATCACCGAGGGCATTTACGACAACCGCTTCAAGTATGTCAACGAGCTGCGCAAAATGGGCGCGGAGATCCAGGTGGACGGGCGCATCGCCATCATTGAGGGCGGCCGCCGCCTGACCGGCGCTCAGGTCATGGCCTGCGACCTGCGGGCCGGCGCCGCCATGGTCATCGCGGGGCTCTGCGCCGCGGGCACGACGGAGGTGGAGGACATCCACTATATCGAGCGCGGCTATGAAAACTTTGTGGGCAAGCTCCAGAACCTGGGGGCGGACATTTCCATTGTGGAAGTACCCGAGGCTGTGGAATACAACGAGAAAATCATCTCCATCGGCTGATGCAGGTTCATGTATTTGCCAGCGGTTCCTCCGGGAACTGCCTGCTGGTGGAGGATCGAGACAGCAGAATTCTGATCGACGCCGGAATCTCCAAGCGCCGAGTGGACGCGGCCCTGCATAGCCTGGGCCTTACAATGAGAGATATCCGCGGAGTGCTCATCACCCATGAGCACTCCGATCATATTTCCGGGCTGGAGAGCCTGGGAAAAAGCGGGACCGCGGTCTACGCGCCCCATACCGTGGCGGCCCGGATCCTGGGTATGAAGCCCGGACTGTATGGCAGCGTGCAGGTGATCCCGGTGGGGGAGACCTTCCTGCTGGGCGGGCTTCGCGTCACCGCCTTCCATACCTCCCATGACACCGATGAGAGCGTGGGCTACCGGATCGAGGGGACCGGCGTCTATGCCCACGCAACCGACACCGGCTGTGTGACAGAGGAGATGCGAGCCTCGCTCCTGGGAGCGGATACGGTGCTGCTGGAGTCAAACCACGATGAGGAAATGCTGCGCTACGGGCCTTATCCCTTTTACTTAAAAAAGCGGATCCTGTCTGACCGGGGGCATCTTTCCAACACGGCCTGCGCCGCCTTTGCCCGGGAGCTTGCGGAGCGGGGCACGGGGCGGATCATCCTGGGACACCTGAGCCGGGAGAACAATACCCCCGGCAAGGCCATGGC
This sequence comes from uncultured Oscillospiraceae bacterium, assembly GCA_964395795.1. Taxonomy (GTDB): domain Bacteria; phylum Bacillota; class Clostridia; order Oscillospirales; family Oscillospiraceae; genus Limivicinus. The sequence continues at coordinate 51,391 of CAYNBS010000006.1, forward strand.
CGAGACGGGACTGGCCCTGCTGGGAACGGAGACGGAGCTCTACTGCGCCCCGGTGCTGGGCTGCCTCACAGTGCCCGTGGAGAAGAAACTATGCTGAATGTAAAATTCATCTGCGTGGGAAAAATGCGGGAGCGCTTTTATCTGGACGCCTTTGCGGAGTACCAGAAGCGCCTGGGCGCCTATTGCCGGCTGGAGCTGCTGGAGCCCAATGAGCAGCGCCTGCCCGAACGGCCCTCCAGGGCCGAGATCGAGACCGCTTTGGAAAAGGAAGCGGGGGAGATCCTGAAGGCCATCCCAACCGACGCCTATGTGGTCGCTCTGTGCGTGGAGGGGAAGGAACAGCCCAGCGAGTTTATCGCGCGGCTTGTGGAGGAACGGGAGAATTCCGGCAAGCCAAAGCTCTGCTTTGTGGTGGGCGGCTCCTATGGACTGTCAGAAACTGTCAAAAACAGGGCGGATCTGCGCCTGAGCATGAGCAAAATGACTTTTCCGCATCATTTGGCAAGAATAATGCTTGCAGAACAGCTCTATCGGGGGTATAAAATAAAGGAAGGATCTCGTTATCACAAATAAAGGGAGGATCCCAATGGAAGGACCGAAAATCGAATGGGGCCGTGCCGAGCTGGGCGGCCTGCTGGAACGCTGGCCCAGGGACGGGGAAGGGCAGCCTGTGGACTCCCGCTTCCTCTGCCGCTGCAGCTGCGTGGATATGGAGGATCGGCTTCTGGTGAATATGCTGGAGGCATACGGGATCCCCTGCCTGTGCGTTGACCCGGGGAACGGGGGCTTTGGCCGCGTCGTGCTGGGCATGAGCGGACAGGGCGTGGATATCTATGTACCGGAAAATCTATACGACGATGCGGTAGCATTGACGAAGGAGGAAAACAATGAGGAACTATAAGGAAGAGTATCAGCGTTGGCTGGACAGCCCTGCTCTCAGCGATGCGGAGTGGAAGGAGCTGGACGCGATTCGGGACGATGAGAAGGAGATCGAGAGCCGCTTCTTTGCGCCCCTTGAGTTTGGCACCGCGGGCCTTCGCGGCACCATGAAGCTGGGCTTGCACCACATGAACGTGCATGTGATCCGCTGGGCTACCCAGGCCTTCGCCAACGTCATCTGCGCCGAGGGCGAAGAGGCCAAGCACAAGGGCATCGCCATCGCCCACGACTGCCGCCTCAACGGCACTGCCTTTGCTCAGGAGGCCGCCTGCGTTATGGCTGCCAACGGCGTCCACGTCCGTATTTTTGACGAGCTGCGCCCCACCCCGGAGCTGAGCTTCGCCGTGCGCCACTACGGCTGCACCGCTGGCCTCAACGTCACCGCCAGCCACAACCCCAAGGAGTACAACGGCTATAAGGTCTACTGGTCCGACGGCGCCCAGCTGCCGCCCCAGCATGCCGAGGCCATTGCCCGCCAGATGGACGCCATCGACATCTTCACCGGCTTCAAGACCTGTGATTTTGACGAGGCCGTGCAGCAGGGACTGATCGAGGTCATCGGCGAAGAGACGGATGAGGCGTTCCTGGAGAATGTTCTGGCCGAGGCCATCGACACCGAGGCGGTGAAGCAGGCAGCGGACGAGCTGAAGATCGTCTATACCCCCTTCCACGGCTGCGGCCATAAGCTGGTTCCCGAGGCCCTCAAGCGCCTGGGCATCAAGCATCTCTTCCCCGTGCCCGAGCAGATGGTCATCGACGGCAACTTCCCCACCGTGGTCTCTCCCAACCCGGAGAATCCCGAGGGCTTCTACCTGGCGGTGGATCTGGCCAAGAAGGTGGACAGCGACCTCATCATCGGTACCGATCCGGACTCTGACCGCATCGGCACCATGGTGCGCAAGGGCGATGCGTATGTGACCATTACCGGCAACCAGATGGGCGTACTGCTGTTGGACTACATCATCCAGGCCCGCAAGGCCACCGGCAAACTGCCCGCCAACGCCGGCGCCGTGGCCAGCATCGTCACCACCGGTATGGCCCGCACCGTGTGCGAAGCCAACGGCGTCCATTTTGAGGACACCTTCACCGGCTTCAAGTTCATGGCCGAGCGGATCGCCTCCTGGGAGGCCGCCGGGACCTACAAGTATATCTTCGCCTATGAAGAGAGCTACGGCTACATGGTGGGCGATTACGTCCGGGATAAGGACGCGGTGACCGCCTCCGTGCTGGTGGCGGAGATGGCAGCCCATTACGCCCTCAAGGGCATGACCCTGCTGGACGCCTTGAACGCCCTGTACGAGAAGTACGGCTACTTCGCGGAGAAGACCGTGAACCTGGTGATGCCGGGTCTGGAGGGCATGGCCAAGATGAAGGCCATCATGGACAACATGCGCGCCAATCCTCCCGAGAACATCGGCGGGGAAGAGGTGCTGCGCCTGCGGGATTACCTGGACGGCAGCATCGCTGTCAAGGGCCTTGGCAAGGTGGATCGGACGCCGTTCTTCGGCTCCAACGTGCTGTATTTCGAGCTGGCCGACGGCTCCAGCTTCATTGTCCGCCCCTCCGGCACCGAGCCGAAGATCAAGGTCTACCTGCTGGTGCGCGGCAAGAGCAGCGAAGACTGCGCCGCCAAGATCGAGAAGTATAAGGAATTCACCGAGGCGATCGGCAAATGAAAAAGCTCTGGCAGCTCTTCCTGGCCTTCGCCCGGGTGGGCGTGATGACCTTTGGCGGCGGCTATGCCATGATCCCCATCCTGGAACGGGAGATCGTGGACCGGCATGGCTGGGCCACGGGGGAAGAGCTGATGGACTACTACGCCGTAGGCCAGTGCACCCCCGGCGTCATTGCGGTGAACACCGCCACCTTCATCGGCTATAAGGTGGCGGGCACCCTGGGCGGCATCGTCGCCACCCTGGGGGTGGTGTTCCCCTCCGTCTGCATTATCACGGTCATCGCCGGGGTGCTCACCCACTTCGCGGATATTCCCCAGGTGCAGAGCGCCTTTGCGGCGGTGCGCGTGTGCGTGTGCGTGCTGATCTTTAACGCGGTGGTGAAGCTCTGGAAGGGAGCGGTGAAGGACAAGGCAGCCCTGGCGCTGTTCCTGCTGGTGTTCATCCTGTCCGTTTTCCTGCACATCTCCCCGGTGGTGTATGTGGTCTTCTGCGCCGCCGCCGGCATCCTCTTTACCAGATTGGGGGTGCGGGGGAAATGATGCTGTATCTGCGCCTGTTCTGGGAGTTTTTCAAGACCGGGCTCTTCGCCGTGGGCGGCGGAATGGCGACCCTGCCCTTCCTCTATGATATGGCGGAGGCCACCGGCTGGTTCACGGCCGGGCAGCTTGCGGATATGATCGCCGTCAGCGAGTCTACCCCCGGCCCCATCGGCGTCAATATGGCGACCTATGTGGGCTTTACGGCGGGGGGCGTCCCCGGCGCGATCATCGCAACCCTTGGGCTCATCACCCCGTCGGTGATCATCATCCTGATCATCGCCCGGGTGCTGCAGAAGTTCCGGCAGAATAAGACCGTGGACGCGGCCTTCTACGGCCTGCGCCCCTGCTCGGTGGGGTTGATCGCTGCGGCGGGACTGCTGGTGGTGAAGGTGGCCATGTTCCACGTTGATCTCTATGAGGCCAGCGGCGTTATCACCGACCTCTTCAACTGGAAGGCCCTGGCCCTGGCAGCGGTACTGCTGGTGCTGACCCGCTGGGTCAAGCCCACCAAAAAACTGCACCCGATCTTCTTTATCCTTGGCTCTGCCCTGGTGGGCGTGTTTTTGTTCTGATTTGCAGGCGGGCGGCCCGGTTGGGCCGCCCGCGTTTCATAGGAAAAGAATCCCCAATCCGTATGCCAGCGCCGCGCCGAAGGCGGCGCTCATGAGCCTCCCTGCCAGGTGCAGGGAGGTTTTTGCGTCGCTGTCCGCCAGAACGGCAAGGGTCTGAAACTGGACCGAGACGCCGCCCCAGCCTACCAGAGCCGCGGCCAGGGCAAGATTCCCCGGCGTGGGTGGGAGGCCAAGCATGGCGCCCACGCCGCCGCCCAGCTCCCAGAAACCTGTGAGCAGCGCTCGGGCGGGCTGCACGCCCAGACCCGTCAGCCCTGCCAGCCGGACGGAGAGGGCGGCCAGAAAGCCGTTTGCATCCAGAAGCCCCGTGAAGACCGCAAAAAGAACCACAAAGCCGCAGACGTTCAGCGCCGCCGGCACCGCCGAGCGCACCGCCTCCGCCAGAGCCCGGGAAAAGGGCAGCGGCGGCGGAAGAGAAGGCGCATGCCCTGCCGTCGCTGCTGCCCTGCGGCGCAGCAGGAGCCCTGCCAGCACCGCCGCGCCGGCGTGGGCAGCATAGAGCAGCAGCCCTGTCCGGCTGGAATGGAAGACGCCGGCGCCCACTGCCCCAACCAGGAAGGCAGGCCCGGAGTTGTTGCAGAAGCCCAGCAGCCTTCCTGCCTCGTCAGGGGAGATGACACCGTCCTCCTCCAGCTGGTGCAGATAGGATGCGCCCAAGGGGTAGCCCCCGGTAAGCCCCAGCAGCAGCGCCGTGACGCCCGGGCCTGACACGCCGAAAAGCCGCTCCGCCGGACAGGAGAGCCGCTGCCCCATCAGACCGGGCAGGCCCAGCCGCCCCAGCAGCCCGGACAGCACGAAGAAGGGGAACAGCGAGGGCAGGATCAGCTCCCAGCAGAGCCGCAGCCCGTCCGACGCACAGGCGATGACCGTGTCCGAGGCGGTGATCAGAACCAGCAGGGCGCAGAGCGCCGCCAGAATGGGGAAGATTCGTTTCATGCATAGCCTCCTTGTATGCGGAATTGCCGGCAGAGCAGGGAAAAGAACCAGGCGCAACACAGCTTGCGTAAAGGTGTTTCGCAAGCAGCAGTTTGTCCGCGTATCAAATTATGCCGGGCGGCATAGAGATATACGGTTAAGAGACGCGGACAAGGGGGATGATGGGTATGAAAAAACACTTGTCCTTCGCAGGGGCGCTCTCCGAGCGGCTGGCCCTGCCGGGGGAGAGCCTGGGGGAACTGAAGCTGAGCGTGGTGGACGCCCGCCGGGCGCTGATCGAGAATCACCGTGGGATGCTTGCCTGCACAGAGGAGCTGATCTCGGTCCGGGGCGGACGGGGGACCCTGTCCCTCCGAGGCGAGGCGCTCCGGATCGAGGCCATGAACGAGCAGGAGCTGCTCATCAGCGGCAGGATCACTCTGGCCCAGTGGGAGGAGTAGCGAAGATGGAGCTTTTGACAAGGATCCTGGGTCTGGCACAGGTGGAGATTCGCGGCGCGGAGCCGGAGCTGCTGCTGGATCGCTGTGCATCAGGGGGGATCTCCCTGCAGGAGATCAGGCGGCTGGATGGCGTTACGCTTTCCGCCCGACTGCGGGAGGGAGAGCTGCCTGCCCTGCGGCAGGCGGCGGAGGGCTGCGGCTGTCAGGTGGAGCTCATCAGCATCCTGGGCGGGAGCCGGGATCGAAGCCGGCTCCGCCGCAGGCGGGCGCTGGTGCTGGCGCTGCTGCTTTGGGCGGCGCTGCTGCCGCTTTCGTCTCTCTTCGTTTGGGAGATCCGGGTGGAGGGCTGCAAAAGCTTGAGCCAGGGGAAAATCCTGCGGACGCTGGCGGAATGCGGCGTGGAGCAGGGCAGCTTCCGCCCGTCGGTGTCGGTGGATCTGGTACGCAGCCGGATGCTGGCGGCGCTGCCGGAGCTTGCCTGGATGACGGTGAACTTCTCCGGCTCCCGGGCCACGGTGCTGGTGCGGGAGCGGGAAGAGAAGCCGGAGCTCTACCGCGCCGATCAGGCGGCGGATATCGTGGCAGCCTGCCCGGGGGTGATCCGCAGCATGACGGTGCTGAACGGGCGAAGCCTGGTCCAGCCCGGGGACGCGGTATTGGAAGGCGAGCTGCTGGTTACCGGGGAGATGGAAAGCCTGACGGCGCCAACCCGATCCGTCCGCGCCCTGGCGGAGATCCAGGCGGACACCTGGCGGGAGCTCACGGCGGTGTGCCCGGTAGAAATGCTGCAGGAGACGGCAAGCGGCAGGGGACGGAGCCACTTTTCCCTGCAAATCGGAAAAAACAGGCTGAAATTTGGCCCTTTTCCCGGAAAGGGCCTTGACGAATGTGATAAAATCGTGCATGAATATACTATGGGGATCAAGGGGCTGCTGCAGCTGCCGGTGACACTGGTTCGGGAGGAGCGGCGGAGCCTGAGCCCCACAGGCACGGAGCTGAACCGGGAAGAGGAGATGGAAGCCGACCTGCTCCGCCGACTGGAGGAGCAGATCGACGGAGAGATCCTGGAGATGAGCTTCTCCGCCGGATACAGCGACGGGCTGCTGGTGGTGACGCTGCGGGCCCATTGCCTGGAGAATATCGCGCAGACGGTGGAGACGACTCCGCCGTGAAGGGAAGATTGCACATGATTGATAAAACCATTGAAGTGGAACGGATGGACGATGTGATCCAGGTGTTCGGCTCCTTTGACCAGAACCTGCGGATCATCGAGAGCGAGCTTGGCGTAAAGGTCCTGGACCGGGACGATCAGCTCCACATTTGCGGCGAGGCGGAGGACGTGATGCTGGCCGAGAAGGCCATCAACGGCCTGCTGACCCTGGCCGCCAAGGGCGAGAATATCGACGCGCAGAACGTGCGCTATATCCTGAAGCTGGTGCGGGAGGGGAAGGAGAAGCAGATCGACGAGCTGGCAGGCGATGTGATCTGCATCACCGCCAAGGGCAAGCCCATCAAGCCCAAGACCCTGGGCCAGCGGGATTACTGCAAGGCCATCCAGGACAACACCATCACCCTGGGCATCGGCCCGGCGGGCACGGGCAAGACCTATCTGGCCGTGGCCGCCGCGGTGGCGGCCTTCCGGGCGGAGGAGGTCAACCGCATCATCCTGACCCGCCCCGCCGTGGAGGCGGGGGAGCGGCTGGGCTTCCTGCCCGGCGACCTGCAGAGCAAGGTAGACCCCTATCTGCGGCCGCTGTACGACGCGCTGTTTGACATGCTGGGGCCGGACACCTACCAGAAGTACCTGGAGCGGGGAAATATCGAGGTGGCGCCCCTGGCCTACATGCGCGGAAGGACACTGGACGACAGCTTTATTATCCTGGACGAGGCCCAGAACACCTCCCGGGAGCAGATGAAAATGTTCCTCACCCGCATCGGCTTTGGCTCCAAGGTGGTCATCACCGGCGATATCACCCAGATCGACCTGCCGGAGGACAAGGTCAGCGGCCTGAAAATTGCCATGAAGGTGCTGGACGGCATTGACGATATCGCCATCTGCACCCTCACCGGGGCCGACGTGGTGCGCCACCGCCTGGTGCAGAAGATCATTGAGGCCTATGAGGTCTATGACAAAAAGAATCCGCCGGAGACGGCGAAAAAGCCCCAGCCGCCCCAACAGCGGGGAAGATACCGGAAACTGTAGGGGACCGGCATACACGCGCCCGCCGCGTAGGGACGAGCATTGCTCGTCCGCCGAACTGCGACAATGACCGACAGACGGACGACCAATGGTCGTCCCTACGGCCCAAGCCCAGCCTCTATGAGAACCTACCAATTATGAAAACGTAGGAGAGAGAATATGAACCATGAAATCTACGTCAGCCGGGAGATCGCAAACCTGGGCCACAACAACGCCGCCCGGCTCATCAAGGCCGCGGCGATCCGGGCGCTGGACGCCGAGGAGGTTAACGTAAATTGCATTATTTCAGTTATGTTAACTGATGACGAAGGGATCCGCCAGGTGAACGCAGAGTTTCGCGGCATCGACCGGGCCACGGACGTGCTGTCCTTCCCCCTGAATGAGCTGACGCCCGGCGCCTTTGACGCGGACGCATGCGAGCGGGATCTGGACACGGACGCCGTGCTCTTGGGGGATATGATGATCTCCCTGCCCCGCTGCGAGGAGCAGGGGCAGGAATTCGGCCACGGCTTTGACCGGGAGATCCAATACCTGACGGTCCATTCCGTGCTGCACCTGCTGGGCTATGACCATGTGGACGAGGGACCGATGAAGGCCCAGATGCGTGCCCGGGAAAAGGCCATTATGGGGGACGAGTAGTTTTGCAGGGGCCGGCGCCCTCGACGGTCCGCTATCAATCAGATATTTACAGGAGATATGGAAATGACAAAGTCTGCAATGATTACCCTGTGCGGGCGGCCCAATGTGGGCAAATCCACCCTGACCAACGCCCTGGTGGGCGAGAAGGTGGCCATCGTATCCAACAAGCCTCAGACTACCCGCAACCGCATCACCGCCATTGTGAACCGGGGGGACACCCAGTTCGTGCTGATGGATACGCCGGGCTTCCACAAGCCCCGGACCCGCCTGGGCGACTACATGGTGAATGTGGTGAAGGAGAGCGTGGCGGATGTGGACTGCGTGCTGCTGCTGGTGGAGCCGGTGGCCGCCATCGGACCCCAGGAGGAAGCCCTGATCCAGCGGCTGAAGGAGAACCAAGCTCCCGCCGTCCTGGTCATCAACAAGATCGACACCGTGGATAAGACCCGGCTTCTGGAGGTCATGGCCCTCTATTCCGCGGCCTATGACTTTGACGCCATCCTGCCCCTCTCCGCCAAAACCGGCGACGGGCTGGAGGAGCTGATGGAAGAGCTTGGGAAGTATGCCACCGAAGGACCCCACTTTTTCCCGGACGATATGATCACCGACCAGCCGGAGCGGCAGATCTGCGCGGAGCTGGTGCGGGAGAAGCTGCTGCAGTGCCTGGACAAGGAGATCCCCCACGGCACGGCGGTGGAGGTCACCCGCTTTACCGAGCGGGACAACGGCATCATCGACCTGGAAGTGACCATTTACTGCGAAAAGGACAGCCATAAGGGCATAATCATCGGCAAAAAAGGCGCCATGCTCAAAAAGATCGGAGAGCTTGCCCGGGAGGACATCGAGGCCTTCATGGGCGCGAAGGTCTATCTGCAGACCTGGGTGAAGGTGAAGGAGAACTGGCGGGACTCCATGGCCCAGCTCCGCAACTTCGGCTTTACCGAGCAATAAGCAAATTACAAAAAATGGTTCCCATGTTCCGGCTTCGCGCTGCTCATACTAAGCGCAGAGGTGGTCAACATGGAACTCGACGCGATCTGGCAGACCTTCGCCGAGACCGGCGACCCCGTCTGCTATATGCTGTACAAGGCCGCTAAAAACGGACGGCCCAAGCAGGAGGACGACGCGGGGGAGACGCCCCGCGCCGGGGACTGAGGTTTACATAACTAATAAGGTTTACATAATATGTTCAAGACCACCAAGGGCCTTGTTTTACGGGAGGCCCGCTACAAAGAGGCGGATCGGATCCTGACCATTCTGACCGAGTCGGACGGGAAAATCACCGCCAAGGCACGGGGCGCGCTGCGCAAATCCAGCCGCACCGCCGCCGCCACCCAGCAGCTCACCTGGTCGGAGCTGACGCTCTTCGGCAACCGAGGCAAATGGACGGTGAACGAGGGGAGCGTGCTGGAGGGCTTTTCCGGCCTTCGGGACGAGATCGAGAGTCTTGCCCTGGGCAGCTATTTTGCCGAGTGCCTGGAGGCCTTTTCCGTGGAGGATCAGCCGGATCCCCAGCTTCTGCAGCTGGGGCTCAACTCCCTCTATGCCCTGAGCGAGAAGCTGGGGGAACGGGAGAAGATCAAGGCCGCTTTTGAGCTGCGGCTGATGGCTCTGGCGGGCTTCCAGCCCAACGTGACCGCCTGCGCGGTCTGTGGGAAACAGGCGCCGGAGGACCCGGTGCTGCGGCTGGAGGACGGGGTGATCTGCTGCCGCAGCTGCCGCCGTCCTGCCTGGGACGGGGTTTTGCTGGAGGAGGATGCCCTGGCTGCCATGCGCTATCTGGTTTCCGCCCCGGCGAAAAAGCTGTTTTCCTTCCGCCTGGAGGGAAAGGGGCTGCAGAATCTGTCCCGGGCGTCGGAGCTCTATGTACAGGCCCACGCCGAGCGGCGCTTCCCCACACTGGAGTATTACAAGCAGTTTCGATAAAAGCGGTAGGGGCGACCCTTGCGGTCGCCCGGAAAGAAAGCGCGGGCGACCGCAAGGGTCGCCCCTACAAGATAGAATGGAACGTGTATCATGAGCTTTTTTGAAAAATCCCTGAATACCCTGGAGCTGCCTGCCGTGCTGCAGATGCTCTCGGCCCAGGCCGTGGGAGAGACCGCCAAGGAGCTTGCCCTGCAGCTCACGCCCTCTGCCGATCCCTTTGAAGTCAAGCATCGCCTGGAGGAGACCACTGCCGCCAAGACCATGATGGTGGTGCGGGGCAGTCCTTCCTTCTCCGGTGTGAAGGATGTGCGCGCCTCTCTTGCCAGAGCGGATCTGGGCGGCGCGCTGAATACCCGGGAGCTGCTGGACATTGCACGGGTGCTCCAGTGCGCGAGACTGGTCCGGGGGTATCTGGCCGATGACACCGTGGGCAAAACCTGCATCGACAGCCTGTTCCACGGTCTGCGCGCCAACAAGTACCTGGAGGAGAAAATCACCACCTCCATCGTGGGGGAAGACGAGATCGCGGACGGCGCCTCCAACGAGCTGGCTGACATCCGCCGCAAAATGCGGGCAGCCGCCGCTCGGGCGCGGGAGGCGCTGCAGAAGATCCTCTCCTCACCCTCTTACGCCAAGGCGCTGCAGGAGCCGATCATCACCATGCGCTCTGACCGGTATGTGGTGCCGGTGAAGGCCGACCACAAGGGCGCGGTCCCGGGGCTGGTGCACGACATTTCCGCCACGGGACAGACCCTGTTTGTGGAGCCCATGGCGGCGGTGAAGGCCAACAACGAACTGCGGGAGCTGGCGGCGAAGGAGAAGCTGGAGATCGAGCGGATCCTGGCGGAGCTCTCCGCCGAGTGCGCGGAGCACCGGACGGATATCGACTCGGATTTCAACCTGCTGGTGCGGCTGGATCTGATCTTTGCCAAGGCCAAGCTCAGCTATAAGCTGGAATGCCAGGAGGCAAGCCTGGAAGGGGAGGGCATCGTTCTGCGCCGGGCGCGGCACCCGCTGCTGGACCCGGCCAAGGCCGTGCCCATCGACGTGGAGTTGGGGGATACCTTTGATACCCTGGTCATCACCGGCCCCAACACCGGCGGCAAAACCGTGTCGCTGAAGACCATTGGCCTGCTTGCCGCCATGAACCAGTGCGGCCTGCACATTCCCGCCGCCGACGGCAGCAGCCTGCCCGTGTTCCGGCACATCCTGGCGGATATCGGCGATGAGCAGAGCATCGAGCAGTCCCTTTCCACCTTCTCGGCCCACATGACCAATATCGTGAGCATCCTGGCGGAGTGCGATGAGCATTCCCTCCTGCTCTTCGACGAGCTGGGCGCCGGCACCGACCCCACGGAGGGCGCGGCGCTGGCCATCTCCATCATCGAGTACGCCCGGCAGAAGGGCGCCATGATCGCCGCCACCACCCACTATGCCGAGCTGAAGGTCTACGCCACCAACGAGCCGGGGGTACAAAACGCCTCCTGCGAATTTGACGTGGAGACCCTGCGGCCCACCTATCATCTGCTGGTGGGCATCCCCGGCAAGTCCAACGCCTTCGCCATCTCCAAGCGGCTGGGACTGGGGGAGGATATCATTGAGGACGCGAAAAAGCGGGTCAGCACCGACAGCGCCAGCTTCGAGGCCACCATCGAGAAGCTGGAGCAGACCCGCCTCCTGCTGGAAAAGGATCGGGAGGAGACGAGCAAAAAGCTGCGCCAGGCAGAGGAGCAGGCCAAGAAGGCCTCCTTCCTGCGGGCGGAGCTGGAGGTGCGCCTGGAGAAGGCCGACCAGAAGGCCAAGCGGGACGCCGAGCGCATCATCCGCGAGGCCCGGGAGACGGCTGAACAGACCTTCCGGGAACTGGACGAGATGCGGGAGAAGGCCAACGAGGAAGAGAACATCCAGCGCATCAACGAGGCGCGAAGCGAGCTCAGGCGGAAGCTGAATCAATCCGAGGAGGCCCTGCGAAGCCAGGATGCGCCGAAGGAGGCGGAGCAGGTCTCCTCCCGTCCCGTTCGTCCGGGGGATACGGTGCAGATCAAGTCCATGGGCCTGAAGGCAGAGGTCGTCTCCGTCTCGCCGGATCGGGTGCTGACCCTGCGGGCGGGCATCATGAACGTCACCGCCAAGGAGGACGAGGTGCTGCTGCTGGAGGGGCTTGCCCAAAAGACCCAGAAGAGCGCCGCCAGAGTGGCAGGCTCCGCCACCCTGCGCAGCGCGTCGCTCCCCGCGGAGGTGGATCTGCGGGGCATGGAGGCCATCGACGCGGTGATCACCGCCGAGCAGTATCTGGACAGCGCCGTCATGGCCAAGCTCAAAACCGTCACCATCATCCACGGCAAGGGCACCGGCGCCCTGCGCACCGCAGTGCAGAACATGCTGCGGCATAATAAGGCCGTCAAGTCCTTCCGCCTGGGCCGCTTCGGCGAGGGCGAGGCGGGCGTCACCATTGTCGAACTGAAGTGATTTGAAAGTGCTGGAAAAAGCATATAAAACTGAATCTTGCAATCCTGCGGGAAATGGTGAAAATCACGAAACAGCGGAAAGCGGTTGACGATTGGTCGAAAATTTGATAAAGTGGGTTAGAATCCAATGGGGTTCCATCAAGGAGAAGGAGATGCGGGCATGATTTCCAAGGAAGTAGTTATCAACAATCAGGTAGGTTTGCACGCCAGACCGGCCACGTTCTTCATTCAGAAGGCCAATGAGTTCAAGAGCAGCATCTGGGTCGAGAAGGAAGAGCGCCGCGTAAACGCCAAGAGCCTGCTGGGCGTCCTGTCCCTGGGTATCGTGAAGGGCACTGCCATCACCATCATTGCCGACGGTACGGATGAGGAGCAGGCAATCGCCACGCTCTCGGAGCTGATCGATTCCGATTTCTCCGAGTAATCCCGGGAAACATACAGAAGATAGGGGTGTGCGCAAGCACGCCCCTTTTTTCAAATCAGGAGAACGCTATGCTGGATACGCTGCGGGAAAAAGCGAATAATCTGCCCCTGCTGCCCGGGGTCTACATCATGCTCAATGCCCAGAATGAGGTCATCTATGTGGGCAAGGCCAAAAAGCTGAAGAACCGGGTCAGCAGCTATTTTCATGGGGAGCATCTGCCCAAGGTGGCCGCCATGGTGGAGAAGGTGGCGGATTTCAACGTCATTGTCGCCGGCAGCGAGTTTGAGGCGCTGGTGCTGGAAAACTCGCTCATCAAGCGCCACCGGCCCCACTATAACATCCTGCTGAAGGATGACAAGGGCTATCCCTTTATTCGGCTGGACATGCGGCAGGAGTACCCGACGATGACCCTATCCTCCCGGGCACCCAAGGACGGCGCCCGGTACTACGGCCCCTTTGGGGGACGGTTTCAGACCCGCGAGATCATCAATACCATATCCAAGGCACTGCTGCTGCCGGACTGCAGCCGGAAATTCCCCCGGGACATCGGCAAGGAGCGCCCCTGCCTCAATTACCACATGGGCGCCTGCGCCGGCTGGTGCCTCCGGGACAGCAGCGCGGAGGATTATCAGGCCAGGATGCGCCAGGCTGCGCTGATCCTGGAGGGCAAGAGCGGCGAACTCATTGAGGAACTGAAGCGGCAGATGGAGCAGGCGGCGGAGGAGCTGCGCTTTGAGAAGGCTGCCCAGCTCCGGGACCGGATGCGGGCCATCGAGGGGGTGGCTGTGAAGCAGCGGGTCATCGCCACCGCCTTTGCCGATACCGACGCCATCGGCTTCTGCCGGGGCGCCAAGAGCTGCTTTACCGTGCTGCACTTTGTCAACGGCGACCTGGTCGGCAAAGACGTGGAGATGATGGAGGAGCCCCTGGAGGAGGATGCGGAGGCGGTGTCCGATCTGGTGCGGCAGTACTATACCGCCCACCGGGGCGGCTGGCCTAAGTCTATCCTCCTGCCCTGCGAGATCGAGGATCGGGAGGAGCTGGAAAACCTGCTCAGCGAGACCGCCGGACGCCGGGTCTACATCGAGTGCCCCAAGCGGGGCGAGCGGATGCGCCTCATTGAGAGCGCGGCCCTCAACGCCCGGGAGGAGATCCAGCGCCGCACCACCATGGCCCAGCGCCGTTCCAAGACCCTGGAGTGGCTGCAGAAGGCCCTGGAGCTGGAGGCGTTCCCCCAGCGCATCGAGGCCTTCGATATCTCCAACCTGGGGGACACGGGCATTGTCGCCGCCATGACCGTCCATGTGGACGGCAAGCCCCTCAAGCGGGATTACCGGAAGTTCCGCATCAAGGATCTGGAGGGGGCGGACGACTATGCCAGTATGTACCAGGCGGTATACCGCCGCTTCAAGCGTTATGCGGACGGGGACGAGCATTTCGCCCCGCTGCCGGATCTGCTGCTGATCGACGGGGGAGACGTCCATGCCGCCACCGCTGTCCGCGCCCAGGAGGACCTGGGCTTGCGGGTACCCACCTTTGGCATGGTCAAGGACGACCGGCACCGTACCCGGGCGCTCATCACCCCCGAGGGACGGGAGATCGGCATCCGGCAAAACCAGGCGGTCTTCGCCCTGGTGGGCAATATTCAGGAGGAGACCCACAACACCGCCATCGGCTATCAGCGATCTCTGCGCAACGAGAGCTACGCCTCCGCTCTGGACAAGATCGAGGGCGTCGGCCCCAAGCGGAAGAACGACCTGCTGAAGGCCTTCAAGTCCGTGAAGGCCATCCGGGAGGCCGAAGAGAGCCAGCTTGCCCTGGTGGTGCCGAGGAGCACAGCCAAAGCGGTGTATGAGTATTTTCACAATGTGGATTCGTAGGGACGAGCATTGCTCGTCCGCAGACACGGGAATTGCAAGATAGACGGACGACCAATGGTCGTCCCTACGGAAGGATGGTTTACTGTATGCGCGTGATTACAGGCACGGCCCGGGGACGGAAACTGAAAACCCCGGAAAATTACGATATTCGCCCCACTACCGATAACGTAAAGGAGGCCCTGTTCAACATCATCCAGTTTGATATCGAGGGCAGGCGGGTGCTGGACCTCTTCGCAGGCACGGGGCAGCTGGGCATCGAGGCTTTGAGCCGGGGCGCCAAAAGCTGCGTTTTCATCGACGAGAGCCGGGACGCGGTGCGGATCGTGAAGGAGAACCTGAAGACCTGCGGCCTCAGCGGCACGGTGCTGCAGCAAAACGCCCTGGACTATCTGCGCCGGGGCGAGCCGGTGGATGTGATCTTCGTGGACCCGCCCTATGACGCGGGCCTGTACGAGCCGGTGCTGAAAACCCTCAATTCGGTTGACAACTTGTCGGATGGTGGTATAATTATCTGTGAGGCTCGGCGCGAAACGCCCCTGCCGGACATGGACCTGCCCTACCGCAAGCGGAAGGAATACCGCTACGGCAAGGTGAAAATCTGTATTTATACGAAGGAAAGCCAGGTATGAGTATTGCCATCTGCCCGGGCAGCTTTGACCCGATCACTCTGGGCCATCTGAACATCATCCGCCGCAGCGCCCAGATCTTCGACCATGTGGTGGTCTGCATCATGCACAACGCCATGAAGCCGAACCCCATGTTCACGGTGGAGGAGAAGGTGGAGATGGTCCGCAAGGCAACGGAGCGTTACCCCAATGTGACGGTGGACTGGTCGGACGGGCTGCTGGCGGAATATGCCCGGCAGTATCCCGGCGCGGTGATCGTCAAGGGTCTGCGCGCTGCTTCCGATTTTGAGTATGAGTTTCAGATGAACCTCATCAACAAGAAGATCAACCCCGATCTGGAGACCATGTTCCTCACGGCAAGCGGGAAGTATACCTTCCTTTCGTCCTCTGTGGTGCGGGAGATGGCCTTCTACGGCGCGGACCTGACCGGGTTGGTGCCCCATGAGCTGATCCCCCAGATCGAGGAAAAGGCCAAGCAGTGGAGGTTGAAGTAATGGAAACGAACGACGTGATGGAGAAGCTGGACGAGCTGTTCAGCATGGTCAGCGAAGCCTGGGGCGTGCCTCTGGGCAACGACAAATGCATCATCGAGCGGGAGAAGGCGCTGAAGATCATCGGCGATATCAAGGCCACGCTTCCTGCCTCAATTGCAGAGGCCAAGCGCCTGGTGGCGGCGCGGGATGAATTCATCGGCAACGCCAAGCGGGAAGCGGAGGCCATGCGCAAGAGCGCCGAGGACAAGGCCCGCCTGATGGTGGATGAGCAGGAAATCATCCGGGTGGCCCGGGCTCGCTCGGCAGAGATGATCTCCGCCGCGGAGGCCAAGTCCGCCGAGCTGCGGAAGCTCGCCAGCGATTATGTGGACGATCTGATGCGGCAGACGGAGGAGAGCCTGGCAGGCTCCCTCAGCACGATCAAGAATGCCCGCAGCAGCTTTCGGGGCGTAAAGACCCCCATGCGCCCTGTGACGCCCAAGACCGCGGAAGAGGACGGGGAAGAATAATCCCCGCGCCCGCAGGACAAACACGCGAACGCCAATGAGGCCGGAACGCGAATAGACCGCTGATCCGTCGCCCCTCGCCGGAGCATTCCGGCGAGGGGCGACTTCCTTTTTTGTTTTGCAAGGCCAATGAAAATGAGACAAAAAAGACAAAAAGTAACAAACATTTGCTCTTGCTTTTTGCGGGGGGCTACCCTATAATGGAGGAGCAAAGTGGTTTGAAGTGGTGAAAAATGGAGCAGTTTCCCGAAGCAGGACTGCTTCTCTGGTGATAGAAGGAGCGATTTGCGTGACAGGCGAATACCAACACTCTCTTGATAATAAAGGCCGGCTTTTTATTCCTGCCAAGCTCCGGGATGAGTTGGGCGAGATTTTTTTCATTACCCTTTCGATGGATCGTTGCCTCAGCGCCTACAGCAGCGAGGCCTGGCAGAGCTTTTCCGATAAGGTCAGCGCCATGCCCTATGTGAAGCAGCGGAAAATGCGCCCGCTGTTTGCCCATGCGGCCCGCTGCGAGCTGGACGCCCAGGGCCGCGTGCTGATCCCCCAGAACCTGCGGGATTACGCGGGCTTCACCAAAAATGTGACTGTGGTGGGTTGCAACAACCACGCGGAGCTGTGGGACAGCGACGCATGGAACGCGGTATTTGAGGAGGAGACTACGCCGGAGAACATCGCCGCCGTGATGGAGGAGCTGGAGTTTTAATGGAGCAGCCGAAGCATGTATCGGTGCTGCTGCAGGAATGCATCGAGCACCTGAACATCCGGCCGGACGGCATTTATGTGGACGGCACCCTGGGCCTGGGCGGGCATTCCTATGAGATCGCCTCCCGGCTGACAACAGGGCGGCTGATCGGGATCGACCGGGACCCCAGCGCCATCAAGCGGGCGGGGGCCCGGCTTTCCGCCTTTGCCGACCGGATCACCTTGGTGCATGGCAATTTCAGCGACACCGCCGCAATCCTTGATGAACTGGGGATCGCCGGGGTGGATGGAATGCTCTTCGACCTTGGCGTTTCCTCGCCCCAGCTGGACGAGGCCGAGCGGGGCTTTTCCTATATGCTGGACGCGCCGCTGGATATGCGCATGGATAACAGCGCGGCCCTCAGCGCCTATGATGTGGTGAACACCTGGAGCGAGGAGCGGCTCAACCGAATCCTCTGGGACTATGGGGAGGAGCGCTATGCCCGGCGTATCACCGCCGGGATCCTGGCAGCCCGGGCGAAAAAGCCCATCGAGCGGACGCTGGAGCTGGTGGAGATCATTCGCGGCGCCATGCCTGCTGCCGCCTTGCGGGAAAAGCAGCATCCGGCCAAACGCAGCTTCCAGGCCATCCGCATCGCCGTGAACGATGAGCTGGGCGAGGTGGAACGGATGATGGACACCGTGCCGGACAAGCTGAATCCGGGGGGACGGCTCTGCGTCATCAGCTTTCATTCCCTGGAGGACCGCATCGTCAAAACCGGGATCGCCCGCCGGGAGAACGGCTGTACCTGTCCCCGGGAGGCGCCCATCTGTACCTGCGGCTTTGTGCAGACCCTGCGCAGCGTGAGCCGCAAACCGATTTTACCGAGCGCGGAGGAAATAGAGACAAATCCACGCTCCCGCAGCGCCAAACTGCGCGTGGCGGAGAGAGTGTGAGGATATGAACCGACCGGGAGAAAACCTGTTCCGGGCCGTGTGCCTGGGCTTTTCCGCGCTGCTGCTGGTGGGAAGCCTGTTTCTGGGCATTCGCATGGCGGCGCTGAACGATGCGGCGGCGGAGAACCGCCGAAGGGCCGAGACCCTCCGGCAGGAAAACGCCTTGCTGCGTGCCCGCTGCGAATGCAGCCTGAGCCTGGAGGAGATCGAACGCTACGCCCGGGAAGAGTTGGGCATGCAGTATCTCTCAGGCGAGCAGATGATTCGGGCAGAGAACCCGGTGGGATAAAAGACAAGCCGATTTTCAGTGGAATCCTTGGATCAGCCGCAGAATACACTTTCGTATACGGAAAGGCGGTTGATCATGATGAAAAAGCAATCCAAGCCCGGCATCCCGGAAGAGCGGGAACCGAACCGCCAGATGCTCCGCCGCGCGCTGCTGCTGATGGCAGTGTGCGGCGTCGCTGCGTTTGCCCTGCTGCTGGCAAGGCTGGTGCGGCTGCAGCTTCTGGAGCATGGGCGTTACGAGCAGCTTGCCATTGAGCAGCAGCTCCGGGAGGCGCCAACCTCCCCGGCCCGTGGCACCATCTACGACACCCGGGGCAGAGTGCTGGCCATTAGCGCCTCGGTGGATAATGTGTACCTGAGCCCGGCGGAGATCCAGCAGTACGGCGAAGACCGGGAACTGATCGCCCGGGAGCTGAGCCGGATCCTGGAGCTGGATTATCAGGACCTGCTGGACAAGACCGGGCAGACAGGCTCCTGGTATGTGACCGTGGCCCGAAAAGTGGAGCGGGAGACCGCCGACGAGGTGCGCGCGTTCAAGAACGAATACGGCATCCGGGGCGTGCGCCTGGAGACGGATACCAAGCGCTATTATCCCAACTCTTCTCTGGCCTGCCACCTGATCGGCTTTGTCGGGATGGACAACACCGGCCTGGAGGGGATCGAAGCGCGCTATGACAGCGCCCTGACCGGCACAGCCGGGCGCACCGTCCGCACCACCAATGCCTACGGTACCGAGTTGTTATTCACCGGGTTTGAGGAGTTTCAGCCCGGAGAGGACGGCTACGATGTGGTGCTCACCGTGGACGCCGCGGCCCAGTACATCATCGAAAAGCATCTGCGTCAGGCTGTGGCGGATTATGACATCCTAAACGGCGCCGGAGCCATCTGCATGGATGTGAACACCGGCGCGATCCTGGCCATGGTATCCCTGGACGGCTATGACCTGAACCATTTTCTGGACGTGAGCGACGAGGCCCGTGCGGCCATCGACGCCGCGCCAAACGCGGAGGAGGCCCAGCGCCTGCTGGATGAGGCCCGCGCCCGCCAGTGGCGCAACAAGGCCCTGTCCGATACCTATGAGCCCGGCTCCACCTTCAAGATCATTACCCTGTCCATGGCCCTGGAGGAAGGGGTCGTGGATCTCTCCAGCGGCTTTTACTGCGGCGGCAGCGTCACCGTCAAGGGCCGCACCACGCCCATCCGCTGCTGGAAAAGCGGCGGCCACGGCTCCCAGACCCTGACCCAGGCGGTGCAGCATTCCTGCAACGCGGCCTTTGTGAACATCGGACAGCGGGTGGGGGCGGAGAAGTTTTACGATTACTGTGAGGCCTTCGGCTTCCTGAACCGCACCGGCAACCCGGACGAGAACCTGACCGCCATGACCGGCATCGACCTCTCGGGAGAGAGCGGCAGCATCTGGTGGAGCGAGAACACCTTCTGCTCCGAGCGGAACCTGTCCCAGCTGGCGGCAGCCTCCTTTGGCCAGACCTTCACCATCACGCCCCTGCAGCTCATCACCGCCGTCTCCGCCTGCGTCAACGGCGGGCGGCTGATGCAGCCCTATGTGGTGCGGCAAATGCTGCGGCCCGACGGGTCCGTGGCCTATGAGCGGGAGCCTACCGTGGTGCGCCAGGTCATCCGCCCCGAGACCAGCGCCCAGGTGCGAAGCATTCTGGAGCAGGTGGTGGGCGACCCCAAGGAGGGCACCGGGCGCAACGCCGCGGTGGCGGGCTACCGCATCGGCGGCAAGACCGGCACCAGCGAGAAGGTGAGCCTGGAGGCACAGACGGGGGAGAAGGAGTACATCGTTTCCTTCATCGGCTTCGCCCCGGCGGATGACCCGAAAATCGCCCTGCTGGTCTTTCTGGACACCCCCTCCAACAAATCCGGCATTTACATCAGCGGCGGCCAGATGGCGGCCCCTGTGGTGGGGAACATGATGGCGGATCTGCTGCCCTATTTCGGCGTGGAGCCCAGCGTTGACGCGGGGCAGCTCACATCTCTGGTGCCGGAGCTTACGGGGCTGGAGCTGACGGAGGCAGCCGCAGAACTGAAGGACGCGGGCCTGCGCCTGCGCACCGTGGGCGAGGGCGATACCGTCACCGCCCAGCTTCCGCAAAGCGGGCGGCGCATCGCGCCGGACAGCCAGGTGATCCTGTATCTGGGCGGCGGCCCGGGAGAAGAAAAGCGGCCCATGCCGGATCTGACCGGCCTGCCCTATGAGGAGGCCCGGGATACCCTTGCAAAGCTGGGCCTGTTCCTGCGAACCCAAAGCTCCGCGGAGGACGGAGACCAACGGGCCGTAGGCTTCCAAAGCGTGCCGGCGGGGACCCTTCTGGCCCCGGGCGAGGTGGTCACCGTGACCCTTGTGAGTACAGACGATTCCCTTTTGGGACGATATTGAGGAGAAAGCATGAAACTAAAAGAATTGCTGGTCCATATAGACGTTCTCGGCATGAGCGCCGATCCGGAGACGGAGATCACCGGCGTCAGCTACGATTCCCGGCAGACCCAGCCGGGGGATCTGTTTGTAGCGGTGCGGGGCTTCGAGTCCGACGGACACCGCTTCATCCCCAAGGCCATGGAGCGCGGCGCGGCGGCGGTGCTGTGCGAGGTGCCGCCGGAGGATGGCACGCCCTATGTCCAGACCGGGGACTGCCGCCTGGGCCTGGCTCTTGCCAGCCGGGACTTCTTCGGCAATCCTGCCGGAGAGATGACGGTTATCGGCATCACCGGCACCAGCGGCAAGACCACCTCCTCCTACCTGCTCAAGCACCTGCTGGAGAGCAAGCTGGACGCCAAGGTGGGCCTGATCGGAACCAACGGCAACTGGATCGGGGACGAATACCTGCACACCGAGCACACCACCCCCGAGAGCTATGAGCTGCACCGCCTCTTCCGCCGGATGGCGGACGCCGGCTGCACCCATGTGGTGATGGAGGTCTCCTCCCATTCCCTGACGCTGGAACGGGTGGCGGGCATCACCTTTGATGTGGGGCTTTACACCAACCTGAGCCAGGATCATCTGGACTTTCACAAGGACATGGCGGATTACGCCGCCGCCAAGCGCAAGCTCTTTTCCCAGTGCAGGGTGGGCTGCCTGAACGCGGACGACAGCTGGACGCCCTTTATGCTGGAGGGGGCAAAGTGCCCCTGCACCACCTTCTCCGCCCAGCGCAACGACGCGGACCTTGCGGCCAAGGACGTCCGGCTCTCTGCCTCTGGCGTGCGCTTTGCCGCGGTGTGCGGCGGCCGCCTTGCCCTGACGAAGCTTGCCATCCCCGGCCTCTTCAACGTCTATAATGCCCTGGGCGTCATGGCGGTGGGCCTGGCCCTGGGCATCCCCCTGGAGGAATGTGCCGACGCCATGGGCAGCGCCAAGGGGGTCAAGGGCAGGATGGAGCTGGTACCCGGGCCGGAGGGTGTTGCGGTTTTGATCGACTATGCCCATAAGCCTGACGCGCTGGAGAAAGCGCTGAAGACCCTGCGCCCGGTGACCAAGGGGCGGCTTATCGTCCTCTTTGGCTGCGGCGGCGACCGGGACCGCCTCAAGCGGCCCATCATGGGCCGGGTGGCGGCGGAGCTGGCGGATCTGTGCGTGGTCACCAGCGACAATCCCCGCACCGAGGATCCCCAGGCCATCATTGACGAGATCCTGACCGGTATGAAGAACAGTCCCACCGCCGTCCAGGTCATCTGCGACCGGGAGGCCGCCATCGTCTGGACTCTTGACAGGGCCCTGCCCGGTGATGTAATATTGCTTGCCGGCAAAGGCCATGAGGACTATCAGGTGGTCGGAAAAGAGAAGCGCCACATGGACGAGCGTGAGATCGTGGCCGCGGCGCTGACTGCGCGGAGATAAAGATTGAAGTAGAGATTGAAGGGGAGACCCATTATGACGATAAAGCTGATTTCGGCCTTTGTGCTGGCCTTCCTGTTTGCCACGGCCTTCGGGAAGTTTTATATTCCCTGGCTGCGGAAGCAGAAGGCGGGACAGCAGATCAAGGAGATCGGACCCAACTGGCATATGAACAAGAGCGGTACGCCCACCATGGGCGGCGTCATGTTCATCCTGGCGGTGGCCTTCGTGTGCCTGACCCTGGGCTTTGAGGGCATGCTCCACGGCAATTATGCGCACATTTTTGTGCTGCTCTTTGCCCTGGTCTTCGGCGCCATCGGCTTTCTGGACGACTGGGAGAAAATCAAGAAAAAGCAGAACCTGGGCCTGAGCGCGAAAATGAAGTTTCTGCTGCAGCTTGCGGCGGCGCTGGCTTTTGTGCTGCTCATGCGGAATATGGGCTTTCTGAACACCCGCCTGTACATCCCCTTCTGGCAGATCACGGTGCCGGTGCCGGACTGGCTGTATTTCATCTTTGCCGCCTTCGTTATTGTGGGCACGGTGAACGCCGTGAACCTGACCGACGGGCTGGACGGCCTGGCCTCCGGCACGTCCATGCCGGTGTGCCTGTTCTTCGCGGTGATCACCTTCGTGTGGGGGGAAAAGTACCTGGAGCTGGGGCTCTTCGCCTCCGCCCTGGCGGGCGGCCTGCTGGGCTTCCTGGTGTATAATTTCCACCCGGCAAAGGTCTTCATGGGCGATACCGGCTCCCTCTTCCTGGGCGGCGCTATCGCGGCCCTGGCCTTCGCCTATGATATGCCCCTGATCCTGGTCACCCTGGGCATCGTCTACATCATCGAGACCCTGTCGGATATCATCCAGGTGGGCTATTTCAAGCTCAGCCACGGCAAACGGGTCTTCCGCATGGCGCCCTTCCACCATCACCTGGAAATGGGCGGCTGGACGGGCAAAAAGTGGAAAGAGGTCGAGATTTTTTGCCTCTTTTCCGGCATATCTCTGATCTTTGCGATCATATCCTTTATAGGGGTTTATCAGCGCGCCCTGTCATGATCGTTTGAGCCGGGGAGGTGGATGCATGCGTTACGACAGCGCCCGCCTCGCCGGCTCTTCTGCTGCACCGGTGAAGCCCGGCCGCCGCCGCTTTGACAGCAGCTTTTTCCTTTTGGTGATGCTGCTGCTGACAATCGGGGTGGTGATGGTGCTTTCGGCCAGCTTCCCCCGGGCCTATTACGACCCGGGACATGTGACCGGCGGCAACGCCGCCTACTACTTCGTGCGCCAGCTGGTGTACGCCGCTCTGGGGGTGGGCGTCCTGCTGCTGGCCTCCCGCCTGCCCATGGACTTCTACCGCCGCTGGGCCCTGCCCTTTCTGGGGCTGACCATCGTACTGCTGGCCCTGGTGCCGCTCATTGGCGTGAAGGCCAACGGCTCCCGCCGCTGGCTGGGGGTGGGAAGCCTGACGGTGCAGCCCTCGGAGCTGGCAAAGCTGGCGGTGATCCTGAGCTTCTCCGTTCTGATCTGCCGCTTCGGGGAGCGGATGAAGACCGTGCGTTCCGGCATCCTGCCCTTCCTGGGCATCCTGGGGGTGCTGGTGGGTCTTCTCATTCTGGAGCCCCACTTTTCCGCCTCCATCATCCTCCTGGCCCTGGGCGGGAGCATGATGTTTTTGGGCGGCGTGGGCCTTGGCTGGTTCGGCGCGGCGCTGGGGGGCCTTGGCGCAGGGCTTGCGGTGCTGCTGACCTTCTTCCCCTATGCCTCCTCCCGCATCCTGACCTGGCGGGACCCCTTTTCCAGCTCCACCGACGAGGGCTATCAGATCGTCCAGTCCCTCTATTCCATCGGCTCCGGCGGCCTCAGCGGTCTGGGGCTGGGGGGCAGCAGGCAGAAGTATCTGTATCTGCCGGAGGAGCATAACGACTTTATTTTTTCCGTGGTGTGCGAGGAGCTGGGCTTCATCGGCGCGGCGCTGATCCTGACCCTCTTCGCCCTGCTGATCCTGCGGGGCTATTGGATCGCCCTGCACTGCCGCCGCCGCTTCGATTTTCTGGTCTGCGCGGGCATAACCACGCTCCTGGCGCTGCAGGTGTTTTTGAACGTGGCGGTGGTGACCAACCTGGTTCCCTGTACCGGCATCTCCCTTCCCTTTTTCAGCTACGGCGGCACCGCCCTGCTGATCCAGCTGGGGGAGATGGGGATTGTTCTCAGCGCCTCCCGGGAGATCCTCTCCTGAGTGCGCACGGAAGAAAGGATAGAGAGATGAAATTTGTGTTGACCTGCGGCGGTACCGCCGGACATATCAATCCCGCCCTGGCAGTGGCAGGGCGGCTGAAGGAGCTGCTGCCCGACAGTGAATTCCTGTTCCTCGGCGCGGAGGGGAAGATGGAGATGGATCTGGTGCCCCGGGAGGGCTACGAGATCCGTCCCCTGAAGATCACCAACATCGCCAGAGGCCGGTCTGTTTCCGCCGTGCTGCACAATCTGGAGACTGTGAAGAACGTCCTTGCCTCCGAGCGGGAGGCAAGACACATTCTGAAGGAGTTCCGGCCCGATGCCGTCATCGGCACGGGCGGCTATGTGTGCTACCCGGTGCTCTCTGCCGCGGCGAAGCTGGGCATTCCCACGGTGGTGCACGAGTCCAATGCCCTGCCTGGCCTGACCACTCGGATGCTGGCCGATAAAGTGGACGCCATCCTGGTGGGCTTTGAAGAGAGCCGGCAGCATTACGCAAACCCGGATAAGGTTGCCGTCACCGGAACCCCCGTGCGCGGGGAGTTTGCCCGCTACACCAAGGAATCCGCCAAGGCGGAGCTGGGGCTGGATCCCCATACGCCGCTGGTGGTTTCTGTCTGGGGCTCTCTGGGCTCGGGGCATATGAACGGCATCCTCACCGAAATGCTGCCTGGACTCCTGGGGCAAAAGCGTTTTCGGATGATCCATTCGGTAGGCAGCCGGGATTACGCAGAATTTGTCAAGACCCTGAAGGAACGGAAACTGGACCCGGCAGCCTGTAATGTGGACGCCCGGGAGTACATTTTCGATATGCCCCGGGTCATGGCTGCGGCGGATCTGATCCTGTGCCGGGCCGGGGCCTCCACCCTGGCGGAGTTGACCTATATGGGCAAGCCTGTGCTGATCGTCCCTTCCCCCAACGTGACGGACAATCATCAGGAGAAGAATGCCCGGGTGCTGGAGCGGGCAGGCGGCGCCAAGGTGTTCCTGGAGGGCGAGTTTGACGCGGATTCGCTGCTTCAGGAGATCGAACGGCTGCTCCAGAGCCGGCAGGAGCTGCAGGCCATGTCGCAGGCCATGGCGGCCCTTTCCGTGCCAGACGCGACGGATAAAATTGTAGACAAGGTGCTGAGCCTGACAAGAAAGTGAACAGCGAACAGAGAACAGTGTAGAGGGGCTTCTCTCTTCACTGTTCACTGTTATCTTTTCACTCTTATTCCCCCCTGCGCATAGGATGGCCTGATTCTGTGCGCGGGGGGTATTTATTATGGACTTGTGGCGGATCCGGGGCGGAAGACGGCTGAAAGGGGCGTGCCGGGTGCAGGGGTCGAAAAACGCGGCGTTGCCCATTCTGGCGGCCTGCCTGCTCTGCCCGGGGACGGTAGAGCTTGCGGGAGTGCCCCGCCTGCGAGATGTAGACGCGGCGCTGGGAATCCTGAAGCATCTGGGCTGCCGCACCAGATGGGAAGAGGATCGGGTGTACATAGACGCCTCCGGCGTGATCGGCAGCGCCATTCCCCACGCCCTGATGGAACAGATGCGCTCCTCGGTGATCTTCATGGGCGCGCTGCTGGGACGCTGCGGTCAGGCTCATTTGAGCCTGCCGGGGGGATGCAAGCTTGGCAAGCGGCCCATTGACCTGCACCTGAAGGCTCTGCGAGAGCTGGGCGCGGAGATCGAAGAAGAGGGAGATAAAATTACCTGTCGACCCTGCCGGCTCCGCGGAGCCCAGATCCTGCTGCCCTTCCCCAGCGTTGGCGCTACGGAAAACGCCATGCTGGCTGCCTGCGCCGCCCGGGGGGAGACACTGATCCGCGGCGCCGCCCGGGAGCCGGAGATCGTGGCGCTGCAGGACTTCCTGCGGGCGCTGGGGGCAGAGCTGTCCGGCGCGGGCAGCGATACCATTCGCGTGGCGGGCTTTCGTCCCAGGCGCAGGGTCCGTTACAGGATCCCGGCGGATCGCATTGCCGCGGCAACCCTCGCCTGCGCCTGCGGCGGCTGCGGGGGAGAAATCTGCCTGAAAGGCTGTCCTCCCCGGCATTTTTCTACCGTTCTCTACTTCCTAAATCAGGCAGGCTGTGATATAATACAAAAAATTGACCGGGTTACGGTCAAATCCCCGGGACGGCTGCGGGCCGTGGGGCCGGTGCTCACCGCGCCCTATCCCGGCTTTCCTACCGACGCCCAACCCGTTCTGATGGCGGCGCTGCTGCGGGCGGAAGGGGAGAGCGTGTTTCGGGAGAACATTTTTGAAAACCGCTACCGCCAGGTACCGGCTCTGCGAAAGATGGGGGCGCGGATCGAGCTGCGCGGTCGGGAGGCCAGGATCCGGGGCGTGCGAGAGCTGCACGGCGCCATTGTGGATGCCACCGACTTGCGGGGCGGGGCCGCCATGGTGCTGGCCGGACTTGCCGCCGGAGGCGAGACCCTGGTGCGGGACGCCGGACATATCCGGCGCGGTTACGAGGAGCTGGATTCCTGCCTCCGAAACCTGGGGGCGGAGATGATATTGACACACGAAGGAGAATGACATGGCCTTTCCGTTTCGAGCGCCCAAAATGACCGAGGAGGAAAAGAGCGGCTTCATGCGTGCCCGCCGCCGGGCCTTCAGCGGCCCGCTGCTTTTTGCGGTGGTGGTCATTGCGGCCATTTTTGTGATGAGCCTTTTCTTCCGCGTGGAGGATATTCAGGTGGTGGGCAACAGCCACTATACCGCCGGGGAAATCATCCGCGCCATGGATATCGAGGAGGGCGACAACCTGTTCTTCTTCGACCGCTTTGCCGCCGTGGGCCGGGCTTTTTCGAAGCTGCCGTATATCGAGACGGTCACGATCGAGCGGAGCCTGCCCAACAAGGTCGTTATCACCGTGGAGGAGACCACGGCCCTGGCTTATCTGCAGCTGGGCGAGGAGAAGTGGACCCTGGACCACAACTGCAAGGTGCTGGGCAAGGCTGCCGAGGGCGAAGAAGCGAGCCTGCTGCCCATCGTGGGCCTCCGCCCCGGTACCCTGATGATCGGCGAAATCATGGAGACCGAGGACGAAAGCGAGGATACCGTGGCATACCTGGCGGAGATCCTGGATCAGATCCAGGCCCGGGGGCTTACCGAGCAGGTCACGCAGATCGATTTTTCCAACCCCAACAGCCCCGAATTCGATTTCGGCGGCAAATATACCGTGGTGCTGGGCAGGCATGAAAATGTGGAGCGCAAGTTCGGCATGTTCCTCACCGTGATCGGCATGCTCAAGGAGGGCGACGTGGGTGTGATCGACGTGTCCAACGGCACTACAGCCCACTTCAGCCCCAACTGAGAATGAGTATAATGACAATTCGCTTACAAAAAATAAAAAAATCTATTGACCGTGGCAAAAAAATGGGTTAATATAATCCAGAGCCATTGTGTCCAAAATGAAAACTATAGATGAGAATATACAGGAGGCAAGTGAAATGGATTTCAGAGCCGAAGCAGGTCCCGAGAATGTTGTGACCCTGAAAGTAGTCGGCGTCGGCGGCGCCGGCAACAATGTTGTCAATCGTATGGTGAAGGCCGGCACCCAGGGTGTTGAGTTCATCGCCATCAATACGGATAAACAGGCCCTGGCGGTCTCCAATGCCGACCAGAAGCTGCAGATCGGCGAGAAGATGACCCACGGCCAGGGCGCCGGTTCCGATCCCGAGGTCGGCAAGCGCTCCGCCGAGGAGAGCCGCAATAACATCGCCAAGACCATCGAGGACGCCGATATGGTCTTCATCACCGCCGGTATGGGCGGCGGCACCGGCACCGGCGCTGCTCCCACCGTGGCGGAGATCGCCCGGGAAGCGGGCATCCTCACCGTGGGCGTGGTCACCAAGCCCTTCGGCTTTGAGGGCAAGCGCCGCATGGAGCGGGCCAATGAAGGCATCAAGGAGCTGCTCGGCCGGGTGGACTCCCTGCTGATCATCCCCAACGACCGCCTGAAGTATGCCACCGACCAGAAGGTCACCCTGGCCAACGCCTTTGAAATTGCAGACGATGTGCTGCGCCAGGCCGTCACCAGCATTTCCGATCTGATCAAGAACACCGGGTTTATCAACCTGGACTTTGCGGACGTCACCTGCATCATGAAGAACGCCGGCTTTGCCCACATGGGCGTGGGCCATGCCGCCGGCAAGGGCAAGGCGGAGGACGCCGCCCGCATGGCCGTGGCCAGCCCCCTGATGGAGACCTCCATCAACGGCGCCCGCGGCGTGCTGATCAACATCACCGGCTCCGAGGATATGGGCCTGGAGGACGTGGAAGCTGCCGCCACCCTGGTGCAGGAGGCCGCCCATCCCGACGCCAACATCATCTTCGGTGCCACCTTCGATCCCACCATGCAGGATGAGATCCGCGTGACCGTGATCGCCACCGGCTTTGAGGATGCCAAGCCCGCCGAGGACAAGCCCGAGGAGAAGAAGCCCGCCGCGCAGACGCCCATTATCCCGGTGCGTCCCGCTGCCAAGCCCGCCGGCCTCTTCACCGGCGCCGCCGAGAAGGCTGCTTCCGCCGCCGCTGTTCCTCCCCCGCTTGCGGAGGAGACCCAGCCGGCCAATGTGGAAGATCCCTTCGACAGCATTTTCAAAATCTTCAACAGCAAGTAAGAGCTAAAAAAAGAGAGAAAGCTCCCCCCATGAGGGGGAGCTTTTTTGCAGGGAGGTTGCCATGGGGAAAAAAGTCATCGGCGTGCTGCGCGCAACGGCACGGCTTTATGTGGACAAGCAGATTCCACGCTCGGCGGCAGCGCTCTCGTATTATCTGACCATGTCCCTCTTCCCGCTGATCATCTGCCTGTATACGCTGCTGGGCAGCAGCTATGGGAAGATGCTGCAGGTGCTGGATCTGCTGGATCAGTTTCTCGCCCCGGAGACCACCCGCTATATCAAGAGCTTTCTGGCCTATGTGGCAGGAAACCGAAACAGCGCCATGCTCTTTGCGGGCTTGACGCTGCTGCTGACCTCCGCATCTGCCGCGGTGCGGGCCATGCAGGTCAGCATCGGCGAGCTGCAGGGCGGGCGGCGGTTTCAGGGCCTGCGGGATCTGCTGTTCAGCCTGGTGTTTTCCCTGGCCTTTCTGGCGGCCATGTATTTTGCCATTCTGGTCATGCTCACCGGGCAGGACTTTCTGGAATTTGTGGAGGCCAGGCTGCCCATCCTTCATGTAAGCCGAGCTTGGAGATGGGTCCGTTTTCTCGTTCTGGGCGGGATCGAATTTGTGATCCTCTGGGGCATGTATGAGGCCTCCCGCCGCCGGGATCGGCCATACCGCACCGCGCCGGGGGCGCTGGTGGCGACCCTGGGGATCGTGGCGATGAGCTGGGTGTTTTCGGAATTTATTGCGGTTTCCTCCCGGTATCCGCTGGTCTACGGGTCGCTGGCGTCACTGATCCTGCTGATGTTCTGGCTCTTCCTCTGCTGCCAGGTCATCTATGTCGGCGCGGCGGTGAACATCGCCATCCGGGATGTGAAGGAGAATTAGGCTTGCAGAGGAGAGACTCCCTCGCCAATCCAAACGAAAACATGAGCCGTTGAAAAACCTTGTTTTTCAACGGCTCGTTTCTCATGACATGAATTTATCGATGGCCTCGTTGAGGGCCTGGAGGTCGGCGTCGTGGGAGTCTGCCACGCAGTGCTCCAGGTGATCCTTCAAAATCACCTTGGCTGTGCTGCTCAGCGCCGAACGGACGGCTGCCAGCTGCACCAGCACCTCCGTGCAGTCCCGCCCGTCCTCCACCATGCGCTTGACCGATTCCAGGTGCCCGATGGCCCGGCTCAGCCGATTCAGCACCGCCTTGGTCTGGGTGTGGGTGTGCCCGTGTTCGTGTTCGTGTTCATGCTCCACCGGATGGGCGTGAATATGTCCGTCGCCGTGGTCGTGGTAATAGACTTCTTCGTGTTCGTGCTCGTGTTCGTGCATGACGATGCCTGCTTTCTCACGTATTTTTTCAAAACTATACTCGTTTTTTCGCCCTTTTGCAAGCCCCCGGGGGGGATATGGCAAAGTTTGAGAAGGGAAGCGCGAAAAGTGAAACTTGATGGGGGAAAAAACGATGAGCCCTTCCGGAGCGGTAGCTGGGGGACTTCTTCCGCAATCTGCTGGCAGGACGACCTTGCGCCGCAGCCGGATAGATCCATTTGCTGCCTTTGACCGGATCTTCCGGCCGCTGCACAGAGTCCGGGGGAGAGTAACGGAGAGGAAATCTTGGTACTCGTTTAGAGTTATATAAAATATAGGTTGATATGGCACCTGCACTGTAATATAGTAAAATTGTAAATAATTAAAGAAATGCGCGCCTTCCGGCAAAGAGAGGGGGGATCGGAATGCGCGAGATCGATGATCGGTATCCGGAGTATGGCCGTCCCTATTGCCCGCCCGGCCGCGGACGTCACCACGGACGTCTTACCGGCAACGAGGCTACGTTTCTGGCCATGAAGCGAGCGGAGCGCCTTAACCTGATGCGCAAGTATTTTACAACTGGCGCCGCCACCCTGATCGTGATCCTGATCCTGGTTCTTCTGCCCGAGCCGCCTGGAGGACCAGGGGAGCCAGCGCCCCCGATTCCAACGGAGGTATCGCCGCTCCCATCTCCAAGTCCGACGCCGACACCGATGCCGACGCCCACACCGACGCCGACGCCCACACCGACGCCGACGCCCACACCGACGCCGACGCCTACGCCGGCCCCGACGCCACCGCCCACACCGACGCCGACGCCCACACCAACGCCTACACCAACACCCACACCAACGCCGACGCCCACACCAACACCCACGCCGACACCCACCCCCACTCCTACGCCGCTTCCGGTGCCCACACTGGAGCTGTCTTTTGGCGGGATCGTTGAGCCCGGCAGCTACGAGCCAGGCTTCGGTGTGTGGGGAGCACTCAAGCTCAACGGCGTTCTTGGCGGACAGGCTTCGATCACCCTGCAGAAGCTGGGAGAGTATGGCTTTGAGCCCGTGACAGACTTTGGAACACTCAATTATACACCCGGAGATGAGGATGAACACGGGGTACTGAATTTCGGATATGTGGACCAGGATTTGGAGAACTTGTGGGGCGTCGACGATACCGGCATCCGGTACAAGGCAAAATTTGTCATTGAGTATACCTTCCCGGACGGGACGACCGGCGTGCTGGAAAGCCCGGTGTTCGAGCAGTACGGCGGCGGCTTTGCCCACTATGCTAACAGCCCTGAGCTCTGGTATGATGCGGAAAATCAGCAGGTAGTCGCGGAAGTTGCGCTGGATCTCTCCCTGGTGGAGCCGGAAAACGTGAGCATCAAGACGACAAGCGCCAATTTTGACTGCTGGACTTCTCTTCCCGCGCCAAGTCTGAGCTCGTCCTACTACGCAGGAGACGGAACTTACCGAATGGTCTTTGTCATTCCGCTGGAGACGCTGACGCCCGGGGAATACTGGTGCGACATCGGCCTGCGTTATTCGAACGGAACCGGCCCTCTGTGGGAGCAGGAGCTTTTCATCATCTGCAATCTGGATTGAGAGACATGTCTGACCTGAAGGAGGATGGAACATGAAAAAGAAAAACGCCAAGACCTACATCGGCATTGTCCTCGTGGCAATCCTTGCGCTGCTTCTGGCGAATCCGGGCTGGCTGCCCCTGCCGAAGGAATTGAAGAACGCCATTGCCGAGACGGAGGAGAGCCATATCCTGTTCCACACTGACGCACATACCACCATTGCCCAGTTGATCACGCTGGCACTGGCCATGGCCTTGGTCTGGCTCATATACCAGCTGTTGAAACTGCTCCTCCGTTGCGTGGGAAAGCGGGGCGGCAGAACCGAAACCGTGACCAACCTGATCATCGGCCTGCTGAAATATGTGGCGGTGATCGCAGCGGTGGTCTGGGGGCTGAGCATTCTGGGCGTGAACGCGACCGCCGTGCTGGCAGGCGTCGGCATCGTGGGATTGATTCTGGGCTTTGGCGCCCAAAGTTTGATCGAGGATATCATCACCGGCGCGTTCATCATCTTTGAGAATCAATACAGCATTGGCGACATCATCATTCTGGACGATTTCCGCGGCACGGTGCGCAGCATCGGGGTTCGCACCACCGTCATCGAGGATGCCGGCGGCAATCTCAAGGTGGTCAACAATTCCGACATCCGCAATTTCCAGAACCGTTCCCGCAACAACTCCGTGGCGCTGGTCCTGGTGGCGGTATCCTATGGGACCGATCTGCGCAAGCTGGAAAAGCTGCTGCAGGAAAAACTCACCGGTCTGAAAACGGAGCACAATGAGCTGTATTTGACGGTTCCGCGCTATCTGGGTGTGGATGAACTGGCCGACAGCGGCGTGAATTTGAAATTCGCTGTGGACGTCAAGGAAGAGAATGTTTTCGCCGCCCAGCGGATGCTGGCGCGGGACCTGAAGATCCTCTTCGATGACAACGGCGTGGAGATTCCCTTCCCCCAGGTGGTTGTTCACAAGGCGGAAGAGTAAAAATGTACACAAAAAGACCACCGGCAAAGCACATCGCTTTGCCGGTGGTTTTGACTTGCGGATCGCAGGCATTCAACAATGGCCGCATTTTGCGCCCAATGGAGAAGAGCCAAAAAAGGGGAGCGTGCAAAGGAAGGAAGACGGGAGATAGGAGGAAGCTTCAGGAGAGATGGATGGGGACCTCGGCCTTGATCTGTAAGCTCTCGGGCGTTACGTCGCAGTCCAGCGCAAGCAGGCGCACGCCCGCGTCCCTCGCATCCCGCAGCGCGTCGGCAAAGGCGGGGTGGGTGGCCCGGTTCGGCTCAAAATGCCGCACGCCTCGCATCTGCACCACAAAAACCGCCCAGGCGTCATAGCCCTCCCGGACACATTCGATCAGCCCCCGCAGGTGCTTCACGCCCCGCTCCGTAGGTGCGTCGGGGAAGCGGACGATTCCGTTTTCCTCCAGAGTCACGCCCTTGACCTCCGCAAAGCAGCGGCGGCCGTCATGTTCAAAATAGAAGTCAAAACGGGAGTCCCCGTGGACGCACTCGGGACGCACCAGCTCCGGCACAAAGCCCAGACCGCCCCCGCGCAGCCATTCCCCGAAAACGGCGTTGGGCGCGGCGGCGTCCATGTTGATGAGCAGCTCACCCTTCCGCACGGCAATCAGATCCCAGCCGGTTTTCCGGGCGGGATTCGCGGCCTGTTGGACGTATACGGTGGCCCCCGGCGTCAGCAGCTCCCGGCAGCGGCCCGTGTTTTTCACATGGCATACCGTCTCCACCCCATCCAGCAGCACCTGGGCGATGAAGCGGTTGGGCCGCCGGAGAAAGACCGCCTCCCGTATGTTTTCGTAGGTCATCGGGCGTACTCCTCCGCCCACTGTTCCAGGCTCCGCAGCGCAAGGCGACGGGAGAGACCCGCAAGCTCCACGATCCGGGTGTCCGGATCGGCCTTCAGCGCCTTCCAGAGCTGCTCGATGTTCATCAGCACCCGCTCGCTGAGACCAAGGCATCGGCACATGGCCTCCGAATCCTTCCGGGACATCAATACGCCCACCAGGGGCTGCGGCGCGTTCAGCACCTCTGCCAGCGCCTCCCGAAACTGGGGGATCAGCAGCTCAAAGCCGCCGATGGCGTCCAGCACGGTAAAGGGATACCAGCTGCTTTCCCGCAGGAGGCGAACGCCTTCGACGCGGAAAACCTCGCTGTCATGCCAGGGCGCCGGACCCGTCAAATCCAGATAGGGAAGCCGCTCAAAGCCCTCTACCCCGGCGGCTGCCGCGGCGGCCGTCAGAGAGCAGCGGCGCAGCGCGCCGCGCCCGTCTCGCTCTGACAGAGTAACAAAGCCGCCCGCGCCCTGGAGCGCGGACCCCATGGCCTGCCGGATGGCCTCGCTTTTCCCGCAGCCTGCCGGCCCGGTGAGAAACAGATGCTTTTGCATGGAATCGCCTTCTTTCTTTCCCTCATTATACGCGCCCCCATGCCTTTTGTAAACCGAAGGAAAAGCTGCAGGATTTGCAAACTTGTAGGGTTTACAATGATGTGTGACAGTAGATGAAAAAAAGATAGCGAATAGGAGTGGCCTGTATTAAGGTTGAGTTGTCGAGACAAAACCGAAAGGCAGGTGCCACCCTATTCGCCATGAACAAGATAACACAAACCGCCCGGTATAGGCAATCCCTAATTCTCTACGCACAGAAACATGGCGTCACAGCAGCGGCAAAACGGTACAGGACATACCGACAATACATCTACCGCTGGATGAAGCGCTACGATGGGACGCTGCAATCGCTGGAAGATCAATCCCATCGGCCCCACAGCCACGCGAACCAGCACCGTCCAGAAGAGATCAAGCTCATCGACGACATGCGTCGAAGGAACCCCAATGCCGGTCTGGTGGTGTTTTGGGTAAAGCTGCGTCAACGAGGGTACAGCAGATCCATCTCCGGCCTGTATAGGTTTTTAAGGAAAAGAGGCCAAATGGCTGTTAAGCTGCCGAATCCAAAGTACATTCCTAAAAAGTACAAAGAAGCAGATTATCCAGGGCAGAAGGTTCAGATCGATGTGAAATACGTCCCGGCATCCTGTCTGGTTGGAGCTGCCGTCGAGGATGCTAAAGAGAACGGCGGCTATTACTACCAATACACCTTCATCGATGAATACAGTCGTTTTCGCTATCTTGAAGCCTTCAAAGAACACAACTCTTATTCTTCTTCAGAGTTCATTAAGCACTGCGTGAAACGCTTCCCTTATGCCATTGAGTGCGTCCAAACGGACAACGGCCCGGAGTTTACCAACCGGCTCAACTCTCAGTGCTCCGACAAGAAAACGCTCTTTGAAGTAACGCTAGATCGGCTTTGTATTCAACACAAATGCATTAAGCCGTTCACTCCCAGACACAACGGCAAGGTCGAGCGCAGCCACCGCAAAGACAATGAATGCTTCTATGCTGACCACAAGTTCTTTTCCTTTGACGACTTTCAAAAGCAGCTTGCTGTCTGGAACAGAAAGTACAACGATTTCCCCATGCGTCCCCTCGGCTGGCTCTCACCTAAACTGGCCCTTTCTTCTTTTCCTAACGTTGTAACACATCATTGACAAACCTACA
>CAYNBS010000007.1:0-67755 GCA_964395795.1 uncultured Oscillospiraceae bacterium
TTTCCTACATCAAGGGGGTTCTTGTCTATTGTCCGTTTTTACTGGTTCGGTTCACTGTTGAAGCGGGTTTTTTGCGTGATGGTCCCGGGATCGTGTCCGGCAAGGGGCGGCTCTATTTCCTTTAGCGGAGCACCACATTCTCCTCGCCCAGCATTTCCCGCAGCTCCAGGATCAATCCCTCGTGGATGAGGCAGCGCGCGCCGATGCGCTGCTGCTCCCGCTCGCACCAGATCACCATCTGCTGCCGGCCGGGGAACATGGTCAGGATCAGCTCAATGCGTTTGAGGGCCGGGTCAAAACGGCTGGGCAGCTTGACATACAGCTTCTGCTCCTTCTGCTGGGTCTCCCGCGAAGGGGGAGCGGTCCGGGTCGTCTGGGGCGCCGGAGGGGCAGCGCCGTCCACCTCCGACAGGGGGCGAATGCTGTCCACCATGATTTGGGGCTCCTTTTCATCCCGAACGGAGATCCGGCCCCGGATGAAGAGAGCCGCGTTTTCCTTGAGAAAGACTCCGCCCTGATCCATGGCCCGCTGGAAGACAATCAATTCTATGGTGCCGCTGTCATCCTCCAGCATGACATAGTTCATCAGCGTGCCGTTTTTGGTGGGTCGGGCCCGCAGCGTTTCCACGATGCCTGCCACGGTCACCGTCTGCCCGTCGGCAAAGCGGCGGGGGCCGTCCTCGGCCTCAAAGTCGCTGAGAATGGCGCCAATGGGCGCCACGCCCAGCCGGCCCAGCTTGCCCCGGTACTCGTCCATGGGGTGGCCGCTGAAGTAGAGGCCGGTGGTCTCCTTCTCCATGGCCATCAGATCCCGCTTGGGATACTCCTCCAGCTCCGGCAGTGTAAACCCGGTGGGTACGGCCTCGCTCTCCCCGTCCAGGCCGAACAGATCCATCTGGCCGGAGATGTTGTCCCGCTGGGAGCGGGTAATGCCGTCCAGCACCGCCTCGTAGACCTGCAGCAGCGCCCGGCGCTTATAGCCCATGCTGTCGAAAGCGCCGGCACGGATCAGGTTCTCCACCGCCCGCTTGTTCAGCTCTCCCCCCGCCATGCGGCGGCAGAAATCCTCGAAATCCTGGAAGGGGCCGTTTTTCTCCCGATCGGCGGTCAGGCCCTGGATGGCGCCCCAGCCGATGCCCTTGATGGCCACCAGGCCGAAGCGGATGTTCTCCCCCGCCACGGTGAAGTTGGCGTCGGACTCGTTCACATCCGGCGGCAGGATGGAGATGCCAAGCTCCTTGCATTCGGCAATATATTCGGCCACCTTGGTGCTGCTGTCCAGCACGGAGGTGAGCAGCGCCGCCATATACTCCCTCGGGTAGTGGCGCTTCATATACGCCGTCCAGTTGGCCACGAAGGCATAGCAGACGGCGTGGGCCTTGTTGAAGGCATAGCTGGCGAAGTCCAGGATCTCGTCATAAATGCTGTTGGCCACCGACTCCGGTACGCCCCGTGCCACGGCCCCGTCGATGTTCCGTTCGGGATCGCCGTGGACGAAGGCCCTTCGCTCGGCGTCGATGACGGCGTGCTTTTTCTTGGACATGGCCCGGCGGATCATATCCGCCTGGCCCAGGGAAAAGCCCGCCAGCTGCTGGAAGATCTGGATCACCTGCTCCTGATAGACGATGCAGCCGTAAGTGACCTCCAGGATGGGCCGCAGCAGCTCGTGCTTGTAGCGCACCTTTTCCGGGTGCTGGGACCACTCGATGAACCGGGGAATGGAGTCCATGGGGCCGGGCCGGTAGAGGGCGATGACGGCGGTGATATCCTCAATGCTCTTGGGGCGCAGCTGCATGCAGACACCGGTCATGCCCGTGCTCTCCAGCTGGAAGACGCCGGTGGTGTGGCCCTCTGCCAGCATCCGGAAGGTCTCCGCGTCGTCCTCCGGGATCCGGTTCACCCGGAAATCCGGCACCCGGCGGCGGACCATCCGGGCCGCGTCCTCCAACACCGTCAGGTTTCGCAGGCCCAGGAAGTCCATCTTCAGAAGGCCCAGTTCCTCCAGGGTGGTCATGGGGTACTGGCAGACCACGGATTCATCGTTCTTCGCCAGGGGCACATAGGTATAGACCGGGTTCTCGGTGATGACCACGCCGGCGGCGTGGGTGGAGGCGTGGCGGGGCATGCCCTCCAGGGCCTTGGCGGTATCGATCAGGCGGCGGACCTTCTCGTCCCCCTCATACATCTCCTTCAGGGGCTTGGAAAGCTGCAGGGCGTCCTCCAGGGTAATATTCAATGCCCCGGGGCCGTTTGGCACCTGCTTGGCCACAGCATCCGTTTCCCCATAGCTCATGCCCAGGGCGCGGCCCACATCCCGCACGGCGGCCCGGGCGGCCATGGTGCCGAAGGTGACGATCTGGGCCACCCGGTCATGGCCGTAGAGGCGGTTCACATAGTCGATCACCTCGCCCCGGCGGTTGACGCAGAAGTCCACGTCGATATCCGGCATGGACACGCGTTCCGGGTTCAGGAAGCGCTCGAAAAACAGGCTGTACTTGATGGGGTCCACGTCGGTGATGTGCAGGCAGTAGGCCACCACGCTCCCCGCCGCGCTGCCGCGGCCGGGGCCCACGGGGATGCCGTTGCGCTTGGCGTAACCGATGAAGTCGGAAACGATGAGAAAGTAGTCCACAAAGCCCATCTTCCGGATCATGCGCAGCTCATAGTCCAGCTGCCCGTGCACCTCCGGCCGGCCCGGAAAGCGTTCCCGGAAGCCCTGCTCGCACAGCTTCTGCAGATAGGCGAAGCTGTCCGTCTCCCCGGCGGGGAGCTGGAAGCGGGGCAGGTGGTAGTGGCCGAACTCAAAATCGTAGTGGCAGCGCTGGGCGATCTTCACGGTGTTGTCCGCAGCCTCGGGATGCTCCGGGAACAGGGCGCGCATCTCCTCCTCGGTCTTCAGGTAGAATTCCTGGGTCTCGAAGCGCATGCGGTTTGGCTCGTCCACCGTCTTGCCCATCTGAATGCACATCAGCACATCCTGATAATAGGCGTCGTCCTTCTCCAGATAGTGGGCGTCATTGGTGAGCACAAGAGGGATCCGGGTCTCCTCCGAGAGGCGGATCAGCTCCCGGGCCGCCCGCTTCTCCTCCCCGATGCCGTGGTCCTGGATCTCCAGATAGAAATTCTCCGGTCCGAAGAGCGCGCGCAGCTCCAAGGCTCTTTTCTTGGCCCGCTCATATTCCCCGTGGATCAGGGCCTGGGGGATCTCGCCGGCAAGGCAGCCGGAGAGGCAGATGAGCCCCTCGGCGTGCTCGTGCAGCAGCTCCCAGTCGATCCGGGGCTTCTGGTAGAAGCCCTCGGTGAAGCCGCAGGACACCAGATAGCACAGGTTCCGGTAGCCTCGCTCGTTCTGGCACAGGAGGATCAGGTGGGAATAGTTGTTGTCCAGGCCATGATCCTTCTGGAAGCGGCTGCGGGGCGCAACATAGACTTCGCAGCCGATGATGGGCTGGATGCCCTCGGCCACGCAGGCTTTGTAGAAGGCCACCGCGCCGTACATGACCCCATGGTCCGTGACGGCGAGGGCAGTCTGCCCCAGAGCCTTGGCCTTCTTGGCGATCTGATCGATCCGGCAGGCTCCGTCCAGCAGCGAGTATTCTGTATGTACATGGAGGTGGACGAAAGACATGATGTTCCTCCCTTCCATCGGAAAGAGATTTGCAGGGGCGGCTATCAGCCGCCCGCCGTCTTCTTTGCTGCGGGCGGCTGATAGCCGCCCCTACGAGTTTATTCGGCCTTTTCCGCCAGCTCCATCAGCTTGCGGAGCCGGTGGTTCAAGCAGCTCTTGGTCACCGGCGGATCGGAGAGCCGGGCCAGATCCGCAAGGCTGGCCTCGGGATTGGCGATGCGCAGCATGGCCGCCTGCTGCAGCGGCTCCGGCAGCTCATACAGGCTTCCATAGGCCCGCGCCACGGCGTGGATGGCGTCGATCTGCTCCTGGGCGGCCAGCACGGTCTTGTCGGCGTTTGCGGTGTCGCAGTTGATGCGCCGGGTGACCAGGTTTCGCATCTCCTTGTCCACCTTGGCGGTCATCACATTCATGGCGGCCACCGGCGCGCCGATCTGGGTGAGGAAGTCCGCGATGGCGTCCGCCTTCTTGAAATACAGCAGAAAATTCCCCCTCCGCTCCGTCTCCCGGGGTTCAAAGCCCAGATCCAGCAGGATGGAGATCATCTCCCGGCTCACGTTCCGGTGGGGCGTGGCCAGCTCCAGATGGCTGCGCTTTTCCGGGTCGGTGACGCTGCCCCCCGCCAAAAAGGCGCCGCGGACAAAGGCTTCCATGGCCCCCGGCTCCTCCAGCACGCCGAAATTGACGTGGTGGCTGAGGGTGGCGTCAATCTCGCCGCCGAAGGCGTCGAAAATTTTCCGCAGCTTTTCCCGGTCGGTGACGGCAAAGCTGTGCTTGCCGCCCTCCTTCTCCGGGGAGCAGGCATCGAAGCCTAAGCCGAAGCCCCGGCGCCACAGCCGGGGCAGCCGCTCGGCAAAGGCGGCGCTTGCGGTGATGATCCGCACCTCCCGGGGCGAAAAGCTGTTGCAATAGAGCAGCACGCCGTAGCACTCCGCCAGGCTCAGATTCTTTTTATCCAGCGGCAGCCTGCACAGCTCCGCCTTGGCTTCGGAGGAGAACGACATTCCAATCAACCTTCCTAATCGGCTTCCCTTTCCGGGGAGGCAAGCGGGCCGTTCGTGAACGGCCCCTACGGCACAGACTGCCGTTTCCCCGTTGGGGCGATTCACGAATCGCCCGCCGAGGCACACTTGCGTCTGACAGCAGGCGGATGATATCCGCCCCTACGGCGCGGAGCGCGCAGAGCGAAGCTCTGTCATTGCGAGACAGTGACCGACGTCACTGTCGTGGCAATCCGCTTCCCCGTCTTCAAGTCCGTCCCCGTAGGGGACACCATAATTATTCAATATTCATTCTTCACTTCTCAATATCCCGGTTGACGTTGATGCTGCTCATGCCCTTGGCCGTCAGATAGTCGTGGATGGCGGCGGCAATGGCCACGCTGCGGTGCCGCCCGCCGGTACAGCCGATGGCGATGGTCAGGTTGACCTTGCCCTCCTCCACATAATGGGGCACCAGGAAGTCCAGCATCTGCTCGATCATCTCCAGGAAGGTACGGGTCTGGGGATAGCGGAACACGAAGTCCGAAACCGGGCGATCCAGGCCGGACAGAGGGCGCAGCTCCTCCACATAAAAGGGGTTGGGCAGAAAGCGCACGTCAAAAACCAGATCCGCGTCCAGCGGGATGCCATGCTTGTAGCCGAAGGACATGACCGTGACCTGCAGCTCCCGTTTCTTCCCCGTGCCGGCGAAGATGCTGAACATGCGGTTTTGCAGCTGGCTCAGGGTGAGCTGAGAGCTGTTGATGATGAAATCCGCCCGCTCCTTGATGGGGGCCAGCAGCTCCTCCTCCTTTTTTACGGCCTGCTCCAGGGTGATGCCCGGCCCCGCCAGGGGGTGGGGGCGGCGGGATTCCTTATAGCGCCGCACCAGCGTGCGCAGGTCCGCGTCCATATACAGGATCCGCACCGTGCAGTCCATGGCCTTGACTTCCTCCACGGTGCTCAGAAGCTCGCCGAAGCCCTCCCGCTCCCGCACATCGGTGACCAGGGCCACCTTTTCATAGCGGCCATGGGCGTCCAGGCAAAGCTCGGCAAAGCGGGGCATCAGCGCCAGGGGCATATTGTCCACGCAGTAGTATTCCAGATCCTCCAGCACATCCGCAGCCCGGCTTTTGCCTGCGCCGGAAAGCCCGGTAATGATGAGAAATTCCATACAAGCACCTCTTTGGTAAAGGGAATATCGAATCCCTGTTCACTGTTTGCTGTTCTGTTCTTCCGTGTCGGGGCTGTTGATCGTCACCCGATTGCCCTTGACCTCGGGTCCGTTGTCGGTGAGCTTATAGTCTGGGGCCAGAATGATGACCTCCGGCTCCAGGAACACGCCGCTCTCCCGATAGACGGTGTTGCGCACATGCATCATCAGGTCGTACACATCGTGGGAGGTGGCGCCGCCTGCGTTCACCACAAAGCCGGCGTGCTTTTCCGACACCTGGGCGCCGCCCACGCGGTAGCCCTTCAGCCCCGCCTGCTCGATGAGCGCCCCGGCATAATGCCCCTCCGGGCGCTTGAAGGCGCTGCCGGCAGAGGGCAGATCCAGGGGCTGCTTCTGGCGGCGCTTGTCGTTCATCTCCCGCATTTTGGCGGCGATCTCGTCCTTGTTGCCGGGCTGCAGGCGGAATACCGCGCTGAGGATCACGCAGCCCGCGTGCTTGGTGAAATAGCTCTGGCGGTAGCCGTAGCCGCATTTGTCCACGGCGATCTCATACATGCCCTGATCCGGCAGGTAGAGGATCACCACGCTCTCGATCACGTCCTTCATCTCCCCGCCGTAGGCCCCGGCGTTGATGAAGCAGCCGCCGCCCACAGACCCGGGAATGCCGGAGGCAAACTCCAGGCCGCTCAGGCCGTTCTGCTGGGCGAAGGACGAAAGCTTGGACAGCGACACCCCCGCCTCGGCATAGATGGCGCCGTCCGGCAGCAAATAGAGCCGCTGCAGCTTCTCGGTGCTCAGCAGGAACAGGTCCTGCAGGCCCTCGTCCGGAAAGAGCAGGTTTGTACCGTTTCCCAGGATGAAGGGCGCCGTATGGTGGGCCTTCAGGATGCTGCAGATCTGCGCCACAGAGGTCATGTCCGCCGGGATCGCCAGGGCCCGGACAGGGCCGCCGATGCGGAAGGAGCAATGCCCCGCCATGGGCTCGTTCTCCAGCAAGGTCATGCCCGGCAGGGCTTCTTTGATCTCGGCGATTGCCAGTTCCAGATTTTCCATTCCAACTCTCCTTAAATCGTTCCGTTGTCGATGGCCATGTCGTGCTCGGCGGCCAGCATTTCCGCCGCGTTGAAGCCCATCTTTTTCTGGCGGTTGTTCATGGCCGCCAGCTCCAGGATCACGGCCAGGTTCCGCCCCGGCGTCACCGGAATGGTCACACAGGGCAGCTCCACACCCAGCACCGTTTCCGTCTCATTGGAGAGGCCAAGCCGGTCATAGGCCTTGCCCGCCACCCAGTTTTCCATCTTCACCACCAGGTCGATGCCCGTGCTGGGCTTCACGGCGCCCACGCCGTAAATGTGCCGCACGTTGATAACGCCGATGCCCCTGAGCTCCATGTAGTAGCGGATGATCTCCGGGGCGGTGCCCACCAGGTGATTGCGGTTGACCTTTTTGATCTCCACCGCGTCGTCCGCCACCAGGCGGTGGCCCCGCTTGATGAGCTCCAGCGCCGTCTCGCTCTTGCCGATGCCGCTGTCGCCCATGAGCAGCACGCCTTCGCCGTAGATCTCCACCAGCACGCCGTGGGTGGTCATACGCGGCGCCAGATAATTGTGCAGGGACGCGATGACATTGGACTGGAAATCGGAGGTATCCTCATCCGTGACGAAGAGATTTCGGTCAAAGCGCTCCGCCATTTCCACGCACTCCGGCGAGGGAGTGACCCCGTGGCAGATCACCAGGGCCGCAATATCATAGCCCATAAAGCGCTCGTAGGCCCGGCGGCGTTCCTCCCGGCTCAAGGTGTTCAGGTAGGTGGACTCCACCCGCCCGATGATCTGGAGCCTGCGGGGGTCGAAGTAATTATAAAAGCCGGTCAGCTGCATGGCGGGGCGGTTCACATCTGCCGTGGTCAGCACGGCCTGCTCATAATCTTTGGACAGATGAATGGGCCGCAGGTTATACTCGGCCACGATGGTCTTCAGCTTGACGGAATATTTGCTTCGCATGGCGCTCTCCTCCGACTATAAATATTCAATTTATTCTACCGCCTTTCCCGCCGTTTGGCAAGTCTTTTCCACTCACCCGGGC
Organism: uncultured Oscillospiraceae bacterium; assembly: GCA_964395795.1. GTDB lineage: Bacteria > Bacillota > Clostridia > Oscillospirales > Oscillospiraceae > Limivicinus. The sequence continues at coordinate 7,868 of CAYNBS010000007.1, forward strand.
GTTTATCGCCTTGTTCTGCCTGAAAGGCTGAACAAGGAAGGGCCGCGCCCCTCGGAACGCCCCTTCATCCGTCGGAAAAAAAGATTTTTCATGGAAAGCGAAAAATTATGCTTGCATTTGCTTTCCGTGTCTGCTATTATATATGAGCTGTCTTTCCGGCGGGAAAGCAGTCAAACACAAGCAAGGAGGTGCTTCAACTTATGGCAAAGTGCCAGTTCTGCGACAAGGACGTGGCCTTCGGGATCAAGGTCAGCCATTCTCACAGACGCTCCAACCGTACTTGGAAGCCGAATGTGAAGCGCGTCAAGGCCATCGTGGACGGCTCTCCCAAGCATGTCTACGTCTGCACTCGCTGCCTGCGCAGCGGCAAGGTCACCCGCGCTGTGTAATTTCAAAATTACCCGAAAGTAAGCCTGTCGTTCGCTGCGACGGGCTTTTTCGGTATTCCGGGGCCCTTGCCCCGCTATCCGAATCAAAAGGAGTTTTCTATGCGAGAAGAGATCACCTGGCAGGAATACCGGGGGCTGCTGCACCGCCTGGGCGATGTGAAAAAGCCTGAATACCGGCACGTTCTTCTGCTGCTCTATTGGCCCATTGAGCTGGCCTTTTTCACCATTTCCGGCCGCCTGCCCTGGACCTATCATGTGGTCCACAGCCCGCTGGATGATGCGGTTCCCTTCCTGGAGGGCTTCGTGATCCCCTATGAGCTGTGGTTTTTGTGCGGAGTGTTCATCGTGCTCTACACCCTGCGCTACGATATTCCCATTTTCCGCCGCTTTATGTGGTACATGATCGTGACCATCCTGATCGCAGGCACGGTATTTCTGGTCTGGCCCAACTATTTCTCCGGCCGTCCGGTGCAGGAGCTGGGTTGGCCCCGCTCCATCGGGGACTATTATGACGCCATGCCCCGGAAGAATGTGTTCACCTGGATGCTGAGCTATATCTACCACACCGACCCGCCCCGCAACGCCTTCCCCTCGGAGCACGTGGTGGTGGCGCTGGGCATGGCCGCCGCCGCGCTGCACTCCAAGAAGCTCCGCCGCCCGGCTTTCTCGGTGCCCTTTGTGGCGCTGCAGCTGGTGATCTGCGCCTCCGTCACCTACACCAAGCAGCACTCGGTGCTGGATATTCTGGGCGCCCTGCCGGTGAGCCTGATCGGCTATCTGAGCTGCTTCATCCCCTGGAAGCGCCTGCGGCGCAAAGCGGAAGCGAAGAGCTGAACCTCAGCTTCTTTCTCATAATTCTGCCCTTCTTCCCCTGCGGCAAGCGTCGCAGGGGCTTTTTTATTGACAAACTCTGGCAGTTGCGGTACACTTACTTCCAGAATTTTAACAAACTCCCATATACTTCCGGAAGGATACAGACAGAATGGATTTATTTGAGAAGTGCAGAAACTTTACCCTGGCAAACGATTATCGGGAAATGGGGATCTACCCCTACTTCCACGCGCTGGAGTCCCGGCAGGACGTGGAGGTCATCATGGAAGGCAAGCGGCGGATCATGCTGGGCTCCAACAACTACCTGGGTCTGACCACCGAGCCCGAGGTGGTGGAGGCGGGCATCCGGGCCTTTGAGACCCTGGGCTCCGGCTGTTCCGGTTCCCGCTTCCTCAACGGCACCCTCCAGATGCATCTGGAGCTGGAGCGGGAGCTGGCGGACTTTGTCCACATGGAAGGCGCCGTCACCTTCTCCACAGGCTTCCAGTCCAACCTCGGCATCATCAGCGCCCTGGTGGGCCGGGGCGATTACGTGATCTGCGACCGGGAAAACCACGCCAGCATCTATGACGGCTGCAAGCTCAGCTACGGCAAGATGATGCGCTACCGCCACAACGACATGGAGGAGCTGGAAAAGATCCTCTCCCGCATCCCCGACGAGGCGGGACGCCTTATCGTCACGGACGGCGTGTTCTCCATGGGCGGCGACATCGCCAATCTTCCGGAGATCTGCCGCCTGGCTGAAAAATACGGAGCCAGGGTGATGGTGGACGACGCCCACGGTCTTGGCGTCATCGGCGAGGGCGGCAGGGGCACGGCCAGCTATTTCGGCCTGGAGGACAAGGTGGACGTGATCATGGGCACCTTCTCCAAGTCCCTGGCAAGCCTGGGCGGCTACATGGCGGCCTCGGAGGAGGTCTGCGACTATGTGCGCCACAACTCCCGCCCCTTCATCTTCTCCGCCTCCATCCCCCCTGCCGCCTGCGCGGTGGCCCTGGCCTCCCTACGCTATCTGAAGGCCCATCCCGAGCGGCCTGCCCGGCTGCTGGAGCTGGCGGCCTACGCCCGCAGGGGCTTCAAGGCCGCGGGCTTGCAGATCCGGGAATCGGACACGCCCATCGTGCCCATCTTTACCTACGATCCCATCCGCACCCTGGAGAAAAACAAGGAGCTGTACGAGGCTGGGGTCTACGTCAACCCCGTCCTGCCTCCCGCCTGCGCGCCGGGCGAGTGTCTGCTGCGCACCAGCTATATGGCCACCCACACCGAGGCCCTCATCGACGAGGCGGTGGAAATCGCCGCCCGGATCCTCCTGGCTGAGTGAGTTTGCGTTTTAAGTTTTGAGAGAAATCGCCCCGGAAGCAAAGCTTCCGGGGCGATTATTGCTCCAAACTGGATTCTCAAAACTCAAATCTGACTTAGAATTTGCCCAGGGAGCCGGAGTTTTCCTGATTGGGCATGTACTCGTCCCGCTTGCCGGGGAGGATGGCGTTGAGCAGGATGCCCACGATGGAGGCCACGGCCAGGCCCGAGAGGGCGATGTTCATGTCGCCGATCATGAAGGAGATAGCGCCGGTAGCGTTGTTGCCAGCGGTGGTGATGTTCGCGCCCAGGAGGCCGGAGAAGTTGATGCCCAGGGCCAGGCCCAGGATGACGGCAGCAACGATGACGTTCCGGGACTTCTGGAAATTGGTGTGGTTCTCCACCATGTTCCGGACGCCCACCGCGGAGATCATGCCGTAGAGAATGATGGACACGCCGCCGATGGTGGCCGCGGGCATGGCGGAGATCAGGGCCGCAAACTTGGGGCAGAAGGAGAGAACCACGGCATAGACCGCAGCCAGGCGAACGACCTTCGGGTCATAGACCTTGGTCAGCACCAGCACGCCGGTGTTTTCGCCGTAGGTGGTGTTGGCAGGGGCGCCGAAGAGGGCGGCGATGGTGGTGCCGATGCCGTCGCCGATGAGGGTACGGTGGAGGCCCGGATCCTCAATCAGGTTCTTGCCGATGGTACCGCCGATGGCGGAAATGTCACCCACGTGCTCCATCATGGTGGCAAAGGCGATGGGGACGATCATGATGATGGAGGAGATGAGCAGGCCGGTATTCAGCTTGCCGGTGGTGAAGAGGCCGAAGACCGTGTCCTGCATCTGGACGGGAAGGCCGATCCAGGCAGCTTCCTTCACGCCGGTGAAATCCACGTTGCCGGTGAGGGCAGCCACCAGGTAGGAAACGAGCACGCCCATCAGGATGGGGACGATCTTGATCATGCCCTTGCCCCAGATGTTGCAGGCGATAACCACGACAATGGCGATGAGGGCGATGAGCCAGTTGGAGGAGCAGTTGTTGATGGCGGAGGGCGCCAGAATCAGGCCGATGGCGATGATGATGGGGCCGGTAACCACAGGCGGGAAGAAGCGCATTACATTCTTGGAGCCGAAGGCCTTGCAGATCAGCGCGAGAACCAGGTACAGCAGACCGGCGCACGCGACGCCCGCGCAGGCATAGGGCAGGGCTTCCCGCTGGCTCATGCCCAGTTCGGTGCCGGAGGCGATGACCGCAAAGTAGCCGCCCAGGAATGCGAAGGAGGAGCCCAGGAACACGGGGACCTTTTTGCCGGTGACCAGATGCATGAACAGCGTGGCGAGGCCGGCGAAGAGGAGCGTGGCAGATACGCTCAGCCCGGTCAGGATGGGCACAAGCACCGTCGCGCCGAACATGGCGAACAGATGCTGCAGACCCAGCACCAGCATTTTCGGCGTGCCAAGCACCTTTGCATCATAGATCGGCTCGTCAAGCTGCGTCTTTTTTTCTTTACCCATGGTTTGTACCTCTCTTTATGTAATTTTGTTTTGCGCTTTGTTATTCCGCCCCGTCCATGAGGAACACGCCGGTCTCCCCGTCGAAGTCCGGCAGGCGGACCGCCACCAGCTCCTGCCGGGAGGTGGGCAGGTTCTTGCCCACATAGTCCGGGCGAATGGGCAGCTCCCGGTGGCCCCGATCCACCAGCACCGCCAGCTGGATGCTGCGGGGGCGGCCGCAGGAGAACACCGCCTCGATGGCGGCCCGGGCGGTACGCCCGGTGTAGATCACATCGTCCACCAGGATCACGTCCCGGTCATTCACATCGAAGGGCAGCTCGGTCCGCCGCAGCTCCGGCGTCTCGGTCAGGCGGCTCAGATCGTCCCGATAAAAGGCGATGTCCACGCTGCCCACCGGCAGCTCCAGCCCCTCGATGCGGCGGATGTTCGCGGCGATCTGCCGGGCGATGGGCTCTCCCCGGCGACGCACGCCGATGAGCCGCAGATTCTCCGCGCCCCGGTTGCGCTCCAGGATCTCATGGGAGATGCGCATCAGCGCCCGGTTCAGGGCAGCTTCGTCCAGGATCTGCGCCTTCTGCTTCATGCTTCTCTCCTTCGGGCATGAAAAAAATGCCCTGCCCTCGGCAAGACACATCAAGGCGCAGGCGTACTCCAGTACCCCTGTCGTTATGAGCGATTTTGCCGGTCTCTCTGTACCAATGCTTAAAAATCTCTTGTTCAACGGGGATTATATGCCTGCTAACGCAAAAAAGCAAGGGGGAAGGCACAAGTTTGGCAGCCCGGACAAAAGCGGCGGCCCCTCCGGCCCGTTTTTCTCCATCCGGCACAAAGGACGGCGCCGCGCCAGCGCAGGACAAGAGAGTGCACGCGCCATTCCGGTCTCCATCTGCAAATATTGTTTTTCGATATTTTTTCGTTGACAAACAATATCTTCTGTGCTATGCTTGCGCCAGAAGGGAGGGATGGCGATGCAGGATTGGCTCAAAAGCAAGAGCCTGCTGTTTTCGCAGATCTTCGTGGTGCTTTTCGCGTTGCTGCTGGCCGTGCTGGATCTGGGCGGATTTCAAATCGTGCGCTGGTTCTCCGGGCTGCGGAACCTGACGGAGCTTCAGACCGATGCGTTTCTGGCGGCGCTGTACCTGTGCAGCCTGTTTGGCTGGATTTTGCTGTGGGCCATGTGGCGGCTGCTGCGGTGTCTGCGTTCCGGCCGGGTTTTCACGGAGGAAAACGTGGGGCTGCTGCATCAGGTGAGCTGGTGCTGCGCGGCGGCGGCGGTCATTTGCGTGGCGGGCAGCTTCTTCTATCTGCCCTTTCTGATCGCGGCAGCGGCGGCTGGCTTCATGGCCCTGATCGTGCGCATCGTCCGCAATGTGTTCCAGAAAGCGCTGGAAATGAAAAACGAACTGGATTTGATGATTTGATATGGAAATTCGCGTCAACCTGGACGTGATGATGGCCCGGCGCAAGATCCAAAGCGCGGAGCTGGCCGAGCGCATCGGCATCACCCCCGCAAACCTGTCCATCCTGAAGACAGGAAAGGCCAAGGCCATCCGCTTCTCCACCCTGATGGCCCTGTGCAGGGAGCTGGACTGCCAGCCCGGGGATCTGCTGGAATTCATCGACGATTAGATAGGACCCCCCTTGGCAGGGGCGTCTCTATGAAAGGAGAATTGCATATGAACGAGCACGAACTGCCGGGGGGCCAAACACCCGCCGGAGGAATTTCTGCACCCTTTTGGGGAGAACCAGAGCGGATGCCGGTGCCGGAGCCGCCGTCCCGCAAGCCCTTTTCCGCCTCCCGCCGGGAGCTCATCGCCGCCCTTGCGAGCTACCTGCTGGCCTGGTGGTACCTGTGGAGAAGTCCCCTCTTCCTGGGCGGCCTGTCGGATCACAGCAGCCCGATCTGGACCCTGGTGTTCACCCTGGGCTTCGTAGCCCTGGCGGAGCTGCTGTTCTGGGGCATCAAGCGTCCCTGGGAAAGCTGGATCTGGCTGGGCTGCCTGGGGGCCATTCTGGTCAGCCTGCTGCTGTGGCCGGATTGGGACAAGCTGGATTCCCACGCCTGGGATCCTGTGCAGCGGGGGCTGTTCCTGCACCTGGCCGCCGTATGGTGGGTGCTGAGCCGCAGCGGGCGGCTGACGGAAGGCAAAACCGGCCATCTGCTGCCTCTGGACGGGCTGCAGGGCTTCGTGCTCTTCCCCTTCAAGCACTTCTATCTGCGCATCCGCACGCTGATCTGCGCCGCGGGCCGTTTCTTCCGGGAGCGCCGGAGGATCAAGGGCGTGACCCTGCTCTGGTCGTTTCTGGCGCTGGTCATCGCGGGGGGCCTCTTCGTCCTGGCCCTCACGCTGCTGACCGATGCGGACGCGGGCTTTGACAAGCTGATGGGCGGCGTGGCGGACTGGTTCCGCTTCTGGGATCCGGACTACCTCTTCCGCTTCCTGCTGAGTCTTCCGGTGGGCCAATACCTCTTTGGCCTGCTGGCGGGAACCGGTCGGGAGGAGCCGGAGAAGCTGCGGCGGCGGGGCGAGAGCTTCTGCAAGGGCTTGGAGGAGCTGCACCAGGTGCCGAACCTGGTCTGGATCGTACTGACCGGGGCCTTCTGCCTGTTGTATCTGGTGTTTTTCGCGGTGCAGGGCCGTTATCTTTTCGGCGCCTTCACCCGTAGTCTGCCGGAGGGCTTCATCGTGTCGGAATACGCGCGGCAGGGCTTTTTTGAGCTGTGCCGGGTGATGGGGGTGAATTTCGCTCTGCTGTGGCTGGTGACAAGGCTCTGCCGCGTCCCTGTCCGGGAGAACCGTGCCGCCCGGATCACCTGCCTGATCCTGCTGCTCGAGAGCATGCTGTTCGCGGTGGTGGCCTTTTCCAAGCTGCTGCTGTATATCGACTGCTTCGGCTTTACGCCCCTGCGGCTGCAGTCCAGCTGGCTTGTGTGCGTGCTCTTTGCGGGCTGCCTCGCCGCAGGCTGGAGCCTCGTCACCGGGAAAAAGAGCTTTCGCGTCTGGTTCACCTTTGCCGCCGTCTCGGCCAGCCTGCTGTGCCTGGTGTAAAGGAGCAAGCCAGTCCACAGGGCCTGGCTCCGTGCGCGTCCCCCGCAAGCGAGTGCGCGCAGCGGGCTGCAATCCTCTTGTAGACAAAGTCGGTTTTCTGTCATCGCGAACCAGTGACCGATGTCACTGGTGTGGCGATCCGCATCCTAAAAGCCTTGAAAATACAGCTTTTTTGAAGAAGAACGGATTGCCACGCCAGTGTGCGCACTGGCTCGCAATGACATACTTTGGGGTTTGTCTGCACATTGAAAGGCCACCTGCGGGCGGTCTTTTCTTGACTTTTCCAGAAGGAATTTTATAATAATAGAAAAAGCCCATTCGAGGTATGCCGCCATGAGAAAACGCATCTTTGAAATCATTGAGATCGCCCGGGAGGACGACAAGGCCAGCAACGTCTACGACGTATTCATGATGGTCACCATCTCCCTGAGCCTGCTACCGCTGATGTTCAAGGAGACCACCCCCCTGCTCCACGGGATCGACCTGGCGGCGGTAGCGATCTTCATCCTCGACTATCTGCTGCGTTGGGCCACGGCGGACTACAAATTCTGTAAGCACACGGTCTGGTCTTTCCTCCGCTACCCCTTCTCCTTTATGGCCATCATCGACCTGCTGAGCATTCTGCCCAGCCTCTCCCTCCTCAACGCCAGCTTCAAGGTGCTGCGGGTGCTGCGGCTCATGCGGGCGCTGCGGGTGTTCCGGGTGCTGCGGGCCATGCGCTATTCCAAGAGCATCCGCATCATCGGCGCGGTGCTGAAGCGCTCCAAGACGGAGCTGATTGCGGTTGGTACCCTGGCGGTGGCCTATATCCTCATCTCCGCTTTGGTCATCTTCAACGCCGAGCCCGACTCCTTTGACGATTTCTTTGAGGCCGTCTACTGGGCCACCGTGCTGCTGACTACGGTGGGCTACGGGGACATCTACCCCGTGACGGATATCGGCCGGCTGATCGCCATGATCTCCTCCCTTTTCGGCATCGCCATCGTGGCCCTGCCCGCCGGCATCATCACCGCCGGGTATATGCGGGCCCTGGAGCAGGAGAAGCAGGAGGAGCTGAAGCAGGAGGCCCGCCGCCGCATGGAGGATGAGAAGGCGCGGAACGAGAAGCAGGCCAAGGCCGAGCCCAAGCCCCTGTAAGGAGGAAGCAGCATGGCAACGAACACCGATCCCCGCCTGCAGCAGCAGGTGATCTATTCCCTCTATGTCCGCAGCCACACGCCGGAGGGTACCTTCCGGGCCGTGATCCCGGATCTGGATCGCATTCGGGCTCTGGGGGTGGATATCATCTGGTTTCTGCCCATCCATCCCATCGGGGTCCAGGGCAAGAAGGGCAGTCTGGGCTGCCCCTATGCCAACCGGGACTACCGGAGCGTGAACCCGGCCTACGGCACGTTGGAGGACTTTCGCGCCCTGGTGGACGCGATCCATGCCCGGGGCATGAAGGTTCTGATCGACGTGGTGTATAACCACACGTCCCCGGACGCGGTGCTGTTTCAGGAGCACCCGGAGTTCTATTATCGGGACGCCCAGGGCCGTCCCGGCAACCAGTACGGCGACTGGGCCGACGTCATTGACCTGGACTACGCCGTCCCCGCCCTCTGGGACTATCAAATCGAAAGCCTGCGTTACTGGGCCGGGATCGTGGACGGCTTTCGCTGTGATGTGGCGACCCTGGTGCCGCTCCCCTTCTGGCGGGCCGCCCGGAAGGCCGTGGCAGAGGTGAATCCCCGCTGCATCTGGCTGGCGGAGACGGTGCACCGCAGCTTCGGCGCCCTGGCCCGCCGTCTTGGCCTGCCCGCCTCCCGGGATTCGGAGGCCTATGACGCCTTCGACATTGAGTATGACTACGACATCCGGGAGGTTTTCGACGCCGTGCTTCGCAAGCAGGCTCCACTCTCCCAGTGGATCGACCTGCTGGAGTACCAGGAGGCGGTCTATCCCGAAAACTACAACAAGCTCCGCTGTCTCGAAAACCACGACCAGCCCCGCATCGCCTCGGTGATCCGGGAGGAGAGCGACCTTGTGAATCACACTGCCCTGCTCTATTTCCTGAAGGGGACCACCCTGCTCTATGCCGGGCAGGAATGGGCGGACACGCACCAGCCCAGCCTCTTCGAGCAGGAGCCCATTGACCGGCACACCGGGCGGGATCTGTCTCCCCTGCTGCGCCGCCTGCGGGAAATCAAGGGCCGCTTTTCCCCGGAGGACGCCTTCTGGGGCGCGGCGGACGACGACAGGCGCATCGCTCTGCTGCGGCGGGGCCGCTTTGCAGGCGTCTTCTCCCTGGATTCCCGGGCGGGGGAAGTCCGCCTGCCGGAGAAGCTGGAGATCCCCGACGGGGACTATACCGACCTGATCGGCGGAGAGACCGTGTCCGTTCGGGGCGGCAGGCTTGTCTGCTCCGGGCGCCCGCTGATCTTCGCGCTTTGACAAAAAACAATATTCTAAAACATCCCGCATCTTGCAGGCTATTGTGCGCAAACAGGATTCAACAAAAAGGGCCGCATTTGCGGCGGAGAGGAGCTGCATCATGGAAAAACTTGCATTGACGCGCTACACCGATTTTCTCGTGAAGGAGACGGAGACCCTGCTGAACATCGACTCGCCCACCGGCTACACCGATGAGGCGGCGGCTTGGGTCAAGGCGGAATTTGAAAAGCTGGGCTTTGCGGCACAGCTCACCAACAAGGGCGGCGTCCTGGTGGACTTTGGCGGGCAGGACAAGGAAAACGGCCTGCTGCTGGAGGCTCATACAGACACCCTGGGCGGCATGGTGGCCGAGATCAAGGGCAACGGCCGGCTGCGGCTGACAAACCTGGGCGGCATGAACCCCAACAACGCGGAGACGGAGAACGTGCGCGTCGTGACCAAGTTCAACGGCGTCTACGAGGGCACCTTCCAGCTTTGCAACGCCTCCCTGCATGTCAACGGGGAGTATAACGACACCAAGCGCAGCTGGGACACCTGCGAGGTGGTGCTGGACGAGGATGTGAACAGCAAGGAGGATGCGGAAAAGCTGGGCATCGCCGTGGGTGATTTTGTCTGCTTCGAGCCCAATGTGCGGATCACCAGGTCCGGTTACATCAAGTCCCGCTTCCTGGACGACAAGCTCAGCGTGGGCATTCTGCTGGGCTTCGCCAAATACCTCCGGGAGGAAAAGATCACGCCCAGCCGCGCGCTCTATGCGCACATTACGGTTTACGAAGAGGTGGGCCACGGCGGCTGCGGCAACGTGCCCGCCGGCTGCACCGAGGCAATCTCCGTAGACATGGGCTGCGTAGGCGAAGGGCTCCAGTGCACGGAAAAGCAGGTCTCCATCTGCGCCAAGGACAGCGGCGGCCCCTACAGCTACCCTGTGGTCAAGGGGCTCATTGAGGCGGCGAAACGCAGCGGCGCAGACTACGCTGTGGACATTTATCCCCATTACGGCAGCGACGTGGAGGCCACGCTCGGCGCGGGAAGCGATCTGCGGCACGGCCTGATCGGCGCGGGCGTCTATGCCTCCCATGGCTATGAGCGCAGCCACCGGGACGGGGCGGAAAACGTGCTGCGCCTGCTCATCGCCTACGCGCTATCCTGATCCTCAGATAAAATTCATGCCCGCAGGGCACGGACTTTGCCGTGCTCCGCGGGCTTTTGCATTTCTTTGCCTCCTGCCCGGCGGGGCAGGTGACCATGGTCGTTTCACAGCTCGGAAAAGCGATAGATCGTTTCGGCCTGATAATCCTTTCCGGGTTCAAAGATCGGCTGCGGAAAGGCGGGAAAATGGGGACTGTCCGGATAATACTCGGTCTCCAGGCAAAGAGCGCAGCGGGGGCCGTATTGGGCGCCGCCCTTTCCCCGCTGGCGCGGCAGGAAGTTGGCTGTATAGAACTGCACGCCCGGCAGATCGGTCAGTACGTCCATCCGGCAGCCGGTTTGAAAATCCTCCACCGCTGCGATCCACTTGGGCTTTCCCGGTTCCGCCCCGGTCACCCAACAGTGGTCATAGCCGCCGGCCAAATGCAGCTGGTCCCAATCTGTGTCGATCCCATCGCCGATCCTTCTGCCGGCGCGAAAATCCATGGCCGTCCCGTCCACGGGCAGGATCCGTCCGGTGGGCAACCGACCCTCCCGGATCTCCAGAAAGCGGTCACACGCAAGCGTCAGCCGCTCGTCCAGGACCGAACCGGCGCCATGGCCCGCAAGATTGAAGAAGCTGTGGTTGGTGAGATTGACAAGGGTCCTGCGGTCGCAACTGCCATGATACAGGATGCGCAGGCTGTTGTCCTCCTCCAGCAGGTAGCTGACGCTGATCCGGAGATTCCCGGGGAAGCCGCACTCTCCGTCCGGGCTGAGCCGGGAAAAGCGCAGCCCATTCGGCAAGAGCGTCGCGTCCCAGAGCTGCTTGTGGAAGCCGCTGCGAAAGTCGCTGTGAAGGTTGCTGCCGCCGTCGTTGTCGGCCAGGGAGTAGGTGGCGCCGTCCAGCGTAAACGAAGCGCCGGAGATCCGGTTCGCGTGCCGGCCCACGGTGGCGCCGAGAAAGCCGCCGGCCTCGTATTCCGGCAGCGTGTCATAGCCCAGAACCAGGTCCCGGCACACGCCGTCCCGCTGGGGAAGCTGCAGGCTGACAAGGATGGCGCCGTAATTGGTCACCACCGCGCGCATGCCGCTGTCATTTTGCAGCGTAAACAGATAGGCATCCCCGCCGGCGCGGGTGACGCCGAAGGGCGTTTGTTCAATCAACATCAGTATGGATCCTTTACAAAGGCGAAGGGAGCCCGAAGACGCATGACGCGCAGCCGGACTCCCTTTGCAGAGTCATATGGATTTGCGGCGAGCTTATTCGCCGGAGGGCTTATCGCTGTCCGGGTTTGCTTTTACATGCTCCCGTTCAAAGACGGCGCCGGCAATCGCGGATTTAACGCTTTCTTCCGAGGCAGCTTCCGCGCTGGCGACGGCCATGGAAGCTTCCGCCTCAGAACCCATCTGGGCGTGCTCGCTGGCCATGGCAGCTTCCTGCTCGGCGTTGAGCTTGTTCACGCGCTTGTTCACCCGCATCATGGAGATGACCATGACCACCGTGATGATCAGGATCACCAGGGAGATGGGGCGGCGCACAAAGATCGTGTAGTCCCGGTCATAGGCCATGGACGCCGATACGAAGTATTTTTCCATGATCTTTTCCAGGATCATGCCCAGCAGCAGCGGCGTATTGTCGATGGCCAGCAGGTTCAGGAAGTAGCTGAACACCAGGATCGCAGCGGTGAGGATCAGCTCCTTGGTCAGGCCGGAGGCCGCGAAGGCCCCGGCAAAGCAGAACATGATGATGGCCATGCCCAGATAGGTGTAGCGGACCTGAATGATCTTGGCTACGCCCCGGGTCAGCGCCTTGCCGATGGGGTAGAGGAAGATGTTGGCCACCAGGCAGCCCAGGATGATGGTGTAAGCCATGACGCCCTGCTTGGTGAACATGGTGGGGCCGGGGGTGATGTCGTGCAGCATGAAGGCGCCCAGCAGCAGGGCGGTGACACCGTCACCGGGGATGCCCAGGGTCAGCAGCGGGATCATGGCTGAGCCCACCACCGCGTTGTTGGAGCTTTCGGCCGCGGCAATGCCCTCCAGAGAGCCCTTGCCGAACTCCTCCGGATGCTTGGAGCTGCGGCGCACCTCGTTGTAGCACATGAACTGGGCCACACCGCCGCCCACGCCGGGCATGGCGCCCAGGACGGAAGCAATAGCGGAGGATTTCAGGCAGGCGGGCAGGATGCGCTTGGTCTCCTTGCCGGTCAGCTTGTCCTTGTCGATCTTGCTGGCGTCCTTGATTTTGCCGCCGGAGAGCTTAAACTCCCGCAGCTTGTCCACCACCTGGGTCAGCGCGATCAGCGCGATCATGGCGGGGAGAATGTCAATGCCGTACTTCAGTGTGTCAGAGCCGAAGGCATAGCGGGTAACGCCGGTGGTGATGTCCTTGCCCACGCAGGCGATCAGCAGGCCCAGCATACCGGAGATCAGCGCCTTGGGCAGACTCTCGCCGGAGACGCCGGCGATCAGGGAGATGCCCATAATGCCCAGGGCGAAGTATTCCACCGAGGTAAAGCCGGAGACCATCTTGGTGATGATCTGCGCGCAGAACAGCAGCAGCAGCGCGGAGAACAGGCCGCCGAAGGTGGAGGCGAACAGAGACACGTCCAGCGCCTTTTTGACCTTACCCTTCCGGGCAAGGGGATAGCCGTCAAAGGTGGTAGCGATGGCGGAGTTGGTGCCGGGGGTGTTCAGGGTGATGGCGGAGATGGAGCCGCCGTACATGCCGCCTACATACACCGCCAGCATCAGGATGATGGCGGAGGCGGCGTCGCTCATGTTATAGGTCAGGGGCAGCATCAGAATGATACCCAGGGTCACGCTCAGGCCGGGGATGCATCCGATGATCATGCCCAGCAGCAGACCGCCCAGAATCAGCAGAATATTATAGACCGTAAAGGTCTGTGCCACTGCCTGTCCAATCATTTCAAAATCCATAAGCCATTAACCTCCAAAGGGACCGGCCGGCAGGGAAATGTGGAATACCAGCGAGAACAGGAAATAGATTCCGACTGCCAGCGCAATGGTGAAAAGGTAAATGAAAATCTTCCGCTCGCCGCAGTAAAACAGGATCAGCGAGAAGATGATGGCAGAGGCCAGAATGAAGCCGATGTGGATGATCAGCGCCACATAAACGCACAGGGCAACGATCAGAAGGATCGCGGGCTTTTCTTTCTCCCAGTCGAACTCCACGATCTTTTCCTTCTTGAAGACAAGACTCTCGATGATCAGAACCACCGAGCAGATCAGGGTCACCACAAGGCAGATGCCAGGGATGATGCGGGGGCTGGGGGCACCGGAATCATAGCCCGGAACGGGGACCTGCTGGGGCATGACGATCAGCATAAAGGCGCTGAACAGCAGCATAACGATCCCGGAAACCAGATTGGTGCGAATCTTGAATTTCATAAGTGCTCACCTCTTGTGAAATAAAGGAAAAGCGATAACTCCGTTCAAATAAGAAAGGCTGATGGGCATATTGCAGCCCATCAGCCATAATGAGCCGTGGTGTTTCTGGAAATTAGTTCGCGCCGCCGACCAGAATGTCGTAAGCAGCAGCGCCCTTGGCGCGAGCCTCCTGGTAGAAGGCAACGCAGTCGTCGCCGTACTTCTCGAAGACGTTCAGCAGAACCGCGTCGGAGGTGATCCAGCCGGCGTACTCTTCATCGGCCCAGACCAGCTTGGCGATCTCGATCATGTCGTTGCGGAAGTTCTCATCGCAGCCCTTGTGGGTGGCCAGGCCGCCGCCGGCGGGCAGGATGCAGGCAGAGTAATCGTTGTCAGGATTCAGTTCGGGAGCCTTACCCTCGCCGACAACGCAGGGAACGGTGATGGGGCCGTCGGGGCCGACGAAGCCTTCAAAGGGGTGATCGGAGAAGGCCAGGATGGGAACGATGTTGCCCGCTTCCACGTCGCTGGCACCGGCCAGAGCGCCGCCGACAAACACGTCGACTTCGCCGTCGGTCAGGCCCTTCTTCTGCTCGGCGCCGCCGTCATAGGGGATAACCTGAACCTGGCCGCCTTCGGCGTTCACCAGGATGCCCAGAGCCAGATGGGGGTCAGACAGGGGGTTGCCGCCGGACATCTTCACAACGCCGCCGCGAGCCTTGCCCAGAACGTCGTCCAGGGTGGTGCCGGGCTTGGCATAGAGGATCCAGGTACGGTCGTCGATGGTGGCGAAGGGGACGTTGTTGTCGATATCGAAGTCAACAATCTCAGTCTCGTACTTCTTGCCGCCGTCGTGACGGTAGCAGGCGCCGTAACCCAGAACCAGCAGGTCCATGGTGTTGGGGTCTTCTTCGGAGAAGAACTCATTGGCAGCAAAGCCGTCGCCGCCGGTCAGGTTCTCCACCACGAAGGTGTACTTATCCTGAACCTTATTGGCAACTTCCGCATACTTGCGGCCAACCAGGTCGGCAATACCGCCGGCGCCGTAGGGGCAGATGATCTTGACGGTGATGCTGCCGCCAGTGGTTTCGGTGGTTTCGGTGGTTTCAGTGGTCTCGGTGGTTTCGGTGGTCTCGGTGGTTTCGGTGGTTTCCGCGGTTTCGGTGGTGGTGCCGCAGGCAACCAGCGCCAGGATCATGACCAGAGCCATGACGAGGCAAACGAGTTTCTTCATCATTTTTCCTCCTAATGTGGATTTTATTGTTGATCAGGCTTGCGCCGTAATCACGAAGGGAGCGTCCCGTCGGAAAGGCGGGACAAGATTACTATGAAAGCTGACGCTTCCATAGTAATATTTGATTGTAACGCACCATTCTCGCCCCTTGCGGGGCAACCGAATGGTATGCGTAAAAATCCACATGCGCAGTTTGCTTTCATGCGTCGTGGCGTGCGCAGGGCGCATGGGGATTTATTTAATTAACGCAATCTATTAATAAACAGCATTAATTAATGGTAACATTCTACTCTCGTGCAATCTGTTTGTCAATTGTGTGAAAGTGCCTGATTCCTGCATGGATTTTTGTTTATATTCTACAAGGATTTTAGGGCGTTCCGTAGTCCGCGCGGATCTTTTCCAGGAGAGACGCCCAAGGAGAGCCCTTTCTCCAGAAAACCGGGGGATATCCCAGAAGCGCCGGAACGGAATGCTCGCCCCGGGAATAGCCCTCGCCGGTCCAGAGATGCACCCAGTCCCCCTCCGGCAGATAGACCTGCCAAGCGGTCTGTGCCTCCTGCCACACCGGCGCCACCAGAACGTCCGGCCCCAGGAGATACTCAAACTGCTCCGTGTAGCAGCGGGGATCGTCCTCATGGTGGAGGAAAAGGGGACGCTGTACGGGAATGCCTGACGCGGCGTTTTCCTGCACCAGCGTTTTCATCAGCGGCGCGAGCGCCTCGTGAACGGCCACCAGGCGAGTCAGGCGGTCCATGCAGTCCCCGTCCTCGTAATACTGGAAGTTCGTCTCGGGGCGATTTCCCTCGTGGGTGCGCATGACCGGCGTGAAGACCGCCATCTCGGCCCAGCGGAGGAAGAGCTCCTTTGTGCGGGTGTTGTCGAAAAGACTGGTGTAGCCGCCGATATCGCTGTGCGTCAGGCCGCAGCCGCTCATGCCTGCGCTCAGCGCCGCGCAGATCACGGTGCACAGGCCGTCATGGCGGGAAAAGTCCACGCTCTGGTCGCCGGCCCACAGGAGCGTGCAGTACTTCTGGCTGCCGGTGCCGCCGGCGCGCATGAAGTACACGACCTGTCCCAGCTTTCCGGCCTCGGAGACCGCGTCGTAGTTGCACTTTGCCCACAGGGCGGGCCAGTGGTTGTGCTCCAGCATGGCGGATCTTCCGCTGTGCAGCACAATGTCGTCTGTGGGCAGATATTCCCCGAAATCTGCCATCCAGCCGTCGATGCCGATGTCCAGGCTGCATTCCCGGATGACCCGGTTTTTGAACCAGTCGTAGGCCTTCGGATCGGTCAGATCCACCACGCCGCAGTCGAATTCCCCGAAGTCTACCAGGTACACGCTGCCGTCGGCGCGGCGGGCAAAGACGTCCTTTTCCAGGCCCTCCCGGAACAGCTCGCCGTCTTTGACCAGATAGGGATTGATATAGCCCAGGAAGCGGATGCCCTCGCTGTGGAGCTTTTCAATAAAGTCCGGCAGCTCCGGGTACATCTCCGGATGATAATGCCAGTCCCACTGGAGACGCTTGCCGAAGGAGGTGACGCGCTTCCCGCACCAGTCCTGGCACCAGAGGCCGGAGACCTTGACGCCGTGGGCCTGGGTCTCCCGCAGCAGCTGTTCCGCCCGCTCCCGGCCGCCCTGGAGGCCGATGATCAGCCCGTTGCAGGCCCAGTCGGGCAGCTCCGGCTGGCGGCCGAAGAAGGCGCTCTCCTTCTCCAGCAGCTGCAGGAAGCTGTCCGCGCTCTCGATGCGGATGGACGCGGGAACCTCCCAGAACTGCAGCTCATGATAAGCCGGATGCCGGAAGTCGAAGTCCGCGTAGGCGGTGGAGTCCGCGTGCAGATAGTAGCGGGAGGAGGAAACATAGGTAGGCTGGGGAAAATTGGTGTTGTAGTAATCCCCGCCCGCCTTGTTCTCCACGTCGGAACGCCAGGTCACAAAGGTCGTTTTATCCCGGCCCACGCCCGGCTCGGAGCTCCAGATGGGAAAATGGCGGCCGCGAAGATCGAAATAGGACATCTGCTCACCGCAGCCGTAGCAGTGCTCGTCTGCGGAGGCCTGTACCCGCAGCCAGAAGCGGTTGATGCGGGGGTTGAGACACGCAAAGCGCAGCGTACACAGATCCCCTTCGCAGCAGATCTCCATGCGGATCTGGTCGCCGAAGAAAACACAGTACCCGTTTTCCGCAGGCTCTATGCCGCTGATTTCGAGCGGCCGGCGCTCTACCAGGTAGTCCTCGATCTTGAAGTTGCCGCGGTACATGTCCACGGTCTCCTCCCCGCAGCCCACATAGAGCAAGGGCGAGCTCTCGTCACAATGCAGGATGGTGCCAAAGCGGTTTTTCAGGGAAAATCCCTTGCCGCTGAATCGCAGTTCCATATGGTTTCTCCTATCCGAGATGAATGATACGAAGCGTGGGATTTTGCTCAGTAGAGGCAGACCTCAAAGCCGAACATCTCGGCCAGGGCCTTCAGGGTCTGGGCGTGGTGGCCCTTGATCACCACAAAGTGGGGCTCAAAGCCGGCGCGGATGCTCTGCTCCACGACCTCGCGGCTGTTCCGCTCGGTCTGAACCACAATGGAGGTCCCGATGAACTGCTTGGGCTTATCCAGAACCGCGCCTTCGGTGAGGAAGAAGCGGAAGCTGCCGTCCTTTTTGCGGCCGATGCGGAAAACCGTCGCCTCCGGGAAGGCCTCGCAGCCAAAGTCCATGGCCGGGCCGATCTTGCGGTTGGGGTGCACGCCCACCACGGCTCCGGTATCCTTCCGGGCCAGGCTGCAGGCGGCGGCGCCGCAGTGCCAGTAGGTGATGCTGCTCTCATTCTCGTCCAGAGCCACGGGATCCCCGAAGAAAACGGGCTCTCCGCTCAGCTGCATGCCGATCCACATGGACAGCGCGCCGTAGATATCTGCCTCGCAGGCCGCGGCCACGCCCTCGTCGTTGAGCATGCTCAGCACCGTGCAGACCGGGGTGCCGAAGGAAGTGAAGAAATCGGGCCAGCAGCGGGAGGCCAGCGCGCCGATGTGATGCTCCCGCACATAGTCGGAGTAGGCCTTGAGCAGGCGGGCATGGTCGAGCTTGTTGCGCTCCGGGGTCTTGTCCAGCCCGCAGGTGCACTTCTCGGTCTCGGCGAGATAGGCGGCGCAGTCCTCATCGCTGTAGGTCTTGGCCTTCTCGATCAGCTCGCGAGCCTCGATGGACTCCAGCTCCACGCCGAAGGTGTTCATCAGCTCGCTGTCCAGCGCGCGGCCGAAGCCGAAGCCCTGGGGCGTGTGACCGATGGCGGACATAGTGAGGGAGCGCATAGCCTTGCGGATCCGGGCGGCCTGCACGGTGGCCCGCACCGCGTTGATCACCGCGTCCTCCTCCGGCGCGCCGAAGCACCATTGGAAGGCGCGCCCGTCAAAGGCGTCCAGCGTGTTGGCGGCGGAGTAGGCGCCGGTCAGAGAGTTGAGCCGCAGACGGCCGCCGTCGATCACGGGCTCCCGCAGGGTCCAGAGCAGCACCGGGCAGTGGAAGCGGCGCAGAACCTCAGCCATATAGGCCGCGTTGGCGAAGGTCAGATTCTGGAAAATGACCAGATCCGGCTCCCGCCCGTCCAAAAAGGCGCGCAGCTTGTCCAGCGACAGCAGCATCTCATCCGGGCAGACGACCTCCGGATCCACGCCGCGCAGCATGGCGCAGGAACGCTCGAACTGATCCTGCGCGGTTTCCAGGTGATAGGTGGGAACACCCACCGGAATATAAACGGAGCAGAATTTCATAAGGTAACCTCCCAATATTATTTAACGCTGTGAAACAGCATATTCTTTCCGGCGGCCCCTGTCAAGCCCCTTTTTACCTCCGCCGAAAAAAACAGCTTTCTGCGCAGGAAAACTCTGAAAGAGCGCTTGACAAACCCAGAAGATAGGGTTACACTGCAATTGCTTAGAAGCTTTAATCAAACATTGCTTCCAAGGAAACCGAAACACCAGATTTCACGGAGAGGAATCATCAAGGAGGAAACACCATTGAACTATGATCTGAAAGAAATCTGCAAGGATATCCGTTGTGATATCATGACCTGCATCGGGCACCTGGGCGTCGGTCATATCGGCGGCTGCCTGTCCGTCGTGGAGGCGCTTGCCGTCCTGTACTTCAAAGAAATGAACATCGATCCCGCGCAGCCGCAGATGCCCGGCCGGGACCGCTTCATCTGCTCCAAGGGCCATGCCGGCCCCGCCGTGTATGCCACCCTTGCCAACCGCGGCTATTTTGACAAGAAGGAGCTGCTCACCCTCAACCAGGGCGGCACCAACCTTCCTTCCCACTGCGACATGAACCGCACCATCGGTATCGACATGACCACCGGCTCTCTGGGCCAGGGCTTCAGCTGCGCCGTGGGCGTGGCGCTGGGCTCCAAGCTGGAGAACGACGGCGCCACCATCTACGCCATGATCGGTGACGGCGAGAGCCAGGAAGGCCAGATCTGGGAGGCCGCCATGTTCGCCGCCGCCAAGAAGCTGGACAATCTGATCGCCTTTACCGATTATAATAAGCTGCAGATCGACGGCACCGTGGAACAGGTCAACGGCATCGCGCCTCTGGCCGAGAAATGGGCCGCCTTCGGCTGGAACGTGATTGACGTAGAAGACGGCAACGATGTGGACCAGGTTGCCGAGGCCGTCAAGCATGCAAAGCTTGGCCGCGGCAGCGAAAAGCCCACCATGATCATCCTCAACACCCTGAAGGGCTGCGGCGTCAAGTGGATCGAAGAGCTTGGCATCAGCAACCACAACACCAATGTGAACGAGGAACAGGCCGCTGCCGCCATCCGGGAAATCAGAGGGGAGGACTAATCCATGGAAATGAGAGCTGTTTATGCCGCATGCCTTGCGGAAATGATGGAAAAAGACAAGCATGTGGTCGTTTTGGACGCCGACCTGGCCAAGGCCAGCGGCACCCGCAACCTGTACGAGCGCTTCCCCCAGCAGATGTTTGACTGCGGCGTAGCCGAGCAGAACATGGCCTCCATCGCCGCCGGCCTTTCCAGCTACGGCTTCAAGCCCTGGATCGAGAGCTTTACGCCCTTTGCCACCCGCCGCATCTGCGACCAGATCGCCATCTCCATCTCCTATGCCAAGCGCAACGTGAAGATCGTCGGCACCGACCCCGGCATCTCCGCCGAGCTCAACGGCGGCACCCACATGAGCATGGAAGACATCGGCGTCATCCGCTCCATCCCCGGCATGGTCATCTTCGAGCCGGTGGACGAGGTGCAGCTGCGCGCGGCCATGCCCGTTCTCAACGACTATGACGGCCCCGTGTACGTCCGTCTGTTCCGCAAGCAGTCCCCCGTCGTTTTCGGTGAGGACTACAAGTTCGATCTGTTCAAGGCCGACACCATCAAGGAAGGCAAGGATCTGAGCATCTTCGTCAGCGGCATGCTGACCAACGACGTCATCACCGCCGCCGCCCAGCTTGCCGAGGAGGGCATCGACGCTGAGATCATCAATGTCCACACCATCAAGCCCATCGACAAGGAGACCGTGATCGCCTCCGCCCGCAAGACCGGAACCGTCCTGACCGTAGAGAACCACAACGTGATCGGCGGTCTGCAGTCTGCCGTGCTGGAAGCCCTGGCTCAGGAGCGGATCCCCGTCTGCGCCGTCGGCGTGCAAGACCGCTTTGGCGAAGTGGGCAAGCTGCCCTACCTGCGCGAGGCCATGGGCCTGACCGTGGAGAACATCGTCGCCACCGCCAAGAAGGCCGTCAGCCTGAAGTAATGTGAAATCTACGGGCGGCCGCAAAGGCCGCCCCTACGGAAGCCCTGTCGCTCTGTAGAGGTGAGCTTGTCCCCGCCCGTTATTCCCCATACCGGGGACCCAATCAGAAAAGGAGTATGATCATGAAAATTGCGATCGGAAGCGACAAGTCCGGCTTTTCCGCAAAGGAAGCCATCAAAGCCTATCTGACCGAGGCCGGCGTGGCCTTTGACGATCTGGGCACCACCGATCTGGAGCAGGTCCATCCCTACTACCAGGTTGCCAGCGAGGTTGCCCCTCTGGTGCAGAACGGGACCTATGAGAAGGCCATCCTGATCTGCGGGACCGGCGCCGGCATGTCCGTCGTTGCCAACAAGTACAAGGGTGTTTACGCCGTCGCCTGCGAAGGCGTTTACTCCGCCAAGATGGCCCGCGCCATCAACAACGCCAACGTCCTGTGCATGGGCGGCTGGATCGTCGGCCCGGAAATGGCCGTCGAGATGGTCAAGACCTTCCTGGCCACCGACTGGTGCCAGGATCTGGAAGACTGGCGCGCTGCCAACATGCACAAGTTTGCGGCCAAGGTCAACGAGATCGAGGAAAACATCTATGGGGCTTGAGTTTGTCTATTCCCAGCCGGTCAAGATCTACTTCGGCGAAGGGAAGTTTGCCAATCTCGGCGCGATCCTGGAGGAGCTTGGCCTTCAGCGCTGCGTCATCGCCTGCGGGAAGCACTTCGCTCCCACCGCCCGGGAGATGCAGGAGAAGGACAGCCGCATCGTTGCCGTTTTCGGCGGCGTGGAGCAGAACCCCCAGCTGTCCGGCGTCATCGAAACCACCCGTCTTGCCCGGGAGAACAAGGCGGACGCGGTCATCGGCATCGGCGGCGGCAGCTCCATCGACACCGCCAAGTTCGCCGCGGCCATCGCCCTGGGCGATGGGGAGGCTCTGGAGTACTATCACGGAGAGCGCCCCTTCCCTGCCGAGCGGCTGACCATCATCGCCGTCCCCACCACCGCCGGCACCGGCAGCGAGGTGACGCAGGTCTCCGTCATCAGCCACGAGACCGAAAAGCGGACCATCAACAACCCCGTCTTCATGCCGAAGGTGGCCATCGTGGACCCGGTGCTCAGCAGCACCGTGCCGCCCCGCACCACCATGAACACCGGCCTTGACGCCATGGCCCACGCGCTGGAGGGCTACTGGAGCAAGAACCACCAGCCCATCTCCGATCTGATGGCCATCGAGGCCGTCCGCACCATCCTGGCCAATCTGGAGACGGCCTACACCGACGGAAGCAATCTGGAAGCCCGGGCCAACATGGCCTACGCCTCCCTGCTGGGCGGCCTCAGCTTCGCCCTGCCCAAGACCGCCGGCTGCCATGCCTGCAGCTATCCGCTTTCCGAGGATTACCACCTGCCCCACGGCGAGGCCTGTGCCTTCACGCTGGACAGCTTCGTGCGCATCAACGCCGACGAGCGGCTGGAGCTGCTGTGCCGCCGGGTCGGCCTCTCCGGTACGGAAGAGCTGGCGCAGCGGATCGCCGCGCTCAAGGAGCTGGCCGGTCTGCGCAGACGGCTGAGCGATCTGGGTCCTGTGGACCTGGACAAGCTGGCCCATGACTGCGCTGTACACGGCCTGATGAACAACAACCCCGTCAAGATGGACGAGAAGGCCCTCCGCGAGATGTTCGAAAAGCTCGCGTGACCAACGGAACATAGCAAAGAGCATCCCGCCCGGTCGGGCGGGATGCTCAGACTGTAGACAACCCTTCGCCCATGCGGCAAAGCTTGGACACGCATGGGGGGATTGTGAAGGGGGGAGGGTATGCCCCCCTTCACGTTCAATCCTCGCCAAAATGGGAACTTTTTCGGAAGTTTCCATTTTGGCGCCTCAAGCTGTCGACACTTTGTCGGCAGCTTGAGCATCCCGCCCGGTCGGGCGGGATGCTCGGCTAAAACCCGAAAATCGGGGGCAAGCCCCCGCTGCGCGGTCTCCACGGCCTCTTTCGCACTTGTCCGAGCGCCGAAAGGGCTGTTCCGCGACCGGTATCAATTCGTAAACTGAGGATAGACCTTCATGAAAGACGATCTGAAATATACCCTGATGGTGATCGGGATGGTAGTTTCCTGGTCCATCTATTATGCGATCAGCAAAATCGTGGTGGACGCGACAGGCTCCGCACGCATGGCGGGCCTTCTCCTGCGCTCCGCGGCCCTGGTGTTCCTGACGATCCAGCTTCTGGCGGACAAGAACTTCAGCCGCCTGTTTCACCAGGGAAAAGCGGTTTTCATTCTTGTTATCATCGGCGTGTTCGGCTTTCTGCTGGACCTGTTTGCCAATCTGGGCTACGCGGGCGGCTCTCTGAGCACCGGCACCGCGCTGCTGAAGACCGACGTTCTGATGGTAAACCTGGCCACGGTCATCCTTTACCATAAAAAGTTGTATATCTCCGACTGGCTCGGAACGCTCATCATGCTGGGCGGCGTGCTGCTGGTGCTGGGCGTGGACTTCGGCGGGATGCGTCTCCATGTGACGGATCTGTACTTCCTCCTGTCCGCCGCCTGTGTCAGCGCCAACGCCTTCATCATCAAGGCCGCCCAGGAGAAATACCACGAGGATGCGGACATGATCTCCTATTATAATAACGCAGTGGTGCTGCTCCTGTTTGCGGGGAGCGCGGCAATGCACGGAGAGCTTCGTCTTCCTACGGCCATGGGCGGAAGCTTCTGGCTGCTGGTAGCGCTGGGCGGTCTGGCCCAGACGGGAATTTATTTCTTCTACTATCGGAATCTGAAGCACTTTGAGGTCTGGCTGGTGAAGCTCTACCTGCTGCTGATGCCGGTACTGAGCTGCTTCATCGGCGTATTCTTCCTCAACGAAGAGCTGACCGTCAAAAAACTGCTGGGTATTTTGATCGTGCTGGCAGGCGCCGCAGTGATTCTGCAGCGCGGTCGGATCAATCGCAGCGGCAGACCGCACCGGGAATCGTAAGATCGGAAAAGGAGCGCGTATGTCCTACAAGGGCGACAATTTGATGAGCGTGAAGCGCACCAACCGGAGCGCAGCTCTCCGCGCGCTGCATGAAAAAGGCGCCATGTCGCGCAAGCGGCTTGCAGAGAGCATGAACCTGACGCCGGCGGCAATCACCAAGATCGTGGGCGAAATGATCAGCGACGGTCTTTTGTACGAGGGTGAAATGCTGGCCAGCGGCAGCGCCGGCCGCAGGGAGATCCTGGTGGATATCAATGCCCAAAAAGCTTGCGGGCTGGGCGTGCTGATCAATCTGCGGCAGGCTGTTTTGTCCGCCACCTGGCTGGATGGCAGCGTGATCTTTGCGGAGGAGCTGCCATTGCCCGCCGCCGCCCCCGTCGAGTCCACGGCAAAGCTCCTTGCGGAGGAGCTTCTCCAGCTGGCGGAGAAGAACGGGATCGAGCGTGAGCAGGTGATCGGCGTTGGGATCGCTGTCCGCGGCATCACCTCCGAAGACGGGCGTACCGTGCGCAACTCCTTTGGCGCGCTGGCGGAGACGGACTATCCTCTCTGTGAGCTGTTTGAGACGCTGACAGGCTTCTGCTGCGTGCTGGAAAACAACGTGCGCTCGCTGCTGGCGGCGCAGATGTTCCTCTCCCGGGACGAGGCCGCCGGATCCCAGTTTTTCCTGCGCTGCGGCACCGGCATCGGCGCGGCGCTCTCCATCGACGGGCGAATCTGGCACGGCGTGACCTCCCAGTGCGCCGAGATCGGCCATATCCCGATGATCCGCCGGGGCGGCAAGCCTTGTCACTGCGGCAAGAGCGGCTGCCTGGAGACCATCGCCTCCCCCGGCGCCATTCGGGAGGATGCGCTGGCAATGTTCTCAGAGGAGAAGACCCCTCTTCTCTGGCAGACGCTTCGTGAGGATCCATCTCTTCTGACTGTGTTCGACGTGTTTTCCGCCGCCAGCAACGGAGACGAAGGCGCTTCGGCCATTGTGGATCGGGCGATACAGGCCCTGGGCAGCGCCATCAAGGCTCTCATCTACCTGGTAGATCCGGGCAAGATCATTCTCTACGGCACTCTCTTCGAGAACGCCTACTATCTCTCCCGCCTCAAAAGCGAGCTGATGGAAGGTGTCGACGCCAGACACCGCGTCATCATTGAAAAAAGCTGCTACAACCAGCAGTTGGAAGACAAAGCCGCCTGTCTGCTGGCGGTGCAAAAATACTTCGACAACGGAGGAATCGAATAATGGACAAGATGCTGAACCTGCTCCGGGAAAAGAACGAAGGCCTCAAGCTTTACAGTGTGCTGGATCCGGCCTTTCGCCGCTACGGGCGCGTACTGAGCGCGGACACGGCAGAGCTGGCGGAGGCGCTGGCAGGCACGGCCATTCCGGAGGAAGGCAACTGCTACCAGGCTTCTGTGCCTGAACTGGAGGCAGTCAAGATGATGACTGCGCTCAAGCGCATCTCCTTTGGTGAAATGCCCATTCAGGCCGGCTTCTGCAACGGCCGCGGCTTCAAGCTCAACGCGATGGAATATCACAAGTGCAGCGAGGTCAATTTCACCACCACCGGTCTGGTGCTGCTGCTGGCTCTGCCGGAGCAGCTGGACGACGGGAAGCTGGACAGCGCCGACGTGGTCGGCTTTTATCTGCCTGCCGGCGTGCTGGTGGAGATTTTCCCCATGGTGATGCACTTCGCCCCCTGCAGGATCTCCGAAGACGGCTTCCGCTGCCTGGTGGTGCTGGAGAAGGGCACCAACGAGGCGCTGGACGCGGTGGACACCACCGCTCCCGGCGAGGAAAAGCTCCTATGGATGCGCAACAAGTGGATGACCTGCCATCCCGATTCTCCCCAAAAGGAGAAGGGCGCTTTCGTCGGCATTCACGGCGAAAACCTGGCGCTGAAGATCTGAGCGATCCGGGAGACATCCGTCGGCGCCGGCATTTGGCAGATCATCTCGCAAAAACCGGACCTCATCTCCGAAAGGGATGGGGTCCGGTTTTTGCGCGCAGACCGTCACCGTCCAGCCAAGCAGAAGGCCGCTAAGTGCAGCCATGGGGGCTTCTTTGATCGACTTTTTCCGGGAAGCGCCGCAACCTCAAATGCATCATATTCCCATCTATGCAAAGGAGGCTGATTATGCTATACTTTGCTTATCAGATCGGGCGCTTTCCTGCGCCAACCGGATGCCTTCTCGGGACGTTAAAGGGTTACCATCATGAAAAAGATTCTATTCGTTTGCCACGGCAGGGCACAAACCAGCCCCCTTTTGCGCCGTTTCACCACGAAAATCCACGGTAAATTCTGAATTTTACTACCGATTTACTACTGAATATTGAGCCGCAGTATGACAAAGATACGCCGGCGAGAGGAACCCATACAGGGATGTTCCTCTCGCCGGTCTTTTGGTTTCAGATTATTTCCGCCTATTCTGTGATACAGTTTATTCCACCGTTACGGACTTGGCCAGATTTTTCGGCTTGTCGATGTCGCAGCCCTTTTCTTTCGCGGCATAATACGCCAGCAGCTGCAGCGGCACGACGGCCAGCGCCGCGGAGAAGATGGTCTCGATCTGCGGGATGTAGATCACGTCGTCGGCCTGGGAGACAATCATCCTGTTCCCGCGAAAGGCCAGCGCCAGCACCTTTGCGCCCCTGGCCTTGACCTCCACGATGTTCGACAGCGTTTTGTCACAGAGCGCCTCGTTGCAGCAGACGGCGATCACCGGCTGTCCCTCATCGATGAGCGCGATGGTGCCGTGCTTGAGCTCCCCGGCGGCATAGGACTCCGCGTGCAGATAGGAGATCTCCTTCATCTTCAGCGCGCCTTCCAGCGCCACGGCATAATCCGTATTACGGCCGATAAAAAAGAGGGATTGGCTGGCATAGCGTCCGGCCAGGGCGGGGATCTGATAGTTCATATCGATCGTCTCCTGGAGGAGCTTTGGCAGCATTTTCAGAGAGCGTACCAGAGAGGAATACTCGGCTTTCTGCAGGCGCCCCAGCTTCTCCGCCGCATAGAGCGCGAACAGATACAGCACGGCAAGCTGTGTGGTGTAGCCCTTGGTCGTCGCCACGGCGATCTCCGGTCCCGCCCAGGTATAGAGCGTGTGGTCGGCCAGCTTTGCGATGGTGCTGCCCACCACATTGACGATGCCGATGATTGTCGCACCGCGCTCACGGCACTCCTTGAGCGCAGCAATGGTATCGGCGGTCTCGCCCGACTGGGAGAGCACCAGCACCAGCGTGTGCTCATCCACCATCGGCTCGCCGTAGCGCAGCTCGCTGGCCAGTTCCACCTGTACCGGAATGCGGCACAGCTTTTCGATGGCATAGCGGCCGGAGCAGCCCGCATAATAAGCCGAGCCGCAGGCGGTGATGACGATCTTGTTTACCGAGCGCAGCTTCTCTGCCGAAAGCTCAAAATCGTCGAGCCGGATTTCTCCATCGTGCAGGCGCGGCGTCAGGGCCGCCTTGACGGCGGCGGGCTGCTCCATGATCTCCTTGAGCATGAAGTGCTCATAGCCGCCCTTCTCCGCCGCCTCCACGCTCCAGGTCACGCGGTTAATGGGCTTTTGAATCAGCTTCCCGGTGCAGTCGAAGACCTGGATGGATCGCGGCGTGAGCATGGCGATCTCACCATCGTCGAGATAAATAACGTTTTTCGTATGCGCGACCAGAGCGGTCACATCGGAAGCAAAGAAATTCTCCCCCACGCCAATGCCGAGGATCAGCGGGCTTGCCTCCCGGACGGCGTAAAGCGTGTCCGGCGCGTCGGCGCAGAGGATCCCCAGGGCGTAAGAGCCCTCCAGTCTCGCCGCCGTCTTCATGACGGCGGTTTTGATATCGCCGTCGTAGTATTTCTCCAGTAAATGGACGATGGTCTCGGTGTCCGTTTCGCTCCGGAACACATAGCCGTCGGCGATCAGTTCCTCGCGCAGCGCGAGATAGTTCTCGATGATCCCGTTGTGCACGATGGCAAAGCGCCCGTCATTGGACAGATGGGGATGGGCGTTGATGTCCGTTGGCGCGCCGTGGGTCGCCCAGCGCGTGTGCCCGATGCCGATGATGCCGGGGACGGCCGCACCGTTTTCCGTTTTTTCGCAGAGCCTTGCGATACGCCCGCTCACTTTTTCGACCCGAATCCCGTCATCGTCCATCACGGCAATGCCCGCCGAGTCGTATCCCCGATATTCCAGCTGCTGCAGGCCCTTCAGAAGGATGGGCGCGGCGCTCTGTTTTCCGACAAATCCAACGATTCCGCACATGACGTCTTCCTCCTTATACCTTGAACAGTAAATCGCCGTAAGTCGGGAACGGCCAGTAGGATGCGGCTGTGAGCGTCTCCGCTTTGTCGCAGAGCGCGCGCAGCGCGTCCATTTTTCCCAGAAGCGCATCCCGGATGAAGAAAGCCTGTGCTGTGATATCCTCGCCGGTACGGCTGTCGATACTCTCCTCCAACGCCTCAATGGCCGCATCGATCTCATCGGCAAGGCCGGAGAGCTTTTCCAGCAGCTTGGTTTCCGCCCGGCAGGGCAGCACAGCCACGGCCTTTTTCTTCTCGCTGATTTCGGAAGCCAGGTCGCCGGTGAAGTGCAAAACAGCGGGCAGGATCTCTTTTCTGGCCATGTCCGCCATGGTCAGCGCCTCGATGCGCACCGTGCGCACATAGTTTTCCATGGTGATCTCATAGCGGGAGCGGATCTCCGCCTCCGAGAAGATCTGATGCCGCTGCAGCATTTCCATGTTCTCCGGCACCAGCACCATCTGCAGCGCATCCGGCGTCGTACGCAGATTCAGCAGGCCGCGTTCCTCTGTTGCCTCCTTGATCCATGCATCGTCATAGCCGTTTCCGTTGAACAGGATCCGCTTGTGAGCCTTGATGTTTTCCCGGATCAGCTCGTGCAGGCAGGTATCGAAGTTATCCGTGCAGCCCTCCAGCGCATCCGCGAACTGGCGCAGCGCCTCCGCCACGGAGGCGTTGATCATGATGTTCGCGCAGGAAATGGAGTCGTTGGAGCCGACCATGCGGAACTCAAATTTATTGCCGGTAAAGGCAAAGGGCGAGGTGCGGTTTCGGTCCGTCGTGTCACGGTTGAAGCGGGGCAGCACGTCCGCCCCCAGACGGATCCGCCGCTTTTCCGTTCCGGCGTAAGGGCTGTCGGTCTCGATGGCGTCCAATACGGCGCTCAGCTCGTCGCCGAGGAAGATGGAGATGACGGCCGGCGGCGCTTCATTGGCGCCGAGACGGTGGTCATTGCCGGCCGAAGCCACGCTCAGGCGCAGCAGTCCCTGGTACTCGTCCACCGCCTTGATGACCGCCACCAGGAAGAGCAGAAACTGCGCGTTCTCATAAGGCGTGTCGCCGGGACTTAACAGATTGACGCCGGTATCGGTGGCCATGGACCAGTTGTTGTGCTTGCCGCTGCCGTTCACGCCCGCAAAGGGCTTTTCATGCAGCAGGCACACAAGGCCGTGCCTTCGGGCGACTTTCTTCATGATTTCCATCGTGAGCTGATTGTGATCCGCCGCGACGTTGGTCACGGTGAAGATCGGCGCGAGCTCATGCTGGCAGGGGGCGACCTCGTTGTGCTCGGTCTTGGCGTAGATGCCGAGCTTCCAGAGCTCCTCGTTCAGTTCTTCCATGAAGGCCTTGACCCGGGGCTTGATGGCGCCGAAGTAGTGATCCTCCAGCTCCTGCCCCTTGGGCGGCTTCGCCCCGAAGAGCGTGCGCCCGGTGTAGATCAGATCCTTGCGTTTGAGATACATGTCCCGGTCTACGAGGAAGTATTCCTGCTCCGGGCCGACGTTCGTCACGACACGCTGCACCTCGTGATTCCCAAACAGGTGCAGCACGCGCAGCGCCTGGCGGTTTAAAGCCTCCATCGAACGCAGCAGCGGCGTCTTTTTGTCGAGCGCCTCGCCGCCGTAGGAGCAGAAGGCCGTCGGGATGCACAGCGTTTTTTCCTTGATAAAGGCATAGGAGGTCGGATCCCAGGCGGTATAGCCCCTGGCCTCGAAGGTGGCCCGCAGGCCGCCGGAGGGGAAGCTGGAGGCGTCCGGCTCACCCTGGATCAGCTCCCTGCCGGAGAACTTCATGATCACGTGGCTGTCCGGCGCGGGCGAGAGAAAGCTTTCATGCTTTTCCGCCGTGATGCCGGTCAACGGCTGGAACCAATGGGTGAAATGGGTGGCTCCGTTCTCCACAGCCCAGGCGCACATGGCATCCGCCACGGCATTGGCTACAGAGAGATCCAGCTTCTTTCCTCTGCGGATGGTTTCCTTCAGACTGTGATAGACCTCGCTGGATAAGCGCGCACGCATCACCTTGTCGTCGAATACCATGCTGCCGAACAGTTCCGGTATCGTACTCATACGCATACCCTCCCGAAAAAAAGGATAAGAGAGGCTGCCGGGCCTCTCAATACAAAATCAGTTTACGGCATCAAACAGCAAAATGCAAGAATTTTCATATCACTTGACCCTTTACCATATCCACATTGTATGTTAAAATAAACCGCGGAGCTATGATGAACGCAGTAAAAACTTGCGGGAAGCGGGAAGCCGCACGATACTACTTGAGAAAAGGAGTCGGGAGCCATGGATTTACGCGCTCTGCACTATTTCGTCGTTGTGGCGGAGGAACTGAATATCACACGCGCAGCTGAGCGCCTGAAGATGAGTCAGCCGCCGCTGTCCAATCAGATCAAGGGCCTGGAGGAGGAACTGGGGGTCCCGCTCTTTGTCCGCGGAAAGCGGCGTCTGACGATCACCGAAGCAGGAAGGCTTCTTTATCGCCGGGCGCGCCAGATCCTGGAGCTCTCGGATCAGACCCAGCAGGAGCTCATGTCCATGGAAGGACTCTCCGGCGATCTGAACATCAGCCTTGTGGAAGGCCGAGCTCCCTATCTGCTTTCCCGCTGGATCGCCGGCTTCCGCCAGGAGTTTCCGCGGGTGGCGATCCATCTTTGGAACGGCAGCGGCGACGAGGTCATGGAGCGGGTGCAGCGGGGTCTGGCTGATCTGGCCCTGGTTGCCACTCCCTATAATGCCGAACAGCTCGACGGCTTCTCCGTCGGGCGTGAGCCGTGGGTCGCCATGATGTCCAAGGATCATCCCCTCGCGGCGGAGGAGGGACAGTTCCTGCCGCTGCGCAAGCTGGTGGGGCAGCCTCTGTTTATCCCCAGCCGCCGCTCCCGTCTTGACTCCATCCGCGCCTGGTTCGCGGAAATCGAAAAAGAACCCACCATTGCGGGAGCTCTGTCCAACTATATCGACGCGGTCGCACTCTCAGAGCAGAACGCCGGGATCTGCATCTACCCAATGACCACCTATAACGTCAGCGATCTGATCGTGACGAAGATCATCACGGAAAGCGCCCGCCAGGTGGAATACGCCCTGGTCTGGAAACGCAACGACCGCCAGACCGAGCTGCAGGAGGAATTCATCAATTACGTGCAGGACTGCATGGAGGAGGAGCGACGCGGCACACAGCCCTATATCATGCCGGAGCGGGAGTATTTCCCACCGGAGGATACCAAGTACCTGTGATTCAAGGTCAGAGAAGAGGTTCTATCATGAAAGAAGCGAGTAAGACGCGCATTGAGCATGACTCCATGGGAGATGTAGCCGTTCCCGCGAATCGCTACTGGGGTGCACAGACACAGCGTAGCCTGGAGCATTTTCCGATAGGCGTCGGGAAGGAGACCATGCCTCTGGAGATCGTCCATGCGTTTGGCCTGGTCAAACACGCGGCAGCGCGTGTGAACCGCAAGTTATGTGCAGATCGAATGACGGCGGAAAAGCTTCCCGTGATCGAGCAGGCGGCAGAGGAAGTGGCTCTGGGACAGTTGGACGACCATTTCCCGCTGGTCGTCTGGCAGACAGGCTCCGGGACGCACAGCAATATGAACGCCAATGAGGTCATCGCCAACCGGGCAAACGAATTGGCAGGGAGCAAACTGTGCCATCCCAATGACGATATCAACATGAGCCAGTCTTCCAACGACTGTTTTCCGACAGCCATGCGTATTGCTTCTGTTCTTTCCCTCGAACGAAATCTTCTTCCGGCAGTCGAAAAACTGATCGATGTTATGCTGAAAAAGGAAGAGGAATCTTATGATATCTTAAAATGCGGCCGCACACATCTGCAGGATGCGGTGCCGATCCGCTTTTCTCAGGAGATCAGCGGATGGCGCAGCTCACTGGAGCGTGATGCTGAACTGCTTCGGCTTGCCCTGCCGCCGCTGCGGGAGCTCGCTTTGGGCGGTACGGCGGTCGGAACGGGTCTGAATGCCCCGGCGGGCTTTGCCGAACAGGCGGCGGAAGAGATTGCACAGCTTGCCGGCACAGCATTTGTGACCGCACCGAATAAATTTCACGCCCTCACCTCGCTGGATGAGCTGGTCTTTGCCCACGGGGCCATGAAAGCGCTGGCCTCGGATATGATGAAGATCGCCAATGACATTCGCTTTCTTGCCAGCGGCCCGCGCTGCGGCTACGGGGAACTGCGCATCCCGGCCAATGAGCCGGGAAGCTCCATCATGCCGGGCAAGGTAAACCCCACCCAATGCGAGCAGGTCACAATGGTGGCGGTTCAGGTTATGGGGAATGACGCCGCCATCGGCTTTGCCGCGTCCCAGGGCAATTTCGAGTTGAACGTGTTTCAGCCGGTTGTGGCCTATAATTTCCTGCAGTCGGCGCGGCTGCTGACGGAATCCATTTCCGCATTCAATCGCTTCTGCTTTGCCGGGCTCGAACCGGATACTGAGGTTATGCGGGGCTATCTGGAACGGACTCTGATGACAGCGACGGCTCTGAATCCGGTAATCGGTTACGAAAACGCGGCAAAAGCCGCCAGGCTTGCGCACGAGAACGACATCACGTTGAAGGAAGCCTGCCTGCGTCTTGGCTTTCTGGACGCCGAGCGCTTTGACGAATTGGTGCGGCCCGAGAATATGGTATAGGGGGGGAAGAGCAATGGATTACGCAAAAGAGTCGCTTAAAAAGCACTTGGAATGGCGTGGGAAGATCGAAACAAAGGTTCGCGCAGCGGTGGATTCTTCCGAAGCATTGAGCCTTGCCTATACCCCGGGAGTAGCAGCTCCCTGTCTTGCGATCCGTGACAATCCGGAAAAGAGTTATGAGCTGACTCGTCGCTGGAATACTGTCGCGGTGGTAACGGACGGATCAGCCGTGCTGGGCTTGGGAGATATCGGGCCAGAAGCCTCCATGCCGGTGATGGAAGGAAAGTGTGCGCTGTTCAAAGCTTTCGGAGGAGTGGATGCCGTCCCCATCTGCATCGACAGCCGGGATGTGGATGAGATCGTCTCCACGGTACGGCTTATAGCGAAATCCTTTGGAGGGATCAATCTGGAGGACATCTCAGCTCCTCGCTGCTTTGAGATCGAAGAGCGCCTGAAAGCCAGCCTGGACATCCCCGTCTTTCACGACGATCAGCATGGAACGGCAGTAATCGTGTTGGCGGGACTCATGAATGCGCTCAAGCTGGTTGGAAAGCGTTTGGAAGATGTGAAAGTCGTCACCAGCGGCGCCGGCGCGGCGGGCATCGCCATCGTGCGCCTGCTGATGGCAGTAGGGCTTAAAAATGTGATCCTGACCGACCGGCATGGGGCCATCTGGGAAGGCCGGGAGCATCTCAATCCGATCAAGGAAGAGATGGCCCGGCTGACAAATCCCGTGCATGAACGGGGCACACTGGCCGATGTCATCCGCGGCGCGGATGTGTTCATCGGGGTTTCTGCACCCGGTCAGCTCACGCAGGAGATGATCCGGAGCATGTCGGATCAGGCGATCGTTTTCGCCTGTGCCAATCCGACCCCGGAGATCTTTCCCGATGAGGCAATCGCAGCCGGCGCAGCGGTGGTGTCCACAGGGCGTTCTGATTTTCCGAATCAGGTAAACAACGTGCTGTGCTTCCCCGGAATATTCCGCGGTGCGCTGGATGTGCGTGCCCGAGAGATCACCGACGCAATGAAGATCGCCGCTGCCCGTGCTCTGGCCGCGCTGGTGGATGAGGAAGAGCTGCGATGCGATCATATTCTCCCTGCCGCTTTCGATCCGAGCGTGCGAGGCGCAGTGGCTGTGGCGGTAAGTGAGGCCGCCCGGTCGAGTTCAGCAGTGCGATAACCGGCGGACTTGTTTTTCAGCCGACCGATCGCCATGATATCCTTTTCGTATATTTCGATATTTGCAATTCGTATTGCTTGCTTTTTGCTCTCTTGACAGTGCCATTCAGTATATGCTATAGTTTCAAGTGTATTGAATAACAACTCGCGAAAAATGTTTTTCGGTGCCAGGGGCCTCGTGCCCCTTTAAGGCATCGGAAAACATTTTTTCTATTTCAGGGGGTATCCATCATGCAAAAGCGCGAACAGCTCTACGAGGGGAAAGCCAAACGGGTCTATGCAACGGATGACCCGAATGTTGTGATCGTTTCCTACAAAGACGACGCAACCGCCTTCGACGGTCTGAAGAAAGGGATCATCGAGGGCAAAGGTGCTGTCAACAATCGAATGATCAATTATTTTATGAAAAAACTGGCGGAGCGTGGGATCCCCACACACTATATCCAGGAACTCAACGACCGGGAGACCGCCGTGAAAAAAGTGCGGATCGTCCCACTGGAGGTCATCGTCCGCAATCTCTCCGCCGGCCATTTTGCCAGTCGCTACGGTGTCGAGGAAGGTCTGGTTTTTGATGAGCCGATCGTGGAGTTTTCCTATAAAAACGACGACCTGCACGATCCCCTGCTGAACGACGACCATGCGGTTGCGCTGAAGCTGGCCACGAGGGAAGAAATCGCGCAGATCAGAACGTATGCCCTCCACGTGAACGAGGTGCTGAAGGCCCTTTTGTCGGATGCCGGCGTGATTTTGGTCGATTTCAAGCTGGAGTTTGGGAAAACAGCGGATGGGACTTTGGTTCTGGCCGACGAGATCAGCCCGGATACCTGCCGATTTTGGGACAGCAAGACCGGTGAGAAGCTGGACAAGGACCGTTTTCGCCGGGATCTCGGCGGTGTAGAGGACGCGTATCTGGAAATGCAGCGCCGCATCCTGGAAAGCTAAGATGGCAGGGATTCATGAAGAATGCGGTGTGTTCGGGATTTTCTCCCCACAACGCACGGATTTGGCTACCCTTACCTATTATGCTCTCTATGCCCTGCAGCACAGAGGCCAGGAGAGCGCGGGAATCGCGATCAACGATGACGGTGTCTTTTCCTCCTGCCGGGATACAGGCCTGGTGGCCGAGGTGTTCTCACCGGAAAAGCTCAGGATACTGGGCGAAGGAAATATTGCTGTCGGCCACGTCCGCTACAGTACCACCGGCTCCGACAGCAAGCGAAACATTCAGCCGCTGCTTGTCAATCACTATAAGGGGCAGATGGCCCTGGCCCACAATGGCAATCTGACGAACGCGTTTCCTCTGCGTCGTGAGCTCGAATGCCGAGGCTCCATTTTTCACTCCACGTCAGATACCGAGGTTATTGCCTATACGATCGTCCAGGAGCGTCTGTCCTCACCCTCCATTGAAGCGGCGGTTTCCGCTGCGATGGATCGCCTGGAGGGGGCCTATTCGCTTGTCATTTCCTCTCCCTCCAAGCTGATTGCCGCGCGGGATCCCCACGGCTTTCGCCCGCTGTGTATGGGAAAGCTACCCGACGGCGCTGTTGTTTTTGCCTCGGAAACCTGCGCGCTGGATGCGATCGGCGCAGCCTTCATGCGGGATGTTCTGCCCGGTGAAATCGTCACAGTCAGCTCGGACGGCATAGGCTCTGATCGCTCGCATTGCGGAAAAACAGAGAAAAAGCTGTGTGTCTTTGAATACATCTATTTTGCCCGACCCGATTCGGTCATCGACGGCGCCAGCGTTCATCTGGCCAGGCAAAGAGCCGGACGTATTCTGGCGCAAGAACATCCGGTGGAGGCCGACGTGGTGATCGGCGTTCCGGATTCCGGCCTTGACGCCGCGCTGGGCTATGCGCAGGAGAGCGGTATTCCTTACGGGATCGGTTTTATCAAGAACAAATATATTGGCCGAATCTTCATTGCTCCCGATCCAAAAATGCGGGAGCGTGATGTGAGCATCAAGCTGAACCCTCTGCGCTCCACGGTGGAAGGAAAACGCGTTGTGCTCATTGATGACTCCATTGTCCGCGGCACAACCAGTCGCCGGATCGTAAGTCTGCTTCGCAATGCAGGAGCCAAAGAGATCCATATGCGCATCTCCGCCCCGCCGTTTCTTGCTGCCTGCTACTACGGTACAGATATCGACGATCCGGAAAAGCTGATTGCCAACCACCACACGGTTGAGGAAATCGCGGCTCAAATCGGAGCGGACTCGCTTGGTTATCTGAGTATAGAGGGGGTGCGGCGGCTTCCGGGCAAAAAAGATGGACTGTGCACCTCGTGCTTTGACGGAAAATATCCCACAAGCGTGCCGGATGACTCGGGCAAGTCCCGCTTTGAGTACAAGATCCATGAGGCAGGAAAGCGTCTGTAGAACCATGCGGAGAACTCCTCAAAGATATATCGCAAAATGGGTATCTGCTTAAGACAGCCCGGAAGGAAATATGGCCCCTTTCAAAAAAGGGGGCTGTCACGAAGTGACTGGGGGATCGATCCCTCCGGCCTTCTGCCACCTCCCTTTTTCCAAAGGGAGGCATGTTGCTTCGCTTGTTGGCTAAAACCGATACGCACATATCGCAATAAACAAATGGAGGCGATTTCCATGACAAAATATGTGTTTGTGACCGGCGGCGTGGTGTCGGGACTCGGCAAGGGGATCACGGCGGCCTCCCTCGGACGGCTTTTAAAGGCGCGGGGCCTGAAGGTGGCGGCTCAGAAGCTTGACCCTTATATCAATGTGGATCCCGGCACCATGAGCCCCTATCAGCACGGCGAGGTCTACGTGACCGAGGACGGCAGCGAGACGGATCTGGATCTGGGCCATTACGAGCGCTTTATCAACGAGGACTTGAACCGCTGGTCCAACCTCACCACCGGCAAGGTCTACTGGAATGTGCTCAACAAGGAGCGGCGGGGGGAGTATCTGGGGCAGACGGTGCAGATCATCCCTCACATCACCCAGGAGATCAAGGACTTCATCTACCATGTCGGCGCGGAGACGAACGCAGATGTAGTCATCACCGAGATTGGCGGCACCACCGGCGATATCGAGAGCCAGCCCTTTCTGGAGGCCGCCCGGCAGGTCAGCCTGGAGCAGGGAAAGGAGAACACGCTCTTTATCCACGTGACGCTGGTGCCCTTCCTGCGTGGCAGCGACGAGCACAAGACCAAGCCCACCCAGCACTCCGTCAAGGAGCTGCAGGGCATGGGCATCTCCCCGGATATCATCGTGCTGCGCTGCGACGAGCCGCTGGAGCCTGAGATCTTCCGCAAGATCGCTATGTTCTGCAACGTCAAGCCCGACTGCGTGATCGAAAACCGCACGCTGCCCATCCTCTACGAGGCGCCGCTGATGCTGGAGGACGAGGACTTTTCTCTGATCGTCTGCCGGAAGCTGGGGCTTTGGACACGCGCGCCGCAGCTCGATGAATGGCGGGAGATGGTTGCGCGGATCAAATCTCTTCAGCACGAGGTAACGATCGGACTTGTCGGAAAATATGTGCAGCTGCACGACGCCTATCTCTCCGTGGCCGAGGCGCTTCGCCACGCCGGTTACGCATGCAATGCCCGGGTAGAGATCCGCTGGATCGACAGCGAGACCATCACGGAGGAAACCGTGGCGGAAAGTCTCGCCGGCTGCGGCGGCATCATCGTCCCCGGCGGCTTCGGCGACCGGGGCGTGGAGGGTATGATCGTAACAGCGTGCTACGCCCGGGAGCACGACATCCCCTATCTCGGCATCTGCCTCGGGATGCAGGTGGCGGTGATCGAGTTTGCGCGCCATGTGTGCGGTCTTACAGATGCGGCTTCGGGCGAATTTGACCCCTCCTCGCCGCACAAAGTCATCGACTTTTTGCCCGATCAGGATGAAACCGTCAGCAAAGGCGGCACGCTGCGGCTCGGCGCCTATCCCTGCCGCATCGCGGAAGGCTCCGTCATGCGCCGCTGCTATGGCCGGGAAGAAATTCGCGAGCGGCACCGCCACCGCTACGAATTCAACAACGACTATCGTGAGCTTCTGCGGGACAAAGGGCTTTGCCTCTGCGGCCAGTCCCCGGACGGCCACATTGTGGAAGCCGTGGAGCTGAGCGAGAAGCATTTCTTTGTCGGCGTGCAGTTCCACCCGGAATTCAAGAGCCGTCCGAACCATCCTCACCCGCTGTTCGTGGGCCTTATTTCCGCGTCTTTGGAGGGCTGAAACATGCAGAAAATCCTGATCCTTGACTTTGGCGGCCAGTATAACCAGCTGATCGCCCGGCGCGTGCGCGAGCAGCAGGTCTACTGCGAGCTGCATCCCCACAACATGCCCTTGGACGAGATCCGCCGCTTCGACCCGATCGGCATCATCTTCACCGGCGGGCCGCACAGCGTGTACTTGCCGGACGCGCCGAAGCCGGATCCAGATGTGTTCTCCCTGGGCGTTCCGATCCTCGGCATTTGCTATGGCTGCCAGCTGCTGGCCCAGTCTCTGGGTGGGCTGGTCACCGCAGCGGAGGATGCCTCCGCCCGCGAGTACGGCAAAACCGAAACGTTTTTCGATCCGACCTGCGCGCTGTTTCGGGATCTGCCGGAGCAGAGTGTTACCTGGATGAGCCACGGGGACTACCTGGCCCGGGTGCCGGAGGGCTTCCGCCTGACGGCCCATTCCGCGGCCTGTCCCACCGCTGCGATCTGCGATGAGGAACGGCGCTTCTACGGCGTGCAGTTTCACCCGGAGGTCAACCACACGGCCTTCGGGCGGGAGATGCTGCACAATTTCCTGTACGCCGTCTGCGGCGTGTACGGCGACTGGACCATGGCGGATTTCAAGCGTCGCACTGTGGCCGAACTGCGTGAGCGCGTCGGCACAGGACGTGTGCTGCTGGCGCTCTCCGGCGGGGTGGACTCCTCAGTGTTGGCGGCGCTTCTGAGCGAGGCCATTGGCAGCCAGCTTACCTGCGTTTTTGTCGACCACGGCCTGCTCCGCAAGAACGAGAGAGACGAGGTGGAGGCGGCCTTTTCCGGCAGAGCGCTGGATTTCCGCCGGGTGGACGCCGGTGAGCGCTTCCTGGAACGCCTGCGGGGCGTAACGGAGCCGGAGGAAAAACGCCATATTATCGGGGAGGAGTTCATCCGCGTCTTCGAGGCGGAGGCCAGGCAGATCGGTGCGGTGGACTATCTCGCCCAGGGTACGATCTATCCGGACGTCATCGAATCCGGCCTCGGCCAATCCGCCGTCATCAAGAGCCATCACAATGTGGGCGGCCTGCCCGACTATGTGGATTTCAAAGAGATCCTGGAACCGCTGCGTCTGCTCTTCAAGGACGAAGTGCGGCAGCTCGGGCGTGAATTGGGGCTTCCGGAGAGCCTGGTCGCTCGTCAGCCCTTCCCTGGCCCGGGCCTGGCTATCCGTGTGATCGGTGAGGTGACGGAGGAAAAGCTGGCTCTCCTGCGGGAGGCTGACGCCATCTTCCGCGAGGAGATAGCAAAGGCCGGGCTGGACCAGTCAGCCAGCCAGTATTTCGCGGTGCTGACGAACCTGCGCTCCGTGGGCGTGATGGGCGACGGGCGCAGCTACGACTATGCCGTGGCGCTGCGCAGCGTCCAGACCTCGGACTTCATGACGGCGGACTGGTCGCGCCTGCCGTATGAGCTGCTGGACCGCGTCTCGGTGCGCATCGTCAACGAGGTCAAGGGCGTCAACCGCGTGCTCTATGACATCACCTCCAAGCCGCCTGCAACTGTCGAATACGAATGAGGGAGGATTTGACATGAAAACCTGTGCGATCGTGGGCATCAACTGGGGCGACGAGGGCAAGGGCCGCATGGTCGATCTGCTGACGGAGGACTTTGACGTGGTCATCCGCTATCAGGGAGGCGGCAACGCGGGCCACACCGTCGTCAACGACTATGGGAAGTTTGCGCTGCATCTGCTGCCCTCCGGCGTTTTTCACCCCGGCGTTGTGAATATTTTGGGCAACGGCGTCGCGCTGGACGCCGAAAACCTCTGGATCGAGATCGAATCCCTGCGGGAAAAAGGCGTGGCGATCAGCCCGGAGAATCTGAAAATCAGCGACCGGGCCTCTCTGCTTTTGCCCTGGCACCGGGAGCTGGACGCGCTGGAGGAGGCGCGCCTGGCCGACAAACAGTACGGCTCCACCAAGCAGGGCATTGCCCCGTTCTATTCGGACAAGTACCAGAAAAAGACTGTCCTCGCCGGGGAGCTGAACGACCCGGAGGAGCTGCGGGAGCATTTGCGTGAGCTATTGGAATGGAAGAACCTGATCCTGACCGGTGTCTATGGGGCAAAGCCCTATACGATGGAGGAGCTGACGGCCTGGGTCGAAAACTACGGTGGAAAGATCAGGCCCTTCCTCTGTGATACCGGCGCGTATCTGCGCTCCGCCGCGGATGCGGGAAAGAGGCTGCTCTTTGAAGCCCAGCTCGGCGCCCTGCGCGACCTCGATTATGGCATCTACCCCTACACCACCTCCTCCAACGCCATCGCGGCCTATGCCCCAGTGGGGTCCGGGCTGCCCTCGGCGCGGCTGGACGCGGTCGTCGGCGTCGTCAAGGCCTACTCCACCTGTGTGGGCGAGGGCCCCTTTGTGTGTGAGCTCTTCGGGGAGGAGGCCTCCCGTCTGCGCGAGGCCGGGGGCGAATACGGCGCAAAGACCGGGCGGCCGCGCCGCGTGGGGCCCATCGATCTCGTGGCTACGCGCTACGGCGTGCAGGTGCAGGGGGCGACGGCCCTTGCGCTGACCAAGCTCGATGTGTTAAGCTATCTGCAGGAGATCCCCGTCTGTGCGCAGTACGAGCTGGACGGGGTCCATACCGACAGCTTTCCGTTCCCGACGGCTCTGAAGCGGGCAAAGCCGGTGCTTGAGACGTTGGAGGGCTGGAACTGTGACATCTCCGGCGCGCGCCGTTGGGAGGACCTGCCCGAAGCTGCGCGGCGCTATGTGGAGTATATCGAAGCGCGCGTCGGCTGCCCGATCCGCTATGTCTCGGTCGGCCCCGAGCGCGACGCCATCATTCTGCGATAAGGAAGGACGCCTATGAACGATCGCTATGAATCCCCGCTCGCCTCGCGCTATGCCTCCGCTTTCATGCTGGAGCTGTTCTCTCCGCAAAAAAGGATCGAGACCTGGCGGAGGCTGTGGGTCGCCCTGGCGCGGGCAGAGCACGAGCTGGGGCTGCCCATCACCGCCGAGCAGGTGAAGGAGCTGGAAGAGCACATCACGGATATCGACTTTGCCTGTGCCGCCGCGCGGGAAAAGGAGGTGCGGCATGACGTGATGGCGCATGTCTACGCCTATGGAAAAGCCGCGCCCTCGGCGGCGGGCATCCTCCACCTGGGCGCGACAAGCTGCTATGTTACCGACAACGGCGATCTGATCCTCTATCGCGAGGCGCTGCGCTATCTGCGAGGCGAACTGCTCAAGGTGCTGAAAAACCTCGCTGTCTTTGCGGAGCGTTACAAGGCCACGCCGACGCTGGGCTATACCCATTATCAGCCCGCGCAGCTTGTCACGGTCGGAAAACGCGCGACGCTCTGGATGCAGGATCTCCAGTCCGATCTCGAGGAGCTGGACTTCGTGCTCGGGACGCTGCGCTTTCTCGGCTGCCGCGGCACGACCGGCACGGAGGCGAGCTTCCTCGAACTCTTTGAGGGCGACGAGACGAAGATCGACGAGCTCAACCGCCGCATCGCCGCAGAGTTTGATTTCACGGAGTGCTTTCCCGTCTGCGGGCAGACCTACCCCCGCAAAACAGACAGCCGCATCCTCAACTGCCTGAGCGCCATCGGCCAGAGCGCCTGCCGCATGGCGCAGGACATCCGCCTTCTCCAGCATGACCGCCAGCTGGAAGAGCCCTTTGAGGAAAAGCAGATCGGCTCCTCCGCCATGGCCTATAAACGCAATCCCATGCGCTGCGAGCGCATCTGCTCCCTGAGTCGCTATCTGATGACAGAGGCTTTAAACGCCCCACTTACCGCTGCAGCCCAGTGGCTTGAGCGCACGTTGGACGACTCGGCCAACCGCCGTCTGTCCCTGCCGGAGAGCTTTCTCTGCGCGGACGCTGTCTTGCGCCTGCTGCAGAATGTAAGCGGGGGACTGCGGGTGAACGAGAAGATCGTGGACAAGACCGTGCGAGAATATCTGCCTTTCATTGCAACGGAGAATCTGCTTATGGAAGCCGTCAAACGCGGCGGCGACCGGCAGCAGCTGCACGAGATCATCCGCCGCTGCTCCATGGAGGCGACAGCCCGGATGAAGGACGGAGGCGACTGCGATCTGCTCTCCCGTCTTGCCGCCTGCCCGGAATTTGGCATGAGCGAGGCGGAACTGGAAGCGCTTCTGGAGCCATGTAACTATACTGGACGCTGTGAGCAACAGGTGGAGGCCTTCCTTTCAAGTATTCTTCCTGTGCTGAATGCTGCAGTGCTTACTGAAACAACTCTCGATGTTTAAGGCAATGATAGTTCCTTGGTATTCCTGAGATATTTCAGCCCAACCTGCTATTCTTTGAAGTAATAATAGTACCGCTTTAGAGACAATATCTGGAGTAATTGGTTGAAAAGCTGGCGGGTCAACTTCGTGGGAAGATTGATATCCTGTACATGATCTTTGACAAGCATCTATTGAATAGTACCCATCTCTCGCTTACAAAAACGGATCGGAACTGCACGCTTTTCTCGTGCGATTTCGATCCGCTTTTTCATTTTCCACTTTTGTCACAAATACCGTTTTTGCATTTTTGTGACACACGAGGAAAATGAATACCGGCAGAAAGCATTTCGATCTCGCGCGAGGAAATGCTGTTGCCGGTACCCGGGAGGCTTCCAAAGGAGGGCCGGGAGGCCTGCCTTTGGCACACGATCTTGCTCGCAAGGTCTAGTGTGTTATACCTTTTGTTCCGCGAAGCGGGCAAAGGGGTGATGTCGCCTTCCCGGACAGCACACCTTTACCCGCCGAAAACGGCGGCAAAAAACTGCGAAGGGATGAGCAGAGTTTGGCCGCAGTTTTCATGAAGGAAGCAAGGGCGAAATGAAATGGAGCACGCGCTTCCGGCGGAACAAGAGGTATATAAATCCCCCGTCCCGCCGCAGCGCAGTTTCTAAAAAAGATACTTTCAAAATGCAAGCATGGTTCATGTTTTTTGCTCGGTGTGCTTGCAAAATGAAAGCATCTTCTCGCGTTTTGCTAATTCACCCATCGAACGATCATGCCTCGGTCGGAGTCGGTACGCGGTGCTTTGCAGGAAAGTGTGCGCGCTCGCACAGCCTGCGGTGCTTCCCACTCGTACAAGAACGGGACTGTCAGCTTTTTCGGGAGCTTATCATTTTCGATTGCCCGGATCTCCTGGATCGCGCGTTTTGCAAAAGGCTGGCTTCTGACATAATCTCCGTCTGCCAGCTTTATGATTTCCGTCTCATTTTTCAAAAAGTCAAAACGGATCTCGCCCCATTCGCCGTCGTAGTCTGCCCAATAGGAGTAGACTGCGGCGGCGATTTTTTTGTT
This sequence comes from uncultured Oscillospiraceae bacterium, assembly GCA_964395795.1. Classification (GTDB taxonomy): domain Bacteria; phylum Bacillota; class Clostridia; order Oscillospirales; family Oscillospiraceae; genus Limivicinus. The sequence goes on from CAYNBS010000007.1 coordinate 51,527, forward strand.
TTTCTTCTCCTGCGAAACCAGCCGCAATTGCAAAACATGAAAGACCTCGTGCCCGGCCAGATGCTTCATCATCTTCTCCAGTGCCCGCTGATACGCACGCTCCGCACCGCTGGCTCTGCTTCCCTCAAACAGCACGGCAAGATCTTCAAAGCCGACGCGCTTCCTCCAATCGCTGACGCGTCCGCAGGTCATGCAGATTGCGTTGCGTTTCTCCAGAAGTGTCTGTTCCCGAAAGCTGAGCGTTTCAAAAGCTTCCTGTACCCACTCGGTTTGAACCCAGCCCCAGAGGATAGATGCGTAATCCCAATGATCGTCGTGGCTGACGTCGGAATCGCGTTCAAAGAGATTTCCATCGTCGTCTCGTTCAGTGCGGGGATAGAAGTCCGCTCGGCTTCGATTCTTCAGCGCCGTAGCCAGATGCGCTTCTGCTGTCTGTTCGCTGCAGTGCTCGGCCTCGGCAATGGCCTTGACTGCTTCCCGTGTTTTCTCATGATTCTCACGATAGAGTCTTCCGGCTTTTCGGACAGCCTTGTATTCATCGAGACTTGCGAAGGAGCCGCCCTCTTCATTTTTGCGCTGCCCGATCATGGCGTTTTCAATGTCATGATGCGCAAAGGTCAGAAAGCTCGCACCGCCGTTGGGATCATAGTCTGGCAAAACCTCCAGCATGGCCTGCACGCAGGCCAGCTTATAATCGAACAGGCGATCCGGCTCGGTATTCCGAAAACCCTCTCGCAGAAGAAAACCGCGAATGCGGCGGTTGAGCCGTTCCTCATACGCATGGAGAAAGAACGCAAAACCGTTTTCATTCCCGTTGACAGCCATCACAATGTAATCGTTAAGGTTTTCCACCTTAGGCGGATCGGGCAAAAGATGGAAGGCCCGTTCCGCCTCCAGCAGCGTGAGACCGCTGCCTTCCTCGGCGCAGAAGGGATATCTCTTACTATAGACAGCCACGGTCTCACCTCCATTCGCTTTCAACTTGTGGCCTCTGTCAAAAGAGCGTCCTGTTCCATTTCGTCCGCATAACTGCCGTTGGCATAGGCGGCATCGGAAATGGCGCGCTCCAGCTTGTTCCTGGCAAGGCGCTTCATCTTTTCCGCTGTTGCCTCATCCAATGTGCCCCGGCGCACGTAAACCTGGATCGTGTTCATGCGCCGGTTATAGATCACCTTCAGCGGATGATCGTCCGCCAGCTCCCGTTTCTCCCGCCCCTGCAGATTCCCAAGCTGCCGGCAGGTGCGGCCCTTCGGATCGCCGGGTGCAAATCCACCGCAGTATTTCGTATGCCGGGCGTCGGTGGTCAAAAACCATCTTCCGCAGATCGGGCACTTCCGTGGGGCATGGCCGACAGAAAGCCCTTCGAAGAGATCGGCTCGAAGCATCCCTACAAAGGAGACATAGTGAATCCTCTTTACAATCTGTGGATCGTCCTTGCCTGGCAGGATTGTGCTCAGATACTGCACGGACAGATTGACCAGCGACATCCAGACCAAATCAGTGAGGGAGAACTCTGGGGATTCCGGGAAAAACTCTCCGAACACCGTGGCATAGTCCACCGGTGCGCGGTCGCTTTCATGCAGAGCTTTCGCCAAGGGCAGAAGACCTTCTTTGAACATGACAAGAGAATCCGGCAGCTGTGCACAGATCGCGATCACCTTTGTGAGCCCAAGTCCGCTTTTGAGTTGATCGTTCATAGCGGCGGGCAGATTCATGGCGGCAAGCTTCACGTAGGCCTCCGCTTTTTTCGTGTTTTCCTCGGTGAAGATCTCCGGGATGCGCTTGAGGTAATACGAATAATCCAGCAATGGAAACGTGTTTTCTTTCTGCAGCAGCTCCAACATTTGCAGGATGCTGTCTCTGCACGGCGTGAGCAGCTCCGGTTTGAGCTGGAGCTTGTTCACAGCCTCAACCGCCGCCAGCAGAGGCAGGCTGATCTGTTTCAGCCTGTCGATCACATCATCCGGAATGTTCAGCGCGGCACAGCCGATGGTGCCGGAGGGCAGCGTGATGCCCTGATAGGAGACCTCGTCACGACAATAGTCCAGTGTCAGCAAATTGGGCTCGGCAATCTTCATGGGAATACCCCCTTTCTCTTCTCTGGCAAAAAACATTATCTCATAAAAGGTGTCCCAAATAACGGACTTGGTATTTTCTGGGAGCAACTTTTTTCACCATCATTAAGCCCATTTTTCATGCGGAAATAGTCGAAATCCGCCGAGATCAACAGGACTTCGTCGGATTTCAAAAAAAGTTTGGCATTCTGCGAAATATATGAAAAAACGGACTCACAATCATCTGCGCATCTGTACGAGCGCAAACAATATTGAGTCCGTTCTCTTTTACGATTGATTATATGATTTTTGATAGATCCCGCCGATTATATACGAGCGCTCGAACCTCCATGACATTTCCGATCACAACATAGAATACGAAATAGTTCTTTACCGGAATCGCGTAGTAGGTATGTTCACGGTCCCGCTTGGATGGATAGGGCTGAAAAGCTTCCGGCGCTTGCAGGCGTTCATAGATTGCGGCCTCGACCGCGTCAATGAAGTTGTCCGCGGCGATGGGGTTTTTCAACCGCTCAGAGATATAAAAGACCGTCTCCCTCAGTTGTTCCTCAAACAGCGGAAGAATCCGCAGTTCATAATGCCTTCTGTCCATGAACGCCTTTCCGCACACGGCTGAACACTTCATCGGCTGTGTAACGCACGTCGGACATGGCAGCGGCTTTATCTGCCTCATCCAAGGCCAGCTCAATGCCGTCTGTCAGAGCCGAATACTGCTCCAGACTCATGACCACCATAGAACCGTAACCGTTCTTTGTGAGAAAGACCGGCGCGCCGGTGCTCATGACTTCTTCCTCGATCTCCGGATACTTGTTCCTCAGATCGGATACCGGACGAATATTGATCATCTTGATCCCTCCTTTTTTACCTATCAGAATTCTATCACAACTTTATCATATGCGCAAGAGGGACTTTTATTCTCTTCAAGGGCGGTCTTATCTGCCCGGCCTTTTCAAAAAAGTGCAGCGACTGAAATCATCCGTCCATCCGTACTTGTGTCCCGCTGTCATGTTTTTTGAAATCGACCTGTCATGCCATTAGCCTGCTTTTTCGCTTTTTCCTCATAATATTCATGGAGGGACAAACAAATCGTCCCTACTACTCAATATTAGGAGGATTGCATATGACAATCTACGAAAAAGCGAAAAGCCTTGTCACAGCCCGCGAGGCGGCGGAACACTATGGGCTGACGGTAAACCGTTATGGGATGGCCCTATGTCCCTTCCATGACGATCACAACCCCAGCATGAAACTAGACGATCGGTTTCATTGCTTCGGCTGCGGAGAGGACGGAGACGTCATCGACTTCACCGCCAAGTTCTTCAACCTGTCGCTGCCGGAAGCGGCGGAAAAGCTGGTCGAGGACTTCGGGAACGGAGCTGAGCTTCCTGCTTCGCCCGCACCACCCGCGCCGCCCGATCCGGCCCAACGCTGTCATGATGTGCTGCTGCAGATGGAGGTTCAACTCCACCGGCAAAAGCGACTGACCGCGCCGCAGACCATGGACGATCCCATCACAACGGAATACGCACAGAACTGCCAGATGTACGATTTTATCGTAGGTCTGGCAGATTTGCTTTCCGGGGGTACAGAGCAGGAGAAAGCGGAAGCGATCTCCTACTTTACCAACGGCGTGCTGGATTGCTACGAAGAGGCGCTGCAGAGGGAGGTGATCGTGTATGACGACATCTTCTGAAAGCCCGTCCTGGCTGGACGGTGACAAGATCGATGAGGTGCTGTTCTGTGAGGAGCTCCGCAGAGAACACCCGATGCTCTGCATCCATGAGATCTTCTTTACCGTGGACGGCAAGGTGACGGACGAGGGCTGGATCAAAAACGCCATCTTTGAAAAGCTCAAGCCCTATGTTCGCCGCGGGCTCTCTCGCAAGATCGCATCTTTGCTGGATACGCTGCGCGCGTGCTGCTATTCGTCGCCCCTCCCGATCTACCACGACCGCATCCATGTGGCCAACGGCACACTGTTCCTGGACGGTCGCTTTGAGGCAAGCAAAGACTTTTGCCTGAACCGGCTGCCGGTGCGCTATGATCCGGAAGCAGCTTTCCCGAAAAAATGGCTCGCTTTTCTCAACGATCTGCTGATCCCGGAGGACATTCTGACCTTGCAGGAGTTCATGGGCTATTGCCTGATCCCCAGCACGAAGGCGCAGAAAATGCTGATGCTGGTCGGCAAGGGCGGAGAAGGCAAATCCCGTGTCGGGATCGTGCTCTCCGCGCTGCTGGGTACGAACATGTACAACGGCAGTATCGCCAAGGTGGAGACGAGCCCCTTTGCCCGCGCGGATCTGGAATACGGTCTGCTGCTGGTGGACGATGACATGAAGATGGAAGCGCTGCCCCAGACCAACATCATCAAATCTCTGGTCACGGCAGAGATGCCGATGGATCTGGAGAAAAAGGGCAAGCAGAGCTACCAGGGCACCATGTACGTCCGGCTGCTCGGCTTTGGCAACGGTACGCTGAAATCTCTCTATGACCGCAGCGTCGGCTTCTTCCGCCGCCAGATCATCCTGACGGTGAAGGACCGCCCGAAGGACAGAGTAGATGATCCGTTCCTTTCGGAAAAGCTGTGCGGCGAGATCGAGGGGATCCTGCTCTGGGCGCTGGAGGGACTGCACCGGCTGCAGGCCAACGACTACAAGTTCACGATCAGCGCACGCAGCCGGGAGAACATGCAGGAGAGCATGACCGAGAGCAACAACGTGATCGAGTTCCTCAAATCCGAGGGCTACATCGGCTTCAAGGCGGACCTGGATATTAGTTCCCAGCAGCTCTATGAGCTGTACGTGCTCTGGTGTGAGGAAAACGCCGAGAAGCCCCTGACCACGCGCAGCTTCTGCCTGCAAATGGCAGCGCTGGCCGCAGAGCACAACCTGGAGCCCACCAACAAAGTCCACGCCCATGGACGTCAGGTTCGGGGCTATGTCGGGATCTACTCCTTATTGCCATGAAGCAGTACGGTGGTACGGATGGACGGATGATTTCAGTCGCTGCGTTTTTTCAAAACCATAAGGAGCGTGTTTTGGCAGCCCGGAGAGGGCTGTTTTCTTTTTCGGAAAAAAGTTACCGGAAGGATCGAAAAGCTTTCCCGAAACACGCTTCCCGGAGGAGCGAACAGGATTTGCCGATTCGTGGGCTCCTTTCTCATACAGCGAATAATCCCTCATATCCGCAAAAACAATCAGGCCGCTTATGACCTGGACATAACAATACATCTATAAAAATGAATGGAGGACAAACATGAATAATACAAGAAATGAGATCAAGGCGCACATTGTGCGCGCAGGCTTTACCATGCAGGAGGTGCTGGAGCGGCTGCATGATGATTACGGTTGGAGCGACAGCATTTCCAACCTCTCGGCCAAGCTCCAGCGGGAGAGCATCCGCTATCGGGAGGTCATCGAGCTGGCCGATGTGCTGGGCTATGACCTTGTATGGCAGAACCGGAGAGAACGCTGATGGATAAGGGACAGTTCGCCATCCTGCGCTTCGCCAAATACAAGGGGCCGGAGATCAGCAACATCGAGGCTCACAACGAGCGCACGAAAGAGATATACGCCAGCAATCCCGACGTGGACACGAACCGCAGCAAGAATAACTTTCACATCATCCAGCCCACGGACAAATACCGCGCCATGTCCGAGGCGCTGATCAAGCAGTATGACTGTCCGCGTGTCCGCAGCGACAGCGTAAGGATCGTGGAGACGCTGATCACAGCCAGCCCGGAGTTTTTCAAGGGCAAGAAGAAAAGCGAGATCCGCGGCTTCTTTGAGCATGCCGTGGATTTTCTCAAGCAGGAGATTGGCGAGGATCGTCTCATCTCCGCCGTCGTGCATATGGACGAGAAAACGCCCCATATGCACGTTTCTTTTGTCCCGATCACGCAGGACGGGCGTCTTTCCGCCAAGCTTATTCTGGGCAACCGGAAGACGCTGACGGCCTGGCAGGATCGCTACTGGAAACACATGGTCAGCAAGTATCCGGAACTGGAGCGCGGCGAGAGCGCCAGCAAGACCGGCTGGGAGCACATTCCGCCTCGCATCTTCAAGCAGGCAGCCAACCTGAACAAGCAGGCAAAGCGCATTCACGAGCTGCTGGCCGACACCAACCCCTTCCATGCCAGGAAAAACGCGGCGGAGCTGGACAAGCTCCTCCGCAGCTTCATCCCGGACTACGGCCGTTTCTCTACCAAGGCTAGGCTGTATGAGCAGACCATCAAGGATCTGCAGGCAGACAAGAGCAGGCTGGAGGACGAAAAGGAAGAGCTGCAAGGTGATCTGAAAGCCGCCAACGACAAAGTCAAATCCAGAAAGCTGGACGAAGCTCAGCTCAAGGCCGACCTTTACAACCTGCAGCGCCAGATGGAAAAGATCCCGCCGGAGATCGTGGCTATGTACACCGGCAAGCGGCTGAATCGGGAGAGGGGTGATTAAATGCAGGAAATTCCCTATTGGGAGAGGTATATGCTGACGATCCGCGAAGCGGCAGAGTATTTTCACATCGGCGAAAAGAAGATGCGTCAGATCGTGGAGGACTACGAAGGCGCCGATTTCATTATCATGAACGGCAATCGGGCCATGATCAAGCGCAAGAGCTTTGAACGGTTTTTGGACAGCGCGACCGCTGTCTGAGTTCTGCCATAGGAATTCGGTCACTTTATTTTTCAGTGGATTTATGGGCCTCGGTATGATATAGTTAGTATGTCATACTGAGGCTCTCTTTTTGTGAAAGGAGAGTTTACATGAGCGAAAAAAGACGCGACAATCGCGGTCGCGTACTGCGCTTTGGAGAGAGCCAAAGGCAAGATGGACGCTATGCGTTCAAATATAAAGATAGCGATGGAAGCGTAAAATTTGTGTACAGCTGGCGGCTGGACAAGAACGATCGCACCCCTGCCGGGAAGAAACGGGAGCTGTCTCTGCGCGAGAAAGAGAAGCAGATCGAGCATGATCTGTTTGATCACATCGTTTCCAACGGCGGAAACTACACTGTATTGGAATTAGTCAAGAAATATGTGTCCCTGAAGACCGGCGTTCGCCACAATACCGAAGCCAATTACAACTTTGTGATCAACATCATTGCGAAGGAAGAATTCGGAAAGCTGCGGATCGACAAGGTGCACCTGTCGGATGCCAAGGGCTGGCTGATCAAGCTGCAAAAAGAAGGACGCGGCTACAGCACGATCCATTCTGTCCGCGGCGTGCTTCGCCCCGCGTTTCAAATGGCTGTGGACGATGATCTGATCCGGAAGAATCCCTTCAACTTTGAGCTGGCTTCTGTGATTGTCAACGACAGTGTTACCCGGGAGGCCATCACGAGGAAACAGGAGCGCGAATTCCTCAGCTTCATTCAGGCGGACGAGCACTTCAGCAGGTACTACGACGGGATCTACATTCTGTTCCATACCGGGCTTCGCATCTCTGAGTTTTGCGGTCTGACGATAGGCGATATCGACTTCAAGGAAATGCGGATCAACGTGGATCACCAGCTGCAGCGAAAGCGGGACATGACGTATGTCGTAGAGCCGACAAAAACCACCAGCGGCACGCGGATGGTTCCCATGACCAAGGAGGTAGCAGACTGCTTTCGGCGGATCCTTGCCAATCGGATCAAACCAAAAGTGGAACCGATGATCGACGGCTATACCGGCTTTCTGTTCCTGGACAAGAATGAGATGCCGATGGTGGCTCTGCACTGGGAGAAGTACTTCAAGCACATTCTGGACAAGTATAACAGCATCTATAAAGTGCAGCTGCCGAAGATCACGCCCCATGTCTGCCGCCACACCTTCTGCTCCAACATGGCCAAGAGCGGAATGAATCCCAAGACTTTGCAATACATCATGGGCCACTCCGACATCAGCGTTACCCTCAACACCTACTCCCATGTGGGCTTTGAAGACGCAAAGGAAGAACTGAGCCGGGTCGCGGAGCACTGAAAAGGGCCGGTAGTAAACGCAAGGTTTTTACTACCAGTTTTACTACTTTTGGCGGTTACGATAGGCTCCGAAAGGCCACGATAAGCCGAGATACCGGGAGAAGCCAAAAGCCCGGAAAGCCTTGGGAAATCAAGAAAAACCACGATATTCGAGGTGAATTTACGATATGACAAAGATCCTGTTTGTCTGCCACGGCAGGAGTCCCCTGCCCGGAGCAGATTGAGATAGAGTGCGGCAAGTCGCGGCAGACTGCGGCAACGGCGGGTATCGACTACTACCGTTTTACTACCGTTCGGCGGACTGAAAGCATAATATGAATAAAAGAAATCGGCGGTGCCGGAGTGATTAGTTCCGACGCCGCCTTTTTCTGTTTTAGCCGTTTTTCTGCCGGTACTCCCGGCCGATCGCCTTGGCTCTGGCGATCAATTGGTAGACGCGGGGTTCTGAAACGCCAAGGTCTTCAGCAATGTCCTGGACGGAATCGCCGTACAAGGTCTTAGCCTCAAAGGCCATAGCGATTCGCGGATCTTCTAAATCCATCAATGCGCGAATGGCCTCATATTCCAGCCTTGCCATCACCTGCTGCTCGGCTGACGTTTCCGGAGTAGGCTCCCAGCCGGAATCAAGCAGATCGTCCCATGAAATGACTGGTGCCTGCTTCGTTTCAGGCGTCCTTCCATACGGGCACTCCGAACATTTGTTCGTGTCCCGGCACCTGATAAAGGCTTTGCGCTTGCCCGGCACCATGCATCTGGCGCTGAAGTAACCGCTGGAGTGAAGTGTGTTGATGTATTCCCACTGAGACTGCGCAAGTGCTCTGTCAGGGGTCTTATAGAAGTACACCCGCATCCTCTGGCTGCCGTTGAAATGAAGGAAGCGGCAATCCTGCTTCGTGATGCCGTAATTCCTCATATCGGCATCGTCGTTGATTTCGATCGGGCAGTCGTACAGGATTTCGCCATCAGGTCCGATCGATGTTCCATGCTTGAATTCGGCCTCAAGCCCGGCCTGTTTTGTTCTTGCCATTTAGATTTCCTCGTTTCTTTCCGAAACGGGGAGAATCCATATGGCTCGCCAGTGTTTTCCTCATGGTCACCTCTCGGGGTTGTCCCCGTTTCTTTGTCGGTGACCAGCGGTGCATGACGCTGGACGTGATGATTTGCTGCCACCTGCATTGGCCATGCACACACATTCCGGCCGGTCAATGTGCGCCGCCGCAGGTGATGGGTTGGGTTAGTCTCTGGTGTCTGCCTCTATGGCGTAGAGCTCGCTGAAGACTGCGGGATAGTCGCTGGGCCTCAGCTTCTCGATGCTGGATGCACCGTATCGCCTGAGAACGCTTTCCACTGTTCCCCAGCCGGTTTGCCGTGCCACCAATGTGGCAGTTTCCTGGATGTTGCAGAGCCAGTTTTCTTTGTCGGTGGTTGTCATTTCTGCTTCTTTCCGACTCAGCCTTGGCCTTCGGCTGAATCAAGGGATTGTGGGTCTCAACTCACTGCCGTCATTTTATCTATTCCAGTTTCAAAAGGACATTGAGCAGACTTGGAACAAACTTGGATTTGACTTGGACGCTCGAAAAAGAGAAAACGGCCTCGGAGTTCTCAAAGTCAGCGTTAGAGAATTCCGAGGCCGTATTGTGAAAATCACATTTACATGATATAATACCTATAATGTGCATTTTACCCTTAATTGCAGGGAGCGTTCTGGGGATGGAGGCGTATATATGACATACAGTTATAATAAGCTCTGGAAGCTGTTGATCGATAAGAATATGATGAAAAAGGATCTTATGGCCATCACAAAAATCAACTCGTCTACCATTGCAAAGATGGGGCGGGGTGAAGCCGTGAGCTTAGATGTTTTAGGAAGAATTTGTGAAAAGCTGGATTGCAACATAGGAGATCTCGTCGATTTTGTTAGAAATGAAGATTGATACGAGAAAGGAGGGCGTACGCGTGGTGCTTTGTTTTGCGGGCCTGATAAAAGTGCTGAAGTTCTGTACAAAACCTAAAGTTACCAACAAAGCCCTCTGTGGTGCTGTCATAAAAACAATTGATGACTACTATGGCGATCTTCTCGAAGTTGACGATAGCAAGGTGAGTCGTCTACTTTCCTGCACAGACAATTTATCGCCTGTAGACGTCGTAGAACCAGCACGCTTTGTTAAACCGGCACATGTATCAGCGGGTATGACAAAATACGTCCTACCGCTCTTGGACCCTGAAAGAGTACCTCTCGCCATGCTCGCACTACAGGACATGGCGCTTAATAGCATCGGTGAAGACGAAAGTAAAATCGGCCGCATAAGTCGTAGCGACCTCATGCTGATGATCTCCTTTAATCCGGCAGAGTTTTTGACCGATGTCCTCCTATATACCGCCATCGAAGTTGAAAACAAAATCGGGAGTGACACAATTGGCGAAGTAACAAGGGAGTATGTCGACAGTTTTGAAGCATATAGAGATCGCATTCGTATTGAATCAATAGTCATCGTTGAAGCCGAAGAACTGGAATGTACACTGAAGGATAGCGATTTTGATGCGGTCTTTCGTGAAGTAGATCACGGCGAGGCCCTCGGCCTGAAAAATAAGAGTGGGATCAGCCTCTATTATCTGGACATTTCTGCTTCCGCTTTCGATTACATGGCTTTAAACGAGTACCTCTTTGATAGCGTTGGAATGTATGTTTATTCCAGAACGCAGATACAGGATTTTTACGACAAGAAAAAAGTAAGAAGTATGGGTGCAAAAGCGCTTCGGCTTATGAAGGCTAATGGACGGCCTGACGAAAAAGGTACCGGTAATGAGTTGGGAGAAATGCTTCTTTTCGCTTTCATGGAAGAAGGCTTGCATGCGCCCAAACTACTCAGCAAAGTTGAGATCAGTACATCTGCCAGCCGTTTCAACAGCAAGAGTGACTGCGTTCACCTTCTCAAGCGCAAGGTAAATGGAGAAACCAATTTCCAGCTGGTATTTGGGGCTTCCAGTATCAGCGGAGAAATCCGTGATGGTATAGACGCTGCGTTTGATGTGCTTGCCGCAATAAAAACCGGAAAAGTAACCGAGCGGCAGATGGTCGACAGCACCTTGCTCAACCACACCTATGATGATGAAACGACTGCGTGGTTGCGGCAGATTCTCGTGCCGAGCAAAGCCCGTCACGCCGCTCCTGATATGGCTTTTGGTGTTTTCATTGGGTATTCCTTAAATGTAACGGCGGATGACAATGATACATTCCGGCGCGAAGCTGTAAAAAAGATGGAGGCCGATATTAAGGCTGCGATCCCCTACATTGAGCAGAAAGCAGCAGAATTGAACTTGGGTATGCATTCATACTATTTCTATTTTCTGCCGTTCAATGATGCAGAAAAAGACAAAAAACAGATCATGGATGAACTGTTGCTGGGAGGTGTAGAGGATGCCTGAAACCGCCACCTCTCTTGGACACGCTATTTTCTCTGGGATTGAAAAAGATGAATACCTAAATGAGATCTATGATGCGCTCCTCCATAATTACTTCTTGAAGCTGTTCCAGATTGAAGGGACAGGCCGAAAAGAAGTCAACATCGAGGATGCGCTCCGGTTCGCGGATCTTCTATCTAAATCCACCGGAACGGATCATTCAGAACAGCATCGCTCATTGGCGCAGGAGCTTATCACACTGTTAGCCGCAACCGAACCTGCCGATGATCAGATTCGGTATGTGATGGGTTCTGTATTATCAAATACCAGCAACTACCTCGGGCTCCAGCATAGTGTGCCAGGTTTCGCTGAAGTAAATGTTCTTGACAAATTGTCCGAGGAGATATCAAAGGATTATCTTCGCATACCATCTGAAAAGGACAGCTACTTCCTGCGCTCTCAAAAAGCTGTTTTTGATCATATGGCAGAAGATCCTTTTTTCAGCTATTCTGGGCCAACGTCCATGGGAAAGTCATTTGTAATGAGGACGTTTATCCGTGAGCAGATAAAGAAAAGCCCGGATAAAAATTATGCGATCATTGTGCCTACAAAAGCGCTGATCAATGAAGTTTCAAAAGAACTCGCAGATGATTTGGGATCTTTGCTGCGTGAATACGACTATAGGATTGTGGTCTCTGCCGGGGCAGTAATACTGCAGGAAAAAAACGCTCATCACTATGTGTTTGTAATGACACCGGAGCGGCTGATGTATCAGCTGATCGGATATCCCGACATTGCCATCCATTATTTGTTCGTTGATGAGGCGCAGAACATTTCAGAAAAAGAAGGCCGCAGCGCTTTCTACTACCAGATTATTGGTATGCTGTATCGAAATGAACAGCACCCAAATGTGATATTTGCGTCACCGCACATTCCAAATCCTGCCGTTTACTTGGAATTAATACCCAACGGTATTGAGGGCGAGCGTGTACAGATGACATCATCATTCACCCCAGTGAGCCAGGAAAAATTTCTGATCGATCTTCGATCTGGCCAGCTTGGGTATTACAATGGACTGACGCAAAAGCTGCATACCATATCTTCATTCGATCCGAGCAAAACATTTCATTCTTTTGTGGATGAACTCGGCGCTGGGAAGAAAAACCTTATTTATTGTAACGCGAAAGCCAAAGTAGTAGAGTTCGCTCGTGAATATGCAGGCGGCTTGGAAAAGCAGAATGATCCTGAACTAATTGCCCTTGCCGAAGAAATCCGGGAACAGGTACACGAGGATTACTATCTTGCAGAGACTGTGGAAAAAGGGGTCGCCTATCACGTTGGATATTTGCCGACAAGTATTCGCCTTCGCATAGAGGAACTTTTCCGAAAAAAGGACGGCGGGATACACACTATTTTTTGCACCAGCACTTTGCTGGAAGGGGTTAATCTCCCTGCGGATAATCTGTTCATCACCGATTATAAAAATGGCTCATATCCAATGTCCGCGGTGGAGTTCAGGAACCTTATTGGACGTGTTGGTCGGCTTCAATACACACTTTACGGAAATGTATTCTTAATGTGTCTCCCGGAAGTGAAAGTTGAACCTACAAACTATGTTTCACTGCTACAGAAGGAAGTTGAGCCGCAGATCCTTTCCATTGTGACGATCGATGAAAAGGAAAAAGAATATGTAGTCGAATGCTTAAAAAAGGGCCAGACGAAGCTGGAGAAATTAAAGGATCAGACGAATGAGGAGTTCTCATTGATGCGCAAAATGGCCAATATTCTCCTCCGGGATATCATGCTCGGACGGAAAGGCCGCGTCAGCAGAGAATTTGAAACTGTTTTAACCCCCACCGATATTACGAGCATCCGCGATGCTTTTACCGGCCGTCAGAATGAGCCCGACGATGACATTAACGTGTCTGTGGATCAAATTGACCGTCTGGTTAATGCCATTGCCAATGGCCTGGACTATCCGAAAGTAAACGTATATGGGTATGTAGGGTTCCAGCCTACACTGGAATTTCTTGAAGATCTTTGCGACGCATTCGACTGGGAAACGTATGAGGCAAGTACTTTGGGCCGCATAAAAGACGGAAAGCATTCCGGTCTGCGCTTCTATGCGACACTGCTCACACAGTGGCTCACCGGAAATGGCATAAAGTATATGATAGATCAGGCAATCTCATTCAAAGTGGGAAAAAACATTTATATTAATGGAAAAACGATTCCTTTTGATGATGGCCCCGAACACCACAACAAGGTCATTGAAGACACCCTGAATAACGTGAATGAGATAATTCTCTTCCGTTTGTCGAACTACTTTATGCGTTTCTCAACGGAACTGAAGAAATACCATCACAAAGAATTTCTCGCCAATGACTGGTACGAATATGTCGAATACGGGACAACAAATAAAATCTGCATACTTCTGCAGAAAAATGGGTTTTCTCCGGAAGCAGCAACGTACATTCAAAAGCATGAAGAAAGCTATATTGCACGAACTGAAGATGGTGTGAAGGTGAAAATTGCCATCTTGGAGTGCCCGCGCACAAGTGTAAAAAACGAGGCATATGCCGTGTGGAATAACATGCCGGAATTATTTGAGGCTTAACGCATGGCTTTAAAAGGTCAATAGTAATGAGGAAAGGACGTACCGCTTATGCTGCCTGAAGAAAAAGCACGCGAAAAAATAGATAAGCAGCTTCGGAATGCTGGCTGGGATATTGTGTCGCGCGATGAATACGTTCCACGGAGCGCATCCGCCGTCAAGGAAGCCCTCATGCAAGGCAATACGGAGAGCGACTATTTGCTTTTTGTGGACGACAAGGCTATAGCAGTCGTTGAGGCAAAGCGTGAAGAAAACCCGCTCGGTGAAGAGGTACAGCAGCAGGCAGAAGATTACGCCTGCAACCCTCAGAACTGGTATGGGGTGTGGTTCCCGAATCAGATTCCGCTGGTCTACCTTGCAAACGGGAAGAAAATCTACTTCAAAAATATGCTGCAGCCGGACAGTGACTATATAGAGCTTTCCGAAATGCACTCTCCAAAGAAAATGCTGCAGCTGATCGGTCAGGTTTCTGAATATGGTGCGCTTCCGCGTCTGGAAAAGCGTGGTCTGCGCGACTGCCAGTATAGGGCTGAAACAGAGTTTGAGAAATCCATAAAGAACGGAAAAAAGAAGAGCCTCGCCATTTTGGCAACAGGCTCCGGAAAAACATACCTCGCCTGCCTCGCCAGCTACCGTCTGCTGAACTATACCCCGGCCAGAAGAATCCTGTTCCTCGTGGATAGAAACAATCTGGCACGGCAGACCGAGAGCGAATTCAGTACCTTCGATCGTACTGAGGGTCAGCAGGAAATGAGCTCACTGTATGAGATCAAGCGGCTGAAGCAGGATAAGGACATCAAAGCCGATATCGTAATCTCCACGATACAGAAGCTGTTTGCCGTTCTGACCGGCACCCCCATCCCCAGCGATACCGATGAGGACGCCGAGGACGAGAAGAACACGGCGGACGAGGAAAAAGAGGATACCAAGGTCATTCAGCTTGGCGATGATCTGAAGCTGCCGCCAGATTACTTCTAGCTCATCATTGTCGACGAATGCCATCGCTCCATTTATGGCAAGTGGCGTGCTGTACTGGATTACTTCTCCGGGGCACACGTGCTCGGCCTTACGGCTACGCCGACACCAGAGGCGTATGCATTTTTCAATAACAATATCATCGAGCAGTACACCTATGATGATTCTGTAGTGGATGGCGTCAACGTACCACCCCGCGTATACAGGATCAAAACCGAGGTCACCGAGCATGGCGGCAGACTCCAGGCTGGCACTGTGGTCAAGGAAACGGCACGTAGGACCGGCAGCTCAACCTCTGTCCTGATGGAGCAACGGGTTGATTATAATTCTACCTCCCTTGATCGTTCTGTCGTAAACCCGGATCAGATCAGGAAAGTGCTGGAGGCATATAAAAAGTCCATATACGAGGAGCTCTACCCTGACCGCGAAAAGAAATGGGAGTACATCCCGAAAACGTTGATCTTCGCCAAGGACGATAATCACGCCACCCAGATCGTCGAAGTTGCCAAGCAGGTATTCGGAGAAGAATTCGAGGATGGCGTGGTGCCGGAACATTTTGTGCAGAAGATCACTTACACCGCCGGTGACTCGAATGGTCTTATTCGTGATCTGAGAATAGAGAAGGATTTCCGCATTGCCGTCACCGTGACGCTGGTGGCAACAGGAACCGACGTCAGGCCGTTGGAAGTTGTGCTGTTTATGAAGGACGTTCATTCCGACGTCCTCTACACACAGATGAAGGGCCGCGGCTGCCGCATCATCGACGACGATCGTCTGCGTGAAGTCACTCCGAACGCTACCACGAAAGAGTGCTATTACATTGTGGATGCCGTCGGTGTGACCGAGCATGATAAGGTAATTCCGCACCCCGTAATCAATCCCGGTCCAGGTATCAAAGTTTTCACGCTGGAAAAGCTGCTGGAGCACCTCGCCCATAATGAGCTGAGCGATGAAAATCTTTGGCTGCTCCGCGACTATTGCTCCACCATCAACCGCAGGTATGAAAACAACGTTCTGTTCGGACGGCACCTTGATTACTTCATCGCGACTTTCGGCTTCGCGCCTAAGACAATCGCATTCAACATTCAGGAAGCGTATGATCACGAGACGCTACCGCCGTACAACAGTCCGTCGGATGATAACTCGACGCGAATGGATCAAAATATATATAGGACAGGAGGAACAAATCAATACAACACATAAGGAGATCA
>CAYNBS010000008.1:0-65811 GCA_964395795.1 uncultured Oscillospiraceae bacterium
ACCTCGCACACCTGTTTTTACCCTTAAAAAGTGACCTTCACTTTTGCAATCTAGGGTGATTGGCGGCAATGGTGTAAGAGTGTTTAAGTCCAACAACACGGACCTGAACGGCGTGCTTGTATTTACAGCCAAATGCAGAAATGCGGCCCATATTTACGCCAGAGGCTTCATGATCGTCATGAAGGACGGCGTCTCTCAGACGATTTACTCGGATGAGATCCTGGACCTGAGCTACAATCCCTGATCGGCAGTTTTGCCAAAACACAAAATCCGGGGACAGGCGTTTGACGCCTGTTCCCCGGATGGGAGAAAAAGCAACAGCCCCTGCCTTGCGGCAGGGGCTGTTTTGCGGCTTCCGGCTGGAGCCGACTTATTTCGCGTAGATCAGACCCACGATCCAGTTGGACAGTCGACGGGGGAGGAGCTTGGCCAGAACAGCGGCGCCCTTATAGGCGGTGCCCAGCGCAACCAGGGGCTTGGAGTGCTCCTTCAGCGCCATTTTGGCCACATAGGCCCCGGCATAGGCGGGGGTCATCCCGCCGCGCTCGTCCTTTTCCATCACGGCCACGCTGCGTTCGATCCGCCCGGCGTACACGTCGTCCCCCACAGAGGATTTCTTCCGGGCGTCTGTGAAACCGGAGGCGATATCCCCGGGCATGACCGCGCAGAGGGTGATGCCAAAGGGGCGAACTTCGTTCTGCATAGCCAGCACATAGGCGTTGATGGCAGCCTTGCTGACGGAGTACCAGAGCTGGAAGGGGATGGGCAGGATGCCTGCAATGGAACTCATGCACACGATGCGTCCGCTGCCCTGTTTCCGCATGGCGGGGAGGACGGCTTTGGTGGCGTTGTCCATGCCGTAGAGGTTCAGCTCCAGCTGGGCGTGAGCGTCCTTCGATTCGGTAGTCTCGGCGGCGCCGGAAATGCCAAAGCCCGCGTTGTTCACCAAAATGTCGATCCTACCTTCCCGCCGCAGCACCTCCGCCACGGCGGCCTTGACCTGCGCTTCATCGGTCATGTCGGCGATGATATGGGTGATGCCTTCCTGAGGCTTTTCCCGCCGGGAGAATTCATAGACCGTACAGCCGGCCTTCTTCAGCTCTGCCGCCGTGCAGCGCCCGATGCCGCCGCTGCCGCCGGTGACGATCGCAACCTTTGCCATAGGACATCCTCCTGTGTGTTCATCAAAATATGACACCATTCTACCCCATCGAGGGAGAAGCGTCAAGGCGAAAGCTTAAGAAATCTTAACGATCCGGCCCGTTGCGTATTGTGGAAAACTATGGTATACTGTTTCCAGATTGTAAGCGTAGGAGCAAAACATGATCGCCTGGCTCACGGGGACCACCCTCGGCAAGTGCATAGTGACCTTTGTGATCTCCATGGTGCCCATCGTGGAACTTCGCCTTGGGCTGCCTTATGGGGTGTCGCTTGGCCTGCCCAAGTCCCTGGCTCTGCTGGCGTCTGTGACGGGCAACATGCTGCCTGTGCCCTTTATTATCATCTATATCCGGCGGATCTTCGCCTGGCTGCGGCGGCACTGGGCAAAGCTGGACGGCTTTATCACCAAGCTGGAGCAGCGCGGAGAAGGAAAGAGCGAGGTCGTGGAGAAATACGGCACCTGGGGCTTGCTGATCCTGGTGGCGATCCCGCTGCCCGGCACCGGCGCCTGGACGGGCGCTCTGGTGGCGGCGTTGCTGAACCTGAAGCTCCGCAAGGCGGTGCCGGTGATCTTCGTGGGCGTGTGCATCGCCGCGGCCATCATGATGGCCTTGACCATTGGTTTTACGCATTTCTTTTGAAAATGATTATATGATGGCGAAAAGCAAAAAAGCTTTTCGCTGCGCAGCAAAACAGCATGGCTGTTTTGCCATCTACTCATTGCAATGAGCATCGGGCGAATGATTTTGAGAATCATTCGCTGCCAAACCTGTCGTTTGGCAGCGAAATCAATCGAATTCTCGATTGATTTCGCCATCCGATGATCATTATAGACAAATCGGGCGCGTGAAAAGGACGCGCCCGATTTGTCTATTCTATTTTGATAACAGGAAAAATCTGCCCCTTGAATACAGGCCTGTGCCTTATCGTTTCTTTGCAAAAAAATCCCGCAGCAGGGCAGCGCAGTCTTGCTCCAGCACGCCGCTGTACACCGTGGGGTGGTGGCCGTAGCGCTCGAAAAACAGGTCGATGACGCTGCCGCAGGAGCCGGAGAGGGGTTCTTTCGCCCCGTATACAACAGTTGGGATCCGGGCGTTGATGATGGCGCCGGCGCACATGGGGCAGGGCTCCAGGGTGACGGTGAGGGTGCAGCCCTCCAGCCGCCAGTCGCCCAGGACGGCGCAAGCCTCCCGGATGGCTTCCATTTCTGCATGGGCGGTGGCGTCGCCAGCTTCCTCCCGGCGGTTGCGCCCCCGGCCGATTACTTTCCCGTCCGCGTCCGTGACGACACAGCCCACGGGCACCTCACCCAATTCCGCCGCCTCCCGCGCCAGAACAAGTGCGGCGCGCATTTCCTTTTCGTGCTCCATGCTTCCACCCTCTTCGTAGGGGCGGGCCTTGTGCCCGCCCGTATTCTTTGGATACGGATCTTGTTTCGGCGGACGACCGAAAGGGTCGCCCCTACAAGAAAAGGGCGACCGCGAGGCCGCCCTTCTGAAAACTGTAAACTGAAAACTGCCTTAAGCCAGTGCCGCGGTAATGATGGACATCTGGTAGACCTCTTCTGCGTCACAGCC
The DNA here is from genome assembly GCA_964395795.1 of uncultured Oscillospiraceae bacterium. Taxonomy (GTDB): domain Bacteria; phylum Bacillota; class Clostridia; order Oscillospirales; family Oscillospiraceae; genus Limivicinus. Next base: position 2,739 of record CAYNBS010000008.1, read on the forward strand.
GCGGCTCAGGTCGTTGATGGGGGCGTTCAGGCCCTGCAGAATGGGGCCGTAAGCGGCGTAGCCGCCCAGACGCTGGGCGATCTTATAGCCGATGTTGCCGGACTGAATCTCCGGGAAGATGAAGGTGTTGGCGTAGCCTGCCACCTTGCTGCCGGGGAACTTCAGCTGGCCCACAACGGGGGAGACGGCGGCGTCAAACTGCATCTCGCCGTCCAGATCCAGCTCAGGAGCCTTCTCCTTGGCGATGGCGGTGGCGTTGCGCACCAGGTCCACATTGGCGCCCTTGCCGGAGCCCTTGGTGGAGTAGCTCAGCATGGCGACTTTGGGGTCCATGCCGAAGACCTTGGCGGTCTTGGCAGTCTCAATGGCAACCTCGGCCAGCTTCGCGGCGGCGGGGAGGATGACGTTGCCTTCCTTATCCACGGTGTCCTGGTAGTCAATGTTGATGGCGCAGTCGCCCATGGCCAGCATGGGGGCGCCTTCCTTGACCATAATGAAGCAGGAGGACACCAGGTTCGCGCCCTTCTTGGTCTTCACCAGCTGCAGCGCGGGACGCACGGTATCGGCGGTGGAGTAGGTGGCGCCGCCCAGCAGCGCGTCGGCCACGCCCATCTTCACCAGCATGGTGCCGAAGTAGTTGCCCTTCTGCAGAGCAGCGCGGCAATCCTCCGCGGTCATCTTGCCCTTGCGCAGGGCGACCATGGTCTCCACCATCTCGTCCATCTTGTCATAGGTAGCGGGATCCAGAATCTCCAGCCCCTCGATATCAAAACCGCCCTTTTCGGCCGCGGCCTTGACCTCTTCCACCTTGCCCACCAGAATGGGGGTGAGGAAGCCTTCCTTCTTCAGCCGGGCGGCAGAAGAGAGGATGCGGGCGTCATGGCCTTCGGTGTAAACGATCTTGCGGGGATTGGCTTTCAGAATTTCAACCAGATTTTCAAACATGTGTTTTACCTCCAACAATGTATTGGGATCAACATGCATAATCTATCACGATGCGCCCATTTTTTCAAGTTCTTCCCGCAATTTTCTGTTTACAAGAGCCGGATCTGCCGTTATAATACTCTCTGTTATATAGTAGATCGCAAAAAGGAGGGAATCTTCTCATGGAGCGTAACTTTCCCGAAACCCTCTCCGCCCTGCGGAAGAGCCGCGGCATCAGCCAGCGGCAGGCTGCGGCGGAGCTTGGCGTCAGCCAGGCGCTGCTGAGCCATTATGAAAACGGCGCGCGGGAGCCGGGCCTGAGCTTTGTTTGCCGGGCCTGCGACTATTACGGCGTCACGGCGGATTATCTGCTCTGCCGATCGGGGCACCCGGGGGATGTGAGCGTGAAAGATTCCCGGGCATTTCTGACCCAGCTCCGCCAGTTTGTGGACCGGGCGGAATCCGCCTTGAGCAACATTGAGGGGGACGAAGTATGATCGACCAACAGCATATACGCAATTTTTCCATCATTGCCCATATCGACCACGGCAAATCCACCCTCTCCGACCGGCTGATCGAGAAGTGCGGCGCGGTGGAGCAGCGGATCATGGAGGATCAGATCCTGGACAACATGGATCTGGAGAAGGAAAGGGGCATCACCATCAAGGCCCGGGCTGTGGGTCTGACCTACCAGGCGGCGGACGGGGAGAGCTATACCCTGAATCTGATCGACACGCCGGGCCATGTGGACTTCAACTATGAGGTCAGCCGCTCTCTCGCCGCCTGCGAAGGCGCTGTGCTGGTGGTGGACGCCAGCCAGGGCGTGGAAGCGCAGACCCTTTCCAACACCTACCTGGCTCTGGACAACAACCTGGAGATCCTGCCGGTGGTGAACAAGATCGACCTGCCGGCGGCCCAGCCCCAGCGAGTGAAGGATGAGATCGAGGAGATCATCGGCATCCCCGCCCAGGATGCGCCGGAGATTTCTGCCAAGGTCGGGCTGAACATCGACGCAGTGCTGGAAGATATCGTGGCCAATGTTCCCGCACCCTCCGGGGATCCGGACGCGCCGCTGAAAGCGCTGATCTTCGACAGCCAGTATGACAACTATCGGGGCGTCATCGTGTTCATGCGTCTGATAGACGGACACATCCGCCGGGACAGCGAGATCCTGCTCATGTCCACCGGCGCAAAGTATAAGGTAGTGGAGGTGGGGCATCTCCGCCCCATCGGCCTGGAGCCCTGCGATGAGCTGGCTGCGGGCGACGTCGGTTACTTCACCGCCAGCATCAAGAACGTGGCGGATACCCAGGTGGGCGATACGGTGACGGATGCAATGAGACCCACGGCGGAGGCTCTGCCCGGTTACCGCCCGGCCCGGCCCATGGTCTTCTGCGGCATTTATACCGAGGACGGCTCCAAGTATCCGGATCTGCGGGACGCGCTGGAGAAGCTGAAGCTGAACGACGCCTCCTTGAGCTACGAGCCGGAGAGCTCGGTCGCTCTGGGCTTTGGCTTCCGCTGCGGCTTTTTGGGCATGCTGCATATGGAGATCATTCAGGAGCGGCTGGAGCGGGAGTTTGACCTGGAGCTGGTGACCACGCTGCCCTCTGTCATCTACAAGGTGGTGAAGACCGACGGCAAGGTGGTCATGGTGGATAACCCCCATAACTACCCGGAGGTCCCCGCCATTGCCGAGGCCTACGAGCCCTATGTGAAGGTCTCGATCATCACGCCAAACGACTATGTGGGCAATATCATGCCGCTCTGCCAGGATCGCCGGGGCGAGTACAAGAATATGCAGTATCTGGATTCCCGGCTGGTGGAGCTGCATTATGACATGCCCCTCAATGAGATCATTTATGACTTCTTCGACACCCTGAAGGCCAGAACCAAGGGCTATGCCTCCCTGGATTACGAGTTCTCCGAGTATAAGCTCAGCGACCTTGTGAAGGTGGACATGCTCCTGAACGGCGACCAGGTGGACGCGCTCTCCTTCATTGCCCACCGGGAGAAGGCTTATGCCCGGGCGCGGAAGCTCTGCGAAAAGCTGAAGGACAACATTCCCCGCCAGCTCTTTGAGGTGCCCATCCAGGCGGCCATCGGCGGCAAGATCATTGCCCGGGAGACGGTGCGTGCCATGCGCAAGGACGTGCTGGCCAAGTGCTACGGCGGCGATATCACCCGCAAAAAGAAGCTGCTGGAGAAGCAGAAGGAAGGCAAGAAGAAGATGCGGCAGCTCGGCACCGTCCAGATCCCCACGGAGGCGTTTTTGGCGGTCCTCAAGCTGGACGAGTAGGGGATGGAGCAGCCGGTCCGGAAGCAGGTTCGCCTTCCTGCCTATGACTACAGCAGCCCTGGCGCCTATTTTTTCACGATCTGCACCCAGGGGCGAAGATGCGTTTTCTCTGAAATCAACCGTAGGGGCGACCCTTGCGGTCGCCCGGCGCTGAAATATACGCCATACGGAACGATAGCGGCACATGCTTTTGACGCAATTGAAAGCATCTATGGTATTTCGGTTGACAATTTTGTTGTGATGCCAAATCACGTTCGTTTCCTATGTCAGATCGCAGACCTGCGGGCGACCGCAAGGGTCGCCCCTACATTGGGACGAATCGTTGGTGCGTATAAATCAATCGTTGCAAACGAGTGTCGTACAGCAGGATTCGAGGAGAAGCTTTGGCAGCGGAATTATCACGAACATGTGATCCGCTGCGAAGTTGATTATCGGGAAATCTGGAATTATATAGACGGAAACCCTTCCAAATGGACGGAAGACCGCTACTATCAGGAGCCTTAAACATTTCTTAAAACAATACCCTCTTGGTTCTTAAGGACCGGGAGGGTATAATGCTGTCAAGAGGTGAAAAGAGCGTGAGTTACAATATCCTGGTCTGCGATGACGATAAAGATATCGTCTCTGCGCTGAAAATCTATCTGGAGTCCGAGGACTATGTGACCTTCCCCGCTTATAACGGCCGGGAGGCCCTTGCGATCCTGGAGCGGGAGGACATACATCTGGTGCTGCTGGACGTGATGATGCCCGTGCTGGACGGGATGAGCGCCCTATCAAGGCTGCGGGAGGTCTCCAACGTGCCTGTGATCCTGCTGACAGCCAAGAGCGAGGACACCGACAAGATCCTGGGCCTGAACGTGGGGGCGGACGACTATGTGACCAAGCCTTTTAACCCCGTGGAGCTGCTGGCCCGGGTCCGCTCCCAGCTGCGGCGCTATTTGCAGTTGGGCGGCGGCAAGCTCCGGGAGGGCGCGATCACCATCGGCTCTGTCTCGCTGGACGATAAGAGCAAGACCGTCACCGTGGACGGAGAGCCGGTAAGCCTGACGCCCCGGGAGTATGAGATCCTGAAGCTGCTGATGCATAATCCCGGCCGGGTTTTTCATCCCCGGGATCTGTACCGCAAGGTCTGGAACGAGGAACCCTACGGCGCGGAGAGCACCGTGGCTGTCCACATCCGCCACCTGCGGGAGAAGATCGAGATCGACCCGGCGCAGCCCCGGTATATTCGGGCCGTCTGGGGCCAGGGCTACAAATTCCAATCGTAGGGGCGGCTATCAGCCGCCCGAGGAGGGTTAAAACATGAAGAAACTATACGGCAGCTTTACTGCAAAGCTCATTGCCGTGATTTTGCTGTGCCTGTTGTCGCTGGCCTTCGTTGCCTCCGTCACGGGGGCGATCGTCGTCAACGCGTGGGACGGCTATAGCCAAAGCTATGAGAGCTATCGGGGGAACCTGGCGGGATCGGAGGCCAGGTCCCGCCTGTATGACATCGGCTGGAGCGTTCTTTCCGGCGTGGATCCCAGGAACCTCAGCGAGTATCCGGGTCTGGAGATCACGATCCTGAACGGAGAAGGAGAGGAATTGTTCTCCAACTACGAGGGGAAGGCGAGCCTGTGGGAGGGCGTCGTCCGGCTCGCTCCCGATTATGTCCTGACAGCACCGGGGGATTCGACGGAGGAGGAATGGGAAACGGGGGACATGACCATCGTTCCGCATCCCACGCCCTCACCCGACGCCTTCAGCGAGGAAAAGGGCGAGGCTGGGGAAGAACTCTGGACGGTGCAGCTGATCCAGAGCGGGGAGGAGAAATCGTTTTCTTCTCGGGAAGAGGCTCTTGCCTGGATCGGCCAGCAGGAGATCACCGTCAGGGGCTATGTGCCGGAGGAGCAGCCCACAAGGAGCATCTTTTCTGAAAAGGACGGACTGGCCCGCTTCCTTTACAACTGGCGCTTTGCCTTCCTTTGGATCTCGGGCTTGAGCTTTTTGCTTGGCGTGCTGGACTTTATCTTCCTGCTCTGCGCCGCCGGGCACCGGAAGGGCACCGAGGCCATCGTCCCCAGATTTGTGGAGAAAATTCCGTTTGATATCTTCACGGTGATGATCCTCGCATTGATGGCCATCAGCGCTGCTCCGCTTACGATGGGGATCGGATGGCCGGAAGGTCTAATTGCGCTGATTCCCTGCGGACTGCTGGTCGGTTTGCTGCTCCTGCTCTGGTGCATGAGCTTTGCCGTGCGGGTGAAGCTGGGGACGCTGCTGGAAAACTGCCTGCTCTGGCGCTTCTTCCGCTGGCTGTGGCGTGGCCTCACAGCTGTCTTCCGCAATTTGCCCATCCTCTGGAAATGGGCTCTGGGCGTGGGACTGTTCGCCCTTCTGGACCTTGGCCGGCGGCACAGCAGTGTCTTTTCCTATAACCGCACCACTTTCTGGTGGTTTGTTTGCTGGGCGTTGATCGCAGGCGCCACCCTCTATGCGGTACTGGCCTTCCGGCGGCTGCGCAAGGGGGCGCAGCAGATCGCTTCCGGCAACATGAACTATGCCATCGACGAAAAGAATCTGGTTCTGGACTTCAAGGACCACGCCCATGACCTGAACCATATCCGGGATGGACTGAACGAAGCCGTGGAGGAGCGCATGAAGTCGGAGCGTTTTCGCACGGAGCTGATCACCAACGTCTCCCACGATATCAAGACCCCTCTGACCTCCATCGTGAACTACGTGGACCTGCTTGCCAAGGAGGAGCCGGAGAACGAGAAGCAGCGGGAGTATATCGAGGTCCTGCAGCGGCAGTCCTTAAAGCTCAAGAAGCTCATTGAGGATCTGATCGAGGCATCCAAGGCGTCCACGGGCAATCTCCCGGTGAGCCTTGCTCCCTGCGACCTGTCCATCCTCCTGGATCAAACGGCGGGGGAGTACAGCGAGAAGCTGGCTGCCGCCTCGCTGGAGCTGGTGCTGCAGAAACCGGAGACTCCTGTTATGGTGATGGCAGACGGGCGTCATCTCTGGCGGGTGTTCGAGAACCTGCTGAATAACGTGGTGAAATACGCCATGCCCGGTACCCGGGTCTACCTGACGCTGCAGGCAGCCGCGGGTCAGGCGGAGGTGACCTTCCGCAACATTTCCCGGGAAAAGCTCGCGATGAACGCCCAGGAGCTGACGGAGCGCTTCGTCCGGGGTGACGCCTCCCGCAGCACAGAGGGAAGCGGGCTTGGCCTCGCCATCGCCATGAGCCTTATGAAGTTGCAGGGCGGCGAAATGGATCTCGCCGTGGACGGAGATTTGTTCAAGGTCACGCTTCGTTTCCACACAGTGTAAGGAGCAAAAGAAACGCAAAACCGGGCGGCCTATAGGCCGTCCGGTTTTGATACAGTTAAGGAAATTGCGCTGCAAACTCCTCCAGGCTTGTGCTGCGATAGATCCCGATACGATAAATCAAAAGGGGATCTGCCCCGGTGCGATACAGCGGTCCGCCCATCTTGACGCCGAAGCGGTAGTCTCCCCGGCAGATGGTCAGGGTATCCTCGTTCTGCCGGCCCCGCGGATAGGCGATGACGTAGGGCTCACGATCCGTCAGGCGCAGCAGCGCAAGCTTGCTCCAGCAAAGCTCTTCCACTTGCTGCTCATAGTCCAGGGTGTCCAGATCGGGGTGGTACTGGGTATGACATTGGATGGAAACCAGTCCGGAGTCCTGCATTTCCCGCACCTGACCGGGAGATACATTCCCTGCGTTGTCCAGATAGCCGCTGACCAGAAAGAGCGTTGCTTTCACATGGTACTGCTGCAGCAGGGGAAAAAGATCGGTATAGTTGTCCCGATACCCATCGTCAAAGGTGAGGAGGATGGGCTTTTGAATCTGATCCACATGCTTCAGGTCCTCAAACCAGATGGGGGTGTAGCCCCGGTCCAGCAAAAGGCAAAGCTGTCGCTCCAGCTCTCCCGGAGAGACAAAAAGCTCCGACGCGCCCCAGGGATCATCGCTGACCCCGTGGTACATGAGCACCGGAACCGGATATCCCTCCGGTACCACCCAATCGCCGGCAGCTGAGGTGCACCAAAGCTTACAGGCGTCCTCGTCCACATAGACAGAGATGCCGTAGCTATCGCAAAAATCCTCCACGCACAGCATCTCCTCTCCGGAGAGAGAAAGCGGGCGGTAGTGCATGGCGGCTTTTTCCCCGGCCCAGAAAGCCTCGTCCAGAGCATCCAGGAACAAGGCAGCAGGGGCAAAATGCTTCCCGGTGGAAAGATCGGTAAGGCCGGATTGAACGAGTTTCGAACCGTCTACATATACAGATATTTCCTCCAGCCCCTCCACCGGGCGGAAGGCGGAAACGGCGTTCCCGAATCGAAGCTCGCTGCCGCGCCCAAACAGCAGAAGAATGAGCAAAGGCAGGAGAAGGAAACAGCACCATTTCTTTCGTGTTTCCATTCTCCTGCCTCCTTTTACGCCTTACGGCTTATGTATAGAGGATCAGGGCGATAGCTTCCAGCGGCTCATCGCTGATGCATTGGAGGGCGTGACCCTCGCCGTCACCAACAACGGTCACATCTCCCGGGCCGACTTCTCTCAAAATTCCGTTGTCGTTATACAGGCCCAGCCCCTTCAGGATACAATAGGTTTCCCCATCCCCGTGGTGGACGTGCCAGCCGATCTCGCAGCCCTTCTCCAGCACCAAGTGGGAAAAGACACGGCCCTTTCCGTACATTTCCTCCGGCCCGTTCAGGATCCGGTGGAACACCGCCTGCCCGGCACCGCCGAACATCTGCTTTTGCTCGTGAATCCGCTCATCGTTTCTTCTGATCATTGTATGACCTCCCGGCTTGATAAGTAACTTTATTGTACTATCAAGCCGGGGTATTTGCAAGTGCCGCTTTATCCTTCCAATGCTTGGGCAAGATCCCGGGCGGAGAAGGCCAGCCGTTTGGCAAATTCCGCGTCCTGGGCGTTCACGGCAATCCGAAGGGCGCTGCGGTGGATCTCCGGCGCGATGTGCAGCTCATACCGAGGATCGTGCAGACGGATGCCGTCGCTGTAATCGGCGGGCAGCTCCAGCATCCACTGGGACAGCGCGCCCATCAGCGCCGCCCGATCCCGGCAGGGGAGCTCCAGCTGGAAGCCCTCCTCCTTCGGTTCCGTCTCCTCCTGTTGGCCAACCGCCTGTGCAAAGCCCTCGCCCGGCTCCAGCTGCAGCTTTCCTTCCAGCGCGTCCACACAGCAGCGGTAGTAGGACAGCGGCGTTCCGATATCGCACCAATAGCCCTCCAGGGCCACCCCCAGCAGAGGCTCCTGTTCCCGCAGCAGCAAGGGAAACAGGTCCTTGGCAAAATCAAAAGTCTGTCCCTGGGGGATCCGATCAAACGCCCGGGGAGAGAGCACATAGATCCCGGTGTTCACAAGGTCTGTGACAACCTGGGACCAGCGAGGTTTCTCTACGAAGGCGCGCACCGTGCCGTTCTCGTCCGTGACGGTCAGACCGTAGCGCAGCGGCTCGGATTCCCGGTGCAGGGCCAGTGTGGCGGCGGCGCCCCGTTCCTGATGCCGGCGCATCAGCTCCCGGAGATCCAGATCACAGGCGGCGTCACCGCTGATGACCAGAACATCCTCGCCTGCGGCAAAGTCAGCGCAGTTTTTGACAGCGCCTGCGGTGCCCAGATCCTGCTCCTCAATCGAGTATTCCAGGGAAATTCCCAGCTTGCTTCCGTCACCGAAATAGGAACGGATATCTTCCGGCCTGTATTTCAGTGCAGCACATACTTGCGTAAAACCGTGTTTTTTCAGCAGAAGCAGAATATGCTCCATCACGGGACGCCCCAGCAGGGGCACCATGGGCTTGGGGAGTGTGCCGGTCACAGCCTTCAGCCGCGTACCTTCTCCGCCCGCCAGCAGGATCGCTTTCACTTGCCACCTCCGCAGATTGTTGTTTGATTCTCATGGGGCAGTATGCCCGTGAGCGACAAAATTATGAGTTGTAAAGCGCGGCAGGATTTGGTATAATATCTCAATGATTAAATGGGTGTAGTTTGGAACCAGGGAGGTGCAGCGGTGAAATCCAATAAGAATATCAAGCGGCTTTCCGAACCGGGCGTGGGGATCCACCTGTTTTTTATGGTTTTGTTCGCTCTGGCCGCGCTCTATTTCCGGCAATATCTGCTGGCTGCGGCAGAGGGCGGTGTGATCCTGGTGCTGCTTCTCTTTGCCTTGATCGCCCGCCGCGCGCGGGAAAAACAGCTCACTGCCTATATCGAATCCGTGACCTATGAGACGGAGAACGCCAAGAATAATACGCTGATGCTTTTTCCCCTTCCCATTGCGGTGTTCCGCCTGGATGACGCCAGCATCGTATGGGGCAACGAAATGTTTTTCAGCATGTGCGGCGTGTCCAAAAAACGGATCGACGTGCGGATATCCGATCTGTTGCCTGCGTTTTCCGGCAAATGGCTGCTGGAGGGGAAGAACCGGTATCCCAGCGTGCTGGAGCTGGACGGCAGAAAGTATCAGGTGCACGGGAATCTGGTCCGCTCTGAAAAAAGCGAGGGGGACAATGCCTTCCTCGGCGTTACCTATTGGGTGGATGTGACCGAATTTGAGGATGTGCGCCTGGAGTATGAAGGCTCCAAGCCTGTCCCCGGCGTTGTGATTATCGACAACCTGGATGAGCTGTACAAGAACCTGCCGGAGCGGGCCCGCAACGACCTGCGGGACGCGGTGGAGGATAAGCTGCACCAGTGGTGCGAGAGCTACCACGGCTTCGTGCGCCGCTATGACCGGGACCGTTATCTGGTCATGTTTGAAAAGCGCGAGATCGACAAAATGCGGCAGAATAAATTCCGCATCACAGAGGAGATCCACGAGATCGAAAGTCCCAACGGCGTCGCCGCGACCATCTCCATCGGCCTGGGGGAAGAAGCCTCCAATATTGCGGAGGCGCTGCAGTTTGCCGATATGGGCGTGGAGCTTGCATTGACCCGCGGGGGCGACCAGGCGGTCATCAAAAACCGGCTGAGCTTCGAATTCTTTGGCGGACGTGGCCTGGAGGTGGAGAAGCGCACCAAGGTCAAGTCCCGTGTGATGGCAAACACCCTGGCGGAGCTGATGCGCGATTCCTCCAAGGTTTTCGTGATGGGCCACCGTTTCGCAGACCTGGACGCGCTGGGTGCCGCGGTGGGCGTGTGCTGCATGGCGCGTGCCTGCGGCGTCCGTCCCTACATTGTGATGGATCTGGAGCATAATGCCTCCAAATCTCTCCTTGGCCGGCTCCGGTCGGAAAAGGAATACCGAGATGCTTTTCTCTCGCCGCAGGAGGCCATGCTGGCAGCAGACGGAAGAACGCTCCTTGTGGTTGTGGACACGAACCGGCCCGAGCAGGTTGAGGATGCGGATCTGCTCTCCGCCTGCAACCGCGTGGCGGTGATCGACCACCACCGGGTTGCCGCCACCTACATCCAGAATGCCGCCCTGGGCTTTATCGAGCCCTATGCGTCCTCAACCTGCGAGTTGCTGACGGAGCTGCTGCAGGAGGTGACGGATCAGACGCAGATTTCCCGCTGCGAGGCGGAGGCCCTGCTTGCCGGCATCGTGCTGGACACCAAGAGCTTCTCTCTGCGGACCGGGGAGCGCACCTTCGATGCTGCCGCCTGGCTGCGCCGGGCAGGCGCCGATACCGTCGATGTCAAGAAGCTGTTCCAGTCGGATATGGACGATACCATTGCCCGCTACACGATCCTGCAGGACGCGAAGCTCTACCGCAATGTGGCCATCGCCGCGCCGAACACACCGCAAAAGCGGGTCGTCGCCGCCCAGGCTGCGGATGAGCTGCTGAACATTTCCGGCGTGGATGCCTCCGTTGTGATCGTTCCGGACGGAAAAGGGAAGGTGTATGCCTCCGCCCGCTCCATCGGGGATCTGAATGTGCAGATCCTGATGGAGAAGCTGGGCGGCGGCGGCAATCGCAGCGCGGCGGCGGTGCAGTTTACAGGACTGACAACGGAAGAAGCGCTGCAAAAGGTTTATGCCGCGATTGATGAGTATTTGGGATAAAAACGTCACAGAAAGGAAGGAAAACCCATGAAAGTGATTTTCAATACGGATGTAAAAGGCCAGGGCAAAAAGGGCGAAATGAAGGAAGTTTCCATCGGATATGCCCGGAATTATCTGATTCCCCGTGGGCTTGCCGCGGAGGCTACGCCCGACCATATCAATGCCCTGAAGCTCAAGGAAAAAGCCAAGGCTGCCCAGGCCGCAAAGGAAAAGGCCCAGGCGGAGGAATACGCCAAGCGCCTCGGTGGGGTGCAGGTCGTGGTGAGAGCCAAGGCCGGCGGCTCCGGCAAGCTTTTCGGCGCTGTCACCTCCGAGGCCATCAGCAAGGCCCTGAAGGAACAGTTCGATATGGACATTGAGAAGAACAAGATCGTTCAGGCCGACCCCATCAAGACCTTTGGCAGCTACAACGTGAAGGCGAAGCTGGGCTATGAGGTCAGCGGAACCATCAACGTACTGGTGGTAGAGGAGAAGTAAAGCGCCGGGAAGCCGGCAGAAGAAGGAGCGCGCCATATGGACGAGCTGTTAGGAAGAAAAACACCGTATTCCGCCCAGGCGGAGCAGGCGGTCATCGGCTCCATGCTCATCGACCCCCGGTGTATTCCGGACGTTCTGGATAAGCTGAAGGCGGACGAGTTCTATCTGAAGCGGAACCAGGATCTCTATGAGACCATGTACTCCATGTTTGCCTACGGGCAGACCATTGACCCGGTCACCGTGCTGGATCAAACCAAGGTGCGCGGGGTCTATGAGGATAAGCTGGAGAACTATATGGCCGACGTGATGCGTCTCACGCCGACGGCGGCCAATGTTCTGGAGTATGCGGCCATCGTGCGGGACCGGGCGCTGCTGCGCCGCTTGGGTGAAACGGCGGACGAGATCAATAAAATGGTGGGCGAGGGCTCCGGTGAGGCGGATGTGCTGCTGGAGGCGGCGGAGCGGAAAATCTACGCTCTGCGCCAGGGCAGGAACGTGGGCGGCCTGCAGCCCATTTCCGGCATCGTGCAGAATGTGTTTGACAATCTGTCCGAGGCGGCGGCATCCGGGAATAAGATCCCCGGCATCCCCACCGGCCTTGCCGACCTGGACCGGACGATCCTGGGCCTGAATAAATCGGAGCTGATCCTGATCGCCGCCCGTCCCGGCATGGGCAAGACCAGTATTGCCCTGAATATCGCGCTGCACGCGGCGGTAAACGAGGGCAAGACCATTGCGGTGTTTTCCTTGGAAATGTCCCGGGAGCAGCTGGTAAGCCGTCTGCTTTCCAAGGCCGCGCTGATCCCGTCCCAGAACCTGATGACCGGGCAACTCACGCCCCAGCAGTGGCGGGATATCACCGATGCTGCCCAAACCCTGAGCATGACCGACATTCGCATTGATGACAACCCCTCTCTCACGGTGTCAGAGATGAACGCCCAGTGCCGCCGCATTCCCAAGCTGGACCTGGTCGTCATCGACTACCTGCAGCTGATGCAGTCTGCCGGCAGTGGGCATAGCTGGTCCAATGAGAGCCGGACCCAGGCTGTCAGCGATATCAGCCGTATGCTGAAAATTATGGCCAAGGAGCTGAACGTGCCCGTCATTTGCCTGAGCCAGCTGAGCCGTGCCAACGAGTCCCGGACGGATAAGCGCCCCATGCTGTCCGACCTGCGGGAATCCGGCGCCATCGAACAGGACGCCGACGTGGTCATCGGCCTGTACCGGGACGGTTACTATAACAAAGAATGTGAAAACCCGAACCTGGCGGAGGCCATCATTCTGAAAAACCGTAAGGGCGCCACCGGCACCGTGGAGCTGACCTGGCTGCCGGAGTATACATCCTTCGGTTCTGTGGAAAGATGGCACGAGGATGAATAGAGACCTGATCCCGACGGGAAGCCGGGTCCTCTGTGCCGTGTCCGGCGGGGCGGACTCCATGTGCCTGCTGGACTGGCTCAGGACCCAGGCGGATTTGACAGTCTGTGCTGCCCATTTTGAGCACGGTCTGCGAGGGGAGGAATCCTTGCGGGACGCCGCCTTTGTGGAGCAGTATTGCCAAGCGCACGGCATCCCTTGCCTTACGGAGCATGGCAGCGTGTCGGCATACGCCCGGCAAAACCGCCTGGGAATCGAAGCGGCGGCCCGGGAGATGCGCTATGCTTTTCTGTACCGGGCGGCGGAGCGGCTGAACTGCGATCTGATTGCCACGGCACACACGGCGGATGACAATGCGGAAACGCTGCTGATGAATCTCTGCCGCGGCGCAGGCGCCGCTGGGCTCTCCGGCATTCCGGCCCGGCGGGGAAAGCTGGTTCGACCGCTGCTGGACTGCACGCGCAAGGAGATCGAGGAGTACCTCAAGGCGCGCGCCATCCCCCATGTGGAGGACAGCAGCAACGGGAGCGACGCGTTTCGCCGCAACCGTCTGCGCCATCAGGTGCTTCCGGTGCTGCGGGAAATGAACCCGCGCTTTGCCCAGGCGGCAGGCCGCACGGCAGCGCTGCTGAGGGAGGATGAGGCTTGTCTCAGCGCCCTAGCGTCTGATTTCCTGCGGAAGTATCGGGAGGGCAACAGCCTGCCTATTCAGCCGCTTTTGGAGCAGCACCGGGCCGTCTCGTCCCGGGTGCTGCGAATGCTCGCGGCGGGAAGCCTGGAGCGGGAGCATGTGGAGACGGCGCTGGACTTCTGCCAGAATGAGGGATTGGGGCATCTGGACTTGCCGGGCCTTTCTCTTCGGCGGGAGCAAGGGAGTCTCTATTGGGGCAGGGAGAAAAACAAGGTCCTGCCCGATCGGGCCGTTTGCCCGGGCCAGACTCTTTCTCTGCCCGAGGCGGGGCTTTTCCTTACGGCGGAGCTTTTGCCATATGAGGGAGAAGTTTACGACTTATTCAAAACTTTTCTCTTCAAATATGAGAATATATGTGGTACACTGTACTGCACCGGTCGCCGGCCGGGCGACCGGTTTCATCCCCAGGGAAGGGGCTGCGGCAAGAGATTGCACGACCTGTTTCGGGATGCGGGACTGACCCAGCAGCAGCGGGAGCTGATCCCCGTATTTCGGGATGATCAAGGCGTTGTGGCCGTCTATGGCTACCCGCCGGATGAACGGGTCAGACCCGAAAAGGGCGATACGGTGCTGCGGATTCAAATTCAAAAAACAGGGGGAAACGATGGAACAAGCGATTGAGAGAGTCTTGATCTCTGCCGAGGAGATCGAAGCGCATGTGGCGGAGATCGGCAAGCAAATCTCCCGCGATTTTGCGGGGAAGGATCCCATCTTTGTGGGAGTGTTGAAGGGCTGCTTTGTTTTCATGGCAGACCTGATGCGCCATGTGAGCATTGATTGCTCGATGGACTTTATGGCGGTTTCTTCCTATAAGGGAACTACGTCCACCGGCGCTGTCAAGATCAACAAGGATCTGAACGAGGACATTGAGGGCCGCCATCTGATTCTGGTGGAGGATATCCTGGACTCCGGCGTTACGCTGAATTATTTGAAGAATTACCTGATGGTTCGGCGCCCCGCGTCGATTTCCATCGTGACCTTGATGGATAAGCCTGCGCGCCGCAAGGCGGATGTCTACGCGGATTATTTCTGCTTTGATATTCCCGACGCCTTTGTGGTGGGCTATGGGCTGGATTATAATGAAAGATACCGGAACCTGCCGTATATCGGCGTGCTGAAACCGGAAATCTATAGCTGAGAGAGCGAACCGACTGCGTTCGCCGGAACAAGGCGCCCGCCGTTCTGCGGCGGGCTCATCGAACAAGGAAGTGACGGCACTTGAAACAAAATCGCAACAGAACAAGGGACATCGGCTTTTATCTGCTTCTGCTGGCAATCCTGGTCGCGGTCATCATGGTAATGACCCGGGAGAAGTCTCCCGATCAGATTGAGCATTATTCGGACCTGGTCGAACTGTTCCAGGACGGGAGAGTGAAATCCTTCCGCTACGTCCCGGGCAGCTCCGGCGGCACCATTGAGCTGGAGGTGCGTGAGGCTGCCCCGGCGAAGGGCGAGGATGCAGCGCAGGCTGCGGATCCGAACAAGACGGACGGGCAGACCACTGAAAGCGAAGAAAAAACTGCCGGGGAGAGCACCGGAGAGAAAACCACGAAGCTTACCTATGATCTGTACAGCTTCTCTGTTTTTTATGAGGATTTCCATGACCTGATCCGGGAGCAGTATGAGCAAGGGATCATCACGGAATATGAGTATGAGCCCGGCGGCACCATCCCCTGGTGGGTCAGCTTCATCCCCTATGCGATCCTGCTGATCGGCGCCTTTGTCCTCTGGTATGTGATGATGAACCGGATGAGCGGCGCAGGCGGCGCAGGCGGTGTGGCCCGCTTCAGCAAGGCCCGTACCCGCCTGGGCAGCGAAGAGAAGAACAAGAAGACCTTCAACGACGTTGCCGGCTGCGACGAGGAAAAAGAAGAGCTGGCGGAGATCGTGGACTTCCTGAAGGATCCCAAGGCCTATACTGCCATGGGCGCCCGCATTCCCAAGGGTGTGCTGCTGGTCGGCCCTCCGGGCACCGGCAAGACCCTGCTGGCCAAGGCTGTGGCAGGGGAGGCCAATGTGCAGTTCCTGTCCATCTCCGGCTCGGATTTTGTGGAGCTCTATGTGGGCGTTGGCGCAGGCCGTGTCCGGGACCTGTTCGATCAGGCCAAGAAGGTGGCGCCCGCCATTGTCTTCATCGATGAGATCGACGCGGTGGGCCGCCAGAGAGGCAGCGGCCTTGGCGGCGGCAATGACGAGCGGGAGCAGACGCTGAACCAGCTTCTGGTGGAGCTGGACGGCTTCAGCAACAACGAGGGCGTCATTGTCATGGCGGCCACCAACCGGGCGGATATCCTGGACCAGGCGCTGCTTCGCCCCGGTCGGTTTGACCGCCAGATTTATGTGAATTTGCCTGACGTGAAGGGCCGCGAGGCAATTTTGAAGATCCACTCCCGGGATAAGCATCTGGCGGAGGATGTGGATCTGGGCAGCATCGCGCGGGGTACCCCGGGCTTTGCCGGCGCGGATTTGGAAAACCTGATGAATGAGGCCGCGCTGCTGGCTGTGCGCCGCAAGCACCGCTTCATCACCATGGATGATATCGACGAGGCCATTTTGAAGGTGCAGATGGGCCCGGAGAAGCGCAGCCGCAAGGTGTCCGAGAAGGCGCGGCGGCTTACCGCCTATCACGAATCGGGCCACGCCGTGGCGGCAAAATTCCTGGAGCATGTGGACCCGGTGCATTATATCACCATCATCCCCCGCGGCATGGCGGGCGGCTTTACCCTGATGCGTCCCCAGGAGGATGCGGAGAGCTTTACCTCCAAGTCGGAGATGTTTGAAAACATCGTCATGTCCCTGGGCGGCCGCACGGCAGAGAAGCTGTTTCTGGATGATATTTCCACCGGCGCCTCCGGCGATATTCAGCAGGCCACGAATATTGCCCGGGATATGGTCACCAAGTACGGCATGAGCGACCGGCTTGGCCCCATCAAGTACGATAGCTCCGATCAGTCCATCTTTATCGGCCGGGACTTCGGCACCACCAAGAGCTATTCTGAGGAGACGGCCGCAGCCATCGACGAGGAAGTCAAGGCCATCTTCGATAAGGCCGCTGTCCAGTGCGAAAAGATCCTGACGGAGCACGCCGATCAGCTTCGCGCTGTTGCCGAGTATCTCCTGGTGAACGAAACGATGGAGGGCGAGGAGTTCGACTATTACTTCGAGCATGGCGAATTCATGCCCGAAAGCGAAAAGCAGGCGAAGCTTGCCCGCAACGACAGTACCATCGAGCGCCCTGCCCGGAAGATCGCCAGGTTTGACGATCCGACGGAGCCTGCCGCACCCGAGAACCCGGAAAAACCGGCTTCTGATCCTTGAAACAACGAATGAATATTGGCGGCTGCAAGAACTTGCAGCCGCCCTTTTATGGGAGAAAATCACATGACCTTTCTTTGCTATCCCAAGTGCAGCACCTGCCAGAAGGCCCAACGATGGCTGGACGAGCATGCGGTCAACTATAAGACCCGTCTGATCCGGGAAGAGAAGCCCACAGCGGAAGAGCTGCACACCTGGCAGCAGCGCAGCGGGCTGCCGCTCCGACGTTTTTTTAACACCAGCGGCCTGCAGTATAAGGCGCTGGGGCTGAAGGACAAACTCCCCCAAATGACCGAGGAGGAGCAGCTGACCCTTTTGGCGAGCGATGGCATGCTGGTCAAGCGCCCGCTGCTTATTGGGGAGGACTTCGTCTTGGTGGGCTTCCGGGAGGCGGAATATCAGGAGAAGCTGGGCTGAAAGCGGAAAGGAGCTGCGAATGGAGCTGTGGCTGCGCTACCGGCGGAAGGAGCCGGACTTTCTGCGAGATTTTACCGCCCTGCCGGAGCTGCAGCGCCTGCAAAACGTGGGCATGAACTGCGGCTGCGAGTATACTGCTTTTCCGCTGTTTCAGGGGCTGCAGACCTATTCCCGCTATACCCATAGCCTGGGGGTTGCCCGCATTGTCTGGGATTTTACCGGGGATGCGGCGCAGACGCTGTCGGCGCTCTTCCATGATGTTGCAACGCCTGCCTTTGCCCACTCCATTGACTTCCTGCATGGGGATCACCTGCGTCAGGAATCCACCGAGGCGGGGACGGAGCAGATCCTGCGGGCCTCTAAAAGCCTTGCCCCGCTTTTGGCTCGACTTGGGATCGATTTGGAGGAAATTTCCGACTATCACCGCTATCCCATTGCAGATAATGAGTCCCCGCGCCTGTCTGCCGATAGGTTGGAATATACCCTGGGGAATGCGCTGAACTACGGGTTCGCTCCTCGGGAGACGCTGCAGCTTTGGTATGATGATCTGACGGTTGGAGAAAATGAGGACGGAGAGGCGGAGCTTGCCTTTGGCACGCTGGAGCTGGCCCGAGCCTTCGGGCTTGCGGCGCTGCGGTGTTCCCGGGTTTATGTTTCGCCCCAGGACCGTTATGCCATGCAGATGCTGGCAGAGCTGCTGGAGCGGGCAATCGGCCGCGGCGTCTTGACTGAGGCGGAGCTTTACGGGACAGAGCCGGAGGTAATAGGCCGGCTGCAGGCGGATCCAAGATCTGCCGAGGATTGGCGCCGCTTCTGTAGGCTCCATCAAATGGTGACAGACCCTGCAGAGGCGCCGGAAGAGAAGAGAAGGGTCATCCCGGCGAAAAAGCGCATGATCGACCCTTTGATTGCACAGAAAGGAAGGCTGTCTCAGCTATCGCTGGACTTTGCCGCGTCCCTGCGGGATTTCCTGGAGGAATCCCAGGACGGATGGCTATATGCCCGATAACAGAAGAAGAAAATAACCCCGAAGAAGGACGCAATCCTTCTTCGGGGTTTATCATTACTTCAGGCCTTGGAGAAAACGGAAGCGGAATTTTTGCAGTGGTCGAAGTCCCGGGTACAACGATGCGATCATCTGGTCCAGGGCAGCCTGGCACTCGTTAACTTCTTCCCGCCGGATCGTGTGCGGGCTAAAGGCGGCCTTTTCGGCTGTATGCTCAATGATCGGCGGCAGCTCCGCTCCGTAGGACGTCACCTTCCCGGCGTAACGCCAGCAGGCGATAACGGCCTTTCTGCCATCCTGATTCCGCAGCCCCGTCAAACGGACAGCGCGGATGAGACCGTACCAGAGCGGGAGCAACAGCAGTCCCGCCAGAACGATCCAAAGAACGCGCCAGGGGAAGGGCTTGTGATGCTCCTGCTGGTCCGGCGGCGTCTGGGGGGCGTCAGAGGGCAAAGGCTCGGGACTTGGCGTGGGTGTTCCGGAAGGAGAACTGCTCCCGCCCTCCTCGTTTGGGGCAGGGGTGCTCTCCTGGGGGATTTCCGTGGGCGCTGGTGTGGGAGATGGCTCCACGGTGGCATAGCCGTTGGCGCCCGTTACTTCCACCGGCACCCAGCCAAGGCCGTCCAGATACACCTCCACCCAGGCGTGGGCGTCACCGGCTGTCACATCGATGAACTGCCCGGCGTGGGTATCCACCAGGAAACCCTCGGTGACGCGGGCAGGAATGCCCAGCGCGCGGTAGAGCACGGCGGCAGCGGTGGCATAATGGATGCAGTAGCCCCGGTGCGCCTGCGTGAGAAAATAGATGGCATAGTCGTCAGAGGGATAAGGTGCGGTCTGCAGGTCATAGACGGCACTCTGGCGCACATATTCGGCCACCGCAGGGATCAAATCCGCCTGCCCGGCGGACAGGCCTGCGCTGCGGCAGAGCTGCAGGGCAGCGTCCCTTGTAGCGTCCGGCAGGCGCGTATAGACGCTGTGGGCATGGGCCTGGTAGGACTGCTCCGATGCGGCGGATTCTGTCGGCAGGCGCAAATCGCCCGGATCCCCGCGATAATCGGTGTAGGAAACCCGATAGCTTTCCTGGCTTTCCGCCGTCACAACAACATCAGAGCCGGAGGAGACTGCCGCATAGTAGGGCAGGCAGAGCCCCGCAAGATCCAGATACGTGCGGATTTCCAGCTCCCTTTTCACCCCATCGGGGGAGGCAGAGGCGGCAAAGGCGGTGAAGGGAAGGGAGGAGCCGGCGCTCAGCTCTTCCGCAGGAAGCCAGCCGGTTCCGGTATAGTCGCCGTAGGATTGGATGCGCAGATGCATGCGTCCCGAGGTCTCGGCCTTCACCTGGAGGACTCGCATCTCTGTCCGCGAGGAGTCGTATTCCTGCGTCAGACGCATGCTGTTATCCTCCGCATCCCAAGCGCTTTGAAAGCTGGAACGGGGTGCGTCTGTAGCGTCCGGGTTATCCGGGTCAGAGGCGTGAACCTCCGCATTCCGGCTTCCGCCTGTCAGCAGATCAAAATAATCCGCCAGCCGGTCAAGCCGTTTGCTGAGCTGAATGTCATACTCGGTGTAAACGTAGTCCTCCGGGCGGTGCAGAGCTAGGATCCCACCCAGCAGCAGACTGACCGGAATCAGGCAGCACAGAACCGTTCGCCCGGTGTTCCCATCCTTCTGAAAGCTGCCGCCGGAGAGCACCAGGAGAAACCAGAACAGCAGCATACCCGCAGCGGGCAGCGCGGGCAGCGCGCCGTTCACGATCACACAGGCGCCAAAGGCGGGCAGTGTTGCTAACAGAGAGAGGGAGATGCGCGCCCCTCTGGAGTTCAGAGAGACAGCCAGAACCGCGGCGATCAGAAAGCCCAAATAGAGCAATACCAGACTGTGGGAAGAAACGGAGTTTATATATCCGTAGGGAGCGCCGGGGTTGGTCACATGGGTAAAGAACGCGCCGGTGACCCGATCCAGCAGGTCGTTGAGCTGGGCGACCGGATTGGCCCCCAGGACGCGGGTGGCGCCATAGAGCAGCAGCGCTGCCAGCGGCATCCCCACCAGGATCCCGCGGCGAAAGGACGCCGCGATCCAGAGCAGCACACAGGAGCCCAGAAGCCACAGCCAAAGCGAAGGAGAGAAAAGCAGCGAAAAGCTGCTGCCGATCAGGGCGGTGAGACAGCACACGCCAAGACACAGCAGAAAAAGACTGGAAAGGCGATTGAGGATTCGGTTCATCGCACCTGCACCTCCCCGTCCGTGATGACAAAGACGCTGCGTGCGCCGGAAGGATCAAAGGGGCAGGGCTTGTCCATGGGATTTGCGAGGATGGTGCAGAGCGCGTCTTCCATCTCGTTCTCATTGCCCACGTCATACAGGGCATCTGCCACGATGGTATGGGGGATCTCTCGGCTGCAAAGCTCCAGAGAAAGCCAGGAGAGCACCTCCAGCCCCCGGTCCTCCTTGCCGATGCGGCCCAGAACCACAAAAACGTCCTGATTGGCGCTGACCAGCGGCTCGCGCACGATGACCTCATCCGTTTTGGAGCTGAGCTTCCAGTGGATGCTGTTTACCGTGTCGCCCGGGCGATACTCGCGCAGGTCATGCTCTTCCGAGTAACCGCCGCCGTATTTTGGCTTGAGCTGAACCGCAGTGCTCAGCGCCGCTTCCAAATCCGGCGGGACGGAAGGCCCCTTGGATTCGGGCAAAACCGTGCAGATCACGGGAGCAGGGCACTTACGGCGCAAGGCAAAGAGACCCAGAAGATCCCGGCATTCCACCCGGACAAGCTTGCATTGAAGCTGCCCACAAAAGCCTGTGGGCAGCGGCAGCTCCCCTGTGCTGGACGACAGGCCCAGATAGTGAAAGCGATTTTTGGTGACCTCGCCGGTGAAGCGGTTTTCTATTTCAAGCCAGACCGTGACCCGGCGCAAGGGCAGAAGAGAGGGATTACCGAACTGCAGCGTTACACGTCCCTCTGCGTTTCGCGTCACGGTGGGCGGCGCATCCAGCGTCAGCCGCAGCCGCAGCATGGATGGCAGCGACAGCAGCACCAGTGCCGCCGGGATCCAGATCATGCAGGCCAGCAGGTACTGCCCGAACCAGCCAATATAGGCCATGCGGAACAACCAAACCCCGCCAAGCAACAGCAGATAAATCAATAAATTGAACGTCGGTATCATCAGCGGATAGCGGGAGCGGGGACAGAGTCGTAAATCTCCTCCAGCACAGCAAAGCGCTCAGCCGAACGGGCAAGCTCCGGCGCCCAGATCAGCCGGTGCTCAATGCAGTCATTGAACACAAAGCGCACGTCACGGGGCAGTACATAATCCCGCCCCTGGATCCAGGCCGTGGCCTTGGCCAGCGCGGTCAAGGCAAGGGAAGCCCGGGGACTCGCGCCCTGGAGGATACGCGGGTCGTTGCGGGTGCGCTCGCACAGCGTCACGATATATTCGATCACGCTGTCTTTGATGTAAACACCCTCGGCCTCCTTGCGGATCTGCAGCATCTCCTGGCGGCTGACCACCTGATCCACGTCCTCGGGACTCATGCCGCTCTGCTTGCGGCGGATCATTTCAATGGCGTCGGCATGCTCGGGATAGCCGATGCTCAGGCGCAGCATAAACCGGTCCATCTGGGAGTCGGGCAGCATCTGTGTGCCCTTGGCGCCGGTGGGGTTTTGGGTGGCAATGACCACAAAGGGCTGGGGCACAGGGTAGGTGTTGTTATCCACCGTCACTTCGCCCTCCTCCATCGCCTGCAGCAAAGCGGACTGGGTGCGGCTGGTGGCACGGTTCAGCTCGTCCGCCAGGAAGAGGTTGCAGAGCACAGCGCCCTTCTGATAGCGCATCTCGCCGCTGTTCTTATCATAAATGGAAAAGCCGGTGATGTCCGAGGGCAGCACGTCCGGCGTGAACTGAACCCGGTTATAGTCAAGCCCCAGTGCTTTGGACAGGGAGACAGCCATGGTGGTCTTTCCCACACCGGGGATGTCCTCCATCAGGATATGCCCGCCGGCGATGACGGCCAGCAGCACCTTGATGAGCACCTCGTCCTTGCCAACGATGGCCTTGCTGATCTCACGAACGATCTGTTTTGCTTTTCCAACGGAATTAATGGTAGTCATAGGTACCTCCATGAAATGGAATCGTTTCATTATAACATATTTCTTCCTTCCTTACAAGAAAAACAACAAACGGAAAATCGCAAGATTGCAGCGGCCGATTCTTGTACTTTCATGTGTTGTGTGGTACAATATAATGAAAAATTGTTTACTGGGAGAAGCGTATGGATCACTTCAAACTGGTTTCGGATTACAGGCCCACCGGGGATCAGCCGGAGGCCATTGACAGCCTGGTGATGGGTCTGGAAAACGGGCTGGACGAGCAGGTGCTGCTTGGCGTCACCGGCTCCGGTAAGACCTTTACCATGGCAAACGTCATCGCCCGCATGAACCGGCCCACCTTGGTGCTGGCCCATAACAAGACCTTGGCCGCCCAGCTCTGCAGTGAGTTTAAGGAGTTTTTTCCCGAGAACGCGGTGGAGTACTTCGTGTCCTATTACGATTATTACCAGCCGGAGGCCTATATCCCCCACACGGATACCTACATTGAGAAGGACGCCTCCATCAACGACGAGATCGAGCGTCTGCGTCATAGCGCCACCTCCAGCCTGTTTGAGCGGCGGGATGTGATCGTGGTGGCCTCCGTCTCGTGTATCTATGGCCTGGGCGACCCCATCGACTATGCCAATATGGTCGTCTCTCTTCGCCCGGGGCAGACCCGGAACTTTGATGAGCTCCTGCGGAAGCTGATCGACATCCGCTATGAGCGCAATGATATCGCTTTTGAGCGCAACAAGTTCCGCGTTCGGGGCGACACGGTGGAGATTTTTCCCGCTTACTCCAATGACCGGGCCATTCGGGTGGAATTCTTCGGAGACGAAGTGGATCGGATCAGCGAAATCAACGTGGTCACCGGAGCGCCAACCCGGGTGCTGAACCATGTGGCGATTTACCCTGCCAGCCACTATGTAACGACCAAAGAAAAGATGGCAGCCGCCATTGACCGGATCCGCGATGAGTGCGATGAGCGGGTCCGCTGGTTCGAGGAGAACAACAAGCTGCTGGAGGCCCAGCGCATCCGCCAGCGGACGGATTATGACATCGAAATGATGCAGGAGCTGGGCTACTGCTCCGGCATCGAGAACTATTCCCGGGTGATCTCCAACAGGGCGCCGGGAAGCCCCCCCATGACGCTGCTGGACTATTTTCCCAAGGACTTCCTGCTGTTTGTGGACGAGAGCCATGTGACGCTGCCCCAGGTACGCGCCATGTATCGGGGCGACCGGGCGCGGAAGGAATCGCTGGTGAATTTTGGCTTCCGCCTGCCCTCGGCCTTTGACAACCGCCCCTTGAAGTTTGAAGAATTTACCCAGCGCATCCATCAGCGGGTGTATGTCTCCGCAACGCCGGGGGACTATGAGAAGGAACGGGCGGGTCAGGTGGTGGAGCAGATCATCCGCCCCACTGGCTTGCTGGATCCCGAAATCTTTGTGCGGCCCATTGAAGGGCAAATCGACGATCTGATCGGGGAGATCAACGGCAAGATCGCCCGTCAGCAGCGGGTCCTGGTGACCACCCTGACCAAAAAAATGGCGGAGGACCTCTCCGGCTACCTGCTGAACGCGGGGATCCGCTGCCGCTATATGCACCACGATATCGGCACCATCGAACGCATGGAAATCATTCGCGACCTGCGTATGGGCGAATTCGACGTGCTGGTGGGCATCAACCTTCTGCGAGAGGGCCTGGATATCCCGGAGGTGGGCCTGGTGGCGATCCTGGACGCGGATAAGGAAGGCTTCCTGCGCAGTGAGACCAGCCTGATCCAGACCGTGGGCCGCGCCGCCCGCAACGCGGAGAGCTATGTCATCATGTACGCCGATACCGTGACGCCCTCCATGCGCGCCTGCATCGATGAGACGGAGCGGCGCCGGGCCAAACAGATGGCCTATAATGAGGCCAATGGCATCGTGCCCAAGACCATCGTCAAAGACGTGCGGGAGCTGCTGGAAATCTCCTCCGCGCCGGAGAGCGCGAAGAAGACCGGCGGCGTGAAGATGACCGAGCGGGAGCGGAAGGAACGGATCGAAAGCCTGGAGGCCAAGATGCGCAAGGCCGCCCAGATGCTGGAATACGAGATCGCCGCCCAACTGCGGGACGAGATCATTCGCCTGCGGGGCGAAAAGTGAGGTCGCAATATGAAATTGATGATTCTGGACGGCAACAGCATTGTGAACCGTGCTTTCTTCGGGGTGCGGCCTTTGAACGCGCCGGACGGCACCCCTACCAATGCCTTGTACGGCTTTCTCGCCATTTTGCAGCGGCTGCTGGAGGAGCAAAGGCCGGAAGCAGTCTGCGTCAGCTTTGATCTGAAGGCGCCTACCTTCCGGCATAAGGCCTATGACGGGTATAAAGCCAAGCGAGCGGGCATGCCGGAGGATCTGGCGGTGCAGATGCCGATCCTGAAGGAGCTTCTGGATCAGATGGGCATCCGGCGATACGAGCTGGAGGGCTACGAGGCGGACGATATTCTGGGCACTGCCGCCGCTGTCTGCGAAAAAGAGGGCTGGAACTGTGTCGTCGTCACCGGCGATAAGGACAGCCTGCAACTCATCAGCGAAAAAACCACGGTCTGCAACGTGAAAACCCGTATGGGCCAGACCGAGACCATCCAGTATACGCCGGAGGTTTTTCGCGCCGAATACGGCTTTGATCCCGCCAAAATGGTGGATTTGAAGGCTTTGATGGGCGACAGCAGCGATAACATCCCCGGCGTCCCCGGCGTGGGGGAGAAGACCGCGATGGATCTGCTGCACCGCTACGGCAGCCTGGACGCCATCTACCGCGACCTGGACGCCTTGGAAGTAAAGGAGAGCGTACGAAAGAAGCTCCGCGAAGGAGAGGAGAGCGCCCGCCTGTCCTATTGGCTGGCAACCATTCTGCGGGAGGTGCCGCTGGATTTCCACCCGGCGGAGAATCTGTGGGACCACGGGTATCAGCCGGGACTGTATGACCTGATGAAGCGGCTGGGCTTCTTCAAATTTATGGAAAAGTGGGGCTTGACGCCGGCAGAGGAAAAGGCATCCGCCGAAGAGACGCCTTGCCTCCCGCGCCTTGAGCTGGACGAAGCGGGAGCGCTGCGCCTTGCAGAGGAACTGGCGGGGCGCAGCTGGGCGATCTATGCGCCCGAGAGCCTGGACGATCTGGAGCTTTGCGACGGCGAGAAGGTCTATGCCGCTTCCTGGAATGCTTGCGGCGAGGGACTGCAGGCCCTTCTGAAGAAGCTCTTTTCCCCGGAAATCCAAAAGATCACCCATAACGCCAAGGAACTGATGAACCTTCTCCTGGCAGATTCCCTGCCGCTGGAGGGCTTCGATTTCGACACGGCTCTGGCAGGCTATCTGCTGGAAGCCACCGTCAGCGACTATTCGCCGGAAAAGCTGTCCCTGCGCTATCTGGGGACGGAGCTCCACGGAGCGGAGGCTGTGTGGCAGCTTCGCGCTCCCTTGGAAGAGAAGCTCCGCGCGCTTGGGATGGAGGCCTTGTATCGGCAGGCGGAGCTGCCACTTTGCGCGGTGCTGGCGCGAATGGAGCGAAGCGGTTTCCTGGTGGATCGGAAGGCGCTGTATGAATTCGGGGAGAGTCTGAATGCCGGGATCGCTGCACTGCAGGAAAGCGTTTGGAACCGGGCGGGACATGCGTTCAACATCCTCTCGCCCAAGCAGCTGGGAAACGTTTTGTTTGAAGAGCTGATGCTGCCCTCCGGTAAAAAGACCAAGACCGGCTGGAGCACCAATGCGGACGTGCTGGACAAGCTCCGCGGCAAGCACCCGATTGTGGACGAGGTGCTGGAATACCGGGAGCTGACCAAGCTCAAGTCCACCTACGCCGACGGACTGTTGAAGGTCATCGGGGAGGACGGACGCATCCACACCAGCTTCCAGATGACCGTGACCGATACGGGTCGTCTCTCTTCCCGGGAGCCGAACCTGCAGAATATCCCCATCCGCAAGAAGCTGGGCGCCCAGATCCGCCGCATGTTTGTGGCGGCGCCGGGCAAGGTGCTGGTAGACGCGGACTACAGCCAAATCGAGCTTCGCCTGCTGGCCCACATCTCCGATGACAAGGCCATGCAGGAGGCGTTTCTCTCCGGGGAGGATTTCCACGCGGTTACGGCCTCCAAGGTCTTCGGCGTGCCCCTGGAAGATGTCACGCCCACCCTGCGCAGCCGGGCCAAGGCGGTGAACTTCGGCATCGTGTACGGCATCTCCGCCTTCTCGCTGAGTCAGGATATCGGGGTGTTTCCCAATGAAGCAAAAGCGTATATGGAGGCCTATCTGGAAAAGTATCACGGCGTGCGGGACTATATGAAGCGTGTGGTGGAGGAAGCGAAGGAGAACGGCTATGTGGTCACGCTCTACGGTCGCCGGAGAGAGCTGCCGGAGCTCAAGAGCAGCAACTTCAATCTCCGTACCTTTGGAGAGCGAGTGGCGCTGAATATGCCCATTCAGGGTACGGCGGCGGATATCATCAAGCTTGCCATGGTGCATGTGGACGAACGGCTGCGCCGGGATAATCTCCAGGCCAGACTGCTGCTGCAGGTGCACGATGAGCTGATCGTGGAGTGTCCGGAAAACGAAGTGGAAGCGGTTGGCCGCATTCTCCGGGAAGAGATGGAACATGCCGCAGACCTGTCCGTGCCGCTGACGGTGGAGGTCAACAGCGGTCATAGCTGGGCGGAGGCGCACTGATGGCCTACAGCATTGTGGACGCGGCGCCCTGCCACCTGGAGGCGCTGGAGGAGCTGGAAAAGCAGTGCTTTTCCTTGCCCTGGACACGGGAGATGCTGCAGAGTCAACTTCCCGATGGCATGCATGAATTCCTTGTTGCGGAGGAGAGCGGCACGGTCCTGGGCTATGTGGGGATGATGTTTGTGCTGGACGAGGGCTATATCTCCAACGTGGCGGTCGCTCCCCAGCAGCGCCGCCGCGGAATCGGGGACGCTCTGATTTTGGAGCTGCTGCGCCGCTGTGAGGCCCATGAGCTGGCTTTCGTGACATTGGAGGTACGGGAGCACAATGAGCCTGCCATCGCGCTCTACCGCAAGCATGGTTTTGAGCCCGTAGGCCTGCGGAAGAACTATTACGAAGCACCCGTGGAAAACGCAATTTTGATGACGAAATTTTGGAAATGAGGTTCAGGCGATGAAGATTCTTGCCTTTGAGTCCACCTGCGATGAGACGGCTGTAGCCGTCGTGGAGGATGGACGACATATTTTGACAGATCAGATTTTTTCCCAGGCCAAGCTCCATGCCGTCTATGGCGGCGTAGTGCCGGAGATCGCGTCCCGCTGCCATGTGGAGTCGATCTCCCTGCTGGCCCAGCGGGCTATTGAGGCTGCGGGCATTAGCCGGGAGGAGATCGATGCCGTTGCGGTGTCTTACGCGCCGGGGCTGATTGGTGCGGTGCTGGTGGGCGTCAACTTTGCAAAGTCCGCCGCCCTGGCGCTGCATGTGCCCCTGATCCCGGTGCACCACATTCGGGGCCACATCGCGGCCAATTATCTGGCTTATCCGGAGCTGGAGCCGCCGTTTTTGTGCCTTGCCATCTCCGGCGGCAACACCATCCTGGTGGACGTGCGGGATTATACCGACATGAAGATCCTGGGCGCTACCCGGGACGATGCGGCGGGGGAGTGCTTTGATAAGACGGCCCGCGTCCTGGGATTGCCCTATCCCGGCGGCAAGCCCATTGATGATTTGAGCCGGGGCGGGGACGACAGCAAATATGTCTTCCCCAATGCTCATGTGGCGGGCAATCCCTATGACATGAGCTTTTCCGGGCTGAAAACGGCGGTGATCAATCTGGTGCACAACGCCGAGCAGAAGGGGGAGGAGATCGACCGGGCGTCCCTGGCGGCTTCCTTTACCAAAGCGGTCAGCGATAGTCTGGTGCCCCGCACGGTGGCAGCAGCCAAGGAACTGGGTTACAGAAAGGTCGTCGTGGCCGGCGGCGTCGCGGCCAACTCCCGCATTCGCGCCGATTTCCAGAAGGCTGCGCAGCAGCACGGCTTCCAGCTCTATGTGCCGCCGCTGAAGCTCTGCGGCGATAACGGCGCGATGATCGGCGCGCAGGGGTATTATGAATTCCTGGCGGGGCATACGGCGGGCAGCGACCTGAACGCCTATGCCACCATGGAGCTGTAAGGAACAGAGAAAGAAAGGGGGAAAAACGCATGGGAATCCATGACGGACACCGGGAGCGCCTGCGGGATAGCTTTCGGGAAAACGGGCTTGCCGGTTTTGACGGGATCCGCGCCTTGGAGCTGCTGCTGCACTATGCGATCCCCCGCAAGGACACAAATCCATTGGCCCATGCGCTGTTGGACCGCTTCGGATCCATGCAGGCGGTGTTTGACGCCAGCGAGCAGGAGCTTTGCGAGGTAAACGGGATCGGCCCAAACGCGGCGTCTCTGATCCGCCTGGTTCCGCAGATCATGCGGAAAAGCGCCGTGGACCTCGCAGCGGAGATGCGATGCATCCAAAGTACGCTGGACGCACGGGATTTTTTGATGCCCCATTTTCTGTATCAGCAAAATGAGCTTGCGCTGATGCTCTGCCTGGACACCCAGAATCGTGTAATCAAATGCGTGGAGCTTGCAAGAGGGACGGTCAATCAGGTCAATCTGGACGTGCGCATGATCCTGGAGACGGCGCTGAAGCTCCGGGCAGCCAAGGTGATCCTTGCCCATAACCATCCGGATAGTCCGGCTCGCAATTCCAGAGAGGATGATATGGTCACCCAGCAAATACTCCGCTCATTGGACACGGTTGGCATTACGCTGCAGGACCATTTGATCTTCTCACGGGATCAGGTTTTCTCTTATGCGGACAGTGGATCCCTGCGCATGTTTCTGTTTTGATTATTTGCGTTATGTAAACTAAAATTTGTATTTCTTTTGTAACTAACCCCCTTTTGCGGGTTCGACATTTTTTTCCTTTTTTCCCGAAAAAGCCCGCCATTGCGACAAAAAAGCGGTGTGGAAAACCCTGTTGAAAATGTTGATAACTCTCTGGATAATTATTATCTCCGTTGATTATGTTACTCTGGACCGGGAAAAAACCAAGTTTGCAAACCCCTCCATTTTGTATCATTGCCTGCACTTTTTCTCCTAAAATGCACCCTGCGGCGGCCTGTTATTCCTCTGTGTTTTCAACTGCAATAATAGTTATACAAATTGTTTTCAAATTGTAATTTTTCTGCTTGTACCGGCAAAAGATTGAGATTCAGATGGAAACGGATCTTGTTCTGCTATGGGGGAGTGATGGCCCTGGTTTGCCCCCTTTGGTTTTGACGCCGTACCGCTTGCGGCCATATGCAGGCAAACGCCTGTTGCCAGAACATTTTTGTTGACTATTCCGGCTTGCTGTGCTATACTCCCTGTTGCTGAATATTGGTATGCTGGTATAGCTCAGTTGGTAGAGCAGCTGATTCGTAATCAGCAGGTCGTGTGTTCGAGTCACATTACCAGCTCCAAAAAAGCCCTGAAATCCGCGGATTTCAGGGCTTTTCTTTTGGCCTGCGCTCTGGTATAATAATTATGGCATTTTAGGCGTTCATCATTCTTCACAGAATATCGGAAAGGAGCATCGTCATGGGACTTTTTGACAAGAAATTCTGCGACATCTGCCGGAACAAAATCGGTCTGCTTGGTAACCGCAAGCTGGAGGACGGAAATCTGTGCAAGGAATGTGCGGCGAAGCTCTCGCCCTGGTTCAGTGATCGCCGGAGCAGCACGGTGGAGGAGATCCGCCGGCAGCTGGCCTATCGGGAGGATAACCGGGCAGCAGTGGCCTCTTTCCATACCACGCGCACACTGGGCCGCAACACCAAGGTCCTGCTGGATGAGGACGCCCGCAAGTTTATGGTGACCTCTGCCAGAAATCTGAACGAGGCCAATCCCGACGTATTGGACTATTCCCAGGTCACCGGCTGCGAGCTGGATATCCAGGAGCACAAGCGGGAACTCAAGCGCGCCGATAAGGACGGCAAGCAGGTCAGCTATGTTCCGCCTCGCTATGAATATTCTTACGATTTTTATGTCATCATCCATGTGAACCACCCGTATTTTGACGAAATGCGCTTCCGCCTCAATTCCAGCTCCGTCGACGTGGGGCAGCGCAGAATCGGGGAGATCGGTCCCGGCACCGCCGGAAGACAGGCTGCCGCCATCAAGGCGCAGATGGTTAGCCAGGCTCTGGGGGTTCTGGCCGGCCAGCCTCAGGCCGGGATTGCCACCTGGAATGCGGACTATAACGAGTATTTGACAATTGGCCAGGAGATCCGGGATGCGCTGACTCAGGCACGTCAGGAAATTCGGGAGGAAGCAGCGGCACAGCATGCGCCCAAGATGGCGGTGACCTGCCCCTGGTGCGGCGCCACCACGATCCCCGATGCGGCTGGCTGCTGCGAGTACTGCGGCGGCTCCTTGAACGGGTGATTGGATTGCTCCGCCGGAGGGATCGGCGATTTTAGAATTGGCTTAGCAAGAGGAAACCAATGGAAACAGCGGACAAGACTTATCAGCAAAGAGCACTGCTCCTGGTGAATCCGGTAGCAGGAAGAAAAATGATCCAACGAAATATGACGCAGGTGATCCGCACGCTGATGGATGCGGATTATCTCGTCACCACGGCGGTCACGGCGCAGCGAAATGAGGCGCGGGATCTGGCCGCCAGGCTGGGCGGCGGGTTCGACCTGGTCGTGTGCGCCGGGGGCGATGGAACGCTCAACGAATGCGCCAGCGGCATGGCGGATGGCGGGTGGCATGTCCCCCTGGGCTATATTCCCTGCGGCAGCACCAACGACTTTGCCCAGACCCATGACCTTCCGGGGGAGATCCTTCCCGCAGCGGAGGCCGTAGCTGCCGGACGCCGCCGGTCCTTTGATCTGGGCTGCTTTGAGGAGCGGTATTTTCTTCATCATGCCCTTTTTGGCGCGTTTACCCGGATGGCCTATTCCACGGATCAGGCGCAGAAGAATATGCTGGGCTACGGGGCCTATGTGCTGGACGGCTTAAAGGAGCTTTCCAACCTCAAGCCCATCCGCCTTCTGGTGGAGGCGGACGGACAGAGACTGGAGGGCGAGTATCTGTTCGGTACCGTCAGCACAAATCGGTATATTGCCGGGATCTATACGCTTCCGGAAGCAAGCATTGCGGCGGATGACGGGCGGCTTGCCATGCTGCTCATCAAGGCGCCAAAGTCCGTTCCCGAGTGGGATGGGATCGTTCGCAGTATTCTGCTGGCCGATCCGGATTGCCCGATGTTGGAAATACTGACGGGGGAGGAGTTCCTGGTGGAGGCGCCGGAGGGCGTGGAATGGTCTTTGGACGGGGAGAGCTCCGGCGTCCGCACCCGGGTTCATCTTCATGCTCGCGCCGGATTCCTGACGCTGCAGGGATAGGAGGGCGGATATGAAGACGATTTTCAAAGGAAAAATCCTGACGATCCCGAATCTTCTTTCTGCGTTTCGCATCCTGCTGATCCCGCTGTTTATGTGGTTTTACCTCAAAATGGATGATATCACCGGAACGGTGATCGTGCTGGTGCTCTCTGGCCTGACAGATGCGATGGACGGATTTATCGCCCGCCGGTTTCATATGGTCAGCGACTTCGGAAAGGCCCTGGACCCCTTTGCCGATAAGCTAACGCAGCTCGCCATGCTCTGCTGCCTGCTGATCCGCTTTCCCAGAATGCTGGGCTTGCTTGTCCTGCTATGCGTGAAAGAGATTTTTGTGGCAATTACCCAGATCGCGGCAATTCAAAAGACCGAAGTGGTGGAGGGCGCCGACTGGCACGGAAAGGTCACGACCATCCTCCTGTACTTGGTGATGATCCTCCATCTTCTCTGGCTGGATCTGCCGGACCAGCTCTCCTGGGCGCTGGTGATCCTGTGCATGGGGATGCTGCTGCTCTCCGGCGTGTTGTATGGAATCCGCAACATCCGCACAATTCGAGCCAGCGGACAGAAGGAAAAATAGACAGCATAAACCCAAAGCGACCCGGAGATTCGTTCTCCGGGTCGCTTTGAGTTTATGTTTTCTGATACTGTTTATCCACAAAACGCTATTCTATCGCTTGATGGAAGACCGGTGTGAAATCAGCGGAATCGGGGCCGATCTTTTCCGTCCTTGGGCGGAACGTAGCCATAGGCAATCTCCGGGTGAAGCTCCTGCAGCCGGCTGTGGATGCGGTCCACCTCTTCTTCCTTGTTGAAGATCAGGTTGGCAAATTCCTTCTCACCGTGTACAAGGATCAGACGATAATAGTAATAGGCAGGGCTGTCGTCCGGCTGGCATTCGCTGATGCGGGTGAAGCTGCGGTCAATATAGGAGTAGGGCACATAATACTTCCGCCCCAGATCCCGGTAGTACAGACAGAGCTTGCCAAGCCTGACCCGGCCGATCACCTCGGCAGACTGATAATCCTGCGCGTGTTCCTCGTCCGAGACGGTTTTTTTATCAACGCCCCGAAACCTCAGCTTGCCGAATCCAAACATTCTTCTTCCTCAGCTTTCTTTTTCAGCAGATCCCACTGGTACCACTTGCGCGGCGCGAAGAGAGAGATCATGGTGCCGAGCATACCGGCGATGGTGCCGGTGACCATGCCGCCTACCACATCGCTGGGGAAGTGGACAACCAGATAGATCCGGGAAATGCCCATCAGCACGGCGAAGACCAGCGCGAGCCAGCTGGTTTTCTTGTTGCCCAGGATGAAAATAGGAACCATCGTGGCAAAAGCGGCGTTGGTGTGGCCGGAGGGGAAGCAGAAGTCGCTTTCCACATTCTGCCCCACGGTCATCCAGAGCTGCTTGTAAAAATCAAGGGTATAGGGCCGGGGCCTGGCGATGGCAATCTTCAGGTACAGGTTCACGAAGATGGCGCCCAGGGCGATGCCGATGCACATGGCCGTGCCGAAACGGCGGGTCTTTTTGAAGAAGGCGAGGGCAAGAGAGAGCAAGATGAGAAACAGACCGTGCTTTCCAAACAGAGAAATGAATTCCATGATCGTGGTCATGAAATCGCCGCCCAGCTCGTAGAGCTTGTGGATGGCAAGGGTGATGCTCTGGTCAAAGCTGGCAAAAACTGCGTTGATCCAATCGGCAGCACCCGGAATTACGGGAATAGCTAACATAGCAAAACTCCTCTCTTATTGCTTGGGGCTATTTTACCATAGCTCCGCCGGGAAAGTAAACTTAAAATTGCATAAAAAGGTCCTGCAGATACAAAATATTGAAAAAGAGAGAGGGGGAAGACCCATGAAACGCATGCTGCTGCCATTGTTGGCGGCGCTTGTCCTGCTGCCCATGCAGGCAGACGTAGGGCAAGCTGTTGGATATCCGGAATGGGAAACCTTTCAGAATACTTCGGTGGGAGGCACCTTGCCGGAGAGCGGGCAAGAGACGCTTTACTATACCGTGACGGCTGAGCCGGTCAAGGGAAGTGTGGCAGTATCGGAAGACGGGAGCTTTTTGTATACGCCTCGTGCAGGAAAGCTTGGCCGGGACAGCTTTTGGTACCGCACCGTGGATGGCGAGGGGAACCTCTCGGAAGAATCGGCTGTGTATCTTCGCATCCTGCCGCAAAACGGAGGCGTTTCTTATGAGGATATGCGCGGCAATCCCGCCGCTTATGCCGCGGCGAAACTCAGCGAGAAGGGCCTTTTTACCGGAGAACAGCTCCTGGGCCGCTATTGCTTCTGTCCAGAGAAGCCTGTGACCCGGGGAGAGTTTCTGAGCATTTGCATGGAGCTCTCCGGTCTGCCGGTATTTGACGCGGTGCAGCATACCGGCTGGGGAGACGATTGCGTGATCCCGGCCTGGCAGAAGAGCTATGTGCTGTCAGCAAGGGTTCAGGGCCTTGTAACGGAGGAAGAGCAGTTCCTGCCCCATGAGGCGCTCACAAAAGGGGAGGCCCTGGAAATTGCGGCGCAGACCCTTGACCTGGAGTTCGACGCAGAAATTGAAAGGGACGCCTGCTTTACCAGAGAAGATATGGCGCTGCTTCTGGCGCCGTTTGTGGAATAAAAGGGAAGAGGCAGCGGAAAGCATATCGGATCCGCTGCTTTTTCTTGACGAAATCGCTTTTACGCAATAAAATAATAAAAAAGCAAAGGGAAAGGACGGGATGAAATGGCTGTTCCCGGAAGAGGAATGGGACCCCGCGGCTTCCTGACGGAAGAAGAGAAGAAACAGATGCCCAAGGTCAGCGGCGCCTTGCTGAAACGGATCCTATCCTACCTGAAGCCCTATTGGCTCCAGTTTTTCATGGTTTTTGCCGCCATATTGCTGTCGGCCGTTCTGGGCCTGCTGCCCAGCATCATCACCGGTCGGATCGTGGACGAGGCTCTGGTGGGCAAGGATCTGACGCTGCTTATCAAGCTCCTGCTGATGGCTTTTGTGACGCTGGCCGGTTCTCAGGTCATCAGCGTACTGGAAAGCTACATAAACGCCTGGATCTCCCAGCGGATCATCTTCGATATGAAGAATCAGATGTTCGATCATCTGCAGCATATGCCTCATGCTTTCTTCACCTCGGAGAAGCAGGGGGATATCATCACCCGGATGAATACGGATATCTCCGGCGTCAGCTCTGTCATTTCCGGCACGCTCTCCAGCATCGTATCCAATATCGCAACGGTGGTGACAACGCTGGTGGCGCTCTTCACCATGAGCTGGAAGCTGGCGCTGGTCGGCATTGTGGTGATCCCGCTGCTGGTGATCCCCACCAGGAGCGTGGGCAAGACCCGTTGGAAAATTTTGTCCGACAGCCAGGCCAAGAACGACGAGATGAACCAGATGGTGAACGAGACCCTGTCCGTTTCCGGCTCCCTTCTGGTCAAGCTCTTTACCCGGGAGGAGCGGGAGTACGAGCGCTTTGTCGCGGTCAATGAGGAGCTTACTCGGCTTCAGCTCAAGGAGCAGCGCAGCGGCAAGTGGTTTCGGGTCATCATGGGCATGTTTACCCAGCTTGCCCCGCTGCTGATCTATTTTGCCGGCGGATGGTTCATCATCGCAAGGGCCGACGCCGGTCTCACCGTCGGCACCATCACGGCGACTGTGTCGCTTGTCAACCGACTATACCGGCCCATTGAGAGTCTGCTGAACATTCATGTGGATTTCACCCGCTCCCTGGCCCTCTTTACCCGGATCTTTGATTATTTCGACATGGAAAACCCCATCCAGTCCCCGGAAAACGGACAGAAGCCCGACGTGACGGATGCGGATATTGTCTATGAGCATGTGGCCTTTTCCTATGATCCGGAGAAGCCGCTGCTGACCGATATCAACTTCACCGTACCCGGCGGAAAAATGTACGCCATTGTTGGCCCCTCCGGCTCGGGAAAATCCACCGTTGTAAACCTGATTCCCCGTCTTTATGACGTGCTGGGCGGCAGCGTGAAAATTGCCGGCGTGGACGTGCGGGATTTCGATCTCAAGTATCTGCGCCAGCAGATCGGTGTTGTGACCCAGGACAGCTATCTCTTTAACGGGACGATCCGGGAGAATCTGCTCTATGCCAAGGAGGACGCCAGCCCCGAGGAACTGGAGGCCGCCTGCTATATTGCCAACCTCACGGACTTTATCCACAATCAGCCGGAAGGACTGGAAACTTTGGTGGGTAACCGGGGGCTGAAGCTTTCCGGCGGCGAGAAGCAGCGGCTTTCCATTGCCCGGGTCATTCTGAAGGATCCGAAGATCCTGATCCTGGACGAGGCCACCTCCGCGCTGGACTCCATCACCGAAAACGCCATTCAGGACGCGCTGGAAGCTCTGATGGAGGGACGTACCAGCATCGTGATTGCACACCGGCTCTCCACCATCCTGAAGGCGGACCGGATCCTGGTGGTCAAAGACGGCACCATCACCGAGTCCGGTACCCACGAGGAGCTGCTGGCACGGGGAGGCACTTATCGGGAGCTGTACGAGACCCAGTTCCGCCAGATCCTGGACTACGAGGCGGCAAAAGAATAGAATCTCAGGGCGGTCTTCGTGCCGCCCTGTTTTTTACGGACTGCCTTCAAATAGATTCGGACTTGCAAAATCTTTCCAAGCATTGTATCATGACACTATTATAATAAACGTGGGAAAGCAGGAAAAGCCGTGGAGATGATCAGCTCACGTAAGAATCCCTATATTCGACATGTCCGCCAGCTCGCAGCGGACGGGGCATACCGCCGGGAGCAGGGGGAATACCTTTGTGACGGGCAGAAGACCCTGCGGGAAGCGCTTGCCTTCGGCGCAAGGGTGACCAGCGTGCTTTGGAAGGAGAAAGCCGATGATCTTGATCTGCCCCGGGAAACGGCGCAGGTTCTTGTCCCGGCGGAGCTTTTCGATTATGCTTCCCCCATGTCCAACAGTCCCGGCCCTCTTTTTACCGTGGCGATCCGCGGCTGCGGTAAGCCTGCGCCGCTGCAGAACGCCATCATTTTGGAGGGCGTGCAGGATCCGGGAAATGTGGGCACCGTGATCCGCACCGCAAACGCCTTCGGCGTGGACGCGGTGATCCTGACCGGGGCCTGTGCCGATTTATATCACCCCAAAACCGTCCGGGCTACGATGGGGGCCATTTTCCGCCAGAAGGTGCTGGAGGTGGAAACCTCGCTGCTGAAACCGTTCCTGCAGGATCAGGGCTTGCCGCTCTACGGGGCTGCGCTGGAGGAGCAGGCGATGGATGTGCGCCGGGTGCCGCTGGGGCATGCAGCTGTGGCAGTGGGGAGCGAAGGCCGCGGCCTGAGCGCGGAACTGCTGGAACAGTGTGACCGGACGATCATCATCCCCATGCGGCCTGACAGCGAATCGCTGAACGCGGCGGTTGCGGCAAGTGTGCTTATGTGGGAGACGGTGCGGGGAGAATAGAGAGAGGGTGTGAGACGGTGGCGGCTTTGCAATATTGGATCTGGCTGTCTTCGGCGGCGGTTAGCCCCAGGGCCAAGGCTGCTCTGATCGAGCATTACGGCGATGCGGAGGCCGCTTATTTTGCCTCCCCCGGCAGTTATGCGCTGCTGCCGGGCGTAAGCGCCCAGGAGGCGGAAAAGCTGGAGAAAAAGGGACTTGCCCGCGCCAATGTAATCCTCGGCAAGTGCGAGGAGCAATATCTGCAGGTCATTACACTCCAGGACGCGCTTTACCCCAAGAGATTGAAGAATATTTTTGCGCCGCCTGTGGTATTGTATGTGAAAGGCAAGCTCCCGGACGTGGACAACGAGGCGCTGATCTCGGTGATCGGTACGCGGAAGGCAAGCCTCTACGGCTTGAAAATGGGACGGGAACTGGCGTATCAGATCAGCATGTGCGGGGGAACGGTAGTTTCTCTCCTGACAAGCGGTGTGGATTCCGAGGCGGCTCGGGGCGCACTTTTGGCGGACAAGAGCTGCGTTGGCGTTCTCGGCACCTCCCATGAGGAGGACAGAAGTTATTTCTCTCGGGAGCTTGCGGTGCGCGGGGCGCTTGTCAGCGAGTATCCGCCCGGAACCCGCTCCCAAAAGCAGTTTTTCCGGGAACGCAACCGGCTGGCCGCCGGGATTTCCGCAGGCGTTGTGGTGGTGGAAGCACCGGAGCGCAGCGGAACCCGCCTGTTTGCCAGAGAGGCGCTGGATCAGGGGAAAGAGGTTTTTGCCGTTCCCGGGAATGCCGATGCGGAAAACAGCGCAGGGACGCTGGCGCTGATCAAGGACGGCGCCAAGCTCGTCACCTGCGGCTGGGATGTGCTGGAGGAGTTTACAGGCCTTTTCCCGGGCAAGCTGCATGACGCCGGGAAGCTGACTCCGCCGGTAGGTATGGCTGTTTTTCAGGCACAAACGCCTGTGGAAGCGCCGAAAAAATCCGTTGACAAGGAAAAGAACGGAGACTATATTGACCTGAGAGAGCAGCTCTCCGATCTCTCGGAGGACGAGCTGCGGATCGTGGGCGCCATCGAGAAGGAGAGCACCCATGTGGACGATATCATCGAAAAGTCCGGGCTGCCCACCGGCACGGTTTTGCGGCTGCTGACCATGCTGACCATACGCCGGTATGTGAAGCGCAATCCCGGCAACTACTATTCCCTGAATATCACGAAGAAGTGAGGATCCATCATGGCAAAAGCAAAAGATCTGGTAATTGTGGAATCACCCGCCAAGGCCAAAACCATCGAGAAATACCTGGGCGGCGACTATAAAGTGACGGCCTCCATGGGCCATCTCCGCGACCTGCCCAAGAGCAAAATGGGCGTGGATATTGAAAACGGCTTCGAGCCCCAGTATATCCCGGTGCGGGATAAGACGGAGCTGATCCAGGAGCTGAAAAAAGCTGCCAAGAGCGCGAAGACCGTCTATCTCGCAACGGACCCTGACCGGGAGGGCGAGGCCATCTCCTGGCACCTGAAGGAGCTGCTGGAGCTGCCGGACAGCAAGGCGCGCCGGGTGACCTTCAACGAGATCACCAAGAAGGTCGTGACCGAGAGCATCCGGAATCCCCGGGACATCGACCAGGATCTGGTGGATGCCCAGCAGGCACGCCGCATTCTGGATCGGATCGTGGGCTACACCCTCTCTCCGCTGCTGTGGCGCAAGGTCAAGCGCGGCCTCTCCGCCGGGCGGGTTCAGTCGGTTGCGACCCGGATGGTCGTTGACCGGGAAGAGGAAATCAAGAGCTTTGTAAAGGAAGAATACTGGCTGCTGGACGCCACCCTTTCTCGGGAAGACGGCGGCAGCTTTACCGCACGCTTTTTCGGCCGGGGGGACAAGAAGCAAGAGCTGAAGTCCCGGGAGGACGTGGATCGGGTCATCGCTGCCACAAAGGACGCGCCCTTCACCGTGTCCAGCGTGAAGCGCGGGGAAAAGCAGCGCAGCCCGGCGCCCCCCTTTATTACCTCTACGCTGCAGCAGGAGGCTTCCCGCCGCCTGAATATGACGCCGCGGCGCACCATGTCCATCGCCCAGCAGCTTTATGAAGGCGTGGAAATCTCCGGCCAGGGCACAGTTGGCCTGATCACCTATATGCGTACCGACTCGCTGCGCCTTTCGGAGGAGGCCTTGACCGCTGCCCGCTCCTTTATCGGAGAACGGTATGGCAGCGCGTATCTCCCCGCCCAGCCCCGCCGCTACAAGACCAAGGCCGGCGCCCAGGACGCCCATGAGGCGATCCGTCCTACCGACGTTTTCCTGACGCCGGAGCAGGTGCGAAAGGATCTGACCCAGGAGCAGTATCGGCTCTATCGCCTGATCTGGGGCCGCTTTACCGCCTGCCAGATGGCAAATGCCGTCTATGATAACGTCTCTGTGGATGTGGACAGCGCGGGGTACACCTTCCGCGCCAATTATTCGGAGCTGAAATTCCCCGGCTATACCGCCGTCTATGAGGAAGCGCGGGACGAAGAGAGCAATGAGATTTCGAACCCCCTGCCTTCTCTGAGCGAAGGGGAGCGACTGAAGCTGGAGAAAATGCTGCCCGATCAGCAGTTCACGCAGCCGCCTGCCCGCTATACGGAGGCAACCCTGATCCGGGCCATGGAGGAAAAGGGCATCGGACGCCCCTCCACCTATGCGCCCACCATCACGACCATAACCGCCCATGATTATGTTTTGAAAGAGGGCAAGTATCTCCGCCCCACGCCGCTGGGCGAGGTGGTGACGGAGCTGATGAAGGGCCACTTTGCGGACATTGTGGATCTAAAATTCACCAACCACATGGAAGCGGAGCTGGACGAGATCGAGCAGGGCAAGACTCCCTGGCGTGACGTGCTCCAGGAGTTTTACGGCAGCTTCCATCAGGAGTTGGAGACCGCGGAACAGGAGCTGGACGGCGTTCGCATCAAAGTGCCGGATGTACTCAGCGATGAGTATTGCGAGGTCTGCGGCCGGCAGCTTGTGGTGAAGAAAGGCAAGTTCGGCCAGTTTTTGGCCTGCCCGGGCTTTCCGGAATGCACCTTTACCAAGCCGATCGTGGTAGAAATGCCCGGCAAATGCCCCAAATGCGGCAGCCGGATCCTGAAGCGCACCTCCAAGAGAGGCTATGTCTTCTACGCATGCGAGCGGGGAACGGAATGCGGCTTTATTACCTGGGACGTGCCCACCAAGGATTTCTGCCCTGCCTGCGGGAAAACCATGTTCAAGAAGTCGGGCCGCGGCGCGCTGAAGCCCTTCTGCATCAACGAGGAATGCGTCAATTTCGTTCCGGAGGAAAAGCGGGGCTATCATAGAAAAGCGAAAGTGGAGACCGAAAAGGCGGAAACCGATAACAAGGCGGAGACCGCTGAGCCCCCAGAGAAAAAGCCTGCGGTCAAAAAGACGGCGACCAAGAAGACTGCGGCAAAAAAACCTGCAGCGAAAAAGACGGCAACGAAAAAGCCCGCTGCGAAAAAGACGGCAAAAACGAAGGAATAATCATGGAAAAAGTGACAGTTCTGGGCGCGGGCCTGGCCGGAAGCGAATGTGCCTGGCAGCTCAGCAAACGGGGAGTACCGGTACGCCTGGTGGAAATGAAGCCTGCGAAAATGACTCCTGCCCACCATTCGGAATACTTTGCGGAGCTGGTCTGCTCCAACTCTCTCCGCAGCGATGAGCTGACCAACGCGGTGGGCCTGCTGAAAGAGGAAATGCGGCGCATGGGTTCTCTGATCCTGGAGAGCGCAGACCGAAATAAGGTTGCTGCCGGCGGCGCATTGGCGGTGGACCGCGTGGGTTTTTCCCGCTACATTACGGAAAAGCTCCGTGCCTGTGGGAACGTGGAGATCGTAGAGGCGGAGGCAACCGAGATTCCCGAGGGCCAGGTCGTCATTGCGACCGGCCCCTTGTCCAGCGATGCCATCGCGGAGAAGATTGCCGCGCTTTGCCCGGAAAGCGACCTGCATTTCTACGACGCTGTGGCGCCCATTGTGTCGCTGGAGAGCGTGGATATGGACAGCGCCTTCTTTGCCTCCCGATATGACAAAGGAACGGCAGATTATGTAAACTGCCCCATGGACAAAGAGGAGTACCTGGCTTTTGTGACGGAGCTGGTTTCCGCCAAAGAGGCGGAGGTACACGGCTTTGATGACTGCGGCGTGTTCGAAGGCTGTATGCCGGTGGAGGTCATGGCTCGCCGGGGCGTGGATACCCTGCGCTATGGCCCGTTGAAGCCCGTGGGCCTGCGGGATCCCCGCACGGGGAAGGAGAATT
Organism: uncultured Oscillospiraceae bacterium; assembly: GCA_964395795.1. Lineage (GTDB taxonomy): Bacteria > Bacillota > Clostridia > Oscillospirales > Oscillospiraceae > Limivicinus. Next base: position 44,536 of record CAYNBS010000008.1, read on the forward strand.
ATGCAGTGGTGCAGCTTCGCCGGGACAATGCGGACGGGACCCTGTATAACCTGGTGGGTTTTCAGACTCATCTGACCTGGGGAGAACAGAAACGGGTCTTTTCCATGATCCCCGCCCTGCGGAACGCGGAGTTTGTGCGCTATGGCGTCATGCACCGCAATACCTATCTGAACAGCCCCCAGCTGCTGGACCGCTATTACCGCCTGCGTTCAGATCCCCGCATCTCCTTTGCCGGGCAAATGACCGGCGTGGAGGGTTACGTGGAATCGGCGGCCTCCGGTATGCTGGTCGGGATCGAGACGGCGGCCCGGATGCTTGGCCTGCCTGCGGTTGATTTTCCCCAGGAGACGGCGATCGGCGCCTTGGGCCTGTACATATCCGGCGGCAGCGTGGGCGATTTCCAGCCCATGAACATCAACTTTGGCATTATCACCCCCCTGGGCTATCGGGTAAAAGAAAAGAGAAACAAGAACGCCGAGATTTCCCGGCGTTCCCTGGAGATGATAGAGAAGCTGCAGGAGAAGGAGGTTTTTCACTGTGAAGATCATCGTTGACGCCATGGGCGGCGATCACGCGCCGTTGGAAATTGTAAAGGGTGCGCTGCGGGCCCGCAGGGAGCTGGGCGTGGAGCTGGTCCTGGTGGGGCAGCAGGAGAAGATCCGGGAGATCCTCCGCCAGGAAAACGTTGCAGAAGAAGCCGGTGTTGAAGTGGTAGACGCCCGGGAGATCATCACCATGGAGGATGATCCCAGCACAGCCACCCGCCGGAAAAAGGATTCTTCCATGGCGGTGGCCCTGAATCTGTTGAAGGACGGGCGGGGCGATGCGGTGGTCTCTGCCGGCAGCACCGGCGCGCTGCTCACCGGGGCCACGCTGACTGTGAAACGCATCAAGGGCATTCGCCGGGCGGCGCTGGCGCCCGTGCTTCCCGCAGGGGAGAACGGCGTTATGCTCATCGACTGCGGCGCCAATGTGGAATGCACGGCGGAATATCTGCTTCAGTTTGCCTATATGGGCAGCTTTTACGCCAAGAAGATGATGGGCTGCGAGCGCCCCCGGGTGGGCTTGCTGAACGTAGGGACAGAGGACACCAAGGGTGGCGAGCTGCAGCATCAGACTTTTGCGCTGCTGAAGCAGGCCCATGAAGAAGGGCGCATCAATTTCATTGGAAACGTGGAAGGCACCGGCGTTTTTGACGGCAGCGCAGACGTTATCGTGACCGATGGCTTTACCGGCAACGTGCTGCTCAAAGGCACCGAGGGCGTCATCAAATTCATGATGAAGGCCCTGAAGGGCGTGTTTTACAAAAGCACGGTGAATAAGCTGGCGGCAGGCGTTTTGAAGAAGGACCTGACGGTCATGAAGAAATCCATGGACGTCAACGAGGTTGGCGGCACGGCGCTGGTGGGCATTTCCAAGCCTGTGATCAAGGCCCACGGTTCCTCCAAGGAGGCCAGCTTCTTTGCCGCGATTCGTCAGGCGGTGGCCTTTGTCAATTCCGGGATCATCAACGAGATCACGGAGAATATCGATTACATGAAGCTGAAAACGGAGTAATATGCAGAAGCTGGAAGAAAAAATCGGATATCGCTTTCACAATCGGACTCTCCTGGAGACGGCGCTGACCCACAGCTCCTATGCCAACGAGAGGCACAATCCTCCCTGCGAGAGCTATGAGCGCCTGGAGTTTTTGGGCGATTCCATTTTGGGACATATCACGGCGGACTTCCTGTACCGCCATCAGCCCGCGATTCCCGAGGGGCGCATGACCCGTCTGCGGGCAGAACTGGTCTGCGAGACGAGCCTGCATCGGATTGCCCAGCGCCTGGAGCTGGGGGCATATATGCGTCTCGGGAAGGGAGAGGAGCGCACCCACGGCCGGGAGCGGCCTTCCATCCTGGCCGATATGGTGGAATCGCTGATCGCCGCCATGTATCTGGACAGCGGCTCCCTGGAGCAGCCCCGCCGCTTTGTTATGGAGCAGCTGCTGAATGGCGCGGACTTGGGCGAGGAGCATCGCAGCGCAGACTATAAGACGGAGCTGCAGGAACTGGTACAGCGCAAGCCCAATCAATACATTACCTATGAGATGACCGGCCAGACCGGGCCGGACCATGACAAGACCTTCACCTTCCGGGTGTCCATCAGCGGTGTCCCGGCGGGGGAGGGCAGCGGACGCACCAAGAAGGAGGCCGAACAGATGGCCGCCAGGCAGGCGCTGGAGCGTTACCGGGCATGAGCGCGCGCGTCAGGATCCTGCCGGTCTTCGTGCCCCATTTGGGCTGCCCCCATGCCTGCGTTTTCTGCGACCAACGGCACATTACTGGGCAGCTCCGCCCTGCGGACGCCGATACGGTAAATACAGTCATTCAGAAAGCAGCCGCCTTGCCCCAAACCGGGGCAAAGCGGCAATTGGCGTTTTACGGCGGCAGCTTCACGGCGATTCCGGTGGAGCGCCAGATCCTGCTGCTCTCGGCAGCAAAGGAAGCCCTGGACCGGGGCGAGATCGACAGCATCCGCCTCTCCACCCGGCCTGACGCCATTGACGAAGAGATTTTGGCGCGCCTGCGCCGCTTCGGGGTGGAAACTATTGAATTGGGCGCTCAATCGCTGGACGACGAGGTGCTGCGCCTCTCCGGGCGGGGCCATAGCTCTGCCGATGTGAGAAGGGCCTCCGGGCTTATCAAGGCGGAAGGGTTTGAGCTGATCCTGCAGATGATGACCGGCCTTCCCGGCGATACGCCCGGGCGCTGCATCGAAACCGCCCGCAGGATCATCACCCTGAAGCCGGACGGGGTGCGGATTTATCCAACGGTGATCGTGAAGGACACGGAGCTGTACGAACTGTGGAAGGCCGGACGGTATCGGGAACATACGGTGGAGGACGCGGTAAGCATTTGCGCGAAAATCGTGCCATTGTTTGAAAAGGCAGGGATTCCGGTGATCCGCCTGGGATTGAACCCAACGGAGGAGCTCGACCGCGGCGCCGCTGTTGCGGGCGCCTATCACCCCGCGCTGGGCGAACTGGTGAAGAGTCGGATCCTGCTGGAGGAGGCACGACGTTTGCTCGGGAATACACCGCCCGGCGCTTCGGTCAGAATCGGGATCGCGCCCCAGCTTCTCTCCCAAATGATCGGGCAGCGAGGGGAAAACCGGGAGACGCTGATTCGAGAGTTTCAGCTTCTGTCTCTTCGGATTGTTCCAAGCACGGCAGACTGCAGGCATCCCGTACTCCTGCCCTGAGCTGAGAACGGATGGAATGCTACAAATAACAGCGCTTTGTTCCGCCATAGGGATGGACAAATTGGAAGAATGGGCGTATAGTAAATACGGTATTCTTCCGATAGAAGCAAGGATTCTGGATACCTGAAAAAGCGGACCCAACATACGGATAGAGAGGAAGTTTGATCATGGACAGCTTTCTGGCAATCTTTTTGATTCTTCTCCTTGGATACCTCCTGGGCTCTGTTAAAATCAAGGGCCTGTCCCTCGGTACCTCCGGTATTCTCCTGGTTGCGCTTGTTTTTGGACACTATGGGGTGGAAATTCCTGCGGTCGTCCGCAACTTCGGTCTTGCTATTTTCGTCGGTTCTGTCGGCATGATCGCCGGGCCGGTCTTTTTCCGCAATTTCAAGAAGAAGGTCTATGCGTTTTTGACGCTGGGCATCATGATCGTTGTAGTCGGCGGTGCGGTTACGGTGGCGTTGGGGAAAGTCCTCAACGTGAGCTTCGATTTATCCATCGGCATCTTTACCGGCGCCCTGACTTCAACGCCCGGCCTTGCCGCGGCAACGGAGGCCACCGGCGCGGTGCTCGCCGCAAAGGGCTCGGAGGCAGCCTCCCTCGCCTCGGTTGGCTATGGGATCGCCTATCCCTTCGGCGTTGTGGGCGTTGTTCTGTTCGTGCAGCTTTACCCCAAGCTGGTGGGCTGCAACGTGAAGGCGGAAGTGGAAAAGCTGCGGCAGAGCCTTCACGGGAAAGACTTCGGAGATGCGGAAGAGGGCGTGGAGCAGACCGGGAAGAAGTATCTGCACCTGGAGCCCTTCGGCATGCTGCCCATGGCTTTGACCATTGTGTTCGGTATCCTGCTGGGGAATGTGAAGTTCCCGCTTCCCGGCGGCATGAGCTTTTCTCTCGGTACTGCCGGCGGCCCGCTGTTTGTGGGCCTGATCGTTGGTCACTTCGGCCATATCGGTCCTGTTTCGATTACTGCGCCGACTTCTACCGTTAAGGTCATGCGAGAGCTCGGCCTGTGCCTGTTCCTGCTTGGCGCCGGCACCGATGCGGGCAAGGGCTTTGTGGAAGTGCTGATGGCCCAGGGCATCAAGCTGTTCCTCTTCGGCATTGTGGTGACCCTGATCCCCATGATCCTGGCCTGCCTGGTTGCAAAACTGATGCGGCTGGATACGCTGACAACGCTGGGATCTGTTTGCGGCGGTATGACTTCAACGCCTGCGCTGGGCGCCTTGATCAGCTCCTGCGGGACGGAGGATGTGGCGGCGTCCTATGCCGCGACCTATCCCTTCGCGTTGATATGTGTGGTGCTGGGCGCACAGATCCTGGCTTTGATCTGGTAAGGCTTTATTATGCCGGGATGATTGCTGAATCCTTACAAGAGAAACGGGGCGTTTGTTCCTGTTTCTCTTTTTTTTGAAATTTACGATAAAAAGTGCTTGGCCTTTCTTGTAAAATGGCCGAGTTCCTGATATAATAACACGATTCATTCCAATTGGTCGAGGGTATTACATTGTATTTAAAAGCACTGGAGATTCAAGGGTTCAAGTCCTTCCCGGACAAGACCCGTCTCACGTTTGAAAAAGACATTACTGCCATTGTCGGGCCAAACGGCTCGGGAAAATCGAATATTTCCGATGCGATCATGTGGGTCATGGGCGAGCAGCGCAGCCGTGCGCTTCGCGGCGCCAAGATGGAGGATGTGATTTTCGGCGGTACCGAGAAGCGCAGTCCTCTTGGCTTTGCTCAAGTTTCCCTGATTTTGGATAACTCCGCCCGCATCGTGGATTCAGACAGTCCGGAGATCGTTTTGACCCGGCGGTATTACCGCAGCGGCGAGAGTGAATATTCCATCAACCGTGAACCGGTCCGTCTGAAGGATATCAACAGCCTCCTGATGGACACCGGCCTGGGGCGGGATGGCTATTCCATCATCGGTCAGGGCCGGATCGGGGAGATCATCTCCAGCAAATCCACCGATCGCCGGGAGGTTTTTGAAGAAGCCGCCGGCATCTCCCGCTTCCGCTACCGCAAGGAAGAGGCGGAGCGCAAGCTGGAGAAGACAGAGGAGAACCTGCTTCGCATTCGGGACAAGATCGAAGAGCTTGAAATGCAGGTCGGTCCGCTGAAAAATCAAGCAGAGACGGCGAAGCGCTATCTCGTGCTGCGGGATGAGCTGCGGATCATGGAAATCTCGGCCTGGATGGCCACGCTGGATAAGCTGCATGCCCAGGCGGAGTCCATCAACCGGGAGTATGAGCAGGCCCGTGCCAATCTGGAACAGGCCAAGGCCGAACTGGAAGCGCTGTACGCCTCCTCGGGTAATTTGACCGAGCGGATGCACCGGAAGGATATCGAAAGCGAGCAGGCGCGGGAGCGGCTTTCGCAGACGGAAAGCGTTGCCGCCGAGTGCGAGGCGAATATTGCGGTGCTGCGGGCCAACGTGCAGAGCAGCATGGAAAGCAAGGAACGCCTGCTGCGGGATATCCGGGAGCAGGAGAGCCGTACGGAAGAGATTCGCACCGGCATCCGGGAAGGGGAAGCGCGGCTTGCGCAAATCACCGAGGAACGCAAGAGCCTGGACGAGCAGACAAAGCAGAACAACAATGTTCTGGAAGGCTGCCGCATGAAGCTCAAGAGCCGGGAGGAGATGTTCTCTCAGCTCTCCGAGAAGCTGAACAACCTGGCGGTGGATGGGCGGAGCATGGACGGGCGCATCCGCATGCTCTCTGAAATGGAGAAGGACTACGAGGGTTATTCCCGCGCGGTCAAGACCGTAATGCGGGAGAGTGAGCGGGGAAATATCCGCGGCGTACATGGCCCGGTGGCAAATCTCGTCCGTGCGGATGAAGAATGTGCCCTGGCGATCGAGACCGCCCTTGGCGCTGCGGCGCAGAATATCGTCATTGACAGCCAGAACGACGGCCGCCTTGCCATCGAAATGCTGAAACGCAGCGATGCAGGCCGTGCGACCTTCCTGCCGCTGGACACCATTCGCGGCAGTCTGATGAAGGACGCGCCGGAGCGTGACCCCGGCTTTGTGGGGGTAGCTTCGGAGCTGGTGCGGTATGACGCAAGATATGAACAGATCATTCTGAATTTGCTTGGCCGCACGGTGGTGGCGGAAACGCTGAGCGATGCAGTGCGGATGTCCAAAAATAACGGGAACCGGCTGCGGATCGTGACGCTGGACGGGCAAATGATCCATGCCGGCGGCTCTATGACCGGCGGCAGCAGTGCGAAAAACAGCGGGATTCTCTCCCGTGCCAACGAACTGGAAAAGCTGAAAAAGCAAAGACAAAAGCTTGCCGATAGCGAGAAAAAATGCAGTGAGGACTTGGAGCGCGCCCGTTCGGGGCTGTCTGCCCTGCGCTATCAGATGGACATGGCCTTGGAGGACCAGTCTGAGCTGCGCAGCAAGGTTTCCTCGCTGGAGGCGGAGCAGCGCGCCGTGCAGAATTCGGCCCATCAGTTCCGCCTGCTGCTGGAAAGCCTGACGGGGGACAGTGAATCCCGCCGCAGCGCCGTGGACGCGGCGGAGAGGCAGATCGAGAGCTTCCGCTTGCGGCAGCAGGAAAAGGAAAAACAGCTTGCCGGCGTGCAGGAAAAGATCCGCGAAATCCGGGAAGAGATCGCGGCGCTGACCCAGAGCAAGCTGGAGCTTGAGGGAAAGAGAACCAAGACAGAGAAGGAAGCGCAGAACCGCAACGCGGATATCCTGGATCTGGAACGGCAGGCAGCGCGGATCGAGCAGAAAAAACTCTCCTCCGATCTGGAAGAGAAGCAGATTCTGGACAAGCTTTGGGAAAACTATGAGTTGAGCCACAGCGCCGCGGAAGCACTGCGCCAGCCGGTTGAAAACCTGCAGAAGGCCAATAAGGCCATAGCGGATATGCGGCGGCAGATCAGCGCGTTGGGTTCGCCAAACCTTGGGGCAATCGCAGAGTATGAGCGGGTGAATACCCGGTATGAATTCCTCAGCGGTCAGCGGGATGACGTGGAGAAGGCCAAAAAAGAGCTGCTCGATATCATTTCCCAGATCACCGGCGAGATGACCGATGTGTTCCTGACCCGCTTCAAAGAGATTGACGAATGCTTCCGCCAGACCTTCCTGGAGCTCTTTGGCGGCGGCAAGGCCGCGCTGAAGCTGGAGGACGAAAATAACGTTCTGGAATGCGGCATTGAGATCAAAGTGCAGCCGCCGGGTAAGGCGCTGTCCAACATCAGCCTGCTCTCCGGTGGCGAGATGGCTTTCGTGGCAATCGCGTTGTATTTTGCGATCTTGAAGGTGCGGCCCACGCCCTTCTGCGTTATGGACGAGATCGAGGCCGCTTTGGACGAGGCGAACGTTACCCGTTATGCCGAGTACATGCGCCGGATGGCGGATAAGACCCAATTTCTGGTTATTACCCACCGCCGCGGTACCATGGAGGAGGCAGATATGCTTTACGGCGTCACCATGCAGGAAAAGGGTGTTTCTACTGTGGTAGAGCTGGATCTTGAAAGCGCGAAGAAGACAGTGGAGGAATAAGAGATGGGCTTTTTTGACAAAATGTTTTCGGGTCTGTCGAAGACTCGTAAGAATATGGTGGAACTGGAAGAGCTGTTTCAGGACTACGCACCGGACAGCGAACAGTTTTACGAAGATCTGGAAGAGCTGCTGGTGATGGCGGATGTAGGCGCCGCAACGGCCCAGCAGGTGGATTACCTGATGCACAAGGCCACTTGGGTAGAGCGTTACCGCAAGGGGTATGAGGCGCGGGAAGGCCTGATCCGGGTGCTGACCAAGCTGCTGGACGTGGGCGATACGACGCTTAAGCTGAATACCAGGCCTTCCGTGATCCTGATGGTCGGCGTCAACGGCGTCGGCAAGACCACCACCATCGGGAAGCTGGCCCATCAGCTGCAGGAGCAGGGGAAAAAGGTCTTGCTGATTGCGGGCGATACCTTCCGCGCTGCCGCAGCGGAGCAGCTCGGCATCTGGGCGGAACGCTCCGGGGCGGACTTTGTCCGCCATGAAGAGGGGAGTGATCCCGGCGCCGTGGTCTATGACGGGATCTGCGCTGCCAAGGCCCGCGGAGCGGACGTGATCATCATCGATACGGCGGGGCGGCTGCATAATAAGCAGAACCTGATGAATGAGCTTGCGAAAATCAGCCGGATCATCAACCGGGAGCTTCCGGAGGCGGACGTGGAGACCCTGATGGTGCTGGACGCCACCACCGGCCAGAACGGGCTGATCCAGGCCAAGCAGTTCCTGGAGACCTCGGGCCTGACCGGCATCGTACTGACCAAGCTGGATGGCACGGCCAAAGGCGGCATTGTTTTTGCGATTGCAAATGAATTGAAGCTTCCCGTGAAGTTTGTGGGCGTCGGCGAGGGGATCGATGATCTGATTCCCTTCGACCCGAAGAATTTTGTGACAGCGCTGTTTAAGCAGTAAGGAGAGATCATGGCAATTACGAGTAAACAGAGAGCGCAGCTGCGTGGCCTCGCCATGGCGGAGGATACGATCGTTCAGGTCGGCAAGGGCGGCATCACGGAAAATGTGATCGCCTCGGTGAACGCTGCGCTGAAAGCAAGAGAGCTGGTCAAGGGCCGGGTTCTGGAAACCTGTGAATACAGCCCCCGCGAGGTGCTGGACGCCCTGTGTGAAGCCTGTGAAGCGGAGCCGGTGCAGGTCATCGGCACCAAATTTGTGATTTTCAAACGCAACCACGCCGATCCCAAGATCGAGCTGGTCAAGACCAAGAAGAAGTGAGCATCCTGGTCTACGGAGGCGGCTTCAATCCGCCTCATCCGGGCCATGTGGCGGCCCTGAAAAGCGCTGTTGCGGCCCTTGAACCGTCGCTTTCCCTGGTGATCCCGGACGGCACGCCGCCCCACAAGCCTCTTCCTGCCGGAACGCCGGATGGAGAGAGCAGGTTGACGATGTGCCGGCTGGCGTTTCGGGATATTCCCCGAACACAGGTTTCGGAGCTTGCCGTTTTCCGAGAAGGGCCATGCTATATGGTCGATACGCTGGAAGAGCTGCGGAAACGGTATCCCGGCGAGGAACTGATCCTTCTGCTCGGAACGGATATGCTGCTGTGCCTGGATCGGTGGTATCGGGGCGATGAGCTCCTGCGCTCCTGCACCGTTGCGGCCCTGTGCCGTCGGGACGGGGAGCGGGATGCGCTTGAGAAAAAGATCCGCGAGCTGTCTCAAAGCTATGGAACCAGGGTCGTTCTGGTGCAGCATAGCCCCGTTCCCGTCAGCTCCTCCCGGATCCGCGAGCTGCTGCCGCGGCGGCAGGGGCGCGAACTGCTGGACGCGGAAGTCTATCGGGAGATCGTCCGCTGCCGCGCTTATGGTGCAAAGCCTGAGCTTTCCTGGCTTCGAGAACAGCTTGCCTCCATGCTCGACGGCAAACGCTTTCAGCATGTCCTGGGCTGCGAGCAGGAGGCGAGGCGCCTGGCAGAGCGTTGGGGCTACAGCCAGGACGACGCGGCGGAGGCTGGGATCCTGCACGATTGTACCAAGCGGTGGAGCGCCGAGGAGCATCTGCGTTTTTGCGCGGAGCAGGGGATCCTGCTTGATGAGGGAGAGCTTGCAAACCCGCTGCTGTTTCACGCCAGAACTGGCGCTGTGGCGGCGAAGGCGCTGTTCGGCGCGCCGGAGGAGATTTGCGATGCGATCCGCTGGCATACCACCGGCAAGCCTGCCATGACTCTATTTGAAAAGATTCTCTATCTTGCGGATATGATCGAGCCGAATCGGGACTTTCCGGGCGTGGAGAAACTACGGTTATTGGCATATCAGGATCTGGACGCCGCCATGGCGGAGGCGCTGCGCCAGAGCGTTGCAAGTATCCGCCAAAGAAATCTGACAGTATACAAGGACACTCTGGAGGCATACCGCTGGTACACCTCTCAGGTGCCGGAGAATAAGGAGGAATAAATCATGTTGACCCCCGCTGAAATCGCTGCTGTTGCCGCAAAGGCGCTGGAAAACAAAAAGGCACGGGATGTGAAGGTGCTGAAAACCGCCGAGCAGACGGTTCTGGCCGATTATTTCGTGATCTGCAACGGTACCTCTTCCACCCACATTAAGGCACTGGTCGATGAGGTGGACAAGGAACTGTCCGAGGCGGGAGAACCGCCTATCCGCCGGGAAGGTCTGCGTTCTGATATCTGGGTGCTGATGGACTTTGGCTGCGTGATCGTCCATGTCTTCACGGACGAGGCGCGGAAGTTCTACAACCTGGAGCGTCTCTGGAGCGATTCGGAAGAGATCGACCCTGCTACGCTGCCGCTGCCCGCGATGCCGGAGGAAGAATAAACAGAAAGGGTTCAAAGCAATGAAGTACGATTTTACCGCCATAGAGAAAAAATGGCAGGAAAAATGGGAAGAGACGAAGCCTTACGCCGCCGTGACCGGCAGCGATAAGCCCAAGTTTTATGGCCTGATCGAGTTCCCGTATCCCAGCGCAGCCGGCTTGCATGTGGGCCATCCCCGTCCTTTCACCGCGCTGGATATCGTAACGCGCAAGAAACGGATGGAGGGCTATAATGTCCTGTATCCCATCGGTTACGACGCCTTTGGCCTGCCCACCGAGAACTTTGCCATCAAGAACCATATCCATCCGGCTATCGTGACCCGCCAGAACATTCAAAACTTCACCCGACAGCTGAAGATGCTGGGCTACGGCTTTGACTGGGATCGGGTTGTGGACACGACGGATCCGAAGTATTACAAGTGGACCCAGTGGATCTTCCTGCAGATGTTCAAAAAGGGCCTGGCCTATAAGACCACCATGCCTGTGAACTGGTGCACCAGCTGCAAATGCGTCCTGGCCAACGAGGAAGTGGTGGAGGGCGTTTGCGAGCGCTGCGGCAGTGAGGTCGTTCGCCGGGAGAAGAGCCAGTGGATGCTGGCGATCACCAAGTATGCCCAGCGGCTTGTGGACGATATCGACGACCTGGACTTTATCGAGCGGGTCAAGACCCAGCAGAAAAACTGGATCGGCCGCTCCACCGGCGCGGAGGTCACCTTCCACACGACTGCCGGTGACGATGTGGTGGTTTACACCACCCGTCCCGATACGCTCTTCGGCGCCACCTATATGGTGCTCTCTCCGGAGCATGCCTATGTGAAGAAGTGGCAGGATAAGCTGGAGAACTGGGACGCAGTGGCCGCCTATGTGGATGAGGCTGCCCATAAGTCCGACTTCGAGCGGGCAGAGCTCAACAAGGAAAAAACCGGCGTCCGGCTGGAGGGCGTGCGCGCCATCAATCCGGTAAACGGAAAAGAAATCCCCATTTTTATTTCGGACTATGTCCTGGTGACCTATGGCACCGGCGCCATTATGGCCGTCCCCGCCCATGATGACCGTGACTGGGAGTTTGCCCGCAAGTTTGGCTGTGAGATCATCGAGGTGGTCAAGGGCGGCAACATCGAAGAGGCCGCCTTCACCCTGAAGGACGACACCGGCATCATGGTAAATTCCGGCTTCCTGGACGGGCTGACCGTCCGGCAGGCGATTCCCGCCATGAAGAAGTGGCTTACCGAGCAGGGCATCGGCGTTGAAAAGGTCAACTTCAAACTGCGCGACTGGGTGTTCTCCCGGCAGCGTTATTGGGGCGAGCCCATCCCGCTGGTGAACTGCGAAAAGTGCGGCTGGGTGCCTGTTCCCGAGGATCAGCTTCCCGTGCTGCTGCCCCAGGTGGATTCCTATGAGCTGACCGATGACGGCGAGTCTCCGCTCAGCAAGATGACCGACTGGGTCAATACCACCTGCCCCTGCTGCGGCGGCCCCGCTAAACGGGAGACCGATACCATGCCGCAGTGGGCCGGTTCCAGCTGGTATTTCCTGCGCTATATGGATCCGCACAACGACAAGGAACTGGTGTCCAAGGAGGCCGAGGAATACTGGGGACCCGTGGACTGGTACAACGGCGGCATGGAGCATACCACGCTTCACCTGCTGTACAGCCGCTTCTGGCACAAGTTCCTGTACGACATCGGTGTGGTCCATACGCCGGAGCCCTATGCCAAGCGCACCTCTCACGGCATGATTTTGGGCCGCAACCCCCATTATGTGGGTTACGCGGAGACCGAGGAGGAAAAGCAGGCGCTGGTAGCCAAGTATGGAAGCCTGGCCCAGCGGCCCTCGGTGAAGATGTCCAAGTCCCTGGGGAACGTGGTGAACCCGGACGATGTGGTGAAAGCTTATGGCGCGGACACCATGCGTGTGTACATCATGTTCATCGGTGACTTTGAGAAGACCGCCACCTGGTCGGACGACGCGGTGAAGGGCTCCAAGCGCTTCCTGGATCGCTGCTGGAACCTGATGGATCTGGCGAAGGATGACTTTGCTGTATCTCCGAAGAACGAAAGTATAATCCACAAGACCATCAAGAAGGTCAGCGAGGATATTGAGAGCCTGAAGCTGAATACCGCCATTGCCGCCCTCATGACCATGGTCAATGAGTTCTACGCCAACGGCGTCACCAAGGGAGATCTGGAATATTTGCTGCTCCTGCTCAGCCCCTTTGCGCCGCACATTGTAGAGGAAATGTGGGAGCTCTTGGGCTTCGCCGCAAAATACGGGAAGATGGCGATGCAGTCGGATTGGCCCAAGTACGATGAGGCCAAGACGGTGGACGTGACCGTTGAGATGGCCGTTCAGGTCAACGGAAAGCTCCGCGGCACCATCGTGGTTCCCACGGATTCCGATGAGGAAACCGTCATCTCGGCTGCCAAGGCGGAGGAGAAGGTCAAGAGACAGTTGGAGGGGATGGAGGTCATCAAGACCATTGTTCGCCCCAATAAGCTGGTGAACCTGGTCGTACGGCCCGCAAAGTAAAGAAATAGCGGAAAGCCAACAAGTAATTCTTGACAAAACCCGTAAAAACCAGTATAATACCCGTGTTACAAAGCCAATTGCAAGTTGGCCCTTAAAGCGCCGCAAGGCGTGTTGGAGGGAGGGAAATACATGTCTGAAATTTACGTCAAGGAAAACGAGTCTCTGGACAACGCTCTGAAGCGGTTCAAGCGTAGCTGCGCGAAGTCCGGCGTTCTGGCGGATCTGAGAAAGAAGGAATACTATCAGAGCCCCAGCGTGAAGCGTCGCAAGAAATCTGAGGCGGCCCGCAAGAATAAGAATAAGCGCTTCTATTGATTTCAAACAGAAAAAGCCAGCACCGAATCGGTGCTGGCTTTTTTACATCTTTTGTTAACGGAGACGGGCTTTTTCAAGAATCTCGTCGGCAGGCGTATCCTGCGGTCCAAAAACGGTGACGTACCCGCCCAGAGTGGCGGCTTTGGATTTCAGAGCGCGGCAGCGGCCGTTGATATAGATCCTGCATTTTTCGCGTCCGTTTTTTGCCTCCTGTACCAGGTTGGCTGCCGCGGAGTTGCCGTCGAATGCAAGGAGAATAGACGGCCGACGCTTGAAGATTTCGTAAGCAAAGCTCTTGTACAGGCCAAGTCCGGTCGGCTCAATGGAAATGCGGACGGTCGCACCGCTGCGCAGCAGCCGATCCCGCTCACTGCGAGAAATCATAGTGGGAACAATGGCAACAATCTGGAACCGACCGTGGTTGTGCTCCAGGAGATAGCGTTCATAACCGGAGCAGCTATGTCCAATTACAAAGAATACCTTCGTCGGATCCGCTTCCGCCAGCAGTCGGTCAAGGATCGCGATTTCCTGGGAGTGGAGCTTTGTCCTGTGCTGATTGCTGTTGAAGCTGCCGCCGGCTAAAACAATGGGCAGCTTCCCATCCGGCAAATCCCGGAGCTGACTTCCCAGTTCGCTGCGAGAGTCCAGCTTGTCCTTCTGCAGCCACAGGACCGAATCGGCCTTTTCTGTGGCTTCGATTTGCGCTTGCAGGTAATCCGCTTCAGAGCTGCCGTTCCGTGCGGTCTGGAACGCCGCCGATTTTTTCTGGAAGGTCTGGAGACTGTCTTCGAGGAGCGTTTGGTCATGCTGAGCCATTTTGCAGAGCTCCGCATTGCTCAAACCAAGCAGCTTTTCCAGAGAAAGCTCCTCTTCGATGGGGTCTGTGCCGTAGAGCGCACATCCGTCGGTGCCCTGCACGCAGAAAACACCAGCCCGAAGATAAGCCTTCAGCGGGTGGCGTGTCAGGTCGCTGAGATTGTTCAGACGAACATTGGAGGTGATCTGAAATTCCAAAACAACCTTGTTTTCCACAATCTCCTGCAGAAGTCGTTTTCCCTTTGCAGAGCGTAAATCTGCTGCGTAAAGGCCATGACCGATGCGGACATGGGGCATCATCTGCCCAGGTGCCAGCGCCTCCCGCACACAGCGGATGCTGTTGGCCACATTATCCCGCAGACTGTCGTTTTCACCGGCGTGGATGCGAATCACGAAGCCCGGATCTTTGGCTGCGATGCTGACCAGCTCGGAGATGACAGGGCGCAGCTCCAGTATATTGTTGATTTCTTCCCCCAGAATATCGCTTCCCGCCACATAGGGGTCGGAGGAGACAGCGCGCAGGACCTGCAGGTTTTCTGCCAGGTAATCGTTTGGGGTGATGCGATCCTTGATAATCGTCAAGGGGACGCGGCGGATCCCGGCCAGAAATCGAATGAGGACACCGGTCTCCCTTGTGATGGCGGGCATGACCTGGTGAACCTGCCGCAGCATTTCCACAGATTCTTTCTTTTTGACCAGGGACGTGTCGGACATTTCAACATAGCGAATGCCGCAGTTGGCATAGGAACGTGCGATCCACAGCAGCTTATCCTGGAAGAGCGTGTTACGCCGGTAGTCCGGGTCGTCCCGGTCGGCCAGCATTCTGGCACAGTAGCGCAGAATATCGGGATCGGGAATATTTTCCAGCTGCCGAAGGGAAACGGGGGAATCGGAGGCGACGCCCTTTGTGAACACATAACGGTAGAGGTACACCTTTTCCAGATTGGCAAATACTGCCTGACCGTCCTTGGGGATCGTCAAAGAATTTCGGATTTGCTGAATGTTCCATGCGGCGCAGCTCAGATTGTTCAGAATCAGATCCGCAAAATTCAGGTAAGTGTTATCATCAATGCGGCGCTCCAGATATTTTCCGGTGAGCGTGGAATCGGAAAAACGCTGGGAAACCAAGGCGCGCTGCGCTTCCAACTCGGCCCGCTGGGAATCCGAGCACTTCAAATCCAACTTTTTGATATAATACAGCGGATAGCGGATCTGATGGACGATGCCCAGTGCGATCAGCAGATCCGGCGACAGATTCGCGTTCATGTGGGTGTGCAGATCCGTATGAAATTTGTTCTCGCTGCGAATGTAGGTTTTGACGATGGTGCGCTCTTCGTCCAGCCGGTAATCCTTGGTCTGGCTCATCAAGGTTTTGGAGATGGCGGGAATGGAAGCTTTCAACTCGATACTGCCGTCCGGATAAATATTGGCCACCTTGGTGTTTCCCAGACGGAAGATATAAAGCTGGCGGTTTGAACGATCCACATAGCTGGGTACCGTGCCTCGAATGACCTTCAGCCCGTTTTCATCCTCGCTGATGGGCAGCCGGCATAGATGGGCCAGGTTCTGGATCAGGTTTCCACTATGGTGGTTCGGCGTGCGGAGGACATAGTGCAGCCCGCTGGGTTCTTGATAAAGGTCAACAACAATGTCTTTTTCCTTATCCAGATAGAATTGGCCGAATCGTTCCATCGTGTCTCCTTTCACTGATGAGAGCAGAGGAAATCATTTAGATAGTAATTTTATACATTATACCTGCTTGACTAAATCCCGTCAACTCCAGACTGCTGATTTTTCTATTTCAAAGAGTATAATACAAGAGCCCGGGCAGCGGCTTTCGTTCCGCTTCCCGAGCTGTTTTGTTATAGATAGGATAAATGTTTGTTTATGCCCGAGAGTGAGCATACGAACGCAGAAAAGCAACAGCAGGATTATCCGATCCCGGTCAATCAAACAATTCGGAAGAATCCTTTTCCACCCAATCGAAAGAAGTTTTAAAGTCGTTAAAGCATGCAGGGCATACCCAATACATCATATTCTTTGTGCAGTAAAACACGCATTCCCGATCGGTAGTCGCTTTCTCCCAACAGAACTCACAATGCTCATGCCAAAAGTGTTGAATCCTTTCACCTTCCAAATACTCTTCTCCCCGTTTCATCTGTTCAACAAACCGATGTCCCTCTGTTGAGATCATTTGATAAAACGCGTTTTTCTCACCATATGCCTTTATCCAAAAATCCGGAAATCTGACTTTATAAAAAGTCAAACCCTTTAGGTATTCTTCTTGCCCTCTTAATCTCCAGTCATCCATTATAATATCTTTTCCCATCAGGTAGATATTGCTTCAATCTCGAATCATGTAAAAACCATCGAACTTAAAGGACGATTCTTTCGGCATACGCTTTTAATAAACTATTAATCTGCTCCTCGTTCTCAAAAAAAGCCTCGTCACATTTTTCAAGTATTTCATCAGCCGATTGGTCAATGCCTTCTTCATTTGACTCCAGATATGCTCGATACGCGATCTGTAAATTCTGTTGAAGAGTTTCCGGCAAAATCGTCGTTAAGGTTGCCATTTCTTTTCGCAAATCAGATACATTTTCAACATTTACAAAGTATTGGTCGTGTCCTCCGTTGTTGATTTCGCTTTGATAGGTCATCAATTCTGCATAGGGTGAATCAACTTGTCCCGATGCCCACAGATCCCACATCTTATTCCATTTCTTTTGCTCGTCAGAAAGCTCAGTTTTTTCTTCTTAAAAGCATCAAATAATCCCATTGATGATTTCTCCTTATTCCATCATTGTCACGTCTATGCTGTAGTCTCTACTCGGCTCGAGACATCAATATGACTGATTCGACGTGCTTTGGGACAGCAGCGTGAATAAAACGGTGTCTATTTGCGCTGATCGCTCGGCGCCATCATGGAGCAGTTTTCTCTTCCTGAAACGGTCGAGTGGGAAGCTTTGATAGAGCATCAAACCGACGGTGCTGCCCTAAACTAATAGCTTTGCAAAAATTATAATAATTGCCGCAATAATGGCAAATCTTAAAAACCAGTTCTTCTCTGATACATTGATTGCAGTTGCAATGTTAGCATTTTTCGGATTTCGAACATAATATAATTGCAATGTTCTGGGCGGGTTATCCGAGAAAATTGAGCATCTATATGTTTTCCCGTTGACCTCATATTTGTAGTCACACTGTCTCCCGTTTCCCTTTTCCTTTTGGTATGACTTCACAAAAACGGCAGTCACAACGTGTCCTTGCTCAATGGCTTTTCTCATTGCTCTTTCCTGTCGTCCCGGGCTTCGATCAATGGTCGCGGAAATCAAATACCACGGAAACACGATCGCTGCCGCCGTGACCAGGTACATAAAGTATTCCATAGATTATCTCCTGATGATGTTTTCCTCCGAATAACATCTAATCTGCAGTCTCAACTCAAGGCCGAGTGATCAACACAACTGTCTCAATATGGCAGGTGCGAGGGAACATGTCCACTGCCGTTGCCCTCTGCAGGTTGTAGCCAAGCTCTTGGAAACGGAGAATATCCCGCGCAAGAGTGGCGGGGTTGCAGGAGACATAGACGATCCGCTCCGGCGCCATGGACGCCACAGCCGCAATCGCGTCCTCACCCATTCCTTTGCGGGGCGGATCGACCACCACGATTCGCGGCTGCAGACCGCGACCGGCCAATGCCGCTGCGGCTTCACCTGCATCCCCGCACAGAAACTCCGCGTTTGTGACGCCGTTTCGGGCGGCGTTTTGCCCGGCGTTTTCCACAGCCTCGGGCACGATCTCGGCGCCGATGACCTTTCCCGCATCCCGCGCCATGCGCAGGCTGATGGTTCCCGCCCCGCAGTAGAGGTCAAACACCAGGTCTTCCCGCTCGGCTGCAGCATAGGCGGCTGCTTTTTCATACAGCCGCTCCGCCTGTGGCGGGTTGATCTGGAAAAACGCCTGTGGCGCGATCTCGAAGGAGAGGCCGCATAAGCTGTCGTGCATGGCAGCGTCTCCCCATAGAGGATAGAAATCGCCGGCAAGAACGGTGTTTCCGCGGTTTTTGTTGATGTTCAGCACGATTCCGGTGAGCTCGGGGCAACGATCCCGCAAATGCGCTACCAGTGCCTGCGTTTTGACGCCAAAGCCTTTCGCCGAGGATATGACCAGCACAGCGTCCTGCGTTTGCCGAGCCTGACGGCAAAAAACGTGCCGCACTGTGCCGCGGCCTGTAGCTTCATCGTAGGCAGGAAGTTGCTCCTTCTGCAGGAAATCCACCACTGCCTTTGCGCAGCGGCAGCTCAATTCCGACTGGAGGCGGCAGCTTTCAATGGGAATCAGCTCATGGCTCCGTTCCCGGTAAAAGCCATAGGCAGGAGCGCCGTCCACCTGCGCCACGGCGAAGATCGCCTTGTTGCGGTAAGCGTCTGTTGCAGCGCTGCCCAGAATCTCCGTGGCGCGGAGGCTTTGCTTTCCGATGTGCTGAAGGGCGGCATTGACCCGATCCAGCTTGAAACGCAGTTCCTCCGCATAGATCATATGGCGGGTGTCGCAGCCGCCGCATTTGCCGTAATACGGGCAGTCCGGTTCCGCTTTGCCTTCCGCGGGGAGCAAAAGGCGCTCGCCTCGGGCATAGACCGCTGTATTTGTGACCTTCAGAATCTTGATCTCCCATTCCTCGCCGGGAATTGTTCTGGGGACAAATACCGCACGCCCGTTCACATGGCAGACGCCCTGCGCCTCCGAATTCCATCCGTCAATTCGGACGCTATATAATTGATTTTTTCTGATTTCTTCCATAATCGCATTGTATCATACGGACAGGATTCTGGCAATGTGCCTTGCCGCATCATTTTTGGAAAACTTTCGTATTTATATTTTTGCTGCCGCTTCAAATACTATGGACGTAATTCATGAGGAGGCACGACATGAAGAAGAAATTTCTTTGCATTATCTTTGCTTTGCTGCTCTGCGCAGCGCTCTGCGCCTGTGGAAACAACAGGACGGATCATGGAACGATGGACGGCGATATGGATCTGCTGCCCGATGTCACGCCGATGGTTTCCCCTGACGTGGACGATGGGATCGTTGACGATGAGGATGGAATCATTGGCAACGGCGATGACCGGGAAGGCGGGGAAAACGGCGGCCAGACTGCTGTAAGCCCAAGCCCTGAAACCGGCAACGGGTCCACGGGTAACGGGTCTACCGGCAACGGGACCTCCGGCAACGGGACCAGCGGTAACGGGACCTCCGGCAACGGTACCGGCGGCAATGGGACCAACGGTACCATGCCGACCACGGCGCCTTCCACTTCCCCGAATCCGTAAGCAAACACAAGATGCAAGGGCGTACCGCAAAACTGCGGTACGCCCTTGCATCTTGCATTTCGGACTATGCTGGGGTATCATGATGAAAGAAAGGGGGCTTGCGCATGCTTCGTGTGTACTATGCCGATATTTCTTCTCTGTCTGCTGAGGGGGAGGGGCAAAGCTTATCCCAATATCGGCTGGAAAAGCTGCGCATGCAAAAGCGGGAGCTGACTCGTCGGCAGGGAATCGGAGCGGAATTGCTGCTGATCCATGCTCTGCGGGAATGCTTTGGACCGGTGGAGCTGCCGCTTTCCATTACAACTGAGGCTGGGGGAAAGCCGAAAATTTCGGGCATCGACCTGCAGTTTAGCCTGGCCCATTCCGGGAATCTTTCCGTTTGCGCAATTTCGGATGCCCGGTTAGGCGTGGATGTCCAAATGCGCAGCACTTGCAATGACAGCGTGATCGCCCGCTGCTTTTCGCAGGATGAACAAAACTATGTTGCGCAAGCCGAAGACCGAGACGACGCTTTCACCGCAATATGGGCCGGGAAGGAAAGCTATCTCAAGGCAAAGGGGACCGGAATCCTGTTTCCTCTGGCGTCCTTTTCCGCCCTGCAGCCGCCTTCTCCCGCGCGGATTTGGCATACAAGCATAGGCAATTTTTCTCTGGCGGTATGCCTTCTCGGCGGTGATCCTGTGCCGGAAAAGCTGGAACAGGTCGTGCTTTCCTGAATGTTCGCTTACACAAGCCCGATTTCACGCATGGAGGCGCGCAGCTTGCCCAAATGCTCCTCGGATAGTTGCGTTAACGGCAGCCGGAGGATCCCGCTGTCCCGCTCCAGGAGGCGGAGCGCAGCCTTGACGGGCATGGGGTTCGTCTCAATAAAGAGGTCGGCAAAAAAGGCCGCATACTTGGCATACAGAGCGGCAGCGGCTGCATAGTCGTTCTGGAAGCACAGGTCACAGAGCTTGGTTACGACAGCGGGTACCACGTTGCTTGCCACCGAGATGACGCCCAGAGCTCCCAGCGCCATCATGGGAATGGTGTTGTCGTCGTTCCCGCTCCAGATATTCAGCGCTTCTCCGCAAAGACTGCGCGTTCTGGCAATCAGCGTGAAATCGCCGGAAGCTTCCTTGACGCCGTTGATGTTGGGGTGCTCCGAGAGTGCGAGATAGGTTTCAGCAGCGATCCCGATGGAGGTGCGGCTGGGAACATTGTAAAGAATGACGGGCAGGGGAGACCGCTCTGCAACATAGGAAAAATGCTGGATCAGGCCTGCTTGCGAGGTCTTGTTATAATAAGGGGTAACCATCAGGACAGCGTCGGCACCAACAGCGCCGGCGTTTTCCGCTTTTTTCAGTGCGGCAACCGTGTTGTTTCCTCCGATGCCGACGATCACCTTCATTTTTCCGCGGCAGGCATTTGTCGTATAGCGAACAAGCTCGTTGTGCTCGTCTTGGCTCAGCGTTGCGTTTTCCCCTGTGGTACCGCAGACCACAATGGCCGCCGTTCCTCCTTCATACTGCGCTTCCAGATTGGCTTCGAGCCGGGCATAATCGATCCCGTGCTCATCAAAGGGCGTGATAATCGCCGTGCAGGAACCTTGAAAGACTGGGTTTTTCTTCATAGACGCCTCCTGTAGTTTCTGAAGTCTGCATAGCTTATGCAGCTCGTTTGCATGGATATGCGTTCTTGTAGGGTTTACAATGATGTGTGACAGTAGATGAAAAAAAGATAGCGAATAGG
>CAYNBS010000009.1:0-46513 GCA_964395795.1 uncultured Oscillospiraceae bacterium
ACTGGCCCTTTCTTCTTTTCCTAACGTTGTAACACATCATTGACAAACCTACAGAAGCAAAAAAAGCAGGCAGGAAGCGGGCTTCAAGAGTAAAACGGACAGAAGGGGGAAAAGGTTTCACAGGAATAAAAAATCGTCCTGGGACCCACGAAAGTGGGACCCGGGACGAAACAGGATCAGCGATGGAGACGGGATCAGACCGCGCCGGGCTTGCCCAGCATGCGGAACATATTCTTCTTATAGGCTTCCACGCCCGGCTGGTCAAAGGGGTTCACGCCGGACATGTACCCGGAGATGGCGCAGGCCACTTCAAAGAAGCACACCAGCTCGGCAAAGCCTTCCTCGTTCCGGCAGGAGGCCTCGATCACCAGGTTCGGCACGCCGCCTGCCACATGCGCCTCGCGCACGGCGTCAGCCGCAATGCGGTTGATCTCCGTCAGGTCCTTGCCCACCAGGTAATTCAGCCCGTCGGCGTTCTGCTCATCGCCGGGGAAGGGGAAGCTGCTGCGGCTGCGGGCAAAGCGGACGATGGACTCCATCAGCGTCCGGGGTCCGGCCTGGATGAACTGACCCATGGAGTGCAGATCCGCGGTGAACTCCACGCTGGCGGGGAAAATGCCCTTGCCGTCCTTGCCCTCGCTCTCGCCGTAGAGCTGCTTCCACCACTCGCCCATGAAGCGAAAGGAGGGTTCGTAGCAGCCCAGGATCTCAATGTCGTAGCCCTTGCCGTAGAGGTGCTGGCGAGCGGCGGCGTACTGCCAGGCGGGATTCTCCGGGGAGCGGAGGTCCAGGGCCTTCAGCTCGGCGATGGCGGCGTCGATCACCCGGCGCACGTCGATCCCGGCTACGGCCATGGGCAGCAGACCCACCGCAGAAAGCACGCTGAAGCGGCCGCCCACGTCATCGGGCACCACAAAGCTCTCCCAGCCCCGGGCGTTGGCCAGGGACTTGAGGGCACCGCGGCGGGCGTCGGTGGTGGCGAAGATGTGCTCGTCCGCCTCCTCGCCATATTTCTTCTGCAGCAGCTCCCGGAAAATGCGGAAGGCTGCCGCGGGCTCCAGCGTGGTGCCGGATTTGGAGATGACGTTCACGTCAAAATCCTGATCGCCCAGCTGGCGAAGCGTGTCGCACAGCGCGTCGGCCGACAGGGTGTTGCCCACGAAAAAGACACGGGGATCGCCCTCTTCGGGCACGGGCTTCAAAAGCTCAATGGCGCCGCGAGCGCCAAGGTAGGAGCCGCCGATGCCGATGACCACCAGCGCGGTGGAACGGCTGCGGATCTTTTCCGCGGCGGCCACGATACGGTCCAGCTCCGTATCCTTGATGTGCTGGGGCAGACTCCCCCAGCCGGTAAAATCGGCGCCCAGACCGGTGCCGCTCGACAGCGTCTCGTGGGCGAGACTGGCAAGCTTATAATCAGGGCCGGCGGCGGTGAAAAACTTCTGCGCGCCGGACAGGTCTACTCGTACCATAATGCCTCCTTGTATCGAGAAAATATACGCAAATATTATACTCCCTTTTCCTGCAAATGCAAGAAAAAGCGTGGACAAGCGGGTGATTTTCCACATGACACGGAAAAGGCTGGCAAGTGTGAAAAAGTATGCTATACTGATATACACATTCGAGAATCGGAGGGCGATGAGATGAAGCTTCGCGTTGTGCTTGAGCTGGTGATCCTGCTTGTGGTGCTGGCACTGCTGGCAGGGGTTTTGTATCTGCGCTTTTTTGCGCCGGAGCCCGGCCTCCCGCGTGAGGCGGTCTCGCCCGCGCCGGAGCAGACGGAGGCGGCCGCACCGGCGTCCACGCCTGAGCTTAGTCCCGCGCCTTCACTTGCGCCGACCCCCGAGCCTACGCCGGAACCCACGCCGGAGCCGACCCCTGAGCCGGAGGCGGAGACGGTGGCGATCCGCGTCATCAACCGGGGGAAGGACTGCACCCTGCTGACCGACGGACGCTATGAGAGCAGCATGGGCATTTTCCGGGGCGATACCGTCACCATCACAGCTGAGGAGGAGATGTACGCCCTCTATATCCAATGGGACGTGCCGCCCAAGCCCTGGACGCTGCACTGCGGAGAAACGGAGATTCCCATGGGGCAATACGGCTTTCTGCATGAATATGTGCCCCTGCCGGAGCCTTGCACCCAGGTGGAAATGATCCTTTCGGAGAAGGATGACGGGGTGTTCTCGGAAATCTACGCCTACGGCCCCGGCGCCCGGCCCGCCGATGTGCAGGACTGGCAGGAGCCCTGGGACGAGGCGGACCTTCTGGTGATCCCCACCCACAGCGATGATGAGTTTGTGTTCCTGGGCGGCGTGATCCCCAAGTATGTGGCGGAAGGGAAGCGGGTCCAGGTGGCCTACATCGTCGGGCACAACGGCTTCCGCCGGCATGAGATGCTCAACAGCCTCTGGGCGGCGGGCGTGCGCCACTACCCGGTGACCAGCCGCTGCGCGGACGTATATGTGGACACGGTCAACGCCGCCCGGAGACAGTACGGCAGCGAGTATGTGACCGGCTACCTGGTGGAGCAGCTGCGCCGCTTCAAGCCCCAGGTGGTGGTGGCCCAGGCGGAGGACGGCGATTCCGGGCACGCGGTGCACATCTTCGGCGTGGAGTGCCTGAAGGCGGCGGTGGAGCAGGCCAATCAGTCCGGCGCCTATCCGCAATCGGAGGAGTGTTACGGCCTGTACGATGTGCCCAAGGTCTATCTGCACCTCTACGGCGCGGAGGAGAATATGGTCACCCTGGATTATGAGACGCCGCTGGATGCCTTTGGCGGCGCCACGGCCTTTGAGGTGGCAGAGCTGGCCTTCCGGGAGTGCGTCACCCAGTATGACGCCGGGAAGTATCATGTCTACGGCGCCGACAGTGTCCATGATACCCACCGTTTCGGCCTGTACCGCAGCCTGGTAGGGCCGGATGAGGAGAAGGACGATCTGTTCGAGCATATCGGGGAGTAGGCTTCAGCCTGGATGAACATACGCAGAAATCCCGACCGGGTTTCCCCGGCCGGGATTTCTGCGCTATGGGATTCTACAGCCCCACCAGGCTCCCGGCAAGCTTCCCGAAGAGACCCCAGAAGCCGATGCGGGGCACCTCGTCTGCGGCCAGGATGGGCACCTCTGCCACCGTTTCGCCGCCCAGCCGCACCGTCAGCGTGCCCACCTGCTGCCCCTCCCGCACCGGGGCGGCCAGCAGGTCCGGCAGCGCCAGGGAATATTCCGCCGCGGCGCTGCCCTTTGGCGCCAGGGCGTATTCTTCCCCGCCGTAGCGCAGGGGAACGCTGGCCCTTCTGCCCATCTCCACCGGCAGCTCACTTAGGGGCGTCTCAGGCCGCAGAGAGCAGAGGGAGAAGTTTGCGAAGGCGTAGTTGAGGAGAGCTGTGGCGTCGGCGTTGCGGCTCTCGGCAGTTTCCCCGTGCATGATGACGGCGATGAAGGAGATCCCGTCCCGTTCCGCGGTGGCGGAGAGACAGTACATGGCCTTGGAGGTAAAGCCGGTTTTCAGGCCCGTGCAGCCCTCGTAGCGGGCCACCAGCTTGTTGGTATTGGCCAGGTCGAAGGTCCCTCCTCGGATGCTGTCCATCCAGATGGTGGTGTAATTGCGGATCAGATCGTGCCGCATCAGCTCCCGGGAGAGCAGGGCGATGTCCCGGGCGGTGGTATAGTGCTCCTCATCGTCAAAGAGGCCGGTGCAGTTGGTGAAGTGGGTGTTGGTCAGGCCCAGCTCCTGGGCCCGGCGGTTCATCCGCTCCACAAACATCTCCTCCGTGCCGCTGAGATGCTCTGCCATGGCCACGGCGCAGTCGTTGGCGGAGACTACGGCGATGCATTTGAGCATCTCATCCACGCTCATCCGCTCCCCCTCCTCCAGGAAAACGCAGCTTCCCCCAAAGGAGGCGGCCCGGGGACTTGCGGTGACCAGGTCCTCCAGCTTGATCTTGCCCGATTCCAGATCCTCCACCACCAGCAGCAGGGTCATCACCTTGGTGACGCTGGCCGGCGCCATGCGCTGGTCGGCGTTCTTTTCGTACAGCACCGTTCCGGTCTCCTGCTCCATCAGAATAGCGGAGGGAGCCTGAATGGAAATGGCCCCGTCCCGCAGCGGGCCATCCACGGCCACCGGTCCGCGCAGCAGCGCGGCACAGAATAGCAGCATACAAAGCGTTCGTTTCATAGTCTCCTCCCCGGTTCAGTTCTGGGAAAGCCTATGCGCCGAAGGGACCGATGATACCCCTCCGGCGGGATTCGACAGAGGTTGACAAAATTATGCCCTCGGTACCGGAACCGAAAAGGGCCGCTTTCGGCGGCGAAAGGGAAAAAGGGCGGCGCACCAAAGGTTTTGAACATTTTCCACACAGTTTTCCACAAAGGCAAATGACGTTTCCGGGTACGAATCCGGCTGCTTGGTTTCCATAACAACAACACAAAAAGGAAAAAAGCGTCTTGACGGACACAGAGGGCAATAGTAAAATAAAACGATGACGCTTTCCTGTCTGATAAAGGAGGGAGAACATGAGACGGCATTTTCACTGGGATAAAAAATATCTCTACTGGGGGATCACCGCCTTTTGCGTGATCGCCGCGGCGATATTGTTTTACATGGCACTGCGCTTCCTGCCGGATGTGCGGAAAGGGCTGGCCGCTTTGGGCAAGATTCTCAGTCCCTTCATCTGGGGCTTTGTGATCACCTACCTGATCGCTCCGCTGATGAAGCTGCTGGAGCGGAAGGCCTTCGGCCCGCTGTGCAGAAGGCTGTTCCGCAACAATGAGAAACGCGACGGGCACAAGCTGGCCCGCGGTCTGTCTGTGGCCACGGCGGAGCTGGTGCTGGTGGCGGTGCTGGCGGCCATGGTGTACATGATCCTGCCCCAGCTCTACAGCAGCATTGAGACCATCGTCAACAACGGCCCGACCTACATCAGCAACCTGAGCACCTGGGTCACCGGCCTGCTGGAGGACCACCCGGAGATCACCAAGTATGTGGGCGATACGCTGAATACCCTGAACTCGGATATCATGACCTGGATCAGCACCAAGGTCCTGCCCAGCGTGGGCAGCTTTGTTACCAGCGTGATCGAGGGCAGCTATGTGGTGGTCATCGGCATTTACAATCTGCTGCTGGGCATCATCGTGTCCATCTACGTCCTCAGCGATCTGGAGCATTTTACCGCCTCCGTCCGCCGCCTGAGCTACAGCCTTTTCTCCGTGGAGACGGCGGAGAAGCTGCGGGACGCGGTGGCCTTTACCGACCGGACCTTTACCGGCTTTATCATGGGCAAGCTCCTGGATTCCGCCATCATCGGCCTGATCTGCTACATTGTATGTGCCATCCTGCGCATGCCCTATGCGCTGCTTGTCAGCGTGATCGTGGGCGTGACCAATATCATCCCCTTCTTTGGCCCCTTTATCGGCGCGGTACCCAGCGCCCTGATCATTTTGATGGTGGATCCCTTTAAGTGCCTGATCTTCATCATCTTCATTATCGTTCTCCAGCAGGTGGACGGCAACCTGATCGGCCCGAAAATCATGGGCAGCACCATCGGCATTACGGGCTTCTGGGTCATGTTTGCCATCATCGTGGGCGCGGGCCTGTTCGGCTTCTGGGGGATGGTCCTGGGCGTGCCGGTATTCGTTGTGATCTACACCTTCCTGCAAAACCGGGTGGAGGCCAGGCTGAAGAAAAACGATCTCCCCTCGGATACCGCCGATTACGAGAATCTGGATCATATCGACCTGGTGACCCGCCAGCCCGTGAAAAAAACGGCGCCCGCGGCGGAAAAGCCCGCCGAGGCGCCGCAGGAAAGCGGTTCGGGAAACGCTTGATCAAGTATGACGCAGGGTGTCATGGGCGTCCTTCAGCCCCTGGCACAGCGCGTCGATATCCTCCTGTGTGCTGAGGCGGGAGAGGCCGATGCGAATGGCACCGTCAATGGCCCGCGCATCCAGGCCCACCGCCTCCAGCACATGGCTCCGCCCGCCTTTCTTGCAGGCGGAGCTTTTTGATACATAGACCTCCCGGGCCTCCAGAAAGTTCATCAGAACCTCGCTGCGCCAGCCTGGGAGAGAGACGGAGAGAATGTGGGGCGCATCAGCCTGGATCACCTGCAGCTCCGGGATACTGCGAGTGAGCTGCTCCACAGCGCTCTGCCGCAGGGCGCGCATGCGCTGGACGTTTGCCGCCATGCCGGTCCTGCCGATTTCACAGGCGGCGCCGAAGGCCGCGATCTGGGGCATGGCCTCGGTGCCGGCCCGGCGGCCCTCCTCCTGCCCGCCGCCCAGGATAAAGGGCTTGAGCCGAAGCCCACTGCGGATGTACAGGGCACCCACGCCCTTTGGCGCGTGGATCTTGTGCCCGCTGACGGAAATCATGTCCGCCCCCAGGGTTTTGGCGGAGAAGGGGACCTTCAGAAAGCCCTGCACCGCGTCGGTGTGCAGCAGGGCACCGGACCCCGCCGCCTTCAGGGCGCGGGAAATGCCCGCGATATCCGTGACGCCGCCGGTCTCGTTGTTCACCAGCATCAGGGTTACCAGCACCGTGTCCTCCCGCAGCGCATCCAGCACGGCCTGCGGGGCGATGGAGCCGTCCTTTTCCGGCCGAAGCCGGGTGACCTCAAAACCCAGGCTCTCCAGCTCGTCCAGGCTCCTGCGCACCGCGTCGTGCTCCACCAGGGAGGAAATCACATGCTTCCCCTTCCGCTTCATGGCCTCTGCGCCGCCGAGAATGGCCCAGTTGTCGCTCTCGGAGCCGCAGGAGGTGAACACCAGCTCTCCCGGCGCGCAGCCCAGCGCGGCGGACACCTGCTTCCGGCTCCTATCCAGCAGCCGCTTGGCCTCCCGGCCCAGGGTGTGGGTGGAGCTGGGGTTGCCGTAAACCTTCGTCATCGCCTCAAAAGCCGCCTGCGCCGCCTCGGGGCAGACCTGGGTGGTGGCGGAATTATCCAGATAATGTTCCATTTTGCACTTCCTGTAAAGGTGATTGTTGATTATGAAGTATATTATATCGACTTTGGGCTGCAAGGTCAACCAGTTTGAGACCCAGGCTATGGAGGCCCGGCTTCAGGAGCACGGGCACGAGCCCTGCGCTCCCGGGGAGCTGGCGGACGCCGTGATCGTGAACACCTGCGCCGTCACCGCCGAGAGCGGGCGCAAGTCCCGCCAGACCATTCGCCGCCTGCGGGACGAAAATCCCGGCGCGGTGGTGGCCGTCTGCGGCTGCTATGCCCAGCTCAGTCCCGAGGAGGCGGCGGAGATCGGCGCGGGCGTCATTTTCGGCGCGGCGGATCGGATGGACTTTGTGGCCGCGGTGGAAAAGGCTGTGGCCGAGGGGATCGGGACGCAGCAGGTAGATAAGCCCTTCCAGCGGCGTACCCTGGAAAAGCTGCCCGCCGGGGCGATGGACGGGCGTACCCGGGCCATGCTGAAGATCCAGGACGGCTGCGTGAATTTCTGCACCTACTGCATCATCCCCTATACCCGCGGCAGGCTCCGTTCTCTTCCCCTTGCCGACGCCGCCGCCGAGACCGCACGGATCCGGCAGGAGGGATACCGGGAGCTGGTGCTCACCGGGATCGAGGTGGCCTCCTACGGCGTGGACCTGCCGGGAAAGCCCAATCTTGCCGACTGCATCGAAGCCGTGGCAAGGGAGGCAGGGGACATGCGCATCCGCCTGGGTTCTCTGGAACCCACGGTGATCACCGAGGATTTCTGCCGCCGCCTCGCCGCCACCGGCAAGATGTGCCGGCACTTTCACCTGTCCCTCCAGTCCGGCTGCGACCGGACGCTGAAGGCCATGAACCGGAAGTACGACACGGCTTTCTTTTACCATACCACAGAGCTGCTGCGGCAGTATTTTCCCGGCTGCGCCCTGACCTGCGACCTGATCACAGGCTTTCCCGGCGAAACCGAGCAGGATCAGAGCGATACCCTCCGCTTTATCGAGAAGTGCGCCTTTTCGGATATGCACATTTTCCCCTATTCCCGCCGCCCGGGCACTCCGGCGGACGAGATGCCGGGCCAGTGCACCCGGGCCGTGAAGGCCGCCCGCGCCCATGAGGCCCAGATGGTGGCCCAGCGAATGCACCGGGCCTTTCTGGAGGGGAGCGTCGGACAGACCCTCCCCGTGCTCTTTGAGACTGCGGAGGAGGGGAGCGTTGGCCACAGTGACACCTATGTGCTGGTGAAGGTACCGGAAGAGGGGCTGCAGGGGCAGCTTTGCCAGGTGCGCATCACCGGAGTGGACGGGGATAGGCTCCTGGGAGAAAGGAAGACTGAAGACTGAAGGAATAAAAGGAGAGAGTGGTATGAAAAAAATCGGGATGCTGGTTGCGGTGGAGATGGACGCAGTGCTGCTGCGCTACGGAACGGCGGAGCGAGTGGAGACGCGCCATGGCTTCAAAATCCATGTGTACAATATGGGCGAATATGAGCTCTATGTGATGAACTCCGGCGCAGGAGAGATCTCCGCCGCCGCTGCTACCCAGATGCTCATCGACCGCTATGAGGTAGAGATGATCGTAAACTTTGGCGTGGTGGGCGGTCTTACCGAGGAGATGGGCCAGACCAAGACCTGCGTGGTGGAGCGGGTGGTGCACTATGATTTTGACACCTCCGCCTACGACAAATGCTTGCCCGGGCAGTACATGGGCTATCCGGACGAGTACCTGCGCCCCAGCCCTGCGCTGATCGAGAAGGCCGTGACCCTTTGCCCGGAGCTCAAGCGGGTGACCTGCGCCTCCGGCGACAAGTTTATCGCCGGCCTGGAGGCCAAGAGCGCCCTGCACCGGCGCTGGGATGCGGACATCTGCGAGATGGAGGCCGCCGCCGTGGTGCTGACCTGTGACCGCAGCGGCGTTCCCTGCCTGCTCATCAAGACCGTTTCCGACGGCCTGACCCAGGGCGGCGAAGACTTTGGCACCGCTCTGGCCCACACCTCCGCCCTTTGCCTGGAGGTAGCGGACAAAATCATTCGGGAGCTGTGAGCATGACCCAGAAATTATACGACCTTGACAGCCATCTGCGGGAGTTTACCGCCCAAGTCACATCCTGCGAGGAGACGAAAGAGGGCTTTGCCCTCGTCCTGGACCGCACGGCCTTCTTTCCCGAGGGCGGCGGCCAGCCTGCCGACACGGGCAGCATCGGCCCGGCTCTGGTGCGGGATGTGCAGGAAAAAGACGGCGTGATCCGCCATGTTGCCGACCGGCCTTTGCCCGTGGGAGAGAGCTTCCCCTGCCGGCTCGACTGGGAGCAGCGCTATCGCCGGATGCAGAACCACTCCGGCGAGCACATCGTCTCGGGGCTGGTGTACCGGGAGTTCGGCTTTGACAATGTGGGCTTCCACATGGGCGATGATTGCATGACCATGGACTACTCCGGCGAAGTGAGCTGGGAGGAGCTGATGCGGATCGAGCAGCTTGCCAACGAGGCGGTCCGGGCCGACCTTCCCATCCGTGCCTGGTATCCCGGGGCGGCGGAGCTTCAGGAGATGTTCTATCGAAGCAAGAAGGAGATCGACGGCGCCCTGCGGATCGTGGAGATCCCCGGCATCGACCGCTGCGCCTGCTGCGCGCCCCACGTCTCCCGCACCGGCGAGGTGGGCCTCATCAAGATCCTCACTGCCGAGCGGCATCGGGGCGGCATACGCATCACGGCGATCTGCGGCATGGACGCGGTGGAGGAGCTGCGCCGCTACCAGGAGAGCGTGACGGCGGTCTCGGGCCTGCTCAGCGCGCCGCGGGATCAGATCGTGCCTGCGGTGCAGCGGCAGCTGGAGCAGCAGGCCCGCCAGAAGGAGAGGATCGCGGCTCTGAGCCTGGAGCTTGCCCACCTGCGGGCGGAGGCTGTGGAACCCGGGGAGGAGACGGCGCTGCTTTTCGATACTGTGCTGGACGAGGTGGCCCTGCGGGAGCTGGTGAACCGGCTCACGGAGAAGCGCCCCGTGGCGGCGGCCTTCTCCGGCAGCGATGAGGCAGGCTATCGCTACATCATCGGCAGCCGCCGGGTGGATCTGCGGGCAAAAACGCGGGAAATCAACGCCGGCATCCAGGGCCGGGGCGGCGGCAGCCCCGCCATGATCCAGGGCAGCGCCAGGGGAGATGAGGAGAGCATCCGCGCCTTCTTCCGGGACTGGAAGCCATAAGGAATACAACAGCGCTCCGGCAGGCCATTCAAAGCCTGCCGGAGTGCTGTTTTTCTGAAACGGAGGATCATGCACAGGACTTCCAAAATGTATATGGGCTTTTTGTGCAGTTTCGCTATTTTTTGGACAAACGGAAAAGAAATGTATAACAAAAGCGGTCGGTTTTGGAACTTTTCGGGACGAATACCGGGAAATAAAATTTGACAATGTTCTGACACTTCGTTATAATATCAAGCGTGATAGTGGGCACGGATGTCTTTCTGCGCCCAAAAAAGGAAAGAAAATTGGAGGGTTATCTGTGAGAGATCTCAAACATCTGATCTACTTTGAGAATCTGCTTCAGGAAGCCAACAACGATCTTGTCAAGCAGGCGAAAGCCGAGGGCAAGAGAGCGATCGGCTACACCTGCTACTTCATGCCTGAAGTGCTTCTCGACCTGCCCGGCTGCTTCTCCGTTCGTCTGAGAGCGCCCCGCTGCACGTCCCCGGATATCGCAACCTACTACATGTCCGCCCGCGTCTGCCACTATGCCCGCAGCCTGATGGAGCGCGCCCTGGAGGGCGGCTTCAATTTCCTCGACGCCCAGATGGCCACCGAAACCTGCACCGCTACCTGCCGTTTCCAGGAGCACCTGGAGCAGAAGCACATCGATTCCGTCAAGGACATGCGCATCATCGACAACGATGACTTCTTCTGCTCTTTCTCCGACGTCCCCTTCAAGAACAACCAGATCGCCTATGAGCACTTTGCCGAGCAGCTGCGCACCCACGTACTGGGCGAGCTGAACAAGCACTTCGGCATCGACGTGTCCGACGAGGCCATCCTGAAGGCCGTGGAGCAGCACAACGAAGTCTGCCGCCTCATCAACGAGATCGGCGACTACCGCAAGCTGGACAACCCCACCATCACCGGTTATGAGTTCCATGTGATCCAGCTGGTGAGCCTGGTATGCCCCAAGGAGCTGATCCTGCCCTACCTGCGGGAGACCGCGGAAGAGATGAAGACCCGCGAGCCGGACCTGAAGAAGGAATTCCGCTGCAAGGTGGTCCTGTGCGGCTCCGAGAACGACGATCCCGACTTCACCAAGCTGATCGAGAGCTGCGGTGCCCGTGTCGTCTGCGACCGTTACTGCTACGGCGCCGTCGAGAGCCGCCAGCCCATCGAGATCAAGGCCGGCGAGGATCCGGTGCTGGCCATTGCCCGGCACTACCTCGCCACCTCCAACTGCCCCCGCTTCATGCCCCAGGACGAGATGCGCGCCCGCAAGCAGCGCATTGCGGATCTCGCCAAGGAGTACAAGGCTGACGGCGTGATCATCGCCTCCAACAAGTTCTGCGAGTACTGGAGCTATGAGCGCGTCATCGACACCGTGATCCTCAAGCGCGACTTCGGCCTGCCTGTCTGCTCCATCGAGAAGGAGTACATCAACTCTGCCTCCGGTCAGCTGCGCACCCGCTTCCAGGCCTTCGTCGAGAGTGTTGAGATCAAGCACATCCAGGAGGGAAAGTAAGATGGCTAAGAATATCAAAAAAGCGCTGAAGGATTTCTGGTTCGGCAAGCCCCATACCGCTGAGGAAGGCGGCCGCCGCCTGGGCGATATCCTGGAGGACAAGACCGGCCTTTACAAGCACAGAGAGTGGCGCGGTGTCCCCGACACCATGTACTACTTCTACAACATCTGGTTCTATAACTACATCATGATGGTCAAGGACCTGATGGTCATGGGCGGCCTGGTGAACTTTGCAAAGGGCCTGTGGCGCTACCGCTGGGTGGGCCAGACCTACCTGCCCGTGCTGCACTGGTTCGACCGCGGCCTGCAGGGCCTGCGGGGCGAGGCTCTGAAGGGCTCCGCCTGGCATTACCGGGCCATGGTTTCCTCCACCATTCGTCAGTTCCAGCGCATGTTCGCTTCCGATACCCGTCTCCACGGCGGCAAGCAGAACGAGCTGTACAAGCACAACATCGCCCATAACGAGACCGTATGGGGCGGCGTGTTCTATCCCTGGGACGGGGAGATCACCAATGTTCCTCTGGAGATGATCCCCTACTTCGTCACCTGCCACGTGAACAGCCACACCGTGCTGAACTACATCGACGCGGTGCAGTCCATCGGCCTGCCCGGCGACCCCTGCCCCATGTGCCAGGCCGAGTCCGGCATCTTCGTCCTGGACGACGTGCCCGACTACGCCCCCGCTGTCGTCACCTGCAACGAGGCCTGCGACGCTTCCGTCTCCACCTCCACCCTGCAGGACTGGTTCTTTGACAAGCCCCTGTTCTCCCTGCCCATGCCCATGATCTTCGACGATCCCCTGGTCAAGAAGTACTGCATGCGCGAGATCGAGGAGCTGTGGAAGTTCATCGAGCAGCAGTACGGCATCCCCTTCAGCTGGGAGAAGCTGGTCCACAAGCTGGAGCTCCAGAACGAGCTGCAGCGCTTTGAGTGGGAGAAGTGGGAAGTGGCCGCCAAGACCAGCTACTACCCCATCAACGGCGTTGCCCAGGCCCTGTACCGCATCTACCAGACCCAGTACGGCGATTGGGAGATCTGGCATAAGGTCGACAAGAAGGTCCGCAAGATCATGGAGAAGTGCGTATCCAAGAAGATCAACACCTTCCCCCAGACCCGCCACCGCGTGATCGCCTGGTCCTGCGCTCCTCTGTACTACTCCAACTGGTGCACCTGGGCCTACAACTGCTGGGGCCTGAACGTTGTCATCAACATGGACTCTCTGATGTTCGACATGACCATCCGCACCGACTCCTACGAGAACACCCTCGAGGATATGGCCCAGTACCACATGTGGGCCCCCATGCGCCGCATGGCCGTCGGCGGTATGCGCCACATGTTCGAGCTGTGGGAGTACATGGAGAAGTTCAACTGCGACATGGTCGCCATGTACGACCAGCTCCAGTGCAAGGGCGTGCAGGGTCTGCACGGCCTGTTTGAGGACGAGTTCCGGGATCGCAACATCCACGCCTTCTGGGTCCCCCATGCTCTGCCTGACAGCCGTACCGTCTCCCGCGCGGAGATTCGCCGCCTGATCAACGACTACATGACCACCGTCATGCACGAGGAGCCGCTGGATCCGTCCCTGCTGGACTTCGACGATTCCATGACCTGGTAATAGGAGGATATGAAGATGTGCAAATTCGGCAAGTTCCTGCTTAAGCTGCTGGGCATCGGCCTGGTTGCCAATATCGGCCTGTTCTGCGTGTTCTTCTTCGACCTGGACGGCAAGCTCCTCTTCAACGTGGTGGAGCCCTTCCTGAAGAAGCACTATGACAATATGGAGCGCAAGGATACCCTGAAGGCTCCTTATGAGATCGATAAGTTCCCCAAGTACGACTACAATTCTTGATCATTAAGAAGGAAAAGAGGAAACATCAATGAAGTATTTCGGCGGTTGTGACGTAGGATCCACCTACACCAAGGCGGTCATTCTGGACGAGAACGGCAAGATGGTAGCGGATACCACCATTCGCAGCAAGATCAATTCCGAGCAGAGCGCCATCGCGGCGATGGACGAAGTGCTCAAGCAGGTCGGCCTGCAGAGCAGCAAGGATCTGGAGTACCTCATCGGTACCGGCTACGGCCGCAACAAGGTCCCCTTTGCTGACGAGAACATCTCTGAGATCTCCTGCCACGCCATGGGCGTGCATGTGACCAATCCCGAGGTCAAGGCCATCATCGACATCGGCGGCCAGGACGTAAAGGGCATCAGCATCGACACGGACGGCACGGTGAAGAACTTCGCCATGAACGACAAGTGCGCTGCCGGTACCGGCCGCTTCTTCGAGGCCATGGCCCGCTCCTTCGAGCTGAGCCTGCCCGAGTTCTCCAAGCTCTCTCTGACTGCGAAGAACGTGATCCCCATCACCGCGCAGTGCACGGTGTTTGCCGAGTCCGAGGTCATCACCCTGGTTGGCGAAGGCAAGCCCACCGATGAGATTGCTGCGGGCATCGAGATGGCAGTTGCCAAGCGCTGCTTCGTCATGGCGAAGAAGGCCGGCGCCACCGACTCCATCACCCTGACCGGCGGCTGCGCCAAGAACGACGGCCTGAAGGAAGCCATCGAGCACGTTCTGAAGCTGAAGGTCGTGAACCTGAAGACCGACCCGCAGCTGATGGGCGCTCTGGGTGCTGCCGAGTATGCCCGCCAGAAGGGCCTGGCCAAGAAGTAAGATTCCCGCATGCCTCCCCCGGCGGGGGAGTCCATAAGAAAGATACCCCTCAGTCAGCCTGACGGCTGGCAGCTCCCGAACGGGAGGGGCATGCCCCTCCCCTACAGACAGGGGAGCCATTACGGAAAGGAGTAATTAAGATACATGGCTAAATTAGCAAAAGCGCTGCTGAAGCTCCTGAAGGTGCTGGGCCTGGTGGTTTGCGTGCTGTTCGTGGTCTACTTCTGGAACCTGGATCAGAAGGTCCTGGGCTGGGCTTACAAGCAGGTCAACACCATGTTCGATCGGAAGAAAGTGGATCTGGTATTCTAAACGATGGAGCTTTTCAATTCCCTGATTCAAGAGTCTAACGCTCTGCTGGCCCAGGGCACACCCAAGACCTGGGACTATACGGAGCGGGATTGCTGGACCGATATCGGCTCCAGCGAGCTGGTGCTCCAGAAGGACGCGGCCTATGAGCTGGGCGCATCCGGCAAGGGCTCTGCCAACTATGTGCTCTTTACCTCGTCTCCCGACCTTGTGAACAAGGATCAGGTGCTGCTCTACGGCCCCGATCTGAAGGAAATCAAGGGCGACTGCGACTTTGCCCGCATCGTATTGCTGCGGGTGGGCGTGCTGGATGACGACAATGAGAAGGTCTACCGCATTCTCAAGGATATTGAGTTTGCCAAGTACCATGTGTATCCCGAGGGCTATATGGTCCGCATGTCCCCGGAGAATTACCGGGAACAGGTCCGGGTCAGCAAGCAGGCTGTCAAGCGGGGCGTCAGCTTCCACAACATTGGCGCCAGCTACATCAAGGCGTACAAGAAGGACGTGAACGTGCTCAACGCCACCGTCATTTTTGTCACCGCCCCCGGCTTTGATTACAAGAGCATGAAGGATCTGGCCAAGAAGTCCAGCGATGCGCTCAACACCCTGACCCATATCCTGGAGGGCCTGCCCACGGACTGCTCCGTGTGCTCCCTGAAGGGAATCTGCGACGAGGTGGAGGGCATGAAGGAGCTGCATTTCGGCGTCGGCGCCGGCGGCGCTGAAAAGGGCCACAGCCACTGAGCATCCAGACCAATCAGCAAAAAAACAGGACGGGAATCCCGTCCTGTTTTTTTGCTGTCCGTGTTCAGTTCTTAGGGGCGTATTCCGCGCCGCCCTGGACGCCCTTGTCGTTGAGCTTGATGACGCTAAAGTGGCCGCTGCCGGGGGAGATCTCCGCCAGATAGCTGTATCGATCCGTGTGCAGCAGAAACTGCGTGCTGTCCAGATCCGCCTTCAGCTCCGGCCCGGTCTCGTCTCCCTCGTGCAGCAGGAAGCGAAGCACAGCTCCGTCCTGCCCAAGCACTACGGTGGTCTGGATCGAATAGATCTGGCTCGGGTCCTCTGCAATCATCGGCACCAGCGTCGGGTCGCCGGAATACAAGGACCAGCTGCCGCAGTAGGGGAGCAGCTGATTGATCCGCTGCAGCCAGAGCTCCTTGTCGTCAAAGGGTTTGTCATAGGCCATGAGCCAGTCCCGGGCCTCTTCCAGCCGGCCCTCGGCGCACAGATCGAAGAATTCGCCGCTGCGATCCCGCATCTCCGGCAGGCGCATGGCATGCTCCGCGCTGTCCCGATAATTGCCCAGACTCTGGAATTGGGCGGCCAGAGCCTCCTCAATGGGCAGCAGACCATCGGTCCCCTCTTCAGCGCTGAGCAGCAGCACGGCATCGCCGCCAAAGGCGGCCTCCAGCTCCGCAAGCCCATCCTCACCCAGCACAAGGGCACGCTCTCGGGGAAGGTAGATGCGGCTTTCCCCATCTGTCTCCGCCGTCAGCTCCGCGGTAACACCGCGGACGTCGTGGGTGGAAACGAAATCATAGAGCGCCATGGCCTTGCGGTAGAGCGCCTCCCGGGCCATTTCCGCGCTGTCCTCATAATCGCCCAGCGCCAGGAAGGCATCCCGCGCCTGGGTGTAGCATCCGGCCTCCAGCAGGGCAGCGGCAGCGGCGTAATCCTCCTGCTGCTGCGCGAGGGTCTGGGCGTCCAGCTTCTCCCGGCATTGGGCGGCCAAGTCCGCGCTGTCCTCATAATCGCCCAGAGATAAAAAGCTTTCCTCAGCATCCAGATAGTTGCCGGCTTCCATCAACCCCAGCGCTTCTTCATACACGGCCTGTCGGGGATCCGCTGCTTCCTCGAAGGCGGCAGCCGTGGGGGTGGCATGCTCCGCAGCGGCAGTTCCCGGGGCGCTCTTCAGCCGCGGCACCACAATGACCGCAGCCAAGCTCAGCACTGCCAGAGCCGCCGCGCCGATCCAGACCCAGCGAGCCTTGCGGCTGTTTACCGCTTCATCGCTGTCCTCGCTCTCCGGCAGCTCCTCCTCGTTTTCCCGCAGCTCCACATTTCGCCCCAATAAAAGGGCCCGGCGGCTGCGGCAGCGATGGCAGCGAGCGTCCGCTGCGGCGTTGACCGCTCCGCAGGGGCAGAACCAGAGATCTTCGGTTTCCAGCGGCCCGAGGCAGTCCGGCCCGAAGCGCTTGCGAAACCGCTCCGCCTGCCCGGGGCTGTCGCAGAAATCCTCCAGCTGGGGCTGGTCGGGCAGCTCAACCCAACTCAGCCCTTCGTCGGTCCAGACCTCGCCATCGGCAAAGCTGATCTGCCGCAGCCGCACGGTGAAGGCGCAGGCATCCTCCCCGGGGAGCACGATGGCGGTGTCCCGGCCATAACACGCATCCTGCTTCAGATCCAAGTCCTGAAATCGGCGGTCAACCATTTTTCCCAGCGGCTTGCCCTGCGCGTCCAGCGCCTGTACCACGGCGTGGATGGACTTGATGGGCCGGGCCTGGATATTGCGGATCGAGAGCTGGCACAGCATGGCGTTGGACGGCTGATCCAGCAGCAGCGCGCCGGATTCGATCAGCACCGGCGCACCGGCGGCATATCGCCTGTGCCGGAGGTGATAAATTTTTTTATAGCGTTCGCTCATGGTCATCCCCCAATTGGTTCCCTTTTATGGAACGTTATGTAACCCTGTCTTTCCAGTATAGCATGCCATTCCCGGAAACGCAACGAGAGAAGTGCCGTTTTTTTGAAAAAAGTGTTGACTTTTTCCCAATTCAGGGGAAAATCACGCGCCTCTTGAACCTTCCGCAAAATGGTGGTACAATACTAAAAAAATTACAATGGAGGATTGTAACATGATTGCTCTTGCAAGTGACCACGGCGGATTTGCGCTGAAGCAGGCGGTGAAGGCCCATCTGGAGAAACGGGGCCTTGCCTACAAGGACTTTGGAACCTATACGGAGGAGAGCTGCGACTATCCCGAATTCGGCCGGGCTGCCGCATTGGCAGTGGCCAGCGGAGAATGCGAGAGAGGCATCGTGATTTGCGGCACTGGCATCGGCATCTCCATCGCGGCCAACAAAGTGCCCGGTATTCGCTGCGCCCTGTGCACGGACTGCTTCTGCGCCGAGGCGACAAGACAGCATAACGACGCCAACATGCTGGCCATGGGCGGCCGTGTGGTAGGGGAAGGCCTTGCCCTGAAGATTGTGGACACCTTCCTGGATACTCCCTTCTCCCAGGACGAGCGCCACAAGCGCCGCATTGCCAAGATCGAGGGCTGAGCATGGGCCGGTGCGCGGCCTGACAAGAGGGTGAAAACGTGGCAAAAAACAGAGAGTTTTATAAAGGCCAGCGGCGCCGGCGCAATTACGCGCTGATCCCCTTTGTGGTGGTGCTGGCGCTGGCGGCCCTGAGCGTGGTGCTGTTCTTCGGCTTCGCCAAGTACGCCGTGATCACCAAGGACGGCGTCCAGATCGTCATGCCCTGGGAGGAAACGGAGACGGTGGTGGACAGCGAAGGCAACGAGATCCGGGAGTTTGAGGATGTGCCCACCGACCTGGTGTTCGACGAGCCGGACTATTCCCGTATCACCGCCCGGGCAGGGCGAGGCGCTCGCCCCATGCGCGCGATCTTCATTGCCGCGGAGGATGTGAACCGGGAGAATCTCCTGAATCGGGCCGAGCAGCTCAACAGCGGCAACGCCCTGGTGCTGGAGATGAAGCCCCGGTCCGGCTACCTGCTGTGGGTTTCGGGCACGGACCTGGCCCAGGCCTATTCCCTCAGCGTGCAAAACGAGCTGACGGCGAATATGGGCGGCATGCTCCAGGAGCTGCGGGACTATGCGGCCGAGCAGGACAAGGACATTTGGCTGGTGGCGCAGATCAGCTGCTGCGTGGACGGACTGCTGGCCACCCGCACCACGGATTTTGCGCTGCGCACCTCTTCGGGCTCTGACTATGTGGACGAAGTGGGCTACTGGCTGGATCCCTATAACGCGGACCTGCGAAACTACATCATCGAGCTTGTGAACGAGCTATATGACATGGGCTTTGACGAGGTGATTCTGGCGGACGTGATGCATCCCGTGCCGGTGACGAAGGAGGGGGAGACGCCCATGACCTTCCTGTACACCCGGGAAATGTCCGCCGCACCCAGCCCCATCAACGCCATCTGCGGCTTCGCGCTGTATGTCTCCAACCAACTGGAGGATCGGGAGGACGGAAAGCTGCTCTCCATCTACCTGGACACGCCCCGCTCTCTGGTACGCTATGACGAGGGAACCGGACAAAACGGCGTGCTGTTTTTCAAGATCTACGATCGGATCTATTACCGAACCGACAAGTACACGTATACCTATAACTATGGCGATATTGAAGGAAACGTGACTCTGGGCAGCGCCAAGGATCGCTTTGTGCCGGTGGTCATCAACTATCTGCCGGACAATACCTCCTGGGTCTATATCGAAGATTTGCCGGAAGAGACCGGCTGAGAAAAACAGGGCTTGTTTTTCCCCGGAGAATAAGGTAAAATAAAAACGGAAACGTGTCGAATAATCGCGACTTCTGAGGAGCGTTTCAGGGAGGATAACATGGATAAGAAACAGATACGGCAAAAACGCCTGGATCGCATCGGCATCGCCTGCGGGATCCTGCTGGTGATTCTGGCCATTTTCAGCATCGTATCCAGCCGGGCCGTTCCGGTGGCCGGCGTGAAGGACAGTGAGATCCCCGAGACCGCGGTTACCCTGACCGGTACTGCCGACGGGCGCAACGGCCCCATCACGGTGGAGGTCATCACCGACAACGAGAAGATTTACCGCATCACGGTTGTGAATCAGACGGAGACCGAAGGCATCGGCTCCGAGGCGGTCAAGCAGATTCCCGCCCGGGTGTTTGAGGCGCAGAACGTCTCCGCGCCCGATGCGGTCTCCGGCGCCACCATCAGCTCCGAGGGCATCCGCAACGCCATTGCCGATGCGTATCTGAGCAATGAGGCCAAGGCCGCCGGTATCAACCCCAAGAACTTCGGCGCCAATCCCATCAAGGTGGAGCTGGTAGCCCAGCAGCCGGATGTGGACGCGCTCAAGGGCGATGACGGCCACGTCCAGGTGCTGACCGCCGACCATTGGGCCGAACAGTATCCCAACCAGTATGCCAGCTGGCAGCGCAACCAGGAGAACGACGGGCAGACCGACTATCTGGAGGACTACCCCATGCTCTCCACGCTGTACTATCCCTATGGCTTTGCCTTTGACTACAAGGCTGCCCGCGGCCACATGTTTGACATTGAGGACATTCAGGACACGGCCCGCCCCCATGCCAATGCCAGCTGCTGGACCTGCAAGACGCCTTACTTCACCGCTATGGTGCTGGAGCAGGGCGACGCGGCCTACACCATGAAGTTTGATGAGGTTGCAGCCACCGTTTCCCAGGAGCCCATCAGCTGCTTCAACTGCCATGCCAATACCCCGACGAAGGATGGCAAGGTCAGCCTAACCGTGACCCACACCTACCTGATCGACGGCGTGGGCGAGGATTTCGAGAGCATCGACGCGGCGAACCTGGCCTGCGGCCAGTGCCACAACGAGTACTACTTTGCCCCCAATGCGGAAGGAAAGGCCACCAGCACCACGCTGCCCCACAACAGTCTGGAGAGCATGCACCCCGACGCCATCCTGGCCTACTATAACGACCCGTCGAATTTCGCAAACGGCGTTGCCTTTACCGACTTCACCAATCCCGATACCGGTGTGCGCCAGATCAAGGTGCAGCACCCCGAGATGGAGACCTATCTGGGCATGGGCAGCCAGCACCGCGGCACCTACACCTGCGCCGATTGCCATATGGCCACCGAGAAGGATGACGAGGGCAAGACCTACACCAGCCACTACCTGTCCAGCCCCCTGGACAATGAGAAGCTCTTGAAGAATGAGTGCTCCAAGTGCCACACCGACCTGGTCTCTGAGGTACATGAGACCCAGGATGCGGTAGAGCGCCGCACCAACGCCGTGGGCTTCGAGCTCATGTTCCTGACCCAGCGGCTGGCCGATGCGGTGAAGAGCGGGGAGTATACCGAGGCCGAGCTTGACGCCATCCGCGCCCTGGCCCGTGACGCCCAGTTCTATTGGGACTTCGTCTTCGTGGAAAACAGCGAGGGCGCCCACAACCCGACGCTGACCTACTACTGCCTGGATAAGGCGGAGGAGCTGTGCAACCAGGCGCTGAGCCTGTTCCACCCCATCGTGGCGGAGCATCCCGCCCCGGCGACGCCCGCCCCTGCGGAGTCTCCGGCACCCTGAAAAAAACAACATAGGGGAACGCCGCTCACCCGATTCTGGGCGGGCGGCGTTTGCTGTTGTGGAGTGATTTGCATGAAGAAGGTATTGAACTATCTGCGCTCTATGCGCTTTGGGATCCTGCTGCTGATCCTGATCGCGGCGCTCTCCGTGGTGGGGACGCTTCTGCCCCAGGGTATGGGCCTGCCCTATTATGCCGAGCGGTATTCCCAGCAGGTCTATCATCTGATCTATCGCTTGCACCTGTTCGACATTTACAGGAGCTGGTATTATCAGGCCTTGCTGGCGCTGCTGTGCCTGAACCTGATCCTCTGCTCCGCCGTGCGGCTGCGGGCGTTGCTCCGGGGAAAGGACGGGGAGCTGGAGCGAGCCGCCGGACTGCCCAATACGGAGCGTCTGACCACCTCCCAGCGGGAAGCGGTGGTCCGCAGGCTCCTGTACCTGCATTGCCGGGAGGAGCGCATCGGCAGCATTTCGGTTTTTCATAAAAACGGCCTGGGCCGTTACGGCAGCTTTCTCACCCATCTCTCCATTTTGCTGACGGTGGTCCTTGGCGCGGCTGCGCTGTATCTGCCCAAGGAGACCACGGCCAGCGCCCTGATCGGCCAGACCGCTGTGCTGGAGGACGGTACGAAAATCACGGTGGAGGACTTCACCCTGGAAGGGGAGGAGGGCCGACTGGATTTCATCAGCCAGATCAACGTGGAACTGGACGACGGGATGAGCAGCGGCAGCCGGGAGGTCAAGGTCAACCACCCCCTGACCTTCGGGAGCAGAAAGATCTACCAGTCCGGCTACAATATCCAGGGCTCTGTCCGGGTATATAACAGCGTGAACAGCGCGGAGGATCTGTTTGCCCTGGAGGAGGGAACCTTCCTCACGGTGGATGGCGCAAACGGCGTGCAGTATCTGGGCGTTTCGCAGGTGACCGAGGAGGGAGAGGGACTCCCCTCCGGCGGCAATACCTATGTGGCCTATCACATTATTGTGGTGGAGAACGGAATCTTCACCCAGCGCTTTGTGGGCGCGGGGGAGACGGTGACGGTGGGCCAGCTGCAGTTCAGCTTCCAGTATCCCTACTATCCCATCTTCACGGTCAAAACTATGTCGCCCGTTGTGAACGTCCTGCTGATCGCGGTCTTTGCGCTGATGGTGATCGCCCTGTATGTGACCTTCTTCCTGCCGCCGGTGCTGGTGAAGGTGGACGGGGAGGGCTACGCTGTGGGCGGGCCCAAGCCGGAGAATATGAAGATGGAGCTGGCGGCCTTCCTGGCCCGGGAGAGAGGAGAAGAATTATGAGAGTCTTGTTTTTATCGGTGATCGCGCTGTGCGGCGCCGCGGTGATTCTGCAGTTTACGGGCACGGCCTTCAAGAAGAAGGGGCTGACCCGGGCGGCCTGGTTTGTGTTCCTGGCCTCCT
The DNA here is from genome assembly GCA_964395795.1 of uncultured Oscillospiraceae bacterium. GTDB lineage: Bacteria > Bacillota > Clostridia > Oscillospirales > Oscillospiraceae > Limivicinus. The sequence continues at coordinate 22,355 of CAYNBS010000009.1, forward strand.
TTGCGGTGCACACGATTTTCATTGTCCTCTGGGGCTTTACCGTGAAGCGGCTGCCGCTGTCCAACCAGTTTGAATTTGCCTCGGCCTTCGCCTGGGGCGTGGGGCTGCTGCTGATCGTGCTGCGCGCCCGCCTGAAGGTGGACTGGCTGAACGTTGTGGTGCTGCCTATGGCTCTGGTGATCCTGACCTATGCCGCCCTGCAGAAAATGTCCACCGATGACCTGATGCCCGCCCTGCGCAGCGCCTGGTTCGGCATCCACATCGGCTCTGCCGTGTTCTCCTACGCGGCCTTCGTGGTGGCCGGGTGCATCGGCCTGCGCTATGTGCTGCTGACGAAAAAGGGCGCCAAGGAGTCGGACGTCCGGATGCAGCAGATGGATTATCTCAGCTACAGGCTGGTTGCTTTCGGCTTCCTGTTTCTCACCATCGTAATCCTCACCGGCGCGATCTGGGCGGAGGACGCCTGGGGCACCTTCTGGGCCTGGGACCCCAAGGAGGTCTGGGCGCTGATCACCTGGATCATCTACGCGGTGTATCTGCACCTGCGCCTGCTGCGCAAGCGGAGCGGCCTGAAAATGGCCTGGTTCGTGATGATCGCGGTGCCGGTGGTGCTCTTCACCTTTGCCGGCGTGAACACCCTGATCCCCGGCCTGCATTCCTACGGCTGATCCACTGCATGAAAAAAACACCCTCCGCTTTTTGCGGAGGGTGTTCTGCGTTAGGCTGGGATTCAGTTTTCCGGCACAGTCGGGGCTTCGGTCTCTTCGCGGCGCTGCTCGGTGTTGGCGGCCAGCTTTCCGCCCAGGGCGCCTGCCAGCAGGGCCTTCAGATCCAGACCAAATCCCTGGGTCATGCCTTCGGTGATCTGGCTGGTGCCGTTGACGATATCGCCGATGAGCTTGGCGCTGTTGCCCTCGCCGTACATGGTGATCTTGTCCACCTTGCTCAGAGGCTCGGCCACATTCTTGGCGATCTCCGGCAGAGCGCCCACGATCATCTCAATGATGGCGGCCTCGCCGTACTTCCGCATGGCCTCCGCCTTCTTGTCGATGCCTTCTGCCTCGGCCAGGGCCTTGGCGCGGATGCCTTCTGCCTCGGCCAGGGCTCTGGCGCGGATGCCGTCGGCCTCAGCCAGATTCTTGGCGCGGATGGCCTGGGCCTCTGCCTCTCCCGCGGCCAGGAAGCCCGCGGCCTCCTGCTCCTTGGTGAACTTGGCGGCTTCGGCGGCTTTCATGCGGGCCTGGGCGGCCTGCTCCTGCTCGTAGCGCTCGGCTTCGGCCTTGCGCTGCCGGGCGACCAGATTGGCCTCGGCCACCTTTTCGGCCTGGTACTTGTCGGCGTCGGCCTGCTTGCGGACGATGGCGTCCAGCTCATATTCCTTCAGTTCGATCTGCTTCTGCTTCAGCTCGGCCTCCCGCTGGGCCCGGGCGATGTTGGCGTCGGTCTCGGCCACTTCCTTCAGCTTGCGCTGATTCTCCGCCTCGATGCCCTTGGCGGCCTCGGCCTGAGCCCGCTCCTGGTCGGCCTCCTTCTGCAGGCGGGCCTGCTTGATGGCCAGGTCGTTGTTGCGCTTGGCGATCTCCTCCTGGGCCTGGACCTTGGCGTCGTTGGCCTGCTTGGCGTTGGCGGCCTCGGCAATGGCGATCTCGCGCTGGGCATTGGACTTGGCGATGGCGGCGCCCTTGCGGATCTGCTCCACGTTGTCGATACCCAGGTTCGTAATGACGTCGTTGTCGTCGATGAAGTTCTGGACGTTAAAGGTGATCAGCTCCAGACCGTAGGCCCGCAGGTCGGGCACGGCGTTGGCCTGGACCTTCTCGCTGAACAGCTTCCGGTCGCCCACCATTTCGGTCAGGCGCATCTGGCCCACGATCTCGCGGATGTTGCCCTCCAGCAGGTCGTTGATCTTGTGGGCGATCTGGTCCCGGCTCACGTTCAGGAAGTTCTGGGCGGCCAGGGCGATCATCTCAGGCTCCCGACCCACCCGGACGGAAACGGTGGAGTCCACTTTCACGTTGATGTATTCGGCAGTGGGAACGGCGGAGCCGGTCTTCACATCGATCTGGATAGCGCCAAGGGACAGCTTGTCCAGCCGCTCCAGGAAGGGAATCTTGACGCCGGCCTTGCCGATGAGAATGCGGGGCTTCTTGTGCATGCCGGAGATGATGTAGGCCATGTCGGGCGGAGCTTTTACATAGCCGCTGGCCAGCACGGCCAGCAGGGCGATTGCCAGGATGATCCAGGGCAGATAGGGGAGAATCATGGTGAGCATGGGGTACCTCCTTTTCTTTGTGCGGCTTGTTCGTACACTGTTGGGACGCCCTGGGCGGAAAAAGGTTCCCACCCATCGGGGGAAAAATATGCCCCGGGGAAAACCTCGGGGCATAACCTGTATTACTTGGTGCCGAAAATGCGGTCGCCCGCATCGCCCAGACCGGGGACGATGTAGCCGTGCTCGTTCAGATGATCGTCCAGCGCGGCGACAAAGATGTCCACGTCCGGATGGTCGGTCTGCATCTTGCCCACGCCCTCCGGCGCACCGATGATGCTCATGAGCTTGATGTGATGCACGCCCTCATTCTTGAGGAAAGAAATAGCAGCGGAGGCGGAACCGCCGGTGGCCAGCATGGGATCCACCACGATCACGTCTCTCTCCTGAATGTCAGGGGGCATTTTGAAGTAGTACTTTACCGGCTCCAGCGTTTCCGGATCCCGGAAAAGACCGATATGGCCCACCTTGACGTTTGGCATCATGCTGACCATGCCGTCCACCATGCCGAGGCCGGCGCGGAGAATGGGCACCACCGCCAGCTTCTTGCCGGCGATGCGATGGCACTTGGCCACGGCCACGGGAGTCTCCACATCGATCTCCTCCAGAGGCAGGTCGCGGGTGGCTTCAAAGCACATCAGCATGGCAATCTCGGAAACCAGTTCCCGGAATACCTTTACGCTGGTGTTCTTGTCCCGCAGGATGGACAGCTTGTGCTGGATCAGGGGATGATCGAATACGCATACTTTGCTCATGTTCTTCTCTCCTTTATTGATATTGAAGGGTATCCATTCTTGCGTGTTCAGCGTTCAGAGAATGGGTTTTTCTGAAAACTGAAACCTATTTCAGCCTTTCCTGTCGCTCCCGCTCCGCCTGGCTCAGCCGCAGGTAAACAGGCAGCAAGCTCTGGGAATCGCCGGGGGTCTTGTCCCGCGCGGCCATGGCCACGCCCCAGGCGCTCTGCCACAGCAGGTTTTCCGGGGCCATGCGGAAGGGAAGCCCTTCCTGCTCCAGAAATCGGGCGGTGATGGCGGCCCCGTCGCCCACCAGGAAGGGCAGGCCCTCCTGCTGCCGCAGCTCTTCTGCCAGCTCTGCCAGAGAGATGGGCCGGTCCTCCGTCAGGCGGACAGGCCGCCCGTCCCGGATCTCGAACAGGGCGTTATAGACCTGCTGCCGCCTTGCGTCCATCACCGGGCAGACAAGCCCGCCGGCAGCAAGCCCGTGCCAGGCCATAGCCTCCAATGTGGACACGCCCACGCAGGGCTTGTCGCAGGCCCAGCTCAGACCCTTGACCGTGGAAATGCCGATGCGGATCCCGGTGAAGGAGCCGGGGCCGTGGGCCACGGCAAAGAGGTCCACATCCTGCAGGTTCAGCTCCGCGTTTTTCAGCAGGTCCTCCGCCATGGGCAGCAGGGTGCGGCTGTGGGTCAGGGCGCTGCACTGACTGTATTGGGAGACCAGGCTCCCGTCCCGCACCAGGGCCACCGACGCGGCCTTGGCAGAGGACTCAAAGGCAAGGGTAATCATACGTCTGCCTCCTCAATGGTGATCTTCCGCCGGGTTTCGCCCAGCTTTTCGATGGTGACGCGGATCTCGTCCCCATAAAAGGCGTCCTCCACCTTCTCGCTCCACTCCACGGCGCAGATGGCGCCCCGGTTCAGGTAATCCTCCCAGCCGATCTCAAACAGCTCGTCCGCCCCGGAGAGGCGGTACATATCGAAGTGGATCAGCTCCCGATCCCCCAGGTATTCATTCACGATGGTGAAGGTAGGGCTGGAAACCCGGCAACTCAGCCCCAGACCGCGGGCCATACCCCGCACGAAGGCGGTCTTGCCCGCACCCAGGTCGCCGTACATGGCAACAACGCTTCCCCCCGGAAGCTTTGCGGCAAAACGCGCGCCCAGCTCTTCCGTCTCCTGCTCGTTATTGGAAAAATAAGTATTCTGCATATTCTCTTCCGCCAAACTTTACACTTTGGTTATATCTTTCCACAGTATACCACCGAACAGGCCGTTGCGTAAAGAGGAAAACTGTGATAAAATAGATTTCGAAATCTGTCGAACCGACATTTCCCCGGAAAGGGAGTGCTTCTTATAAAAAAATTTCAGCCATATATCAAGCAGTTTTTTGAACGGGCGGACATTTTCCTCCTGGTTCTCTGCATTATCTGCTCCATCTTCGGCATCGTGATGATCTACCGGGCTTCTTCCAGCCTGGTTGCCGCCGGTTGGGATATGAACACCAACAAACAGATCATCGTCCAGGTCTTCTCCATGTTCCTGGGGATTGCGGCCTTTGTTTTGCTCACGGTGATCGACGCGGATCTGCTGGCCGCTCAGTGGAAATTCCTGGTGGGCATCCAGGTGCTGCTGCTGATCGCCCTGCGGATCTTCGGCGAGGACGACGGCACCGGCAACCACGCCTGGATCCGCTTCGCAGGTATCGGTATCCAGCCTTCGGAGATCATCAAGGTCATTTACATCATTGTGGCCTCCAAGCAGATGACCTATCTGAAGGAGTACCGGGACATCAACGCCTTCCCCTCCGTGGTACAGATGGCTGGCCATTTCGTCCTGGTGTTCGGCGGCATCGTGGTGGTGTCCTCGGACCTGGGCAGCGCCTCCATCATCCTCTGCATTTTCCTGACCATGCTCTTCGTTCTGGGCGTGCGGCTGTACTGGTTCGCCCTGGGCGGCGCGGCGGTGGCGGCTATGGTGCCGCTGCTGTGGGAATATTTCCTGAAGGATTACCAGAAGAAGCGCCTGCTGGCCCCCTATGATCCCAGTATCGACCCCAATAAGGACGGCATCAACTGGCAGACCAGCCAGAGCAAGATCACCCTGGCTTCCGGTCGAACCACCGGCGTTGACTCGGAGCACCGCCTCACGGCCTTCACCGGCAAACATACGGACTTTATCTTCTCCTGCATCGGGGAGGAGATGGGGATGATCGGCTGCATCCTGGTGCTGATCCTGCTGACAATCCTGATCATCCGCTGCGTGCGGGTTGGCCTGAAGGCGGGCCGCAGCTTTGATATGCTGCTGTGCATCGGCGTGGCTTCCGCCCTCACGTTCCAGACTCTCATTAACGTGGGCATGTGCCTGGGCATCACCCCGGTTATCGGCATCACGCTGCCCTTCTTCAGCTATGGGGGCTCGTCCATGGTGACCATGTTTGCCGCTGTGGGTCTGGTCTCAGGCGTGAAATACAAGGTGAAGCCAAAGCTATTTTCCATCTATTGAAACAAGCCCGGAGCCGATCGGCTCCGGGCTTTTCATCAAATCGGGGGGAAGGGAGGCTGACGGTCCTGCTTCGGTGCCGCCTCAAAGGGGGCGCTGATCGCCTCGTAATACAACAAACTTGCGCACTCCCAACGGGGCAGAGCGTATACCGCTGCGACGATGCCAAGGATGGGCACGCAGGATAGCAGAACCCAGCCCAGGTAGGAAAGATCCAGCACGAACAGCTCCATCTTGTGCCCGCGCATGCGGATCCGACTTTCCCGCATGCTGCCCAAAACGCCAAGCTCCGGGTGGCAGATCAGCAGATAGCGGGCCATGCGGTAGACGTATCGGGCAATGATCCCCGGCACGATCAGCAGCATCAGCAGCGTGGAGAAGAGAAAGCGGGTGACAATTTCCAGCAGCAGCACCGGAATCCACACGCCAAAGCCGTCCAGGAGCATTCCGGGGGCGGCACTTTCGCCCCGCACCACATGGAGCAGCAGCATCAGATAGCCGAAGGCGACGATGCCCTGCAGATAGGTCAGCACATCGCTCATCAGCGATTCCCCGAAGCGAGGCTCTCGGAGCTTGTTGATGGAGGCCATGGTGCCTTCATAGTCTCCTGCGGCGGCCAGGTCGCTGATCTGCATCAGCTCCTCGACCGATGGCATAATCAGCCGGTAGCTGAGCAGCGAAAAGACGACGACCAGGAGCAAAAACAAAACGGTAGAATACAAGACGGGCCGATTGCCCTTCACCAGCTCCGAAGCCTGCTGCTTGATTCCAACACGATCCAAAGATAACCGACCTCCCTCGAAGGCTTCTTCATTTGAAAAAAGTATAGCATCGGCCCAGGGGAAAGGCAAGTAATTTTTTTGAAAAAAGTCTTGACAAGGCGAACATACGGTGCTATTATAATCGAGCGTTCCAGAGATGCGCGAGTGGTGGAATTGGCAGACTCGCTAGATTCAGGTTCTAGTGCTCACTCCGGGCGTGCGGGTTCAAGTCCCGCCTCGCGCACCACATTTTGACCTCAAATCGAAAGATTTGGGGTCATTTTTTGCTTTTTGAGAACTTTTCGGACAAGTTCATAAATCGCCGTTTCTCACTTTCCTTCGACAAGGGGCCGATTTCTAACGTTTTTCTAACACTTTTCTAACGCCGTGTTAGAAGAGGCTGGACGCCATTTTCTGCGTCAGAAGTTCTTTTCTCTGCATATCCAGGTGTCCGTAAATGTTCGCGGTCATCTGAATATCGGCGTGACCCATGTATTCCTGCACGTCTTTCAGCGTAAAGCCGTTGTTCAAGAGCAAGCTGGCGCAGCTGTGCCGAAGCTCATGGAAACGGATATGCGGCAGATGGTTGTTCTTCAAGAGAAGCGAGAAATGGGAGGAAACGTAATCCGGCGAAAAGGGTGTGCCGTTGGGCCACTTGAAGATAAAGTCGTTTTCCTCGTAGTCCGCGCCGCAGAGCTTTCGGTTGATCGCTTCCTCGGTTTTGGCTTGGATAAAGATTTCTCTTGCCTCGGGCGATAAGGGGAAAGATCGGTGGCTTGAGCTGTTCTTGGTCTTGTCCTTGCAGACTGTAGTCGTGACCTTGGAAACGGTGTGCTTGATCGTGAGCCGCCCGGCAGTGAAATCCACGCTGTCCCATTTCAGCCCCAGGACTTCGCTCCGGCGCAGGCCGTACAGAGCGGTGATCTTCACAAGAGGATAGATCGGATCGTCCCGGATCGCGTCAAACAGGGCTTTGAGCTGGTCGGCGCTGTAGTAGCTGGATTCATACCGCTGCTTCTTCGGAAGCTCGACGAATTGACAGGGATTCGTTTGCAGCATGCCGTTCTTCACCGCCTCATTCAAGGTTTGGAGGATTATATTTTTGTACTGCCGCAGAGACGAGGGAGACAGTCCGCCCTTTCCGTCTTTGCGGCCTCTTGCTGCCTTTTCATCAAAAAAGGCTTGCAGATCGGATCGGGTGACCTCTTGAAGCAAAAGTCTGCTCTGATCGAAATAGGGGATCACCTGGGCGTTTGCCATCAGCTTATAGCCCTGAAAGGTCACAGCATCCACTCTACGCTCCGCAACTTTCAGCCATGCCCGGATGTAGTCCGCGAACAAAATGTTGCTCACGGGCCTTGCTGGGGCTCTCTCGCACTCCAAAAGCGTTTCCCGCAAGAGCTGTTCCGCTTTCCGCTTGTTGCCTTTTACATCAAGCCCGGTAGCGATCCATTTCTGTTTGCGCTTGCCGTTCTCTTTCAGATTGACGATGATATAGTACTTGTCATTTTTGATTTGCAGGCTGCCAGTCATCTCTGTCTCCTTTCTGACAGTCAGAGCAGCCTGCTTTGTCAGGTTTCCTCGCTGTGTACCACGCGGAGGCCACATACTCCACAAGGCAGGATTTTGGCACCCGAATGGACGATCCGATGCGAAGGTGCCGGATCGAATTGCTGTTTATGAGATTATAAGCGCTGTTCCGTCCGATGTGCAAAGCCTCACTGACCTGCAGAACGGTCATAATATCCGGGTAGGCTTCAAAGAGCAGTTCTTCCATATCATTCCCGCCCGTTTCCGCTCCGCGAGATCACAGCCAAATCAACTTTATAAATGACAGGATATTCAACATTTTCAAGGTACATAAAGCAATTGCTTGTATCAGTATAATTTGTTTCCCTTTTTGGGAACTCTGCACTTCCGTTTTCGGGAAGTCTTGAAGTTTCATTTTGGGAAGTCTGGACTTCCTCTTTTGAATCTTCTTGACTTCCCATTTTCGGAAGTCTGGACGGCGCAGACTTCCCCTTGGGCGCATTGGACACGGTTTCCACGAATTGCTTGACATAGATCATGGTCGGCTTACCCTGGCCTTGCTTCTTCCGCTCGATCAGCCCAACACCCTTTGTGTCCAGCTCGGCCAGCAGCCGCACGGCCTTGTTGTGGCCGCAGCACAAGTCCTCCATGATCTCGTCGATCGTCATGCAGCTTCATCTTGGCGCGATCCGGAACAATTCTCCCCGGCTGTGGAAGGCTGTCGGCCCTGACGCCGGTGCGGACAGCGTGGGCGTGACCACCGATCCTGCCAGCCTGTCGGCCTTTTTGGGGAAGCTGGAGAGCCAGGACGCGCTGCCCCGATCCATCCTGTATAACCTGAATCCGGCCGAAAACACAAGGCTATCCACAATGGCGGGAAATTTCGCGCCGAAGGTGCAGTACGGCGCCGCCTGGTGGTTCAACGATCACATCCGCGGCATTCGCGCCCAGCTCGATGAGCTGATGGAGACCAATGCCCTGGCCGCCTCGGTCGGGATGCTGACGGATTCCCGGTCCTTCACGTCTTTTGTCCGGCATGAGTATTATCGGCGTATCCTGTGCCAGCGCTTGGGGGAACTGGTGGAAGCGGGGCAATATCCCCCTGATTTGGACAGCCTGGGGAAACTGATCGAAGATGTATGCTTTTACAATGCAGAAAAGATGATTCTGTGATCTCTGCGTATTCGTCCGATCTGATGCACCGGCTGGAGGAACGCTTTGGCGTCAAGGGCCGGGAAGAATATCTGGGGGAGAGACTATGAATCTGTATATCGGAATCGACCTGGGGACCTCGGCGGTGAAGCTGCTGCTGGTCAACGAAAAGGGCGAGATCCTCAAAACCGTTACCAAGGAGTACCCGCTGCGTTTTCCGCAGCCCGGTTGGGCCGAGCAAGACCCTTCGGACTGGTGGAAGGCGGTGCAGCACGGTATCCTGGAGCTGACCGAGCATACGGACAAGTCCGCTATTCGCGGCATTGGCTGCGGCGGGCAGATGCACGGCCTGGTGGCGCTGGACGAAAACGACGCAGTGATCCGCCCGGCCATCCTCTGGAATGACGGACGGACGGCGGAGGAGACGGAATGGCTCAACACTGCTGTCGGCAAGGACAAGCTTTCGAAGCTCACCGCCAACATCGCCTTTGCCGGATTTACGGCGCCGAAGCTGCTGTGGCTGCGGAAGCACGAGCCGGAGAACTTCGCCCGCATCCGAAAAATCATGCTGCCCAAGGATTACATCAACTACCGCCTCACCGGCATCCACGCCTGCGACTACTCCGACGCCAGCGGCACGCTGCTGCTGGATGTGGAGCATAAGCGCTGGTCACAGGAAATGTTGGCCATTTGCGGTGTGACGGAAGAGCAGATGCCCCGGCTATCTGAAAGCTATGAGGTCATTGGCCCGATCCGCGGTTTTGTCTCCGGCGCGCTTGGCCTGCCCCGGGACTGCCTTGTCGTGGCCGGCGCGGGCGACAACGCCGCCGCGGCCATCGGTACCGGCACGGTGGGGGAGGGAGCCTGCAACATTTCCCTGGGAACCTCCGGGACGATCTTCATCTCCTCAAGGAAGTTCGGCGTGGACCCCAACAACGCCCTGCACGCTTTTGCCCACGCGGACGGACACTTTCACCTGATGGGCTGTATGCTCTCCGCGGCCTCCTGCAACAAGTGGTTTTGCGGCGAGATCCTGAGAACGACGGACTACGCGGGAGAGCAGGTTAACATAACAACAGAAAAACTCGGCTTGAACCGGGTCTTCTTCCTGCCTTATCTGATGGGGGAACGCAGTCCCATCAACGACACCGACGCCCGCGGCAGCTTCGTGGGCATGAGCATGGACAGCACCCGGGAAGATCTGCTGCAGGCGGTGCTGGAGGGCGTGGCCTTTGCCATCCGGGATTCCTTTGAGGTGGCGAAAAGTCTGGGCATTTCAATTGCCCGCTCCAAGCTCTGCGGCGGTGGGGCACGCTCGCCCCTGTGGCGGCAGATCTTTGCCAACGTTCTGAACATCCCGCTTGACATTCCCCAGACGGAGGAGGGCCCGGGCTACGGTGGGGCGATGCTGGCCATGGTGGGCTGCGGGGGATATAAAAGCGCGGCCGACTGCGCCGCGCAGCTTATCCGCGTGAAGGAAACGGTGGAGCCGGATCCCGTAATTGCAGCGCGCTATGAGGAGCGTTATCAGAAATTCAAAAAAATCTACCCCGCCATGAAAGACTTGTTTAAGGAGCTGAAATAATATGCAGAACATCCCTGAAGTGAAGCTGGGCATCGTTGCGGTATCCCGTGACTGTTTCCCCATCGCGCTGTCTGAAAAGCGCCGCGCCGCCATCGTAGAGGTCTGCGGCGGCAGCATCTATGCGTGCCCTGTCACGGTGGAAAACGAGAAGGACATGCTGAAAGCTGTGGAGGATGTGAAGGCTGCCGGATGCAACGCCCTGGTGGTGTTCCTCGGCAACTTCGGACCCGAGACCCCCGAAACCCTGATCGCCAAGTATTTTGACGGGCCCTGCATGTTCGTGGCTGCCGCCGAGGGGGACGGCGACCTGATAAACGGCCGGGGCGACGCCTACTGCGGCATGCTCAATTGCTCCTACAATCTCGGCATGCGCCATCTGAAGGGCTACATCCCCGAGTATCCCGTGGGCACCGCCCAGGAGATCGGCCGGATGATCAAGGAGTTTTACCCCATTGCCCGGGCGGTGATCGGCGTAAAGAACCTGAAGATCATCACCTTCGGCCCCCGGCCTCAGGATTTCTTCGCCTGCAACGCGCCCATCCAGGGGCTGTACGAGCTGGGCGTGGAGATCGAGGAGAACTCGGAGCTGGACCTGCTGGTCAGCTACAAGGCCCACAAGGGCGATGTGCGCATCCCTGCCGTCTGCGAGGACATGGCAAAAGAAATGGGCGAGGGCAAGTATTTCCCCGATCTGCTGGAGCGCATGGCCCAGTTTGAACTGACGCTGCTGGACTGGGCAGAGGAGCACAAGGGTGCACGAAAGTATGTGGCCTTTGCCGATAAGTGCTGGCCCGCCTTCCCGGAGCAGTTCGGCTTTGAGCCTTGCTTTGTGAACTCCCGCCTGGCCGCCCGGGGCATTCCCGTCAGCTGCGAGGTGGACATCTACGGCGCCCTCTCCGAGTACATCGGCGCCTGCGTTTCCTGCGACGCCGTCACCATCCTGGACATCAACAACTCCGTGCCCGCTCAGATGTGGGAGAGCCAGATCAGGGGCAAGTTCGACTATAGCCTCACCGATACCTTCATGGGCTTCCACTGCGGCAACACCCCAAGCTGCAAGATGTGCGCCGACCGGGCCGTGAAGTACCAGCTCATCCAGCACCGCCTGCTGGAGCCCGCCGGATCTGCCCCCGACTTCACCCGCGGCACCCTGGAGGGCGACATCGCCCCCGGCGAGATCACCTTCTTCCGCCTCCAGTGTGACAGCGAGGGCAAGCTCCGCTCCTACATTGCCGAGGGCGAGGTGCTGCCCGTGGCGACTACCAGCTTCGGCGGCATCGGCGTCTTCGCCATCCGTGAGATGGGCCGCTTCTACCGCCATGTGCTGCTCCAGAAGCGCTTCCCCCACCACGGCGCCGTGGCCTTCGGGCATCACGGAAAGGCGCTCTTCGAGGTCTTCAAGTTCCTGGGGGTGCAGGACATTGGCTATAATCAGCCCAAGAGCCTGCCCTATCCTACGGAAAATCCCTGGGCATAAAATAGGAGCCCATGGCGGAAGAGATCCCGTCATGCGCAGCAAGCGAAAACGGTCACCCCTTTTGGGGTGACCGTTTTCGCTTGGGATGAGGGAGAGGCCCGCCTGCCCAAAGACCAGGGACGGCGCTGCATAGAGGGAAAGCTTTTCTGTAGACGCGCCAAGGCCCGCCAGACGTCGGGGGAAGCGAGGTCCGGAGGAGCCGGAAGACTCAAGGCTGCCATGTCCCGGTAAGGTCAGCGGAACCAGCGACCTGGACGAGCCGCAGGCTACCAGCCAGACGCAGATTTCTGAGAAGGAGATCGACCTGGAAGAGGAAGAGGGAGAGGAGACGACCGATTCGACTTCCACCGAATCCGCAGAGGCAACGACGGACTCGACGGGAGCTGAAACCAACGGAACGCAAGCAGATGGCGCCGATCCGGCGGGTGATTCTGCCAAGCGGGAGAAGAGCGGAACGGGCACAGTTCTGGCCGCAGGATTGGGCGTCCTTGCTGTTCTGACAGGCGTCGGGGTGCTGGCTTCCCGGAAAAAGAAAAAAGCACAGGACTGAGCGCGGCAGCAAGGCGCGGGGCAGAATAAAGCCCGCAAAAAGATGCGCAGAATCCGGCGCATGAAATTGCAAAAGATGACGCCGCAAGCGGAAACTCTCCGCTTGCGGCGTCATTTCATACTGGAACCTCATAAAAACCTTTCATCGTTTAAAGGATTTTTATAGCGCCATAAGGCGCGTAAAGGTTCTGTGTGAGACGGGTTTTCAGCGTTTTGCGCTGAAAACCCCACGGGAACCGTGGCCTATCTGATGAAAGAATTAAATCAGATAATCGTATCAAATGTCTCCGTTGTTCTCTTATCCGAACGGTGAACGACTTCTATAGAGGCCACCTGGGGAGTGACCATCGGTTCATTTGCCCAGGAAGGAAAAAGGTCCCGGCACAATTGTGCCGGGACCTTTGCGATGGATCAAGGGATCACTTGCTTTCGCGCAGCTTGCGGACGGCGATCTTCCGCTCGCGGTTGCGGATAAACTCCGGCAGCACCTTGGGCCGGTCGAAGTACTCGATGCTCTCCTGGAAGGTGCGCTTCTTCAGGTGGATGGCGTCGAACTTGCAGCGGGTGGTGCACACGCCGCAGCCCAGGCACTTGTTGGGATCCACAAAGGAGGCACCGCAGCCAAGGCAGCGTGCGGTCTCGATCTTGAGCTGCTCTTCGGTGAAGGTCTTGCGGTCGTCCTTGAAGGTGGACGCCTTGGCTTCGTCCTTGCCGGGGATCTGCCGGTCGGCAGCGTTGTACTCGCGCTTCACGGTGTCGAAGTCCACGTTGTCCTTGTCGAAGGCACGGTAGGTCAGCCGATCGCGGCCGATGACCAGGCTCTGGCCGGGCTGGACATAGCGGTGGATGGAGATGGCGGCCTGCTTGCCCTGGGCGATGGCATCGATGGCAAACTTGGGGCCGGTGTAGGCGTCGCCGCCCACGAAAATGTCGGGCTGCTCGGTCTGGTAGGTCATGGAGTCTGCTTTGACGCGGCCCTTCTCGTCCTGGCTCAGCAGACCCAGATCCAGTCCGCCCAAGTCGATGCGCTGGCCGATGGCGGCCAGAATCGCATCGCACTTGATCTCCTTGCCGCCCTCGCAAACCAGGGAAGCCACCTTGCCGTTCTTGCCGGTGATCTCCACGGGCTTGTGCTCGAACAGGAACTTCACGCCCTCGTCCTTGGCCTCTTGAACCTCGGCGGGATCGGCGGGCATGTCGCTCTCCTTGCGGCGGTAGGCCACGGTGACCTGCGCGCCCAGACGGACCGCGGTGCGGGCCACGTCCATGGCCACGTTGCCGCCGCCGACCACGACAACCTTCTTGCCCAGGGCGGGCTTGGTGCCGCCGTTGACCTCGCGCAGGAAGTCAATGCCGCCCCAGACGCCCTTCAGATCCTCGCCCGGAATGCCGAGGGAGGCGGACTTCTGCGCGCCCACAGCCAGATAGAAGGCGTTGTAGCCCTGCTTGCGAAGTTCCTCGATGGTCACATCCTTGCCCACTTCCACGCCGCAGCGGAAGATCACGCCCAGCTCCTTGAGCACGTCGATCTCCGCGTCCAGCACGGGCTTCTCCAGTCGGAAGGAGGGAATACCGTAGCGCAGCATGCCGCCGGGCTGCTCGTTCTTATCAAACACGGTGACCTTGTAGTTGTCAGCCGCCAGGAAGTAGGCGCAGCTCAGACCGGCAGGGCCGGCGCCGATGATGGCAATCTTCTTATCACTGAAATCGTAGAGCTTCTTGGGCACAAAGCGGGTGTCGCGGTTCAGCTCCTGATCGGCGATGAACTTCTTCACCTCGTCAATGGCGACAGCGCGGTCCAGCTTTGCGCGGGTGCACTCATCCTCGCACTTGCGGTTGCAGATGCGGCCGCAGACGGCGGGCAGGGGGTTCTCCTTCTTGATGAGCTCCAGCGCGTCCAGATACCGACCCTGGGCAGCCAGCTTCAGGTAGCCCTGAACGGCGATGTGGGCAGGACATGCGGTCTTGCAGGGGGCGGTGCCTTCGGGGGCGATGTACTCCCGGTTGGTGCGGTGCTCGGGATTCCAGTGCTCGGGACCCCATTCGATATCATCGGGCAGCTCATGGGGCTTGTGCTCGATGGGGGTCTTGGCGCAGAGCTTCTGGCCCATCTGGATGGCGTTGTTGGCACAGCGGTCGGTGCACTGGCCGCAGGCCACGCACTTCTCTTGGTCGATCTCCGCCACATAGTTGCTCTTGGAGGTGGCGGGGGTGTTGTAATACTGGCTCACACCCAGGGCCAGGCAGCTCTCGGGCATGCAGTTGCAGATGGCGAAGGTCTCACCCTGGTGCAGGGTGGTGATCTGGTGGACGCAGCCGCGCTCATCGCACTTCTGCACCAGCGCCTTGGCCTCCGCCACGGAGACGGGACGGCCCTTGCCGGTGCGGTTGAACATGTCGCCCACATGGCCCATGAAGATGCACAGGCCCTCGTCCATGTCGCCGCTGCCCTCGCCCATCAGCTTGCGCACGCGGCGGCACTGGCAGGGCGTCACGCTGAGGTGCCCCTCGTTATCCTCGATGTACTTGCTGACGCGCTCGTTGTCGATGGCGATGGCGTCGGCGGGGATGGCGCTCTCCACGGGGATCACGCGCATGATGCCGGAGCCCATGGGGGTGTTGGGGGCGTGCTCGATCTGGCTGGTGGTGGCGTGCTGATGGAACGCATAGGCGATTTCCGGGTGGGCCAGACAGAACTTTTCGTTGATCAGCAGGAACTCAAAGATGCCGGGGGTGTAGGGCGGCAGCAGGTAGATCTCCAGCCCTACCTTGGGTACCACGACCTGAACGACCAGGCCGATGTCGGTGATCTCGCGCAGAACCTCTCTCGTCCGCTTGACGGACATTTTGGCCTTCCGGGCGATCAGCGGCACGAAGGACGGCTTCATGCTGGTCAGGGCCAGCATGACGTTGATCTGCTCGTCGGTGATCCATTTCTCAAAGACCTTGTACTCCGCGCAGTCCGGAGTGATCTTGTAGTGCCCGTCGTTGATTTTCTCGCACAGGCGGATCAGGTTTTCTCTGACTTCCAAAAACATTCCCTCCTTGATGAAAGCCTGTTTACGACAAATTTTCTCATCGTATCGTATAAAGCCAGTTTATCCTTTCCCGGGAAAAAAGTCAATGCGCCAATGTCCCGCAATTCCGGTTTTTCTCTGTCTGACCGCAGAGTTTGTCGCTTTTTTACAAGCTGACGGAAGGAAAGCAGAGGGCAGCCTCCAAAGCCACCGACAGCATCGGCAAACTTGCCTTTGCCGGCGCCCCCCGCCTCTTCAGGCTCCGGGCAGCGGCGTTTCGCCATGCTGTTCAGACTCCCTTCTTCGGTGGGAAAGACTGTGGGGCGGGGCAGGAAGAAGCAAGCCATAATCCGGCAAAAAATCGAGGAAATCCCTTGTTTTTCCGCTTGGACTGTGCTATACTCCCGGTCTGTAAATCCCAACAAAATGGGGCTGCGTCCCCGATGGAGACAGAAACATGAGCATGAGCTTATACGACCAGCATTTCCTGCTGGACTGCATGCTGGAGATGGGCGATCTTCTGTTGGACTGCGGCGCGGAGATCAGCCGGGTGGAGGATACCCTGACGAGGGTTGGTCTGGCCTACGGCGCCAACCGGGCGGACGTATTTGTGATTCCCTCGCTCGTTAGTATCACCCTAAATTTTCCGGAGACGGAGCCGGTCACCGAAACGCGGCGCATCCTCTCCACCGGCAGCACGGATTTCTATCGGCTGGAAAAATTGAATGCCATGAGCCGGGAAATTTGCCGGGAGCCGCTGGAGCTGCCTACTCTGCGGCAGCGGCTGGATAAGGTGGCCTCCGGGCAAAAGCCCTTCTCCGTGGTCTTCTGGGGCAGCGTGCTGGGCGGCGGCGGCTTTGCAGTTTTCTTTGGCGGCACGCTTTGGGATGGGCTTGCTGCCGCAATTTTCGGTGCAGGCATCTGCCTGCTGCAGAACCGCCTGGGCCGCACCAAGCTGAATACCGTGGCCTTCAACCTGCTGGTCTCCCTGCTGACGGGGCTGGCCGTGGGTCTGGTGACGGGGCTGATCCCGGCGCTGCATATGGACAAGATCCTGATCGGTGATATCATGCTGCTGATCCCGGGCCTTGCCATGACCAATGCCATCCGCAACATGCTGGTGGGCAACACCATTTCCGGCTCGGTGCGCCTGGCGGAGAGCCTGATTTGGGCGGCGGCGCTGGCGGGCGGCTTCATGGTGGCCCTGGCCATTGTGGACGCCATGCACGGAGGGATCGGCGTATGATAGAGATTATGATGCAGCTTGTGGCCGCTTTCGTCGGCTCCCTGGGCTTTGCCCTGATTTTCGGGATGCGGCGGCGCTTCTTATTCGCCAGCTCCCTGGGGGCGCTGCTGGGCTGGGGCGTGTTCCTGCTGGTGGATTATTTCCTGGACAGCGCGTTTCTCCCGCCGCTCTTTGCCGCGGCCTTTGCCATCAGCTATTCGGAAATCATGGCCAAGGTGCTGAAGACGCCTGCGACCCTGTTTGTGATCCCGGCGATCATTCCGCTGGTGCCCGGCGGCTCGCTGTATTATACCATGAGCTACGCGGTGCACCGTGACATGGAAAATGCCCGCCTTTACGGCACTGCCACGCTGGAGACGGCGCTGGCCATCGCGGCGGGCATCAGTATCGTATTTGCCATTCGGGAATTGAGAACAAAAAAGTAGCCACAAAAAGGTCCCCGGGACACACATTTGCGTGTTCCGGGGACCTTTTTGTGAACTTACATGCTCTCGGGGGCGGAGACGCCCAACAGGGCCAGCGCGTTTTTCAGGGTGATGCGGGTGGCCTGAATCAGACCCAGACGGTGGTTGGTCAGCTCCGGATCCTCCGGATTGTAGACCCGGGAGACGTTATAGTAGCTGTGGAAGACCTTGACAAAGGCCAGAATCCAGTCCGCCAGCTTGTTGGGCTTGCGCAGGGCGGCGCACTCGCCCACCACGCCGGGGAACTCCCCGATGAGCTTCAAAAGCTGCAGCTCCTTCTCATCGGTGAGGCGGCTGTAGCTCTCCTCGGGATGGAAGGCCGGCATCTTGGGATTGGAGAGGATGGAGCACATGCGGGAGTGGGCGTACTGGGCATAATAGACCGGATTGTTGTTATCCTGAGAGCGGGCCAGCTTCAGGTCCAGGTCCATGTGGGTGCTCACGTCCTTGCTGGCAAAGAACCAGCGGGCGGCGTCCACGCCGATGTCCTCGCAGAGCTCCCGGATGGTGATGGCGTTGCCGGTGCGCTTGGACATCTTGACCTCTTTGCCGTCCTCCACCATGCGGACCATCTGGATCAGGTCCACATTCAAGGTGCCCTTGGGGTAGCCCAGGGCGGTGAGGGCGGCCTGCATGCGGATGACGTAGGAGTGATGGTCGGCGCCCCACAGGTCCACCAGCATGGGATAGCCCCGCTCCACCTTGTGGACATGGTTGGCGATGTCGGGCGTCAGGTAGGCCAGGGTACCGTCGCTTTTGCGCAGGACCCGGTCCTTCTCATCACCGTACTGAGAGGAACGGAACCAGAGCGCCCCGTCCTGCTCATAGGTCAGGCCCAGCTCGTCCATGCGGTTCAGCACGGCACGGATGGGGGCCATGTCGTTTTCATAGAAGAAGGTCTCGTGCATCCAGGACTCCATGCGCACGCCGTAGAGCTTCAGATCCCGGTCGATCTTCTCCAGCTCCAGGGTCTTGCCCACGGTCATAAAGTGCTCCAGACGCTCCTGGGGATCGGCGGTGAGCCACTTGTCGCCCTCGGTCTCGGCGATGTGCTCGGCGATCTGCTTCACGTCCTCCGCGTGGTAGCCGTTTTCGGGCAGCTCATAATCATGCCGCCCGAAGTGCTCAAAGTACCGGGCCTCCAGGCTCTTGCCCAGCATGACGATCTGGTTGCCGGCGTCGTTGATATAAAACTCCCGCAGCACATCCCAGCCGCTTGCCTCCATGAGACGGCAGATGGCGTCGCCCCAGGCGGCGTTGCGGGCGTGACCGCAGTGCAGGTCACCGGTGGGATTGGCGGAGACCCACTCCACCAGCACCTTCTTGCCGGCGCCGGACTGGTTCTTGCCGTAGTCGTCCCCGGCGGCCAGAACCTGGTTGATGACGGCGGTAAAGGCATCCTTCTTCATGCGGAAGTTCAAAAAGCCGGGCTTGGCCACGGTGACGCTCTCCGCCTCCGGCAGCAGCTCCTGCAGCTTGGGGGCCAGCGTCTCGGCAATGGCGAGAGGCGCCTGGTGCAGGGCCCGGGCCAGCTTCATGGCCGCGCTGCTGGCATAGTCGCCCAGCTTCGGGTCCTTGGGGGTGTCGATGGTGAGAACGCTCTCCTCCGCGTCCAGGTCAAAGGCGTCCTTCACGGCCTGCCGCACGGCCAGGGAAATCTTCTGATCAAAATTCATGGTGTATCCTCCACGGTTTACAAGTCAAATCAAAGCATTTTACCATAGAAAACGAAAAAAGGGAAGAGAAAATCTGGCTTTTCGCGCTCTGTTTTTATCCGGAAACGGCTGATAGCCGCCCCTTCAAAAAAACGGGGGAAGATCGGCATCTGCCTTTGCGGGATGGAAGAGACGGCACAAAAACATGGGCGGGCCCAAGGCCCGCCCAATGAGACATATAAGAACGTTCTATTTCCTGATGACCGTACCGGTTTTGCCCTCCAGGGCTTCCCCGGCGCGGCTGAGGGAGGTGATCAGCGCTTCACCGTGCTCGCAGCCCCGGACAAATTCCACGCAGGATTCCACCTTGGGCAGCATGCTGCCGGGGGCAAACTGCCCCTCTGCCGTATACCGCTCGCAGTCCCGGAGACTCATTTCCGCAAGCTCCCGCTGGTCGGGCTTGCCGAAGTTCACGCAGACCCGATCCACGGCCGTGAGGATGATGAGCCGGTCGGCCTGCAGATCCCTTGCCAGGAGGGCCGAGGCCCGATCCTTGTCGATCACCGCTTCCACACCGCACAGGCCCTCGTCCGTCTCCACCACAGGAATGCCGCCGCCACCCACTGTGATGACAATGACGCCGGATTTTACCAGCTGCTCCACCACATTGATCTCCACAATCCGCTTCGGAATGGGGGAAGGCACCACGCGGCGGTAACCGCGTCCCGCGTCCTCCATGAAGGTGAAGCCCTTGTTGGCGGCCATTTTTTCAGCCTGATCTCTGGTGTAAAAGCATCCCACCGGCTTGGTCGGGTGCTGGAAGCCCGGGTCGGCTTTATCCACAACCACCTGGGTCACCACCGTGACGACCTCCTTGCGGATGCCCCGGCGGCGCAGCTCCTCCTGCAGCGCCTGCTGCAGATGGTAGCCGATATAGCCCTGGGTCATGGCGCCGCACTCGGGGAAGGGCATGAAGGGCGTGTTGCCGCCCTTCTGGGCGGAATACTCCATGGCCAGATTGATCATACCCACCTGGGGGCCGTTGCCATGGCCGATAACCAGCTCATAGCCTTTTTCCACCAGATCGACCAGAGGCTTTGCCGTCTCCCGCACCAGAGAAAGCTGCTCCGTTGGCGTCTTGCCCAGGGCGTTTCCGCCCAGGGCCACAACGATCCGCTCCGCCATGGCTTATTTCAGCGTGGCGTACATGACGGCCTTGATGGTGTGCATGCGGTTCTCGGCCTCGTCAAACTGGCGGGCCTGCTTGCCGAGGAAGACGTCGTCCGTGACTTCCATGGCCTCCAGGCCGAACTTCTGGTAGATATCCTCACCCACAGTGGTCTCCCGGTCATGGAAGGCGGGCAGGCAGTGCATGAAGATGGCGGTGGGCTTGGCCATTGCCATCAGCTTGCCGTTGATCTGGTAGGGCAGCAGCAGCTCGATGCGCTTGGCCCAGAGCTCCGCAGGTTCGCCCATGGAGACCCAGATATCGGTGTAGAGCACGTCGCAGTCCTTGGCGCCCTGAGCGGGATCGTCGGTGAACTCCAGGACGGCGCCGGTCTCGGCGGCCACGGCCTGGCACTTGGCAATCAGCTCGTCCTTGGGCATCAGCTCCTTGGGGCCGCAGGCGCAGTAGTGCATACCCAGCTTGGCGCAGACCACCATCAGGGAGTTTGCCACGTTGTTGCGGGCGTCGCCAAAGAAGGTCAGCTTCCGGCCGCGCAGATCATGGCCAAATTCCTCCCGCACGGTCAGCATATCGGCCAGCATCTGGGTGGGATGGAAATCGTCGGTCAGGCCGTTCCACACGGGAACGCCGGAGTACTTGGCCAGATCCTCCACCACGGACTGCTTGAAGCCGCGGTACTCAATGCCGTCGAACATGCGGCCCAGGACCTTGGCGGTGTCGGCCAGGGACTCCTTCTTGCCCATCTGGCTGGAACCGGGATCCAGGAAGGTCACGCCCATGCCCAGGTCGCGGGCGCCCACCTCAAAAGCGCAGCGGGTGCGGGTAGAGGTCTTCTCGAACAGCAGCACGACCTGCTTGTCGCTCAGCCACTTGTGCGGAACACCTGCGGCCTTGAGACGCTTGAACTCAGCAGCCAGGTCGATGAGGTAATTGATCTCGTGGGGGGTGTAGTCCAGCAGGGTGAGGAAGCTCCGTCCTCTGATGTTGACGCCCATGATAGTAGTCCTCCTGTAAATAGTTTTTATGGTGAATGATTGGAAACGCTTTTTCTTGGGGCGGCTGCCAGCCGCCTGGGAATAGAAAAATGAGCTTGCGAGCGGCGAATAGCCGCCCCTACGGGCCGTTACAGCTCGCCTCTGATCAAAGGCATGGACATGCAGCGGGGGCCGCCGCGGCCACGGGAAAGCTCTGCCGAGGGAATCTCCAGCACCTCAATGCCCTTGTCTCGGAGGATCTTGTTGGTCACGTCGTTGCGCTCGTAGACCACGATTTTCCCCGGCGCGATGCAGAGAGTGTTGGAGCCGTCGTTCCACTGCTCCCGGGCTGCCGCGATCAGATCGCCGCCGCCGCAGGAGATCAGCTCTACCTTTTCAACGCCCAAAGCCTCCGCCAAAATGTTTGCCAGATCCGAATCGATCCGCCGAATGGTCAGCCCTCCCTTGTCGGCAGGCCCGGGGGTCAGCTCATAGACGGTGAGGGGGCCGAGAATGGCCGGATGGATGGTGAATGTATCCCGGTCGATCTGGGTGAAGACCGTGTCCAAGTGCATGAAGGCCCGGCAGCGGGGGATATCGAAGGCCAGCACCCGCCGGATCCGCGCCTCGGAATCCCGGAAGAGGCTGCGGGCCGCAGACTCGATCCCGTCGGGGCTGGTGCGCTGGGATATGCCGATTGCGAGCGTATCCTCCGAGAGCACCAGCACATCGCCGCCCTCGATGCTGGCGTGCATGTCCCGGTCATAATAGCGGGGCACGCGCCCGGCAAAGTCCGGGTGATAGCGGAAGATATAGTCGGCATACAAAGTCTCCCGCCGGCGGGTGGGATAATGCATCCGGTGCAGCAAAATGCCGTGCCCCACCGAGGCAAAGGGATCCCGGGTGAAGTAGAGATTCGGCATGGGGTCCACGATCAGATCATCCGGCGGGGCGATCATATCCTGCAAGGAATACGCTTTCACATTGCCCATTTCCGCCAGGGTGATGCCCTCCATGGTCTTTTCCACCAGGGCCTTGCCCTGAAAACGGCTGCGGAGATAATCCGTCAGCCGATTCTGCCAGCGTTCGGTGCGGATGCCCCCCTCAGTGAGCCAATGATGGAGGAAGCGCTCGGTCAGCTCCGGGTACTTTTCCAGCACCTGGGTCATCAGATCCTCCAGGTATACCACCTCCACGCCGTTCTGGCGCAGGGTGTCGGCAAAGGCGTCATGCTCCCGCTGGGCGACGCGGAGAAAGGGAATGTCGTCAAACAGCAGCTCCTGCAGTCGATCCGGCGTCAGGTTCAGCAGCTCCCGCCCGGGACGGTGCAGCAGCACCTTCTTCAGCGGGCCGATCTCATTGTGCACGCAAATTCCGGTCATGGTCTACCTCTTTCCGGGCCGAGGCCCATGCGCCGGAGTGCCGGCGCAGACGTTGAGAGGAAGCAGCCCACAGGAGCGGGCGATTCCGTCCTTCTCATTATACGAAAAGTTTTGGAAAATTTCAACAAATATAAACGCTTTTTTTCTGCTATATTCTGTGCGAAGCGGCGATAGAAGCATTTTTTGAAGAACAGGAAAAAATCGAAAAAAAGGCTTGCTTTTTTCAAGATGCTGTGATAATATACTTAGGCACGAAAAATGCGCTGTTAGCTCAGCTGGATAGAGCGTCTGGCTACGGACCAGAAGGTCAGGGGTTCGAATCCCTTACAGCGTGCCAAAAAGCGGGATACCCATTTGGGTATCCCGCTTTTTGCATAGATGGAAGGGATTCGAATGTGTAGTCGCACATGCCGG
The DNA here is from genome assembly GCA_964395795.1 of uncultured Oscillospiraceae bacterium. GTDB lineage: Bacteria > Bacillota > Clostridia > Oscillospirales > Oscillospiraceae > Limivicinus. The sequence continues at coordinate 45,258 of CAYNBS010000009.1, forward strand.
TGGCATGTGCATGAGCCAGTGCGCACACTGGTGAATTCCTCTATTTTGTTTTCCCGTCTCCCGCGAGGGAAAACAAAATGCAAGCGAATCCCAACCAGCGCAGGCGAATCCCAACCAGCGCAGGCGAATCCCAACCAGCGTGCGTCTGGCCGAGAGCGAGACAAAAAGCGCGGGGATCCGATCGACGGGCAGATGATAGCTGTCCCTTGCCTTTCCGGGGAGGGTCTGGTAATATGATAGTATGAAAAAACAAGTGGTGGGGCGTTTTGCGCCAAGCCCATCGGGCTATCTGCATCTGGGAAATCTTCTTGCCATGCTGCTGGCATGGCTGGATTGCCGCGCCCAAAATGGTCGCCTGATCTTCCGCCTGGAGGATCTGGATCCCGGACGCTCCAAGCAGGCGTATATTGACGCGATTGCGCCGGATCTCCTTTGGCTGGGTCTGGATTGGGATGCGGGCTGGCCCCGGGATCCCGCCTATGCCCAGAGCAATCGGACTGCCCGGTACGAGGCCGCGTTTGAAGCGCTACGGGAGCGGGGCCTGGTCTATCCCTGCTGGTGCAGCCGGGCCAAGCGGCTGGCGGCGGCCTCTGCCCCGGCACCGGGGGAGGCCCAGCACGACCCGGGCTGTCGCTGCGCTGCGCTGACGCCGGAGGAGCGGGCAGAGCTCCTCGCGTCAGGTCGACGCCCCGCCTGGAAGCTGCGGGCGCCAGACGCCTGGATCGATGTGGAGGACAGACACTACGGCATGCTGGTGCAGAACCCGGCCCGAGAGGGCGGAGATTGGGTGATCCGCCGCTCCGACGGGGTGTTTGCCTATCAGCTTGCGGTGTGCGTGGATGACATGGATATGGGCGTGACCCGCGTGGTGCGGGGCCGGGATCTGCTGGATTCCGCGCCGCGGCAAAAATGGCTGATCCAAACGCTTGGAGGCACAGCGCCGGAATACTGCCACACGCCGCTTCTCACGGAAAAGGGCGGCAAGCTCTCCAAACGGCTGGGCAGCCTGAGCACCCAGGAGCTGCGCCGGGAGTTGAGCGGTCCCCAGGTGGTGGGCCGCCTGGCCCGACTCTGCGGTCTGCGGGAGACGGACGCGCCGGTAACTCCGGCAGAGCTGCTGCCGGATTTTGACTGGCGGCGGATCAAAACAGAGGATATCGAGCTGCCATAGAGGAAGCGGCGCCCCGGCAATTGGCGCGGGGCCCCATCCGCAATGGAACAGCGATAAGAAGGTGAGAATCACAAAGGGCGACGAG
>CAYNBS010000009.1:46523-64390 GCA_964395795.1 uncultured Oscillospiraceae bacterium
CGGCGCCCCGGATATTGCCGGGGCGCCGCTTCCTCTATGCAACTGCAATCAGAAGGTGATATTCCATACGTCGTAGGAGATCAGCTGGTAGGTGGCGATGCCGTTGGCCTTGGTATAATCCCGCACCAGGGCGGTGCCGCCCTGGACAGGCTTCACCCGCTCGCTCCAGACCAGATCGGTCACCTGATCGGAATTCAGACTGTAGAGGGAATTGTCCATGCCGCTGCTCCAGTATTCGTCCAGATCCAGCGCGTAAACCTGAAACTGCACGGTATAGCTGCCGTCGCTGTTGCGGGTCATGGAATCCACCACGGTAAAATGGTTATAGCTCTCGCCGTCCGCCGCGGGGAACCAGAAGTAACCGTCGTGATATTCCCCGATGGTCCAGGCGTCCATCATATAGCTCGCGCCGTCGTTGGGCTTGCAGCTGACGTCAAAGAAGCGCCGCAGCTGGGCGTTCATATCCTCCAGGCTGATGGTTTCATAGCCGCCCTGGTAACGGATGGCGTTGCGATGGTTGATCTTGCAGTAGATATGCACAAAGGCGATCATCTGATCGTCCGAGGCGGTGGAGACGTTGAAGGGACCGAAAAACTGCTCGGAGAAATTGGACAGGAAAATGTTGATCCGATACTGCAGGTCTGCTGTCAGCGTGACGGCAGTGCCTGCGGGTGCCGGAGTCGCAGGAGCGGGGGTGGCGGGAGCCGGCGTGGCATGAACGGGCGTGGGGGTGGCGGGAGATGGTGTGACCACCACGATCTCCATTGTGGGCACAGGAGAGGCGGCAGGCGCGGAGGCGCCGTTTTCCGGAGCGAAGAAGTTGGGGCCGGAGGAGGACGAAGCAGAGGAGCCGCAGGCGCACAGCAGCAGCGACACCAGCAAAAGCACAGCAGCCAGACGGATTTTCATAGAGGAAACCTCCTGTTCAGGGATAGCTTTTCTATTACTATACCAGACTTTTCGGAAGAAGGGAATCGGTTTGTTACAACTTTTTGCCCATGATACGGGAAAAATCCGGGCGGCAAAGCGCCCGGACTGAAAAACCCTATCACTCCCGGATCACGTAGTCAAACAGATCCAGTTTTGTCACGCCCATGGCGCGGAGCGCCGCGGCGCTGCGGGTCTGATGGGCGGGCGTGTTGAACTCCGGAATAAGCGGCACCCGCACACGCACCCGGGCCTTCCCAACAAGATCCAGCAGCAGGCGCAGGTTTTGCTGCATCTGTATCCCGTCTCCGCCGGTATAGCTGCGGTAAATCCCCGCGTCCATTTCCTTGCAGTCCACGATGAAATCATCCACCGCTTCTGCCGCTGTGCGGACAGCCTCCGGCGAAACAGCCAGACTGGTCTCTGCAGAGATGCGCCATTCCGGCGGGCAAACCGCCCGGAAACGGCGCAAAAAATCCGCATGCAGCAGGGCCTCCCCGCCGCCGAAGCAGACGCCGCCGCCGGTTGCACGGAAGTACAGATCGTCGATCCGAAGCCGCTCCACCAGCGCCTCTGCCGTCACAAGCTCTGCCGTTGCCTCCCGCAGCAGGCGCTTGTTGATGCACCAGCGGCAGTGGAGGGGACAACCCGCCCCGGCCACCAGGGTGGTGACACCGACGCCGTCGGTGCCCATCCGCAGCCGCGACAGGCTCAGCAGCGGGTACAGCGGCTCAGCCATTGCCGTTTTCAGCAGATGGGTCGTAGGCCACGTCGCCCTCCAGCTCCCATTCGTCCTCAGGCGCGGGCGTCTCCTCGGGCGCAATGAAGCCCGCCAGATCGTCCTCAGGATAATAGGCAACTTCGCCCTCCAGCACATCCGGCTCCGCGGTGGGCGAGGGGGAGACGCGGGGCGCGGGCTCCCTGTCGGGGCCGCAGGCGGATACCCCGAAGGCCAGCCCGGCGCAGAGGGCGGCCACCGCCACCTTTTTGCCCAGCGCCTGCCGGGCGGCCAGTTGCTGCTCCAGATAGCGGAGTTCACTCTCGCATTTGGGGCAGGTGCCCCGGCATTCACCCTTGTGGGTGCATTCCTTCGTCACATAGGGGATGTCATTTTCATCCGCGATTTTCTGACGGATCTCCCGAAGGATTTTACACTTCTGTTTGCCCAGCATAGCAGGCACCTCCGAATGAAAAGAATGGGGTCAAGAGTGAGACGACGGGGGTGGGAAAAAGTTCCCGTTTTTCGTAGGGGCGGCTAAAAGCCGCCCGTGGACATGAGCAGGGCTTGGACAGGCGGGCGGCTCATAGCCGCCCCTACGGAATTCATTTCTATAGCGGCCAGGTGGGAAGCCATTTGAGCAGCGCCGTGGCAAGCTCGCCGTTGACCTCCAGGCCGTTCAGCGCCGGGAAAAACAACAGAAACAGCAGCGCGCTGCCGCCCACCAGCGCGAAGGCCGGGACCTTCCAGTTCTGGCGGTTTTCCCGCAGCAGGCAGAGCACATAGCTCAGCCCCAGCACCAGAAACAGGGCGGAGGGGAAGTAGTGGTACGCAAAGGTCAGCCGCGCCACGGGCACCCAGGGCAGAAGCTCCGACAGGTAGCCCACCAAGATGAAGATGGCGCGCCGGTCCCGCCGGGCGATGGCGGCCCAGATCAGCACCGGCAGACTCAACAGGCCGCCCCAGCAGAGCACCGGGTTCAGCCAGGCGGCGATGGAGATCTTGGTGCCGGGGTTGGGATACTCCAGCACATAGAGAATGGGCCGATAATCGATGAGCCACTGGTACCACACCGAGGAATAGGGGTGCGTGGCACCCAGGACGGTCTTGGAGTGATAGGTGAACATATAGCTCTGGTTTTCCAGAACGATCTGCAGGTATTGCCGGGAGAAGGGCTGCGCCCCGGCTGCTGTGCCGTAGGGCAGATAGCTGAAGTAGTAGATCAGCACGGGAACGGCGATGAAGAACACCAGGCAGAAGCCAACATTTTTCAGGAAAGCCCAAAACACGGACCCTCCCTCCGACTCTTCCGGCACCTTCCGGGCCCGGCGGAAGCGGACGATCCAGTGGGCCGCCCAGAGCAGAGCAAGACCTGCGCCGGCATAGATGCTGGTCCATTTGGACGCAGCGCCAAGGCCGAAGGAAATCCCGCACAGAGCCAAGGCCCAGCGCTTGTCTTCCGTGAGCCAAATGTACAGAAACAGGTACATCAGCAGAATGAAGAACACCGAATAGGTGTCGATGGTGGCAATGCGGGTCTGGACGTAGTGCATGAAGTCCGTGGCAAAGAGGAGGGTACCCAGGGTGGGGATCACACGTCCGCCGAAAAGCTTCTTCAGGAACACATACAGCAGCGGCAGCATCAGCACGCCGAAGAGCGTACCGGAGAAGCGCCAGCCGAAGGGCGTCATCCCGAAGAGGGAGATGCCCAGGCCCATGATGATCTTGCCCAGCGGCGGGTGGGTGATCTCATAGGGCCAGACGCCGTTCAGATGCTCCCAGGCGGTACGGGCGTGGTAGATTTCATCAAAATAGCTGGAGTTCTGGAAGGAGGAGCGCTCCGGTACGGTGCCCGGCTCATCGCAGAGCTCCGGGAGCGTGCAGGACGCCTGCACCGGCCGCCCGTCCCCATCCAGAATCAGCACCTCGCCCAGCCAGGGGGCCCCGTAGGTGCAGGTGATGCGCAGGTAGCGGGGCGTGAGATCCGTGGAGGGCGAGAGGGACGCCCACTTGAGCACGGCGATGTGATCCTGCCGGAAATCCTCCGCGTGGACATAGTTCACCCCGTCCTCGGAGAAAGCCAGCTCATATCCCCCCATGCCGACGCCGGGATAGAGCATGATCCGGCTGGGAAAGCTGCCCTCCGGCAGGGTGAACACAGCCTCCTGCCCTTCCATGGGCACAAAGGTCTGGGGATCGGTCAGGCTGCCCAGACGGAAAAAGGCCGTCAGCGCATAGAGCAGGGTGACAGCCAGAATGGGCAGCGCGTCCCGCCGGGAAAGGGAATGGGAACGGTCTGTCTCCGGCAGCGTGCGGCGGCGCTTTCCGGGAGAGGAGAGCGCTGCCTCGCCGGGCAGAACGCAGGTGTTCACACTGGGCAGAAAGAAAAGGAAGACCAGCAGCAACAAAAGGGTCAGTACAGGCAAAAAATAGCTAAAAAGTTTCATGTTGAAGGCAATCCCGTTGTGAATGATTGGAGGAACGACACCCGGCTCCCCGTCAGGGGAGCCGGGTGGTGTTTACCGTAATAACTCGTGCAGTTCCTTGACCGAGGGGAGAACGTAATCGGGCTTGCGCTCGGCCGCATCCACCATGGCCTGGTCCGTCTCGCCGGAGAGCACCAGCACCGAGACGCTGCCCGCGTTCTGGGCCACGGCGATATCGGTGTAGAGCCGGTCACCCACGGCGCAGATTTTCTCATTGGGCAGGCCGGTCATCTTGGCGATCACGTCGATCATGTTCCGGTTGGGCTTGCCGATGTACTCAGGCTTCACGCCGGAGGAAGCCGTCAGCAGCGCGCAGATGCTGCCGCAGTCCGGCAGGACCTCGCCCGCCGGCATGGGGCAGACCCAGTCGGGGTTGGCGGCGATGAACTTCGCCCCGCGGCGGAGGAAATGCACCGCCTTGTCCAGCTTTTCATACACAAGCTCCGTGTCGAAGCCCTGCACCACCACATCCACGTCAAAGGCGTCGGTGTGGCCGTTTTCATCGTTCACCAGATCAATGCCGTAGCTCTTGAGCTCCCGGTAGAAGGCCCGGGTTCCGGCCAGATACACCTTCGCCCCGGGGTAGTTCTGATTCAGGTACAGGCCAGTGGCCATGCCGGAGGTGAAGACGTTTTCCGCCTCGCAGGGGAAGCCCAGGCGGCGCAGGCGGGTAATGTAGTCCACCCCAGCCCGGGAGGAGTTGTTGGTCAGGTAGATATACTTTTTGCCAAGACGGGGCAGATCCTCCATCAGCGCGATGGCACCGTCATACACGTCATCCCCCAAATAGAGGGTGCCGTCCATGTCAAAGAGAAACAGCTCACAATTTTTCAGCTTATCCAGATTGGTCATGTTGTATTCTCCAGAGTTGTAGTTTGTATGGAAGACAGGGAATGCGGATTGCCACGCCAGTGTTGCGACACTGGCTCGCAATGACAGGGGAGGCCGGGTTGCCGCTTAATGGCCTCGCAGAGTTCGCGCCAGCAAGCGCGAAAAAAGTATGATCCGTTTTTTGCGGGGGCGTGTACCTCGCAAAAAACACTTCTCACACGGCGAGTGCGCGAGCGAAGTGCGGCCTTTTGCTTTCAAAGGCTCAGCCTTTGAAAGCAGTCACTCCTCCTCGCCCCACAGAAGGGCGCATTTCACGGCCTTGTGCCAGCCGTGGAGCAGCATGCGGCGCTTCTCCTCGTCCAGCTCGGGGGTGAAGACCTTGTTCACGGCCCAGTTGTTGCGCACGTCATCCAGGCTGCTCCAGTAGCCCACGGCCAGACCTGCCAGGTACGCTGCGCCCAGCGCGGTGGTCTCAATGCAGCGGGGACGGTACACGTCCGCCGCGATCAGGTTGGACTGGAACTGCATCAAAAAGTCATTGGCGCTGGCGCCGCCGTCCACCTTCAGATCCGCGATGGGAATACCGGAGTCCCGCTCCATGGCGCGGACGATGTCATAAGTCTGGTAGGCCAGGCTCTCCAGCGTGGCGCGCACCAGATGGGCGCGGCTGAAGCCCCGGGTCAGACCCACCACAACGCCGCGGGCCCGCTGGTTCCAGTAGGGGGCGCCAAGGCCGGTGAAGGCAGGCACCACATAACCGCCGGCGGTGTCGTTGACGCGCTTGGCATAGCTCAGACTCTCCGAAGCGGAGGTGAGCACGCCCAGCTCGTCCCGCAGCCACTGAATGGCGGCGCCGGCGATGAAGATGGAGCCCTCCAGGGCGTACTGCACGGTGCCGTCGGCGCTGGCCGCGATGGTGGTGACCAGGCCGTTCTGACTCTTGACGATGTCGTGACCGGTGTTCATCAGCAGGAAGCAGCCGGTGCCGTAGGTGTTCTTCATCTGACCCGGCTCAAAGCAGCACTGACCGAAAAGAGCGCACTGCTGGTCCCCGGCAGCGCCGGCAATGGGGATCTCCCCGCCCAGCAGCTCAAAGTCCGTCACGCCGTAGACGCAGGAGGAGGGCTTGACCTCCGGCAGCATGTTCTCAGGCACGTCCAGCAGGTTCAGCAGCTCCGGATCCCACTTGAGCTCCCGGATGTTATAGAGCATGGTGCGGCTGGCGTTGGTGTAGTCGGTCACATGGACGCGGCCGCCGGTGAGCTTCCAGATCAGCCAGGTGTCAATGGTGCCGAAGAGGAGCTTGCCGGCCTTGGCACGGCGGCGGGCGCCGGGGATATTGTCCAGCAGCCATTTGATCTTGGAGCCGGAGAAGTAGGCGTCGGGCACCAGACCGGTCTTGTCCCGGATCTTATCGCCCCAGCCGTCCTTTACCAGACCGTCGATGATATCGCTGGTGCGGCGGCACTGCCAGACGATGGCGTTGGCAATGGGCTCACCGGTTTCCTTGTCCCAAACCACGGTGGTCTCGCGCTGGTTGGTGATGCCGATGCCGGCAATGTCCGCGGCGGTGACGTTGAGCTTGGCCATGGCGGCGCGGGCTACCTCCAGGGTGGTATCCCAGATCTCGGTGGCATCATGCTCCACCCAGCCGGGCTGGGGATAGATCTGCTTGAATTCCTTGTTGACCACGGAGCAGAGGTTGCCGGACTTGTCGAACAGAATGCAGCGGGAGCTGGTAGTGCCCTGGTCCAGGGCCATGATGTACTTCATAGCAAATTTCCTTTCAGTCAATTTGAGTTTTGAGAGGCGTTGACGCGCAGTTTTGAGTTTTGAGAGGGATAGATCAAGCACCGCTCCTTAAAACTCAAAACTCACGACTCAAAACTATTACACGATCAGACGGGTCATTCTGGCCAGAGTCAGGCGGTTGCGGATGGCGGAGGAGATGTCCAGGAAGTTCTCTTCCACGGCGGGGTCGATGCCCAGCTCCTCCAGGGTGTGCTTGGCGCCGATGGCGGCGTAGAGGGCGTTCAGTTCCTCATAAGTGGGGATCTTGGCAATGATTTCCCGAATCTCCTGCCAGTGATCGGCAATAGACTGGGGATCGAAGGTCTTCAGCACATCGTTCTCGTTCTCCTTCAGGATGCCGTCAGCCAGATCGCCGAACTCGTAGCGCACCCAAGCCTCGTCAATGGGCTCAAAGGGCTTGACCTCGATGGTCTCGCGCTCGGCCAGCTTGTGGTAGGCCTTGGCGCACATCAGGGTGCCGACACCTACGCACTCACCGTGCAGACCGTGGGCGTTCTCAAAGCCCTTGGGCTTCATTTCCACCAGGTGGGCCACCAGGTGCTCGGCGCCGGAGGCGGCGCGGGAGTTGGAGAGAATCTGCATCGTCAGGCCGGAGAGCATCTGGGTGTAGGCCATGGCCTCCAGATCCGGCTCCTTGCCCTCGGCGATCTCATGGGCGCAGCGGTTCATGATGTCCAGCGCTTCCTGGGCCATGTCGCAGACCCGGTCGCAGAAGTACTCGCCGGAGACCAGATGGGCGATCTTCCAGTCGGCGATGGAGACGTGCTTGGCCAGAATGTCCTGCACGCCTGCGATGTTCAGGAACATGGGGGCGCCGGCGATGATGTTCATATCGCAGATGACCGCGTCCGCCGCCTGCATGGGGATGGACTTCTTCTGCCCGTCGATGATGATAGAGCAGATGTCGGCGGTGAAGCCGTCGGAGGAGACGATGGTGGGGATGGCAACAAAGGGGATGCCCAGCTTCCAGGCAGAGTAACGGCCGAAGTCCATCAGCGTGCCGCCGCCGACCACGACCACATAGTCAGGAGTCTTCTCAAAGCGAGTCATGCAATCCTCGATCAGACCCTTTTCGCTGTGCAGGCCCTTGGCCTCCAGCACGATCTCCTGATCCGCCTGCACATGCACCATACCGGGCAGGTTGTAGGTGTTGGTGTCGTAAATGACGATGCGGTGACCGGAGAGACCGCAGTCGGCCATGTACTGTTCAAAGCGCTCCAGCGCGCCGTACTCGCAGACGACCAGCTTGGTGCGCAGCTCGTGATCGCGCCCGCAGGCGCACTTTCCCAGATACTGCTTGGTGTTCAGAATCATGATAGAATCCTCCAATATGTTTTTGTAGGGGCCGACCTCTGGACGGCCCGATAATACGTTTCCCTCCCGCCGACAAGGACGGGGCTTGAACGGGCGGCGTGCGCAGGCCGCCCTTGCGGTTTACAGGTATGACGGACGGGGGAGGTGCTTCCCTAACAGCACCTTGCCGAAGCACACACAGACCCGGCCGCTGTCCCGCGGAATGATAATGTTGGCATCCTCCCGCAGGGGGTTGGCGGAGAGCAGATGCAGGGTTCCGGCGTAGTCGGTGCACCACTGCTTGCAGAATACATCGCCGTCCACGAAGAAAATGCCCGGCTCAAATTCCTTCAGCGGTGCGCCTCGCTTGACGTAAACCAAGCTCCCGTCGGGAATGAAGGGCTCCATGCTGTCGCCCCGGACGGTGATGCAGAAATCCGCCCCGGCGGGGGTGTCGGATGTGCGGGGGATCTCCTCATAATCCTCCCCTTCAATGGGACTGGCATAGCCTGCGGCGGCGGGCACAAGGAAATGCTTGATGGTCTCGAAACGGATCACCGGCTTGTCGGCCCGATATTCCGGCTGCTCCCGCAGATAGCGCCCATAGCGCAGAAACTCCTCCTGGCCCCGCTCGTTCAGATCCTCGTAGATCTGCTCTGCGGGAGAGGGGGGCGCTGCCTCCGCCTCCGGAAGGGCAGGCTCCGAAGACGGTTCATCCCCGATCAGTTCCGCCCGGCTGACGCCGAAATGATGGGCAAGCTGCTCGATCTTATCCATCCGGGGCATCTGGCTGGCGCTGCAGTAGCTGGAGACGGTGGACTTGCTCACGCCCAGAAGCCGGGCAATATCCACCTGTTTTTCTTTGTGCGCCTTCATCAGGCGCATCAGATTGTCCGCAAAAATGCGCTTGTCATAGGTCAAACCGTCCGGCATAATAACCTCCTTTTTCCGGCGGCAGGGACGTCCCTACGCTTTGACAAAAAAGATTGTTCTCGTATCTTCCACTGATAATGTAAACTTTAACCGAAGAAAAGTCAAGGGGGAATGCCGCACCAGTTCACTTTTTTCATGGAGATCGGGCATGAAAAAACACCTCCCCATGGGGAGGTGTTCATGCAGGCGTGGAAAGGAAAGGGACGTCAGCGTTCCGCGTTCCCGTCGGATGCGTCCTCCGGCTGCGGAGAGGCTTTGGAAATGTGCCGGCGATAGAAGAAATAGAACGAGGTGGCACAGACGACCACCAGCAGGTTCACCCCGATCCCCCACAGAAACTGGGGCGAGGTGGGGTCGTCCACGCTGCCGCCGACCATCACGGCGGTGACCACATCGGGGAGAAAGCCCAGCACGCCGCCCACCACGAATTTCCAATAGGGCATGCGGGTGTTGCCCAGGTACAGGCTTACCACATCGCAGGGCAGAATGCCCATGACCCGCACCAGGAAGGCGCAGAAAAACTCGTTGCGCCGCCGCATTTCCCGCAGCTCCCGCAGCCGCTCGTACTTTTTCATCAGCCGCGCGGTCATATCCGGGCCGGCGCCCCGGCCAATGAAGTAGGGGATGGTGAGGGTGATGCCGGTGCCCAGACTTGCCACCAGAACAGCAACGGGCAGGGGAAACAGCAGGCCGCAGACTGCGTCCAGCAGCAGGATGGGCAGCATCAGGGAGAGGCTTTTCAGCCCATAGAGCAGCAGCATGAACAGCGCTGCCAACAGAGGCTTGGCATTGGTATAGCTCAATACGGTGGCCTTCACGCCGTCGACCGTCAGCTCCTGGTCGCTGACCCAGAGCCAAATGGCGGCGCAGGCAAGACCGATCAGGGGCAGCGCTCGCAAAAACAGGCGTCCAAAGCGTTTCAGGCCGGATTCTTTTTCTGTCATGTGTTTCCTCCCTCCGGCAGCACAAGGCGCCGGCTTCTGCTTTAACGGGGAAAGCTCTGCCTTCCCGGGAAAAACAGGCTCAATGAATCATATTTTACACAAGAATAGAATTTTGTCCAGCCTTTCCGTTGAAAAAAAGAAGGGCTTATGTTATAATACCAGGGAATCTTTGCGGGAGTATTGTTATGCAGCTGGATGAATTGAAGCTGGTGGCCGCGGGCAACCTGATCAGCCTGCGTAGCTCCGCCGGCATGACCCAGGCAGAGCTGGGCGCAAAACTGAATTACTCGGATAAAAGCATCTCCAAGTGGGAGCGGGGCGAGGCTATACCGGACGCCTATGTGCTCAAGCAGATGGCGGAGCTGTTCGGCGTGACGGTGGACTATATCCTCACCTCTCACGACGCCTGGGAGCCGACTATCGCGCCGGATGATCCCAAGCAGGATGTGGTTTACAGCACCAGCGTGATCATTGCAATTGCGGTGCTTGGCGTCTGGACCCTGGCGCTGACGGCCTTTGTGGCCCTGTGGTTGGCGGATGTGGTCCGCTGGCAGATCTTTGTGGCGGCGCTGCCGGTGTCGGTGCTGACCTGGATGGTGCTGCTGTGTGTCTTCAAACGGACAAGGCATCTGAAATACATGGTGGCTTTCTTTGTGCTGAGTCTGTTTGTGGCCTTCTATCTGCTGTTTTTGCATCATAATCCCTGGCAGATTTTCCTGATTGCAGCTTTTGCTGAGGTGATCGTGTTCCTCAGCTTCCACATCCAAAAGAGGCCCCGGAAAAGCGGGAAGGAGAAGAAAGCCGAACAGGAGCCTGCCCAGGAGCGGGCCAAGGACGCAAACCCTTGAAAAACCTGATATTCTACGATTCGTAGAGAGGCGGATGCGCCCCCGGTAGAGTGATAAACCGGGGGCGCTCGCATTTGTAGAGCGTGCAGAAAAAAGGATTTCTTGCCTTTGACGGATGGAGGTAGTATGCTCTAACATAGAAAACATGCGAGCACCTGGAAGAAAGAAGCAAAGATTTCTGGTCGGCGTTCGTATAGAGGGAAAGGAGCCCGTTTTATGAGTTATATTCTCAGCTGCTGCTCCACGGCCGATTTGAGCAAGGAGCATTTTGAAAAAATCAAGGTCAACTATGTCTGCTTCCACTATTCCCTGGACGGCGTGGAGTACCCGGACGATCTGGGTCAGTCCATCCCCTTCGAGGAGTTCTACGACCGGATGGCCAAGGGCGCGGACACCAAGACCTCCCAGGTCAGCGTGGCGGAATATGTGGACGCCTTCACCCCCTTCCTGGAGCAGGGACAGGACATTGTGCATGTGTGCCTCTCCTCCGGCATTTCCGGCACCATCAACTCCGCCCGCAACGCGGCGAACATCCTCTCCGAGCGCTTTCCGGAGCGGAAGATCTACATCATCGACTCCCTTGGCGCCTCCTCCGGCTACGGCTTGCTGATGGATACCGCCGCCGCCAAGCGGGACGAGGGCTTGAACGTGGACGAAATGGCCGCCTGGATCGAGGAAAATCGCCTGAAGCTGCATCACTGGTTTTTCTCCACGGACCTGAGCTTTTACGTCAAGGGAGGACGCATCTCCAAGACTGCCGCCTTTTTCGGCACCGTGCTGGAGATTTGCCCGCTGCTGAATATGGACAACCTGGGCCGCCTCATTCCCCGCTTCAAGATCCGCACCAAGAAAAAGGTTATCAAAGAGATCGTGAAGAAGATGGAGGAGTGCGCCCGGGACGGCCATGATTACGACGGCAAGTGCTTCATCTCCATGTCAGCCTGCCTGCCTGACGCCAAGGCCGTGGCGGAGCTGGTGGAGGAGAAATTCCCCAAGCTCAACGGCAAGGTGCTTATCAACTATGTGGGAACCACCATCGGCTCCCACACGGGACCGGGCACTGTGGCCCTCTTTTTCTGGGGAAGCGAGCGGGTGGACTGAGGGATGCCGCGAAGCAAATCGGATACAGGCAATAGCGTGAAGGGAATCGATCGTGAACAGAAGGGGCCGCCTCCGGGATCGGAGGCGGCTCCTTTGCATCCAAATGGGAGATGGCAGGCAGACGCGCCTGCCGGAAGGACAGCACAAAAAACGGCGCCTCTCTCTGAGAGGCGCCGAAGAAAGCAAATTGCTTTTCCCGCGTCAGGGAACGGGGATAGGCTCCACGGTGGAATCAGAAGGATCGGTCGGCGTAATGACAACGGAGGCGTCATTGGGGTCGGTGCGGGTCACGTACCGGCCGTAGACATAGCCCACGTCACCGTTGTACACGATCTTGCACCAGCCGGCGGGACCCTCTTCCACGAGCAGGATCTTGGTGCCGAATGCCAGACCGCGGATGATCTCGTATTCGGTGCCGGGACCGACGCGGAAGAACACGCCGTTTTCGGTATTGAAGATGTAAGCGTCTTCACCGTGATCCAACTCCCACTGCGTTACCGTGGGGTTGTTCTTCTTGTAGCCGTCGTCCGGATCCCGTTCCTCGGTGCTGTCACTTTTGCCGTCGGTGCTGCCGTTGTTGCCATCGGACGGCACCTGGGTGGGAGCAGGCACCGTGGTCGGCGCCACGTTGGGAACGGTAGTGGGCGCGGTGGTGGGCAGCGCCTGTACGGGAGCATAGGTCTCCGCCGGCGTGTCAGGTCCGCTGACAATGGCGGGGGGCGTTTCGACCACGACAGAGTTATCGTTGGGGTCCACATTCTCGACCACGTCCGCCGGCTCGCTGCTGCCGCAGGCCGCCAGGGAAAGCACAGTCGCCAAAACCAGAATAAGCGTTAAAATTTTCTTCACAGGGATGACCTCCTAAGCAAGAATTACAAAGAAATCAGCATTCATCCACCGATTGTAACGGTATTGTAACACACTCCGCGGAAAAAGAAAACAAAAATTTTCTTAAAATCGGTCGAATTCTGCGGAAATTTGTGGAAACCTTGGATCGGAAGCCTCTCAGGGCTGGCTCGCAGAGGCGGTAAGCCTCTGCGGGAAGCCGGATTCAGCTTACGAGGCTCTCTGTCCAGTAATGCTGCTGGTAAAGATCGGTAAAGCGGAAGGTGAAGACCAGGCGGTCGCCTTCATCAAAGGGAACATTGGCGATGGTGACGCCGTCCTCTCCGATGACAAGCTGTTCACCCAGCATATAGGTGTTCTCATAGGTGCCGTCATAATGGTAGTAATCGCAGAGGAAGTCCAGCCGGTCGCCGGGCTGGAGCAGGCGAATCTGTGTCTCCCCATCGGCAGAGGAGGCATCCTCCAGGTCGGCCGCTTCACCGGCAACGGTCTGAGTCTTGGGCAGCTCCTGCAGCTCGTCGTCCTCATAGACGGTGCGCACGCCGATGAGGGAACCCTCGCCGGTTTCGCCGTCAAACAGGATCAGCAGCTCAACCCGCTCGCCGTTGAGCAGGGCGGGCACATAGCCGTAGTAGCCGTTGTCCACGGCGTACTCATGGTAGTAGGCCACCGGGTGGTTGTTGATGGCCACCCAGCTGCGCTCGGTGGGGGCAAGCAGATTGCCCTCCTCATCGAAATCAAATACCGCGTCCAGACCCAGATCCAGGTAACCCTCGCCGTCGTCCAGGAAGACGTTCAGCGCCAGCCCTTCCACCATGGCCCACTGTTCCTCGGACAGCACGATCACCTGATCGCCGTTGGAATTCTCCGTCCAGACCAGGGCAGAGGGGTCAAAGTGGGTGGAGGCGATATACGCGGCGGTGTCCTCGGGGCTAAGGCTGCGCCCAAAGAGGAAGCTGGTGTTGGAGCCGGAGAGGCCGGGGATGGAGCTGTAGTCGCCGCCGCCCAGGAAGCTGTTCAGGAGGCCGGTGACGTCAAAAGCGCTGGAGGGCGCGCCGGAGTAGCCGCCGCCCAAAAGGCTGCTGTAGGGGCTGTTGCTGCCGCCGGAGGCCGCCTGACCGCTGACCTCCATGCTGGCAAATTCGCGGATGCATTGGGAATAGCTGCTGTCCATGCCGATGGCGCTGTAGGTCTTCACGGCCTTGTCCACATTGGAGGTCTTCCGATAGGGGAAGTAAATGGAAAGACCGTAGGCGTTGGACATGTTGGAGGAGGTGCGGTTGTACTTCACCGCGCTCTGCAGGGCGGTGGCCAGGGCCTTGCCCTCGCTGTTGCCCACGTTCAGGGAGAAGTGCACCAGGTCGATCTGGTCAATGGCGCTGCTGCGGGCAAACTCCCGCGCGCCGTTGCGGGCGTTGGACACCTGCTGGAAGCCGTCGTTCTGGATCATCCCCGTCAGGGACAGGGAGAACTCCCGCATGGCATCGGGCGCTGTGGCCGCAAGCTCTGCCACGTCCACCACCGAGAGGGTGGCCGACTGGCCGGGGCACTGGCTGGAGCAGGTGCGAACAAAGTCATCCACGATATTGCGCCCGATCTCCACGGTGGGCATGGAGGTGTTGGCGGAGAGCTTGGTGAGCCAATCGGTGTAATACCAGCCGATGCCGGGCTCCGTCTCCTCGGAGGCGATCATGTAGTCTGCATAGGGATCCAGCATCAGGCCGGTCTCCAGCGTGGCCATCAGGCAGGCGTCAAAGCCCACAAAGTCAAACTGCACGCCGCCGTTTTTCAGAGCGCGGTTGATGCCGTCCAGCGTCATGGAGCCGCTGCTCTTGTTCTTCTCGTCATAGCCGTAGCCGCTGACGGAGCCGCCGCCGTGGTCCCAGAAGATGAGCATGTAGCGGTTGGCAGGGTAATTTTTGCTGCACCACTGGATGAAGCGGCTGAGGGTGTTGGGATCGGTCATAGGCCGGTCGCCGTCGTCATCCAGCACGCGCTTCAGGCCGCCGCTCTGCACTTCATAGATCTGGTTGGTGCGGTTGCTGACAAGGTTGTTGTTCCATCTGCTGCAGCCGCCGGTGTAAACCAGCACATGGACATTGGGGCCGATAGTGGCCTTGACCATCTCGGTCAGGTCCTTGGTTGCCATGCCGCTGCGGGACTCCAGATCCGTGCCGCACATGTAGATCATGATGGTGACTTCGTCCTGCTGGTTGCCCAGGATCTGGGTGTACTTTTCCCGGGCCTCGGGCGCGACGCTGCTGTCCACCGCGGTGCTGTTCACCTGGGAGGCGCTGCCGGAGGAGCTGGAGCCGGACACCAGATTGGCGTAGGGGCTGGTGGATACGTCGCTGTAGGGGCCGATGGAACCACCGTCAGACACGCTGTTCAGCGCGCCCATATTATAGGAGGAGCTGCCGCCGCCCAGCAGGCCGGCCAGGCCGCCGTTGCCGCCAAAGAGGAACAGGACCACCAGAATGATGAGGATCAGCGCACCGCCCCCACCGCCTGCCTTGGCGGCCCGGCTCATGCCATGGCCGCTGCCGGACGGGCGGGATTGGCTGTGGGGATTGCTGCCCGCGCTGCCCACAGGCCCGGTGTTCATCCCGGAACCCCGGCGATAGGCTCCGGTACTTTGCCCGGTAACCTTGGTTTTACGACCCTGAGGTCTGTTGTCTGCCATAGGATTTTTCCTCGCTTTCCTGAAGAAATATCATACACAATCAGTATAGCAGAGTTTTTTCCGCTTTGCCAGTCCCCAGGACACTTTTTCTGGCACCCGCCAGGATTTCCCGGGAAAAAACCGGCACCCGCTCTTGCATGCAGAAAAAGAATGTGATAAAATAAACAAAAATTTTCGAGTGAGAGGCAAGGAGAGATAGAACTTGAAACGTCTGAAGGTGTCCAATAATGTCATACGCCGCCTGCCCCGTTATCTGCGGAAGCTGGATGAGCTGAATGCCCAGGGGATCACCCGCGTGTCCTCCTCAGAGCTTGGCCAGCAGCTGGGGCTGACTCCGTCCCAGATCCGGCAGGATTTCAGCTGCTTTGGGGAATTCGGGCAGCAGGGCTACGGCTATCATGTGCCGGCGCTGCGGGCCCAGGTAGCCTCCATTCTGGGCATGGACCGGAACTTCCACGCCGTCCTGATCGGCGTGGGCAACATCGGTCACGCGCTGATCGACAATTTCTGCTTCAGCGACTGGGGCTTCCAACTCTCCGCTGCATTTGATGTAAAGCCGGAGGTCATCGGCACCACCTTTAATGGTGTGCAGATCTATTCCATGGAGGAGCTTCCCCGTTATCTGGACGAGAACGAGACCGATATTGCAGTGCTGACCGTGCCGGAGGACGCGGCAGTGCCCGTGACCGAGATTCTGACCGCCCATGGGGTGGAAGCCATTTGGAACTTCACCAATGTGGAGCTGACCGAGCCCAACAGCAGCATCATCGTGGAAAACATTCACTTTTCCGACAGCCTGCTGTCCCTGAGCTATTATGTGTCGGAGCGGATCGATGAGAAGGCCGCCCGCGCCGCCCGGGAAGCACGCAAGGCGTGAGCGTTTTGAGATTTGCGTTTGAAGTAGGGGAGGGGCTTGCCCCTCCCGCTTTTTCTTTTGGGAGGTTTTTCATGTCTGATCCGATTGCCGCCATTGCCACCGGCGCCCAGGTATCTGCCATCGGCATCGTCCGCCTGTCCGGAGAGGGCGTTATCGACCTGGCACAGCGGCTTTTTACCCCCGCCCGCGGCCCTGCTCTGTCCCAGCGGCCGGATCGCAGCCTGGTCTACGGCAGCCTGCACCGCCGGGACGGAAGCCTGCTGGATCTGTGCCTGGCCACGGTGAGCCGGGGACCCAACAGCTACACCGGGGAGGATACGGCGGAGTTCCAGTGCCATGGCTCGCCGCTGCTGCTGCGGACGCTGCTGGAGGAGCTGTTCTCCCTTGGCGCGCGGCAGGCAGGGCCGGGAGAGTTTACCAAGCGGGCCTTTTTGAACGGAAGGCTCGGCCTTTCCGAGGCGGAGGCTGTGGCTGACCTCATTGACGCAGAGAGTGACGAGGCCCTGCGGAACGCCGCCGGGCAGCTCTCCGGCGCCATCCAGCGAAGAGCGGAGGGAATCTATGTCGCGCTGGAGGATATCAGCGCCCACTATCACGCAGTGCTGGACTATCCGGATGAGGATATCGAGGACTTCCGCCTGCGGGATTACCGTGCCACGGTGGAGCGCGCCCTGGCGGAGCTGGAGCAGCTGCTGCGCAGCTTTGAACGGGGCAGGCTTCTGAATGCCGGCATCCCCACCGCCATCGTAGGCCGGCCCAACGCGGGGAAGAGCTCTCTCCTCAACGCCCTGCTGGGCTATGACCGGGCCATTGTCACCGCCGTTCCCGGCACCACCCGGGACACCATCGAGGAGCGGCTGCATCTGGGAAGACTCTGCCTGCGGCTGATCGACACCGCCGGAATCCGGGAAACCGGGGACGAGGTGGAGCGTCTGGGCGTTCAGCGCAGCAGGGCCGTACTGGAACAGGCGGAGCTGGTGCTGGCTGTGGTGGACGGGAGCCGTCCCTTTTCGGAGGAGGACGGGAGGATCCTTCGGGCCGCCGAGGCTGCGCCCAAGGGGATCGCGGTGCTGTCCAAGCAGGATCTGCAAACCGTGACGGAAGGGGTCGAGACCACGCTCCCGGTGGTTCCCATCAGCAGCGTAACCGGAGAGGGCATCGACCGGCTGGAAGACGCCATCGCCGCGCTCTTCCCCCAGCCGGAGGCCCCGGCGGGAGAAATCCTGACCAACGCACGCCAACGGGATGCGGTGGGCAGGGCCGTGGAATTCCTGCAGGCGGCGCTGGAAGCGATGACCCAGGGCTTTACGCCGGATATCGTCCTCACCGAAACCGAGGGGGCCATGGATGCCCTGGGCGAGCTCACGGGCCGGAGCGTCCGGGAGGATGTGACCAACCGGATTTTTCAGCGCTTCTGCGTGGGAAAGTGAGAACAAAAGCAAAGCGCATACTGGAATCGGAACACTTTTTCCTTGACAAGGCCCTTTGGCTGTGGTACTATACTCAGGCGGCATGCAGAAGTACCCAAGAGGCCGAAGGGGCTCCCCTGCTAAGGGAGTAGGCCGGTT
>CAYNBS010000010.1:0-62451 GCA_964395795.1 uncultured Oscillospiraceae bacterium
TTGAATGATCTCGGCTGGTATATTTATATTACCTTCTCTTTTTCATTCAACGAGGCTGTACTTGAAAAGAAGCTCTTAGCCCGCATCGCGGGCATCCCCGTATGGGGAACCATCAGGAAGGAGAAAGGATACTATGGCTGAGAAAAAGAAAGCTGTCGCGGTAAGCCCCGCCAACTCTGACAAGAAGAAAGCTCTGGAGGCCGCCATCTCCAAGATTGAAAAGGATTACGGCAAAGGCACCATCATGCGCCTGGGAGACGACATCTCCGTGAACGTGGAGGCGCTGTCCACCGGCTCGCTGTCTCTGGACCTGGCCCTCGGCATCGGCGGCGTTCCCCGGGGCCGCATTGTGGAGATCTACGGACCTGAGGCCTCCGGTAAGACCACCCTGGCCCTGCATGTGGTCGCCTCCGCTCAGCGCAACGGCGGCGAGGCCGCGTACATTGACGTGGAGCACGCGCTGGAGCCGGCCTACGCCCGGGCCCTGGGCGTGGATATCGACAGTCTTCTGATCTCTCAGCCGGATACCGGTGAGCAGGCGCTGGACATTGCCGAATCTCTGGTCCGCTCCGGTGCCATCGATGTGCTGGTGGTGGACTCTGTCGCCGCGCTGATCCCCCGTGCCGAGCTGGACGGTGAGATCGGCGATACCGTGGTGGGCATGCTGGCCCGTCTCATGAGCCAGGCCATGCGCCGCCTGGCCGGCGCCATCTCCAAGAACAACTGCACCGTTATCTTTATCAACCAACTGCGCCAGAAGATCGGCGTCATGTACGGCAATCCCGAGACTACCCCCGGCGGACTTGCGCTGAAGTATTACTCCTCCGTCCGCATTGACGTGCGCCGGATCGAGACCCTGAAGGTGGGCGGCGAGATGGTGGGTAACCGCACCCGCGCCAAGGTGGTCAAGAACAAGGTTGCGCCCCCCTTCCGGGAGGCGGAGTTCGACATCATGTATGGCGAAGGTATCTCCCGCGTGGGCGAGATCGTGGATCTTGGCGTGAAGCTGGAGATCATTGACAAGGCCGGCGCCTGGTTCACCGTGGACGGGCAGCGCATTCAGGGCCGCGACGGGGTCAAGGAGTATCTGCAGAACAACGAGGAAGCCCGCAACCGGGTGGAGCAGCAAATCCGGGACAACGCCTATAAGCTCATGTCACCCCAGTCCCGCCGGGCTGCGGAGGCCAACGGCCGCGTGCCGGTGCAGCCCAGCGGCGTGGACGTTTCCGCCGCGGATTTTGACGAAGACTGATGCCTGCCATCGTATCGGCACTGCATCAAAGCTCCCCGGAGCGAGTCACCGTCGCGCTGGATGACGGGAGCGAGGTCAAGGCCACCCTTGGCGTGATTGCGGAGCTGCGCCTCTTCGTGGGCCGGGAGCTGGAGGACGCGGAACTGGAGCAGCTCCGCGTCTCTGCCGCCCGGGCGCTTTGCAGGACAAGAGCCGTAGAGCTGCTGAGCTACCGTCCCATGTCCGCGAAGGAGCTGCGGGATAAGCTGGTGCAGAAGGGCGAGGATGAGTCCGTTGCCCAGGCTGCTGTCCAATGGCTGTGCGAGAACGGTCTGCTGGACGATAGCCGCTACGCCGGCATGGTGGTCCGCCACTATGCGGGAAAGGGCTACGGCGCCGGGCGCATCCGGCAGGAGCTGAATCGCCGCGGCGTCCCAAGGGAGCTGTGGGAGGACGCGCTGGCAGAGTTGCCCGAGGGCAATGATAAGCTGGATCGCTTCCTTTCCTCCCGCTTGAAGGATCCCTCCGACCGCAGCCAGGTGCAAAAGATCAGCGCAGCCCTATACCGCCGGGGCTTCTCCTGGGAGGAGATCCGGGCGGCTTTGGCGCGTTTCCGCGCAGATTTCGGAGAAGACTGAGTCTTCTCATCCCTATTCTTTTTTTTGATCGAGGATCACAGTATGAACAAAACCTTTGCCCTGATTTCTCTTGGCTGTGCCAAGAATCTGGTCAACAGTGAACAAATGCTCTACCTGCTGGACGAGGCAGGTTATACGCTGACGCCGGAGCCCGAGGGCGCTGATCTGGCCATCGTCAACACCTGCGGCTTTATCGACGCCGCCAAAAGCGAGGCCATCGACAACATCCTGGAAATGGCCGAACTGAAACGGCAAGGGAAGCTGGGCGGGCTGATCGTTTGCGGCTGCCTCTCCGAGCGGTACAAGGACTCTATTCTCCAGGAGCTGCCGGAGATTGACGCCGTGCTTGGCGTAGGCAGCTTTGGCGATATCGTCAAGGCAGCTGATGCTGTTATGGAGGGCCGATCCGCCAGCTTTTTCGGGGATCAGAACGCCCCTGTGGAGGAGATCCCCCGCGTGGTCTCCACCGGGCCGAGCTGGGCCTATCTGCGGATCGCCGAGGGCTGCAACAACTTCTGCGCCTTCTGTGCCATTCCCTATATCCGGGGGCACTACCGCTCCCGCTCGCTGCAGAACGTGCTGGCTGAAGCCAAGGACCTGGCAGCCCATGGCGTGAAAGAGCTGATCGTCATCGCCCAGGACATCACCCGCTACGGAACCGATCTGTACGGACGTCGTTGTCTTGCCGAGCTCTGTCGGGAGCTTGCCAAAATCGAAGGCATCCAGTGGATCCGGCTCCATTACCTCTATCCCGATCAGTTTGACGATGAGCTGATCGACGAGATCGCCCGGAATGATAAGGTTGTCAAATACCTGGATATTCCCATCCAGCATATCAATAATACAATTCTCAAAAAAATGAACCGCAAGGGCACCGGAGACGAGATCCGGGCGCTTTTCAAGACCCTGCGGGAGCGGATCCCCGGCCTTGTGCTGCGCACCAGTCTGATTGCGGGGCTTCCCGGCGAGGGCGAAGAAGAGTTTGAGGAGCTCTGCGATTTCCTGCGGGAGGCCCGCATCGAGCGGGTTGGCGTCTTCCCCTTCTCCCCCGAAGAGGGCACGCCTGCCGCAAAGATGCCCCATGTGGACGAGGAGGAAGCCCGGCGCCGGGCCGATCTGATCCTGGAGCTGCAGGCCCCGATCATGGACGATTTTTGTCAGAGCTTTGTGGGAAAGACCATTCCGGTTTTGGTCACGGACTATGACGAAGAGGAGCAGTGCTGGATCGGCCGCAGCTATGCCGATTCCCCGGATATTGACGGCGAGGTTCATTTTGACGCCGCCTGTCGCGAGGGAGACATGGTGCAAGTTCTCATTACTGCCGCAGAGGATGGGATCCTCTATGGGGAGGAGGAATGAGGCATGACGACTGCCAATAAAATCACCATTGTCCGGATCTTTCTGATCCCCATTTTTCTGATCCTCGCCTATCTGGGCTACACTTATTGGGCCCTGGGCGTTTATGTCGTCGCCTGCCTCAGCGACATGGCAGACGGATATATCGCCCGGCATTATAAGCAGGTCACGGATTTCGGGAAATTCATGGACCCCCTGGCCGATAAGATGCTGGTGCTGGCTGCCATGATCTTCTTTGTGGAAAAGGGCCAGATGCCCGGCTGGGCTGTAGCCATTGTCCTGTTCCGGGAATTTGCCGTGAGCGGGTTGAGGCTGATCGCCGTTGAGCAGAAACGGGTCATTGCTGCCGCCTGGTCCGGAAAGATCAAAACCGGCGTCACCATGGTTGGTCTCGGCGCCATGCTGGTTTTCGGCCAGTGCGAAATCCTGAACTGGATCGTTGTTGGCCTGATCGTTGCAACAACGGTTTACTCCGGCCTGGAGTACTTCGTCAAGAACCGAGACGTATTCAAAGATGTAAAGTAAGGAGAACCCTATGAAGCTGTATAACTCTGCCACCCGCACACGGGACGAATTTGTCCCCAATCACCCCGACATTGTCAAGATGTACACCTGCGGCCCCACGGTCTATCACTTCGCCCATATCGGGAATCTCCGCTCCTATATCATGGAGGACGTGCTGGAGAAGTATCTGCGCTATTTGGGCTATAATGTGAAGCGCGTCATGAACATCACGGACGTGGGCCACCTCTCCTCCGATGCGGACGAGGGCGAGGACAAGATGCTCAAGGGCGCCCGGCGGGAGCACAAGACCGTCATGGAGATTGCGAAGTTCTATACCGACGCCTTCTTCTCCGACTGCCGGAAGCTCAACATCAAGATGCCCGACGTGGTGGAACCCGCCACCGCCTGCATCGATGAATACATCAAGATCATCTCCAAGCTTATGGATACGGGTTACGCCTACTTTGCCGGCGGCAACGTGTATTTTGACACCTCCAAGCTGGAACGCTACTATGTCTTCAACGACTTCAACGCCGAGGATCTGGCGGAAGGCGTCCGGGAAGGCGTGGAGGCCGATACCAACAAGCGCAACAAGAATGACTTCGTGCTTTGGTTCACCAAGTCCAAGTTTGAGGATCAGGCACTGAAATGGGACTCCCCCTGGGGCGTGGGTTATCCCGGCTGGCACATTGAGTGCTCCGGCATCTCCATGAAGCACCTGGGCGAGGATCTGGACATTCACTGCGGCGGGATTGACAACGCCTTCCCCCACCACACCAACGAAATCGCCCAGAGCGAAGCGTATTTGGGTCATAAATGGTGCAATTATTGGATGCATGTCCTCCACTTGAACACCACAACCGGTAAGATGTCCAAATCCAAGGGCGAGTTTTTGACCGTCTCCCTGCTGGAGGAAAAGGGTTACGACCCCCTGGCCTACCGCCTCTTCTGCCTGCAGAGCCACTACCGCAAGAGCCTGGTATTCTCCTGGGAGAATCTGGATAACGCCCAGGTGACTTACAACAAGCTGATCGCCAAGATCGCCGCCCTGAAGCCCGGCGACGGGGAGATCGACCAGGCCGCCGTGGAGCAGCTCAAGCAGAAGTTCCAGGCCGCGCTGGACAACGACCTGAACACCTCTCTTGCCGTGACGGCGCTGTATGACGTGCTCAAGGCCAAGACCAATGACGAGACCAAGCTCTATGTCCTGGGCGATTTTGACCGGGTGCTGGGGCTGAGCCTGTTGGAGAAGGCCGCCGCCAAGCGGGAGGAGCTGAAAAAGCAGGCCGTCACCGCCGGGGAGTTTACCATCATCTCCGAGAGTGGCGAGGCTGACGCGGAGGTGGAAGCCAAGATCCGTGCCCGGCAGGACGCCAAAAAGGCCAAGAACTTCGCCGAGGCCGACCGGATCCGGGACGAACTGAAGGCCGCCGGTATTGAAGTCACCGACATCCCCCACGGCGCCAAGTGGAAACGGATCTGAATCAACGATCAAAAGAAATGACCGCCAAAGGCGGTCATTTCTTAATTTTGAAAAAAATAGAGGGAACACTTTGTTCCCTCTAATAAGTTCTTATCCCATTTAATCCTGATACTCAAACATCAGGTCGTACATGCTGACGGTGTCGCCGTTCTGGACGCCCATCTGCTCCATGCGCTCGAAGACGCCGGCTTCCCGGAGGACCCGGTCGAAGAACATGCGGCTTTCATAGTCGGAGAAGTTGACCGTTGCCACCAGGCGCTGCAGCCACGGGCCTTCCACCACCCACATGTCGTCAAAGTGGGTGATCTCCAGATCCTCGGAGGTGTCGATCTCCGGCTCGGGCGGAACGTAGTCCGCCTCATAGCGCTGTACCGGAGGCAGATCCTTCAGCCGCTTGGCGCACTCCCCCATGAGCTGCCGGGTACCCTCGTGGGTGACGGCACTCATTTCAAAGAGCTCATAGCCCAGCTCCTCCACATGCTCCCGCAGGCGATCCAGATTCTCCCGGTCGTCCCCCAGCAGGTCGCACTTGTTGGCAACCACGATCTGCGGCCGCTCCGCCAGATCGGCGTTATACTCCCGCAGCTCCGCGTTGATGGCATCAAAGTCCTGAACCGGATCCCGCCCCTCGCTGCCGGATACGTCCACCAGATGCACCAGCAGACGGCAGCGGTCGATATGCCGCAGGAAATCATGCCCAAGGCCGGCACCCTCGGAGGCGCCTTCAATGATCCCGGGGATATCCGCCAAGACAAAGGACACGCCCTCATCCACATACACGACGCCAAGGTTGGGGAACAGGGTGGTAAAGTGATAGTTTGCGATCTTGGGATGGGCCTTGCTTACCACGGAAAGAAGAGTCGATTTGCCCACATTGGGGAAGCCCACCAGGCCCACGTCTGCCAGCAGCTTCAGCTCCAGAGTGATATCATGGCTCTCCCCCGGAAGTCCGGGCTTTGCAAAGCGTGGCACCTGCCGGGTGGGCGTGGCAAAGTGCATGTTGCCCCAACCGCCGCGGCCGCCCTTGGCCGCAACCCAATCTTCCCCGTCGGACATGTCGTGCATGATGGCGCCGGTAGCTGTATCCCGCACCAGGGTACCCCGGGGAACCTTGATCTGCAGGGTCTCTCCATCCTTGCCATAGCAGCGCTTGCCCATGCCGTTCTGACCGTTGCCGGCCACATATTTGCGCTTGTAGCGAAAATCCATCAGCGTGGACATATTGTCATCCACGACAAAAACGATATCTCCGCCGCGGCCGCCGTCGCCCCCGTCAGGGCCGCCTGCCGCGATATATTTTTCCCGATGAAAGGCCACCGCCCCGTCGCCGCCCTTGCCGGCGTGCACGGAAATGCGGGCCTTATCTACAAAAGATGCTGCCATAGCCGCCTCCTTAGAACTTGCGAAACTTGTCTCGCAATTGCCTTTAAAAAAAGCCGGACATTGCTGTCCGGCTTTTCTTCGCAAATTACTGGGCGATCTCTTCGTACACAGAGACCTGCTTGCGGTCCTTGCCCATGCGCTCGAACTTCACCGTGCCGTCCACGAGGGCGAACAGGGTGTCGTCCTTCCCCTTACCAACATTGGTACCCGGGTGGATCTTGGTTCCGCGCTGTCTGACAAGGATGTTGCCGGCGAGGACAAACTGGCCGTCGGCTCTCTTGGCACCAAGACGCTTGGACTCGCTGTCGCGGCCGTTCTTGGTAGAACCCATACCTTTTTTATGTGCCATTTAGGTTACACCTCCATTAGTCAAAATCAGTTGCGGAATGCTTACGCGTTGATGGTCGTAATCTGAACCTTGGTGTAGGGCTGACGATGGCCCTGGGTCCGACGATAACCCTTTTTGGGCTTCATCTTGTAGACGCGAACCTTCGCGCTCTTGCCGTTCTTCAGAACGTTGGCGGTAACAGTAGCGCCTTCGATGGCGGGGGCGCCGAACTGCGCGGTCTCCCCATCGACAACGGCCAGAACCTGGTCGAAGTTAACGGTCTCGCCGGCAGCGATATCCAGCTTCTCAACGAAGATGACATCGCCCTCCGCGACGCGGTACTGCTTGCCTCCGGTCACGATAATAGCAGTCTTCATGAACATTTCCTCCCTCTTTATAGGACTCGCTCTTGGGGTGGAGGGCAAACCTCATCTACACTACCCCTTCAACGCGGCCCTAAAAGAATACCACATGGGCCCGTCCATGTCAACATTTTTTTTGCATCAGAATGTGTGAAAAATGCTTGGTAAATTGCTTGTTCTCATAGAAAACGGAGGCGAGAACAAAGATTCTCGCCTCCGCCGAACTTGGCTTCTTATCCAACTGCCTCAATATCGTCGTCAACCAGGATATACTTGCCATCCTGGCCGCTCTGGCTGAGGAGCTTGCCATGACGCTCGCCGTCAGCCGTGTAATAGGAAATTAGCAGATCCGGCAGTCCATCCGGCACCTCCACCTCCAACTGCAGCGCGCAGTCGGAAAGAAGGCTTGCGCACCAGAGCTGAGCCTTTTCATAAAAGCGGTCGCTATAGTACACGGAGGAGATGGTCACATCATAAACCCGACCTTCCACAACAATGCAGAGTTCCTCGCCATTTTCGTTCACGATGAGCTTATCCACGATCTCCGTATCGCCGCCCTCGATCTCACTCAGGGGGCAGACGCTGAGCTTGCCCTTTCCGCTCCGATCCTGCGCAGGCAGGAAGCGAGCGTCCAGCTTGCCCTCCAGCGCCGTGTAGGGAATGTGGAACTCCACAATGCCGGCGGCATAGGGTCCCAGCTCATACAGGGAGGAGCAGATCACCATGCCGTCCCGGTTAAAGCACCAGGCCCCTTCTCGAAGCAGCGCCCGGAACGCCTCTTCCCGGCCGCCTTCGGGCAGGAAAGCATCATCGATCCGGTCAGAGAAGTATCCGTCCTGATCCTCCTCGGCCATCTGCAGCATGATCTGCACCAGTGCGTCCGCAAAAGCGTCGTAATCCGTGCTCAGCCGATCAAGGGTCAGCGCCTCGCCGGTGGTCATATCGAAGTTCATGCCACGGAAAACATAGCTTCCGTGAGCGCCGCCGGTGTAGATGCTTTCGCCATACACGACGCTCAGCACGCTGTCGTCCACTCGGGTGACACGGGCGGTCAGGGTATCGGAAAGCTCCAAAGGAAGGCTGCTGTCGTCGCTGTTGAAGACATAGGTGTAATTGTCCTCCGCGGCCTCCAGCATGGCGGAATAGCCCATATAATTGCCGGAACCCTCATAGCTGTCACCGGTATAGAAGGTCTCCTCCACCGTGGCAAGAGCCTCGTTGATGCGCTCGGCTGCCTCCTGATGCTCCTCGGCATACACCCGGGGCATGTCATAGGAGAAGGTCAGGATCAACTCCGTCCCCTCTGCCGGGTCATATTCCAGCATCGTGGTGTTGCCGATGGACACCAGGACCCGGGAGCCGCTCTCTGTTTCTGCAGGCTGCGTCTCCTCCGGCTTTGCTTCCCCCTCCGGCATCTCTTCCGGCTGCTCCGGATCTTCCGTCTGCGCGGCAGGCACAGGCGTGGGAGTAACCTCCGGGAAGGGAGGGATTTCTATTTCCTTCAGGCTCTCGGCGCAGCCGGCCACAGACAGGGCCATCAGCAGCGCCAAAACCAGCGCAATTGCTTTCTTCATTGTTTACTTCCTTTCTCAATCTCCTCCCTGGGGATTTCCCGGGAAAGCGAGGCATTGGTGTAGCGCCTATCTGCCGTGACCTCGCGGATCACCTCAATGGCAGGCGGCAGCTGCACGCTTTGCTCCTCATGTGTCAGCTCTATTTCCATCAGGGCCCGGTCGCTCCAGAACGGGAACACGTCGATCTCGAAGCTCTGGCCGTTCCATGGCAGCACCCATCTGGTCTTGTGGATCACGTTCCGCTCCGGGTCCGCCTGCTGCAGCAGTTTCCGGTACTCCTCTTCGGAAACTTCCCGTTCGTCCTCGATCCGCCGCAGGTCGGAGATCCGCGTCTTCTGGGTATGGGTATAGACCCAGGCGCCCTCGTGTCCCCGTTTCCGCACTCTGGCGTTTATATGGGGCGCCGGTGGGAGCAGATAGGTCTGCGTGATCCGGCTGGGCGTGGCGTTCGCCCGAAGCCAGTCCTCATCCGGCATACGGATCAGGTACTTTCGTTCAATTTCAAAACCGTCGGTATTCATAGCACACCTCCAGCATCGGCTAATATAGCAAAAAGTCTTGGGAAAATCAAGTGTGCGCGGGAAAACTTCACAAACCGTCCATTTATCCGCCCTAATTTCCCTTACTCTCCCCTCCGCGCCACCCTTTCCCGCTTGTGCTTTCCTTTGCTATGTGATCCTCCCTCTTTTTCGCGCAATCTCTTCTTCCGATAATTCCCTCTTGATTTTATCTGTTTGAGATAGTATAATAACATTAGTATCGGAGTGGGAGAATTGCCATGCGTACGAGCGCTTATCTGTGTATTGACCTGAAATCCTTTTACGCCTCCGTGGAATGTGTAGAGCGGGGACTGGATCCCATGACAACAGACCTGGTAGTGGCGGATCCGGAGCGTTCTGAGGGCACGATCTGTCTGGCCGTCTCCCCTTCGCTGAAAGCCAAGGGCGTAAAAAATCGCTGCCGCGTCTTTGAGATCCCCAAGGGCCTGCCCTATATCATGGCGCCGCCGCGGATGCAGAAATATATCGACTACGCCGCGGAGATCTACCGCATCTATCTGCGGTATCTTTCGCCGGAGGATATCTACGTCTATTCCATCGACGAGTGCTTCCTGGATGTGACGCCCTATCTGCATCGCCTGGGCGGCACCCCCCGGGCGGCGGCGCTGTTCCTGATGGGTAAGATCCAGGAGGAGCTGGGCCTGCGTTCCACGGCCGGCGTTGGCACCAACCTGTATCTGGCCAAGATCGCCCTGGATATCACGGCCAAGCACGCCCCGGATTTCATCGGGGAGCTGGACGAGGAGAGCTACCGGGCGCTGCTTTGGGATCACCGGCCGCTGACGGATTTTTGGCGCATCGGCCCTGGCATCCAGCGGCACCTTGGGCGCATGGGCATCTTCACCCAGCGGCAGATCACCGAGGCCAACGAGGACCGCCTTTACCGGGAGTTCGGCATCGACGCGGAGCTGATGATCGACCACGCCTGGGGCCGGGAGCCCACGACCCTGGCAGATATCCAGCGCTACCAGCCCAAAAGCCGCAGCCTCTCCAGCGGGCAAGTGCTCTGGCGGGACTACAGCTTTGAGGAAGGGCAGATCATTGTGCAGGAAATGCTGGATCTGTTATGTCTGGATCTGGTGGATCAGGGGCTGGTGACCCAATCGGTGACGCTGTGGGTGGGCTACTCCAACGCGCTGCATGAGGCGCCTGTCAGCGGCACGGCACAGCTGGATCTGGAGACCAACGCCGACCGGGTGGTGGTCCCGGCGGTGCTGGACGTATACCGCCGCATTGTGGACCCGCACAAGCCCGTCCGCCGGGTCAATCTCAGCTGCAACGACCTGCATCTGGACGCGGGCAACCAGCAGTTTTCCCTCTTCGCCTCTGTGGACGGGGACGGCCTTGCCCGCAACCACCGGATCCAGCAGGCGGTGCTGGGCATCCACAAGAAATACGGGAAAAACGCCATGCTGAAGGGAATCAATTTCGACCCCGCCGCCACCACGCGGGAGCGAAACCGGCAGATTGGAGGACACAAAAGTGGCGTATAGAGCAAAAATGACTGCAGAGCACCGGGCCAAGCAATTTGCCCCCTTCGCCGCCATTACTGGCCTGGACCGGGCCATCGAGCAAAAGCGGGACGAACTGGAAGATTGCGAGAGGCGGGAGCTGTCAGAAGACTGCGCCGCCGCGCTGAACAAGGCCCTGCGCGCGCTCTGCAAGGGAGAATGGGTCAAGCTCCGCTACTATCGGGACGGGCGGTACCATACCGTTTCCGGCGCGGTGGAGCGGATCGACGAGGCAGAGCGCTGGCTGAAGCTGGGGAGCCTTCGCATCCTGTTTGACGAGCTGGAGGCCATCTCCCCGGCGGGAGACGAATCGTTCCCTCCCCTCTGAGCCCACAGAACCCCCGCTGCCGAAAGGCAGCGGGGGTTCTGTGCGTTCCGTGATAAAGCTCAGCGGAGGAAGCCGTTGATGATCTGCTCCTCGGCCTCCTGCTCGGTGAGGCCCAGGGTCATGAGCTTGATGAGCTGGTCGCCGGCAATTTTACCGATGGCGGCCTCATGCACCAGCATAGCGTCTACATTGTTGGCCTCCAGCGAGGGGATCGCAAGGATCCGACCATTATCCATGATGATGGAATCGCACTCGGTATGGCCGCTGCAGGGGGCGTTGCCAGTGATGCGGGCGTTAAAGGTCTGGGAGGAATCATCCCTTGCCACGCTGCGGGACACCACATCGGCAGTAGCTCCCGCGCCGTTCAAATTCACCTGATAGGTGCTGACGGCGTTCTGGCTGCCGTGGGTCATGAGCCGCTCCTTGACTACCAGGCGCGCATCGCCCTTCAGCTCGGCGATGGTGGTGCGCTCGGTAGAGTCCACCCCTTTGATCTGCTCCATTTCCATTTCCATGGAGCTGCCCTCTTCCTGATACACCTCCGTCACCGGGTTCAGGATGCGCTGGCCCTTGCCGTCGCCGGAGCCGTAGTGCTTCTCCACATACTTGACCTTGGCGTTTTTGCCCACATAAAAGCGGTGGACGCCGTCATGCTCCGAGTCCTGGCTGCCGCAGTTATCGATGCCGCAACCGGCAACGATCACAACGTCGCTGTCTTCCCCGATGAAGAAATCGTTGTATACCGTCTCCTTCAGGCCGCTGGCGGAGAGCACCACTGGAATGTGCACGCTTTCATTCTTCGTGCCGGGCTTGATGTGAATGTCGATGCCGCTGCCGTTTTCCTTGGAAACGATATCGATATTGGCCGTCGTGTTGCGCCCGGCAAGCTCACCGTTGGCGCGGAAATTATAAGCGCCGGAGGGAACGCTGTGCAGGTCTGCGATCTCCTCGATCAGCCGCTTCTGAATGGCGTCAAGCTGTACCATATTCCTCTCCCCTCCTTACTGCAGCTTCCGGCAGGCAGAGACCGGCGCGGTCTGGCCGATCAGCCTGGGCAGAATGTCTTCGGGCCGTCCCTTTTCGGTAATGCGCCCGTCGGACAGCAACAGGATCTCATCTGCGATCTGCAGGATCCGCTCCTGATGGGAGATGATGACGATGGAGCTGTCCCGAATTTCGCTGCGCATCTTCTCAAAAATACGGATCAGGTTCTGGAAGCTCCACAGGTCGATGCCTGCTTCCGGCTCGTCAAAAATGGAAATTTTGGTGTGCCGGGCCAGGAGCGTGGCGATTTCGATGCGCTTCAGCTCACCACCGGACAGGGAGGAGTTGATCTCCCGGTCAATATAGTCCCGGGCGCAGAGGCCCACCTCGGACAGGTAGGAGCAGGCTTCCGACACGGAAATGCGCTTTCCCGCGGCGAGACGGAGCAGATCCTTCACCCGGATGCCCTTGAAGCGCACCGGCTGCTGGAACGCAAAGCTGACGCCCAGCTTTGCCCGCTCGGTCACATCAAGCTGGGTGATATCCTGCCCATCCAGCAGAATGCTGCCGGAGATGGGCTTCTCAATGCCCATCATGAGCCGGGCCAAGGTGGATTTCCCGCTGCCATTCGGGCCGGTGATCACAGTAAATTTGCCATCCTCAATGGTCAGGTTCAGGTCATGGATGATTTCTTTCTTTCTGTCGTCCTCGGTGACGGCAAAGCACAGGTCTCGTATCTCAAGCATGGATGCTTTCTCCTCCGGTGTATTCTGTCTTAGTTATCGGCCCGGTTGAAGCCGTTTTTCATGTGGGTGCTGACTTCCAGCAGGACCTTGTTCAGCGTCTCGGTGCTCTGCTCCTTGGCCATGCGGCAAAGCGCCTCGTTGGCATCAGTCAGGATTGCGGCGTCCTCCCCGGCGGCGATGCGCCGGTCAAAGGCCAGCACCAGCTCCCGGCCGCGGGTCATCACCGCGTCCTGATACCGCTCGATCTGCTGGGCGCAGGTATTGTAGCTCGCGTCCGCCAGGGCGCCGATCAGGCGGCTGGCCCAATAGAAATTCTCCGTGGACACATCCAGCGTCACATTGCTGAGGTAAGCAGGCATTTTGTCCACATTGGGGTACACAGGCAGCAGCGCGTCAAAGGTGGTGGAGCCGAAGCAGATCCACTCCAGCCCCTTCACCGCATCGGGAGCATAGGGCCGGATCTGGCACACGGTGGTCACGCCGGTACGGTTGATGCCGATGGAACGGTACATGCCGCGCTTGCCCGTATCCTGATTGGTATAGGGATTATAGGGCGTTCCCTGATAATGGGCGGAGAGCAGATACTTCACATCCTCCACCGCGACCTTCCGGTCCGGCGCAAAGCTCCAGGGGATGTTGTCGCTTTCCGGCCCGAACTCCGCATCCGGCCCATCCCAGCGGTGGGAGTAGGGCGTAAGATAGCGGCCCATGAACCAGGCGCGGGGCGTGTTATAGATATGATCCATGTCCCGGTGCGAGCCGAACACATCCCTGGGGTTGAAGGCGCCGTTCTGGTTCAGGTCCAGATGATGATCCGCTATAAACTCCCGCAGATCCTTGGAGCACAGGTGTGCCTTCTGATCCCCGAAGGCGTCCTCCAGATCGAAGGCGTCCATCCCGAACTGGTTGGGGTTCACCACAACCACCTCGTCCGGCACGCGGCGTGCCATCCAATGGTGCCCGCCGATGGTCTCCATCCACCAGATCTCATGCTCATCGTTGAAAGCAATACCGTTGGACTCGTAGGTGCCGTACTGCTCCAGCAGCTCTGCCAAGCGCAGCACGCCCTCACGGGCCGTGCGGATGTAGGGCAGCACCAGCATCACGATGTCCTCTTCCCCGATGCCGCCGGGAACGTCTTTTTCCCGGCGAGACTTGGCTTTGTGATACGACACCAGCGGGTCTGCCGCCAGAACCCGGGGATTGGAGGTAATGGTTTCTGTGGCGGTCATACCCACGTTTGCCGCGTTGATGCCTGTCGCGGCCCAGATTCCCTCCTTGAGATCCACGCTGGGGCAGATGGTGCAGCGCAGCGGATTGGCCGGCAGAGGCACCTCCACATGAGAAATCACGCTTTTGTAGCTTTTCTTCTGCTTTTGGGGATCAAGAACCACAAGCTTCTTTACGTCAAAATGCCCATCGTCCGTCCGGGCGATCATGGTAGAGCCGTCGTTACTGGCTTTTCCACCAACCAAAATCGTGGTACACGGCATATTTTTCCTCCTTCTTCGGCGATTATCACCAAACATGTCAATTCCCGGTCATTATATCACAGTGCGAAACAGAATGGTATCTTTATTTTATGCGCGAAGGCCAGAGCCGGTTCTTCCTTTGCGTCAGCGCAGCGGTTCCCCGTCCATCCGGTCCTCCTCGGTGATCGGACGGATCACGCGGCAGGGATTGCCCGCCGCAAAAACACCGCCGGGGATATCCCGGGTCACCACGCTCCCCGCCCCGATCACGCTGCCCGCTCCGATGGTCACGCCGCCGCAGACGATGACGTTCCCGGCGAGCCAGCAGTTGTCCTCAATGGTAATGGGCTTTGCGTATTCCCGATCCGTCATCGTCCCGTCTGGCTTTCGGTAGAGGTTCCGATCCTGCCAGCGCAGGGGATGCACCGGCGTCAGGAGCGACACATTCGGCCCCATGAACACATTGGCGCCGATCTTGACCGGCGCGCAGTCCAGGCAAGTGAAGTTGAAGTTCACATAGCAGTTTGCCCCGAAGCGCGTAAAGCAGCCATAGTCAAACTGCACCGGTCCCTGGAGATAGCAGTTCTCCCCGTGATCCGGTACCAGGCGGGCCAGGATCGAGTCCCGTTCCTCCTTCTGGGTTTCGACCGTGTCGTTGTAGGCCTTGCTCAGCGCATGGGCCGCCTCTCTCAGCGCAAGCAATTCCGGATCTGTCGGGTCGTAGAGCCGGCCCGCCAGCATGTTTTCTTTTTCTGTCATCGCTTTCACCTTCCTGCATGCAAACAGGCATAATGATTCAAAATCCCGGCATCCGTTTGGATGTCGGGATTTTGGTACGGCCGACGGGATTCGAACCCACGACCTCCAGAGTCGGAGTCTGGCACTCTATCCAGCTGAGCTACGGCCGCATATTCTTGTTGCTCCAACTTTACAAGGAACAAAACTTCTGATATAATGTCCTTGCCTTGTGAGCAGGTGGTATTATATCAAATCAAACTGCGCTTGTAAAGCCTTGTTTTAAAATTTTTTCCAGGGAGGTTTTCCTATGAAGAGAATTCCCCTCGGCAGCACCGGATTGACGGTCACCAAAACGGCGATGGGCTGCCTGCCCGTGCAGCGTTGTGACGAGGAATACGCTGTGCGGCTGCTCCGCGCCGCCTATGAGGGCGGGATCAATTATTTTGACACCGCCAATGCCTATACCGACAGCGAGAAAAAGATCGGCCTTGCGCTTTCCGACGTGCGCGATCAGATCGTGCTCTCCACCAAAAGCGCCGCCCGTGACAAGGCCGGGGTCCTGGCCCATATTGAAAACAGCCTGCGGATGATGAAGACCGATCATATCGACCTCTTCCAGTTCCACCAGGTGCCTGAGGTGCCCGATCCCAACGATCCCAACGGCGCCTATGCCGGTGCCCTGGAAGCAAAGGAACGGGGCTGGATCGACCACATCGGCGTTACGACTCACCGGGTCAAGGTGGCGGAAGACTGCATCGCATCCGGCTACTTTGAAACGCTGCAGTTCCCCTTCAGCTACATTTCCTCCGAGCGGGATCTTGCCCTTGCCGAAAAATGCAAGGAGGCCGGAATGGGCTACATTGCCATGAAGGGTCTTGCCGGCGGCATGCTGACCAATGTTCGCGCCTGCCACGCCTTCATGAAGCAGTATGACAACGTGGTTCCCATCTGGGGCATTCAAAAGCTGGAGGAGCTGGAGCAGTGGCTTGCCGTGGCCGAAGAGGACCCGGATCTGGACGCGGAGCTGGACGCCTTTATTCGAAAAGAGCGTCAGGAACTCTCCGGCAGCTTCTGCCGCAGCTGCGGCTACTGCATGCCCTGCCCCGTTGGAATTGAGATCCGCAACTGCGCCAGAATGAATATGCTGCTGCGCCGCAGCCCCTGGCAGCAGTACATGACTCCGGAGTGGCAGGCAAAGATGAACAAGATCGAGGATTGTCTCGAGTGCCACAGCTGTTCCAGCCGCTGCCCCTATCAGTTGGATACCCCCAATTTGCTGAAGTACATGTTGAAGGACTACAGGGAGTTTTATGAAACACACAAAGATCTTCTCTGAGCGCGCCTTACGGATTGCCGCCTTGCTCCTCTGCCTGTGCATGGCGCTGCCGCTTGCCGCCTGTGGCGAAAACCACAAGGAGCAGCGGGAAATTTACGCCATGGACACCGTTATGACCCTCACCGCCTACGGCAGCAACGCGGAGGCCGGGTTGAACGCGGCGGAAAGCGTGATCCTCGCCATGGACGTGATGCTGGACCCGGAGCTGTCCACCAG
Source organism: uncultured Oscillospiraceae bacterium (assembly GCA_964395795.1). Taxonomy (GTDB): domain Bacteria; phylum Bacillota; class Clostridia; order Oscillospirales; family Oscillospiraceae; genus Limivicinus. The sequence continues at coordinate 16,751 of CAYNBS010000010.1, forward strand.
CACGGTCTATGCCATCAACCACGCCAAGGGCAGCAGCGTCGTGGTATCGGCCCAGATCGCAAAGATGGTGACCACAGCCAAAACGGTATACGATCAGAGCGGAGGCGCATTGGATCTGACGCTGTATCCCCTCATCAAGCGCTGGGGTTTTATCGACCAGAAGTATTATAAACCAACCGAAGCGGAGATCGCGGAGGATCTGTCCCGCCTGTGCTTTGACAAGCTGGTGCTCACCAGCTTCCCCGCCTCCGGCTCCTATTCGCTGACCATTCCGGAATACGGGCAGCTCTCCTTTGGCTGCATCGCCAAGGGCTGTGCCGCGGAAAACGCCATCGACGCCATGCGGCAGGCCGGCGTCAAGAGCGGCATCGTTTCCCTGGGCGGAAACGTGCAGACCTTGGGTGTCAAGCCTGACGGAAGCCTGTGGAAGGTGGCGATCCAGGACCCCGATGATCCGGATGGATATATCGGCGTCATCAACGTGGGCGAAACCGCCGTTGTGACTAGCGGCCCCTATCAGCGCAACTTTGTCATCAAAGGCGTCACCTATCACCATATTCTGAACCCGGCAACCGGGCATCCCAGCGGCAGCGCGCTCCGTTCCGTCACCATCATCTGTGAGGACGGCACCATGGCGGATGCGCTGTCCACCGCCATGTTTGTGCTGGGCGAGACCAAGGCTTTGAACTACTGGCGCCAGTACGGCGGTTTTGAGATGATCCTCGTGACCGCGGATGATCGAATCGTCTGCACCCGGGGTCTGCTGGAGGGCTTTACCCTTTCCTCCGCGGATTCCCCCTACCGCGTGATTTATACGGAGTGATATGGCCAATCTGCAAACCGAGATCGGTTCCCTAAAAGGCATAGGAGAGAAAAAGACGCAGGCTTTTCAAAAGCTCGGCGTCTTTACTCTCTATGACCTTCTTTCCTATTTTCCTCGCCGCTATGAGGACCGCAGCGTGTTCAAGCCCATCTCCCTGGCAGCGGCGGGCGAAACTGTGTGCGTCCGCGCTCTGGTGGCGGACACCCCGCGCCTGACCCGGATCCGCCGCGGTCTGGATCTGGTCAAGTTCCGCATTGTGGACGACAGCGGTATGGCGGATGTGACCTACTTTAACCAGGCTTACCGAAAGGACGGCATCCACAAGGGCGAGAGCTATATTTTCTACGGCAAGATGGAGCTCGCCGGCTCGAAACGCAGCATGGTCAATCCCGTATGCGAGCGGGAGGATGCCGAGGGAGGCGTGACCGGGCACATCTTCCCCGTCTATCGGCTGAACGCCGGGCTCAGCCAGCGCAACGTCACCCAGGCGGTGCGGCAAAGTCTTGATCTGTGCGGCGAGCGCATCCCGGAGGTTTTGCCGGAATCCGTGCGGCGGCAAGAGCAGCTTTGCCCTGCCCGCTATGCCTATGAGAACATTCATTTTCCCGCGGATTTTAACGCCTTGAAGATCGCGCGGCGGCGGCTGATTTTTGAGGAGTTATTTGTCCTGTCCTGCGCGCTGGGAAAGCTGCGCGGCGAACGGGTGCGGGAACAGGGCCTGCGCTTCCATCCGGTATCCATGGAGGAATTTTGGGAGCAGCTTCCCTTCTCCCCCACCAATGCCCAACGCAGGGCTGTCAGTGAGGCGCTGGACGATCTGCAGTCCGGCAATGTAATGAACCGGCTGGTGCAGGGTGATGTGGGCAGCGGCAAAACGCTGGTTGCGGCGGCGCTTATCTGGGCTGCCTGGAAAAACGGGCTCTGCAGCGCCTTTATGGCGCCGACGGAGATTCTGGCCCAGCAGCATTTGGCAACCCTTACCGGCTTTCTCGCGCCCTTTGGCATCCGCATCGCCAAGCTCACCGGCTCAACCGGCGCGAAGGAGCGGCGCGAAATCAAATCCGCCCTGCAAGCGGGCGAACTGGATCTGCTGATCGGCACCCACGCGCTTTTTAGCGCCGACGTGGAATACCAAAACCTGGGCCTTGTGATCACGGACGAGCAGCACCGCTTCGGCGTGGGGCAGCGCTCCGCCCTGATCGGGAAAGGCCAGCGCCCCCATGTGCTGGTCATGTCTGCCACACCGATTCCCAGAACCCTTGCCCTGATCCTCTACGGCGATCTGGACGTCTCCATTATCGACGAAATGCCCCCCGGGCGGCAGAAGGTGGACACCTTTGCCGTGAACGAGAGCTACCGGGCACGGCTCAACGGCTTCATCCGCAAGCTTGCGCTGGAGGGTAGGCAAATCTTCGTGGTCTGCCCCATGGTGGAGGAAAATGACGAGCTTCCCGGGGATCTTAAATCCGCAGAGGAGCATGCCAAAGAGCTGCAGGCTGCCTTCCCGGAGCTGACGGTCGCCTGCGTCCATGGGAAGATGAAGCCCAGGGAAAAGGATGCGGTCATGGCCGCCTTCGTGGCAGGTGAAACCGACATCCTTGTTTCCACCACGGTGATCGAGGTGGGCGTTGACGTGCCCAACGCGGCGCTGATGATTGTGGAAAACGCAGAGCGTTTCGGGCTGAGCCAGCTCCACCAGCTTCGCGGCCGGGTAGGCCGGGGACAGCACAAAAGCTGGTGCATCCTGGTTTCCGACGCGGACGGGGATGAGGTGCGGGCAAGACTGGATATCCTCTGCAAAAGCAATGACGGCTTCAAGGTTGCGGAGGAGGATCTGCGCCTGCGCGGCCCGGGGGACTTTTTCGGTTCCCGCCAAAGCGGCCTTCCTGCCATGCATGTGGCCGATCTGGGGGCGGACACGCAGATCCTGCAGCGCGCCCAGCAGGCGTCACAGGCCCTGCTGGAGGAGGATCCGGCTTTGATAAGGCCTGAACACGCCCCGCTCAAAAAGCAAATAGAACGGCTGTTTCAAGCCAATGCGGACAGCTTCAATTAATCAGTAAGCGCGAAAAAAGAGCGAAGGTTTTTCTTCGCTCTTTTTTCTCTATGAAGGTTCAGCCCCGCTGCCCCAGGCTGCGGACGACGCCGGCAATCGCCTGCACCGCCCCGTCCACGCCGGTGATGGCACTGTTGATGCAGAGGTCATAATTTCCCATCTCGCCCCAGATCTGATCGGTATAGTCTTTATAATAGCTGGAGCGATCCTTATCCACCTGCTTGACAAGCTTCCGCGCCTGATCTTCGCTCAGGCTCTGCCGCTTCATCATCACGCGGATCCGCTGTTCCATGGGCGCCATGATAAACACGCGGAGCAGATCCTTCCGGTTGCGCAAGACATAGTCGGCGCAGCGGCCCACAAAGATGCTGTTCCCCTCCTCCGCAAGGCTTCGGATCGCGTCAAACTGAGCGGCGGCGATCTGTGTGCTGAGGCGGAAGCCCTCTCCCATCCCCATGTAGTGAGGAGAGCTGCTGATATACGGAGAGATCCGCTTTTCATCGTAGGAGTCCAGAATGGCCTTGTTGAAGCTGGAATTCTCCGCCGCCCGATCCACAATCTCCTTGTCCAGGCAACGATAGCCCAACTCCTTCGCAAGGCCGCTTGCGATCAAGTGTCCGTTGCTGCCGTGTTCCCTGCCAATGGTAATGATCATGCCGATCCCTCCCCTTTTCTTTGCGGATATTTTACCATTTTTGTGAAAAAATGCAACCGCCCCGAAAAATTTTTCCGGGGCGGCAGCGTGTCATGCCTTCTTTTTTCTGGCGTCGCCCTTATGCATCAGAGGCGAAATGCGCTTATAGAGCAGGAAGGTGAGCAGGGAAACCACAATTCCCTTGAGCAGGTTGAAGGGCACCACCGCATACAGCACAAGGGTATAGACGCTGGTGATTTTTCCGTTCACCGCCGTGCCCATGGCGATGATGGTGTCCAGATCCACATGGAACAGCTGGGCGAATTTCGGAATCAGATACAGGGCGTTGAAGGAGCTGCCGAACACCGTCATCACCAGCGTTCCCACCAGCATGCCGATCAGGGCGCTCTTGCGGCTGGGTCTGGCATGATAGAGGATGCTGGCAGGAAGCACAAAGGTGCAGCCCACGGCGAAGTTTGCAAAATCGCCCACGAAGGCGGTTGAAGTGCCCTTCAGCAGCAGCTTCAGGAAAACCTTGACAAATTCCGCCGTTACCCCGGCCACCGGTCCGAGATAGAAGGTGCAGATCATGACAGGCAGCTCGCTGAGGTCCAGCTTATAAAAGCCGGGAGCAAAGAAAAGCGGGATCTCGATGAGCATCAGCACCGCTGCCATGGTGGAAAAGATGGCGGTATAGGTGATATAATGGGTATCGGAGAACTTTTTCCGATGCTTTACCAGCAGCCGCTCAAACAGAAAGGCAATCAGGAACAGCGACGCAAACACGAGCAGACACACCAGCAGAAAGCCCAGATTGTCTTTTGCCGCGCCAAAGGTTTTTTTCAGTGTTTCCATTTGGTTTCCTCCTAAAAAAAGAACCTGAAGTCTCATGACTTCAGGCCGCACAACAGAGGACAGGAATCATAAATTTTCCCATCTTCTTCCATCCAGACTATACTGTCGGTTCCGGAATCACACCGGATCGGCCCGAAGGCTCGCGGACTGTACCGCCGGTCGGGAATTACACCCTGCCCTGAAGACGCTGTGAGTATACCACATCAGCTTTCCTTTGACAAGTCCCTCTTTATCCGATACAATGATGGCAATTCCACACGGGAGGCGCCTATGGCTTCGGCATTGAATACCTGCTGCTTTACCGGACACCGGCCGTCCAAGCTGCCCTGGGGCAGCCGGGAGGACGATCTGCGCTGTCTGGATCTGAAAATGGATATCGTGCAGGCTCTGGTGGATCTCTATGAGCGGGGCTACCGCAATTTTTACTGCGGAATGGCGGAGGGCTGCGATCTGTATTTTGCAGAAAGCGTCTTACTGCTGCGACAGGTTCACCCGGACGTATCCTTGCACGCCGCCGTTCCCTGCCGCACCCAGGCCGACCGCTGGACTGCCGAGCAGCAGCATCGGTATCGGGAGCTGCTCCGCCAGTGCGACAGCGTAACGGTTTTACAGGAGGAATATATTCCGGGATGCATGATGGCCCGCAACCGCTTCATGGTGAACCGCTCCACCGTGCTGCTGGCCTGCTACAACGGGGAACCGGGCGGCACACGAAACACGATTCTATACGCAAAGGAGCAGGGCCTGGAAATCATCACCCTTCCCCTGTGATCATGCAAACGGCGTTCGGATCCTTCCGAGCGCCGTTTTTGTTATTGAATTTCCGGGAGAAGCATCCGTCTTAGGGCCGCAAGATCTGGCGCGACCGCAAGGGCCCCGGCAGCCTCCAGCTCTCCTGGCGCCGCATAGCCATAGCCCACGCCGATGCAGGGAATGCCGCAGCGCAGGGCGCCCGCCACATCATACTTGGTATCCCCGATGAGGACGGAATCCGCCGGGGTCGCCTCAAGCGCCTGCATTGCACGCTGGAGGACCTGCCACTTGGCATTTCCTTCTCCCTGGTCGCCTGCGCCGCAGATCCGGTCAAACAGGCCGTCCATGCTCTCCCTGCGCAGCAGCTCCTCTGCCAGAGACTGGGGCTTGGAGGTGGTGACCGCAAGGCGCAGCCCTGCCCCGCGCAGCTCCTGCAGCAGCTCCCGAACGCCGGGAAAGGCCCGGCTCTCATACAAGCCGATGGGCACATAGCGTTCCCGAAAGTCTCGGGTAGCCTGCTCCGCCTCCTCCCGGGAGAAGCCAAATTTCTCCATGAACATATCCACAAGCGGCGGCCCGGCGAAGCATCGAAGCTCCCCCAGCGGCGCATCCATCCCCCGCTTTTGCAGGGCGTAACGGACTGATTTGGCGATTCCCTCCACGGTGTCATACAAGGTTCCGTCAAAATCGAAAAAAATGTTGGTATACAAAATCATCAACTCCGCCAGAATTATAGGGGCTGGGGCCGGGATTGTCAATCCCCGCCGCAGCTGCATAGAATGGTTGGAAAGAGGTGATCAGTATGCCGCACTATTTTCTCGGCGCGAACAGCAAGGACGGCTTTTTTTCTCTGTATCGGGAATTTCCGCCCGATCCGTCTGCCTTTCTCCACGTCATCAAGGGTGGGCCCGGTACCGGAAAATCCAGTCTGCTGAAGCGAATCGCCCGTGAGGCCGAGGCGCGGGGACATACGGTGCAAAAGATTCTCTGCTCCGGTGACCCGGATTCTCTGGACGGCGTTTATCTACCTTCTTTGGGTCTTGCCTGGGTAGACGGCACCGCACCCCATGTGGTGGAGCCCGGTCTCTTTGGCGCCACCGGCGATTATCTCAATCTGACGCGGTTTTTCGTGTCACCCTTTTCTCCGGAGGAAAAGGCACAGCTCAAAACTCTGCAGCATGCGTATCAGCAAAAATACCGAGAGGCATACGCTTATCTGCACGCCTGTGCTGCTCTCGGCGGCGACAGGACAGCCGCCTGCCCGAACGACGAGCTGTTTCGCGCTATGGAAGCTTTGCCCCAGCTTGATACGCCCGGGCAGATCAGCCGCCGCTTCCTCAGCGCCATTTCCTGCAAGGGTTGGCTGCGCTTGGAGGAAGAATGGAACGGTTTTGCGCGTATCTCAGCCACGCCGGAGGGCATGCGCGATGCGGCAGAGACGGCTCGGCGGAAGGGCTGGTGCAGCATTCTCTGCCCCTCTCCCCTGAATCCCCAGCAGCCGGAATGCCTTTTGCTGCCGGAGCAGCGTCTGGTCTTTACCGCCCTTGCCGCGCCAAAGCCCGATTCGATCCCCCTTCTGGAGAAGGCATTGGCCACTCTCCGGGAGGCAAAGGCGCTTCACGACGAATTAGAATCGTTTTATCGCCCCCACATGGACTTTGCCGCACTGAGCCAATACACCGAGCAACTGATCGCATTCTTGTTTTCCACATGAAAAAACCGGATCCAAGGATCCGGTTCAGACTGTAGACAAACCCCAAAACATGTCATTGCGAGCCAGTGCGCACACTGGTGTGGCAATCCGTTCTATTCTAAAAATGCAGAAAAATCAAGACTTTTGGAATGCGGATTCCCACGCCAGTGACATCGGTCACTGGTTCGGAATGACAGAAAACCGACTTTGTCGACAGCTTGACCGGATCCAAGGATCCGGTTTTTTTCAACAGCAAAATAGATTTGTTCCGCAGAGAGGACCGAGACAGAGCTGGGAGGCACACAGGGCCACGCACATGCGATCCAATCCCAGGCCGCTGCGATATTCGGCGGAATACGTGTTATAAAAGTCTCCCCCGCTCTCCAGCTGCGACAGCAGGTTTTGATACTCGTCACAGTCCGGGTCCAGCTCCACAGCCTTTCTGGCGTCCTCCAGCGCGGCAATTTTGTTGCCCTGGTACATCTTTGCCACACCGCTGAGATAATACCAGCGCCCGTCCCGCTCCTCCGCAGGAATACCGCTCAGTGCGGTAAGCGCCTCCTTGTACATGCGGTTGCGAATATAGTTTCGGGCGGCAGTATACTCGCTGCGCTCCGTTTGCCGCGAGGATTCCTGATACCAGGTATAGGGATTGAAGCCGCCAAAGCCGCTGAAGCCTGCCCACCCGTAAGGCCCGTAGGCCTCCTGCTGGGCGGAGGTGGATCCGCCGAAGCCGGACTGGGCCGTTCCGTTTTTGATGGCGTCATAGGCGGCGTTGACCTGGTGCATCTTTTCGACTGCGCTCTCATCGCCGGGGTTCAGGTCCGGGTGGTATTTTTTTGTCAGGTCCCGGTAGGCTTTTTTGATTTCCTCGTCAGACGCGTCCGGCGACACCCCGAGAACTTGATACGGATCCTGATCCATCCGCAGATTCCTTCTTCCCTTTGAATTTTCGGTCAAACTGCGCCCAGATCCCAGCGCACAGGATATTCTTCAGCAAGGCCGCATCCTGCACCAGGGGCAGGCGGTCAAAGGCCGCAAGGCAATCCCCCAGCAGCATTTGCAGAATGGCGCGAAAACGCCGCTCATTATCTGTAAGGCCGTAATAGCGCCGAAAGGGGTTATACCGATTCCAGAGCGCGTCCGCGTCCAGATCCATGCAGGCGTCCATCACATAGATCGCGCGTCCCAGCGCCTCGCCCATCAGCCGCAGCGTATCGCTCCAGCGATCCTCCCGCCAAACGAAGAGTTCCCCCATCAGCCCGCCAAAGGCTGCGGACGCGGCGTCCGGATCCTCGATCCGTTCCTTCTCCAAGGCATGCAGCGCATCCATTCCGCGGCGGATAGCCTCGCACTGCCTGGGATACTGCTCCTGAATCCGGTCATAGGCACGGCGGAGGGTCCCCGCCTGGGCCAGCGCGCGGAGGCTGCCGTCATCTTCCCAGTCATCCCTGCATTTAAGGTAGGCCAGGGCGGTGTTCAGATCCGCCGCGTAATCGCTGGCCGCGCTTCGCTGCCAGGGGCGGGCCTCAAAGGGATGGGGCGGGCAGGCGTCCTCTCCCCTTCGTTCCTCCGGCTCGTACAGCGATTGGAGCAGCAGCACCAGAAAGGTCATATCATAATTCAGCGTCAGCCGGGCAGACAGCCCGTGCCGCTCCTGCAAACTGCGGCACAGCCCGCAGTAGCAGCTTTTATAGCGGGTCAGCTCCTCCGGCGTCAGCAACGAGAGATCGGCCGCAAGATAGCCGAACATTTCAGCTTCTCCTTACAAACGAAGTCCCGCATTTGCGGCAGACAATTTTGATCTTCCCTCTCCCCCGCGGGACACGAAGCGTTGTACGGCAGGAGGGGCAGCTGTAAAAACAGTAGTCCTTCCGCTGGTGCCAGCGCTCCCGCAGCACACGAAACGAGGAAAGGAAACGGTTGCGCTTGTCCATATACCAGGCATTTTCTCTCTGCCGTTGATACAAATTGCGGGAAAACATGCGGTAATAGGTAAAAAACAGCAGCAGGAGAAACAGCGGGTACGCCAAACGCATCACGCGGGATGGCGCAAGCATGGCAAGGACGAACAGCACCAGATCGACCGCAACCAAAAACCGGTTCAGCTGGTCATTCCCGTACCGCCCCGCCATCAAACGCATGAATTTTTCTCTCATGGGATCACCTGCTTTAGTTCCATTTCTGAAACATTATTTTACCATAATTTCAAGGCAAAGCATCAATAATCTGTTAACAAGCAGGTTTCTTCCCCCGGGCAGCCAGGCTCAAAAGCACAATCTGCTCGCAGAGCTCGGGATAGCTCATCCCGGCCAGCGCAGCCGCCTTGGGAATCAGGCTGTTCGGCGTCATGCCGGGGAGGGTGTTGACCTCCAGGCACCAGGCGCGTCCCTCCCGATCCAAGATAAAATCTGTCCGGGAATAGACCGAAAGCCCCAGGGCATTGTGGATCTTCAGCGCCGCTTCGGACAAAAGCGACCGCTCGTCCTCTTCAATCGGCGCGGGACAGATCTCTCTGGCGCCATCCGCTCCACTCTGGTACTTGGAAACATAGTCAAAGTCTTTCCCCTCCGGCGGAACGATCTCGATCGGGCTGAGCGTCTTCCCGTCAAACACAGGCACCGTCAGCTCTCTGCCGCGAATCTTTTCCTCCACCACCACGCGGTTTCCGATGGGTAAGATCTCTTCCAGAGCACGATGCAGCTCTTCCCGCGTCTCCGGCAGCGCAACGCCGATGGAGGAGCCGCCCCCTACCACCTTGACCGCGCAGGGAACAGGCAACTCCCGAGAAAGTGACGGGATCTCTTCCCTGGTATAACTCAGTTCCCGCCAGGCAGGCGTCAGCACCCCGGCGCTCTCCATGATCCGCTTTGCCACGGCTTTATCCATGGCCATTCCGCTGCCGAGAGGGCCGGAGCCGGTATAGGGAATCCCCAAAAGGTCCAGGGTCGCTTGAATCTTTCCGTCTTCCCCGTCCCGCCCGTGCAGGCCTAAGAAAACGCAGTCCGCCAAGCGGCAAAGCTCCAGCACATTTTTCCCGATCCTGCTGTCGCTCTGATCCTTTCTGGACGCGCGCACCGCTTCCAGATCCGGCGCTTGTTTTTCAATCGAGACCTGGCCACAGCGTCCGTCCGGCGCGTCAAACAAGCTCTCCAGCGGAGCCTCTTCCTCTTCAAGTCCCAAGAAGAGATCCACAAAAACCGCTCTGTGCCCCAAGCTCCGCAAGGCACGGCAAACCGAAGTGGCCGATACCAGAGAAACATGACGCTCCGTGCTGATGCCGCCGCCGAGAACTACAATCTTCATACGCAAAACCTTCTTTCCATGATGTCGCAATTCTGTATTAGAATACCACCAGCGTGACGGGGATACAAGCCTTTTTTCGCTTCTCCACTCCTGCGTTTTTTTCTAAAAATACTTCTTGACAATTTGACTTTTTGTGGTATTATATCCCTTGCTGATGCGGGCATAGCTCATCCGGTAGAGCGCCACCTTGCCAAGGTGGAGGTAGCGAGTTCGAGCCTCGTTGCCCGCTCCATCTAAAACCTATTGCAAATGCAATAGGTTTTTTTCATACGCGGGTATGGTGGAATTGGCAGACACGCTGGATTTAGGTTCCAGTGGGCAACCGTGCAGGTTCAAGTCCTGTTACCCGCACCAAAGAGAACAGCCGTCTTTTGGACGGCCGTTCTCTTTGCTATGGGCAAGGGGTAGCTTGGTTCTGCCTGCCCGAAGGGCAGTGGCAGCGACGGAAACGCGCAGCGTTTCCTAGTCCCTTCAGGGAGTTCAAGTCCTGTTACCCGCACCACGTCAGAAAAACTCAGCTCCGTTCCGTTTCCGCGGTTTGCGTAAGAGCCGCGAAAACTGCTCATCCGCTGAGTCCTTCTTCCTTTCCAAATTGGAGGATTCACGGGGATCCTCCGATTTGGTTTTAAGTTCGAATTTGGATTGCCCCGGTGAATCAAAGAGAACAGCCGTCTTTTTGTCGGCCGTTCTTTTTGATGTGGTTCTATGTAGCCAAAGGCGGGGCGCCGTAGCGCCCCGCCCGCAGGCATATTCGATTTCTCTCTGTTTCCAATTGCCCGCTTGACATTTTTTCGATTTGGATGTATCTCTATTATATGCAACAGAGTATTGCATCCTCTTTCTCTCTGCTCGAAAAATTGTCCGAGCGTAGTATGTGCCGTTCCCGCGGCCTATAATCCGGCAGTATTTGCCTGTTCAAAGGAGTTTCTATGGATTTCTTGTCCCTTCTCCCCTTATCGGATAAATTGTCTTTCGCCGCCGTTTCGGGGATCGGTCTTGTGCTGATAACGCTCTTGGTGATGCTTTTGTCCAAGCCCATTGGGAAAATGCTGAAGCTGCTGATTCATGGCGCGTTTGGCTTTGTGCTGCTGTTTGCCATCAATTATTTTATTCAGTTTGACGCTTTCCATCTGGATCTGAATCTTGCCAACTGCATCGTTGCCGGCATCGGCGGCGTACCCGGCGTTATTTTGCTGCTGCTCTTTCAGCATTTTGTGGAATGATGAGAATACACCCTGCGGGTCTCGATCCGCAGGGTGTATTTCGTTTACAGTTCCTCCAAGCGCAGAAGCTCGCCAACGCTCTGGATGCTTTCGAGAAATTCGCTGTCCAGTCGTTTGCGGCTGGCCCGAAGCTCCAGAATCGCACAGAACAGCGTTTTCCCCTCTTCTCCGGTGCTGCGGTTGATCTCCAGATCCCCCACCGCAAAATTACGCTCCCGCAGCAGATGAAGGATCTTTTCCATCGCTTCCGCCTTGGTGTATTCCATGTAAAAGCGGGCGTTGTCCTCCTTGGTTTTCAGCCTGTATTCCAGCTTCACCAGCAGCAGCTCCGCAAGCAGCACCATGGCCGTTGCGATATAGGCGCACTCCAAATAACCTGCGCCGCAAACAAGGCCGATGATGGCCGCCGTCCAAAGTCCTGCCGCCGTCGTAAGTCCCTTCACTCGATGGCGGCGAGTGACGATGATGGTCCCCGCGCCGATAAAGCCGATGCCGGCAATGACCTGCGCGCCCATACGGGAGATGTCCGTATACAGATGCATGACCTGATACAGGTACAGGTTTGTCAGGATCGTGATCGCAGCGCCCAGGGAGATCAAAATATGGGTGCGAAAGCCGGCAGGGCGCCGCTTATATTCTCGCTCGATTCCGATCAGGCCCCCGCAGAGGACGGCAGAAAACATCCGGACCGCAAGTGCGAGGAAATTCATCTCCCGCGCAAAATCAAAAACAGAAAGCATCAGACCGCCCTCCTTACACTTCTTCCACGGCCAGCACGCCGTCTAATGCCGACAGCCTGGCCAGCAGCTCCAAATGCTGCTGGCGCTGATGAAGGCGAACGGAAAATGTACCGCAAAGTGTGCCGGAACCGTTTGCGCTTTTTTCAATTTCCACGTCATACAGCTCAAGCCCCTCTGCTTTCATCCGGTTGAGAACAGCGCCCAGATGCTCCATCGAGTCCAGCTCCAGATATAAATTCATATTCCTGGCCTTGGAAAGGATCCACCGCTCCAAGCCCGGCAGGATGCGGATGCTGAGCAGGATCGTCACGAAGCCGATCAGCACGCACTCATAGAAACCGGCGCCGATGGCAAGTCCCATGCAGGCAGATGCCCAGAGACAGGAGGCAGTGGTCAGCCCCTTCACCTCGTGACGGGAGGTCACCATAATCGTCCCCGTACCGATGAAGCCAATGCCGCTGATCACTCTGGCCCCAAGGCGAACCACATCGGTCCGGCGGCCCACGGTCTCCAGCGAATCCGCCCATTGGGTGGACAGCATCAGATCCAGATATTGGCTCAGGATCACCGTAAGAGAAGCGCCGAGAGCCACGAGCATATAAGTGCGAAAGCCAGCAGGCCGGCCCTTCAGCTCCCGGTCAAAGCCGATCAGCCCGCCCATGAGCATCGCAAGAAAGATGCGAAGCAGCATAGACGGAAGATTCAGCTCCCGAAGTCCCCAAAAATCCTCAAACATGCTCCAGCCCTCCCGCAAAAACGCGCTGCAGCAGCTGCGGCAGCTCTGCAAGATCTCCGATTTCATCATCGGGGATGATATCCGCCCGGCCCTCCGCGTGTGTCGGATTGTACCAGCAGCTTCGGATGCCGGCGTTGATCCCCCCGCGAATATCGGAGGTCAGGCTATCCCCGATCATCATGGCACAGGTAGGATCAAAGCCATCAATCCTGTCAAAGCACTTCTGAAAATAGGCGGCAGAGGGCTTATTCTCCCCCATCTCCTCCGAAATGAAAAACGCTTCAAAATAGCGTTCCAGCCCAGCGCTGGCGATTCGGGCAGTCTGCACAGCCTTGCTGCCGTTGGAGGCAACAAACAGCCTTGCCTTCCCCTGCAGCGCCCGGAGCGTCTCCTCGGCCTGGGGCATAAACCGGTGCCCCCTGGTGAGCAAATGCTCATACCGGTCACAGAGGCGATCTGCCGGATAGTCTGACCCGCTCTCTTCCAACAGCAGCTCAAAGCGGCGCAGCAGCACCCGCTCCCGGGTCAGCTTGCCTTCCTCCAACAGCTCCCAGCACTGGCGGTTCAGTTCCCGATACCGCTCCAGCAAAGGGGCTTCCATGGGGATACCGGCCTCTTCCAGTGCATCGGACAAGGCCCGCGCCTCCGCCCAACTGAAATCCAGGATTGTATTGTCCAGGTCGAAAAACAGGGTCGGTTTCCTCATAGCAGCTTCAGCGCCTCGGAAATCTCTTCAAAGTGCATGGCGCGAGACGCTTTGACCAGCACCCGATCGCCGTTTTGAATCAGCTCAGGCAAGGCGCGGATCAATGCCTCCCGGCTTTCAAACCAGCGTCCGGCCGCTCCGGCGCCGGCAGCAATCTCCTTGCCAAGCGGTCCCGCGCACAGGACCAGGGAAATGCCATGCTCTGCGGCATAGGCGCCGACGTCCCGATGCATTTCCCCCTCCTGCTCTCCAAGCTCCAGCATATCGCCCAGCACGCAGACATGCCTGCCAGGAAGCTGCAGCAGCGAATCCACCCCGCATTTGACGGAGTCGGGATTGGCATTATAGCAGTCATCGATCAGGGTAATCCGCCCCGTCTCCGTCACAGCAGCCCGGCGGCCCACTGTTTCATATCGGGCGATTCCCTCTGCGATCTCCTGATCGGACAGGCCAAGAACAATGCCCACGGCAGCCCCCTCCAGCGCAGCGTAGATCATATGCTGGCCGAAAGCGGGGATCCGCACCGGGATTCGGCGGGTGTCATAGGTGATGGTACAGGACGTGTGCCCCTCTGCGTCCAGCTTCGCGTCGCAGGCGCGAACATCGCAATTCTCCCCCAGGCCAAAGGAGAGCTTGCTTTGGCGGCAGGACAGCGCGCGCAGCAGATCATCGTCCCCATTGACGATGACGACGCCGTTCTCGTCCATCTCCTCCAGCATCTCGGTCTTGGCGCGGAACACGCCCTCCCGGTTCTGGAGGAATTCCAGGTGCGCGTGGCCGATCACGGTGAAAACCCCGATGGTGGGTCGGGCGATGCGTGCAAGGGTCCGCATTTCGCCAAAGCCGGAGATTCCCATCTCCACCACCGCTGCCTCATGCTCCGCTTCGATCCGGGATATGGTCATGGGTACGCCGATCTGATTGTTCAGATTTTTATCGGTCTTCAGAACGCGGAAGCGCTGCTCCAGCACGGCGGAGATCATCTCCTTGGCAGAGGTTTTCCCCACGCTGCCGGTGATACCGACGACGGGAATGGAAAGCATCTGCCGGTAGGCCGCTGCAATCTGTTCCAGCGCCTGCTGCACATCCTTCACCAGAAGGATCGGCCGCGTCTCTCCCTCCGGGATCCGCTCTGCCAGGCAGCAGGCTGCCCCCCGGTCAAAGGCCGCGGCAATATAGTCATGCCCGTCTACCTTCTCCCCCCGATAAGCCACAAAAAGGTCGCCGGGGCAGATGGCTCGGCTGTCGATCGCCACCTGGCCGAGGGCGGTATCCGGGTCAAAAGAACCGCACAAGCGACCACCGCAGGCGGCCGCAGCGCGGGAAATCGTCATTTTCTTCATCGTTCTCCCTCCATGCTGTGAGTATAGCATATGACGAGACAATATGCAAAAGAATAACCTGGCCTTTTCTGAAAAAAAGTAGTGCAATCGGGCGCAAGATATGCTATACTGTTTCGGTAATTTACGAAGCTAAGAGGAATCAACTATGAACTATGTGGTGGTGGATCTGGAGTGGAATCAGGCTATGAGCTCCAAATCCTCCGTTTTCAACAAGCTGCCCATCCATCTGCGCGGCGAGATCATTGAGATCGGAGCTGTAAAGCTGGATGAAAATATGAAGCCCACCGAGGAATTTACCATTGACGTGAAGCCCGTCTATTTCCGGCGGATGCACTATAAGGTCAAACGCATCACCGGTTTTGATAAAGAGCGGCTGGCCAAGGGCGTCAGCTTCCCCGACGCGCTGGAGCAGTTTCGCGCCTGGTGCGGGGACGGGGTCACCTTCCTGACCTGGGGCTGCGACGACCAGGGAATTCTGGAGCAGAACATTATCATCCACGACTTGGATTGGGACTGGATCGACGGGTGGATCAACCTGCAGCTCATCTACAATCTCCAGACCGGGGGCGACAAGAACCAGAAGTCCCTCGCCAGCGCCATGGAGCATTTTGAGATCGAGCAGACCCGGGTTGCCCATGACGCACTGGGTGACGCCTACAACACCGCGCTGGTCAGCACCCACCTGGACATGAAAGAGGGCCTGCGGCTTTATCCCGAGGCGGGAAAGATCCTGGCCTCCCGCATGCCGAACTATAAGCCGCCGGTGGAAAACGCCGGACCGGACGCGCTGGTACACGAAAGCTATGACGGCTTTGAGAGCAAGGCCGCTGCCTTTGCGGTTTCCGATTTGGCCGGGATCGTGTGTCCCGTCTGCGGAAAGCCGCTGGACGGCACCCGCTGGGTCAACCAGGGCGACCAGCGCTACATGAATCTGTTCATCTGCCCGGAGGACGGTGCCTTTCTCTCCCGCGTCCGCTTCCGCAAGGACCCGGTGAATGGAAGCTGGACAGCCAACAAGCTGGTCTACCAGGCCGACGGAGATATGCAGGATTTCTATAAGGCGAAATCCGCTCAGTCCCGCCGCCGCGGTCGGGGTCATTCCTCCCGGAAAAACCGCCCGGCCAGCAAACAGTAAGTCTTTTTTCAGAAAAACCCGAGGGCGCTAAAGCACCCTCGGGTTTCTGCTTTATTCATTCTCCGCCTCGTCTTGCCTGGGATCATTTCTTTTTCCGAAACGGGCGCTAAAGTCCATGGCTTTCTGAACCGCGGAGGAGATCTTCTGTCCCAGTGTTACCCCGAGATCTGACATGCTCATGCTGAGATTGATACTGTCCTTCACCTGCCGGTCGATCATCTCATCCAAGGCCAAGTCATCGTCCTCATCCGACTCCCGGGTGTTTGGGCGCTTTCTTTTGGGTGAATCGCCAGCGGCCACCGTTCCGTTTACGCTGTCGCACTGCACCTTCGTTCCGCCAAAAACGCTGCCGCCCACGTCGTTACAGTTCACGCCCGCGCCAGCAGTCACATTGCCGCCAACGTCAGCGCAGGAGGCCCCGCCCACTGCGCTGACACTGCCGCCCACATCGCCGCAATCCACATTGCCTCCGGCCTCAAGGCCCTTGCCTATGTCGCCGCAGCTTACGTTTCCGCTTGCCTGCACGCTGCCGCTGACGTCCCCGCAGCTGATGTTGCCGCCCGAGATGACGTCGCCCTGCACGTCCCCGCAGTTGATGCTTGCGCCTGCCTCGACGGAACCTGCAACCTCCCCTTCAATTTCAACCGAAAATTCGCTGAAGATATTCTGCGCCGGTCCCTCATACTGAAACACAAAATGCTTTTTTGCCGCCTCCAGCTGTGCATCCCCCGCCAAATGCCCGATCAGGCTGTGTCCATGATAGAGCACAGCGTAAAAAGTGTCGTCGTCCGGCCAGGGGAGAACGGGGTTCTCCCCATAGTCCGCTCGACTCGTCTCGTCCTGCGGTTCCACTGCCTCAAGGGCAAACGTTGTGCGCCCGAACAGCGCGTCAATGCTCACGCCGAACAACTCCGCCAGAAGCGGAAGGGCGGAGATATCCGGGCTGGAAACGCCGTTCTCCCATTTGCTTACCGCTTGAAAGGTGATTCCAAGGGCGTTTGCAAGCTGCTCCTGGGTCATGCCCCGCTCCTTGCGAAGCTGCATGATAATGGTCCCCAAATTCTCGTTCATGCTTTGATCCTCCTGTCCGTGTTCCCGGCTGCGCGCCGTCCGGTATGGCAAAAGCGTAGCAGGAAAAAGCCCGCTTTGCCAATAACCTGTTCGTTGAATCTGTGGATTCAACCGCTGGTTGAGTTGAGTTTAAAACGTAAGCCTTCCGCTTTCCCGGGAAGGCTTATCGATTATTCAGCATGCGCGGCGAAATAGGCTCTTGCAGCCTCCGCATCCCGATGGATCTGCTGCGAGAGGGCCTCGAAGTCCTCAAACTTCGTCTCTTCCCGCAGGAAGGTATAAAACTCGACCCTGGCCTGCCGGCCGTAGAGATTGCCGGAATAATTCAGCAGATGGCTCTCCACGCTGACCCGGTTCTCTGCGCTGACAGTTGGCCGCACGCCCACATTGGTCACCGCGATATAGGATTCTCCCCCGTCCAGGTAGACCTTGCTGGCATATACTCCATGGCGCGGCACCACGACCCCATCCGGGAAAAACATGTTGATGGTCGGTGTGCCCAGCTTTCGTCCCAAGTGATAGCCGGAATGGACGGTATCGGCCAGCGTATGGGGATGCCCCAGCCAGCGGCGGGCCTCCTCCATCTCCCCTTGGGCGATCAGCTTTCGAATGTGGGTAGAGCTGACGATCTGCCCGTCCAGCTTGACGGCAGAGATCACATCACAGCCCAGCCCATGCTCCGCGCAGTATTCCTGCAGCCGAGCGGCTGTTCCCAATCCACGATAGCCGAAGCAGAAGTCGTGCCCCACCACGATGTGGCACACTGTCAGATCCCGTACCAGGTCATCCAAAAACTCCCGCCAATCCATCTGCATGACCCGGCGGTTAAAGTGGATGAAGACCACGTTCTCGATCCCATAGCAGCGGCGGATGATTTCCTCCCGGCCGATGGCGCTGTTGATGAGGGGCACTTCCTTTCCGAACACCAGGGTATCGGGGTGTATGTCAAAGCTCAGGACAGACGGCAGGGCGTCCAGCTCTGCCGCGCGCTGCTTTGTGCGCTCCAGCAGGGCGCCATGACCGATATGTACGCCGTCAAAGAAGCCCAGCGCAATCACTCTTTGTTTCTCTTCCATCCGGTTTCAAACCTCGAAAAAACTTTTTATGCTCCGCAGCTCGCCGTTCCGGAGCATGCCAAGCGCCAGAAAATCCCCCTTGGGGCCGTATACCCGATACTCCCCCGGATCTTCCCGACGCAAAATGCCGGCTCCAACGCGCAGTTTCTTTTCTTCCGCGTCCGTCAAGGTCAAGATGGGGCAGGCAGAAAACAGCGAATCCACCGGCAGCAGCAGCTCCTGTACGCTCCCTTCATCCGCTGCCTGCTGCACCTGTTGGAGCGAATAGGCATTCTCCAGCGAAAACTCCCCTGCCCCCAGGCGCCGCAGTGAGCTCATGCAGCCGCCGCAGCCCAGCGCCTCACCGATATCGTGACACAGTGTGCGGACATAGGTTCCCTTGGAGCAGGTGACGTCCAAAAGGAAGTCCTCCCCCTCCGTGCCGCAGATCCGCAGCTCCCGAATGGTCACGCAGCGGGGCTTACGCTCCACCTCGCCGCCGCGGCGGGCGATCTCGTACAGCTTTTGCCCCTTGACCTTGATCGCCGAGTACATGGGCGGAAGCTGCTGCAGCTCGCCGCGAAAACGGGGCAACACCGCCTCCAGCTCCTCCTGGGATACAGACCGGGGCATTCCGCCCACAGGGGTTCCGGTCGTGTCCTGGGTATCGGTCACAAGTCCAAGGCGAAGCCCGGCGCGGTAACGTTTTTCATGGCTTTCGGCAAACTCCACCGCCCGGGTGGCGCGGCCCACGAAGACGACCAGCAGCCCTGTCGCCATCGGGTCCAGAGTGCCGGAATGCCCGATGCGTCGCTCGTGCAGGATGCCCCGGAGCTTGGCCACCACATCGCTGCTGGTCCAGCCGCTTGGTTTGTCGATCAGCAGGATGCCGTTCATGCCCAGACCTCGTCAATGGCCTGCAGCAGCAGTTCCCTTGCCTGCTGGGGTGGAACCGGCAGATTGCAGCCCGCGGCCATCTTATGACCGCCGCCGCCGAAGCGGGCGCAAAGAGCGCAGCTGTCAAACTCCGGCCCGGAACGGACGGAGACCTTGCTGTGTCCCCCGGGATAATCCCGGATGGTGATGCTGACCTGGCCGCAGTCCGCCCGACCGGCAAGGCCCGCCAGATCGTCGCAATCATCCTCCGTCGCCCCGGCCTCCGCCAGCATCTCATCCGTAACCATGGCAACAACGACCTTCCCCTCCCGATGGAAGCTCATGTTCGCGTAAATGAGCCCCTCCAGCTTGAGGCGTGCCATGGATACCTTCCGAAAGAAGATCTGGTTCAGCCGCGCATTGTCCGCCCCGGCGGAAACAAGCGCCGCAGCGTCGAGCAGCGCGTTTTCATCCGTATTGCCATACTGGAAGCAGCCGCAATCCGTGGAGACGGCAATATAGAGCAGATCCGCTTCCTCCTTGGTCAGCTCGCCGCACAGGGCGTTGATGATATGGAGCACGATCTCCCCACAGGCTGCCCTGTCCCCACAGACGCACTCCATCGCCGCGTAGTGAGAATTGCTGGGGTGATGGTCAATGGCAAAATCGATCGTACCGGCAAAGCCGTCGGCAAACATCTTCTCCGTCGCCACATCGACGGAAACAAAGCATGCCGACTCGTAATCCGCGGGGGCATAAAATGGCTCCACAAAGGGCAGCAGCTTCGCCGTCACCTGAGGGTTTGGGAAGAGATACGCCGTCTTCCCCGCCCGGCGCAGAGCGCTGCAGAGGGCGGCGGCGCTGCCCATGGTGTCCCCATCCGGGTTATGGTGCGTGACGAGGAGAAACCGGTCCCTTGCGGCAAGCCAGGCCGCAGCTTGTTCAGGCGTCATCGCTCTCAACCTCGTCATGACGAATATCAAGGGAATTGATGACCTGGTTGATATGCGCGCCATACTCGATGCTGTGGTCCACCTCGAACACCAGCTCCGGGGTGTAGCGCAGGGTCATGGCCTGTCCCAGCTCATGCCGCAGCCAGCCGGCAGCGGACTTGAGGCCCCGCTTGAACTCCTTCTCATTTTGCAGGCCCAGCACAGAGAGCCAGACCTTGGCATAGTGCAGATCGCCGGTGGTCTCCACCCGCGTCACGCTGATCATCCCCTGCTGCACCCGAGGATCCTTCACCTGGGGGATCAGCTTGGAGAGGACGAATTGAATATCATCATTGGTTCTTGCAAGTTTATTGGATGGCATATTGTTCTCCTTTGTGTTTGTAGGGGCTGGACTCCCGAGCAGGCCGCAGGGTTTATCCGCGGGCCGTCGGGGGCGCCGGCCCCTACCCATTTCTGATAGACGTTTTGCTTTAGTCTTTAATTTGCTCCATCACGAAGCACTCGATCACATCGCCAACCTTGATATCATTGAATTTCTCCACCTGCATGCCGCACTCGTAGCCGCTGGCGACTTCCTTCACATCGTCCTTGAAGCGGCGGAGAGAGGCCAGGCTGCCCTCGTGGATCACAATGTTATCCCGCAGCACGCGGACATCGCAGCCGCGCTGGATCTTGCCGTCGGTGCAGTAGCAGCCGCAGACCGTGCCAACCTTGGAGACCTTGTAGGTCTCGCGGACCTCGGCATGACCGATGACCGCTTCCTTGAACTTGGGCGCCAGCATGCCCTTCATGGCCGCCTCGATCTCGTTGATGCAGTCGTAAATCACGCGGTACATCCGCATATCCACGTTGCTGCGCACGGCGCTGTCCCGGGCGGCATTGTCCGGACGCACGTTGAAGCCCACGATGATGGCGCCGGAGGTGGCGGCCAACATGACGTCAGACTCGTTGATGGCACCGACGGCGCTGTGGATGACCTTGACGCGTACCTCGTCGTTGGAGATCTTCTCCAGAGAGGTCTTCACCGCCTCGGCGGAGCCCTGGACGTCTGCCTTCACGATCAGGTTCAGGGTCTTCATCTCGCCGGCCTGGATCTGACTGAACAGATCCTCCAGGCTGACCTTCTTGGCACCGGGCAAAGCGTTGTTCGCCTGGCTGATGCGGCGCTCCTCGGCAAGCTCTCTCGCCATGCGCTCATCGTTCACGGCGTTGAAGACGTCGCCCGCGCTGGGCACCTCGTTCAGGCCGGAGATTTCAACCGGAGTGGAGGGGCCGGCCGTGGTGACCCGCTGGCCCTTGTCGTTGATCATGGTACGCACACGGCCAACGGCGGTACCGGCGATGATGATATCGCCCAGCTTCAAAGTGCCGTTCTGCACCAAAACGGTCATGATGGGGCCGCGGCCCTTGTCCAGCCGCGCCTCAATGACGGTGCCCTTGGCGGCCCGGTTGGGATTGGCCTTCAGCTCTTGAACCTCGGCCAGCACGACCAGATTCTCCAGCAGGTCCTCAATGCCCATGCCGGTCTTGGCGGAGATGGGCACAATGATGGTATCGCCGCCCCATTCCTCGGAAACCAGGTCATACTCGGTGAGCTGCTGCTTGATCCGCTCAGGATTGGCGCCCACGGTGTCCATCTTGTTGATGGCAACCACCACGGGAATGCCGGCGGCCTTGGCGTGGTTGATACTCTCTACCGTCTGCGGCATGATGCCGTCGTCCGCCGCTACCACCAGAATGGCGATATCGGTGACCATGGCGCCGCGGGCACGCATGGAGGTAAACGCCTCGTGGCCCGGGGTATCCAGGAAGGTGATGGGGCTGCCGTTAATCTCCACCGTGTAGGCGCCGATGTGCTGCGTGATGCCGCCGGCCTCGCCGGAGACCACGTTGGCATGGCGGATGTAGTCCAGCAGAGAGGTCTTGCCGTGGTCAACATGGCCCATCACCACCACGACAGGAGCGCGGGGCTGCAGATCCTCCGGCTTATCCTCATGGTCATCGATCAGCCGCTCTTCCACGGTGACGATAACTTCCTTCTCCACCTTGCAGCCCAGCTCCATGGCAACCAGAGCCGCGGTATCATAATCAATGATCTCGGAGACCGAGGCAAAGACTCCCAGCTTCATCAGCTGCTTGATGACCTCAGCCGCGGACTTCTTCATCCGGCTGGCAAGCTCTCCCACAGAGATCTCCTCGGGGATCTCCACCTTGAGCTGCTGCTTTCGGGCAATCTCAAGCTGGAGGCGCTGCATCTTGTCCCGCTCCTCCTGCCGCCGCTTGTTGGACGGCTGCTGACCGCGCTGCTTGGATTTGGACTGGATCTTCTCTTTATTGCCGCGGCGCATATTGTTATTATTGCCAACCTTGGCGTCGCCCATGTCCTCAAACTTTTCGTTATATTTTTCAATATTGACTGCAGCGCCGCCGCGGGTATCCACCACGCGCTTCTCCGCCACCTGGCGGGGAACATGGGTTTTCTCCTTCTTCTCCTGCTGGGGCTGAGGCGCCGCAGCGGGGGCGGGATTGGCAGCAGGCTTCGTGCCCGGCTTGCTCTGGCCCTGGGCCTGTGCGGCGGGCTTGCCGGGTTTGGCCTCCGCAGGCTTCTCCACCGGCTTGGCAGGCGGCGTGACCCGGAAGATCTCTTCCAGGCTCGCAACCTGATTATGCTGCGTCATATATTCAAAGATCACATCCAGCTCAGACGTTTCCAGGACCTGCATATGGTTCTTCGGCGGCGCGACATAATCCGTCAGGATCTGGGAAATCACTTTGGAAGCGACGCCAAAATCCTTCGCCACCTCATGTACGCGGTATTTCATCATGCTCATACGTTAGTCCTCCTTGTTCCAACTCGTTTGCTGCCCTTCTGGGTTTTTCTTCTTTCGGCCTTTTCGCTGCGGGAACGAACCCTGTCTGCCAGCGCCTCATACTGTTCCGGCAGCTCCGCCGCAAGCAAATCGGCAAAAGCCCGGGCAAAGCCCAAATCCGTAACCGCCGCGGCGGAGCATGCGGCAAGGCCAACGGCGCTGCCAAGCTCTTCCCGGTCAAAGGGCAGCCGGATCAGCTCCACATTCCGCCCTGTGGCCATGTTCTCCACCTTGCGTCTGGCATTATCCGAAACGTCGGAAGAAAACAGCACCAGCTTTGCTTTCCCGGCGCGGATACTCTCCGCTGTACTGTCTCCCCCCAGCGCGATGGCGTTGGCCCGGCGCATCAGGCCCAAAAGGCCCAGCATCTTTTCTCTCATTCGCCCCGCTCCATTTCTGCGCGCAGGCGCTCATAAATCATATCCGGGATCGCCGTTTCCAGCGCGCGCTCCAGGGCTCTGGCCTTGGCCGCCTTTTTCAGGCAATCCGGGTTGGGGCACAGATAGGCGCCCCGTCCATTGGCTTTGCCTCGAAAATCCAGGCTGATTTCCCCCTCCGGAGAACGAACCACACGGATCAGCTCTCTTTTGGGCTTCATTTCACGGCAGCCGAGGCACTGCCGCATGGGTATTTTCTTTTGCATCTCGACTACCTCCCTTCATCTCGTCCGAAGAAGTTCCCTTCTTCCGGAACGAAAAACGCACTCAGGCCTCGCTCTGGGGCTTGATGTCGATCTTATAGCCGGTAAGCTTGGCAGCCAGGCGGGCATTCTGCCCTTCCTTGCCGATGGCAAGGGACAACTGGTTGTCCGGCACGATCACACGGCAGCTCTTTCCGTCCTCCAGCATGGTCACGCTGACCACTTCGGAGGGAGACAGGGCCGCGGCGATGTATTCCTCAGGAGACTCGCTGTACTTCACGATATCGATCTTCTCGCCGCCCAGCTCATTGACGATGCTGGCCACGCGCCCGCCCTTGGGGCCGACGCAGGAGCCAATGGGATCCACATTGGGATCGGCCGACCAGACCGCCATCTTGGTGCGGCTGCCCGCCTCGCGGGCGATGGATTTGATTTCCACGGTGCCGTCAAAGATTTCCGGCACTTCCAGCTCGAACAGGCGCTTGACAAGGCCGGGATGGGTGCGGCTGATGAGGACCTGGGGTCCGCGGGTGGAATTGCGAACCTCCACCACATAGACCTTGATCCTATCGCCTTCCTTCAGTTCCTCGGTCTTGATCCGCTCGCCGGCGGAAAGCATGGCCTCGGTAAACTCGCTGTTGGAGGAAATGCGGATGGAAACACTGCCGTTGCGCGGCTCAATATGGGAGACGACGCCGGTGAGGATCTCGTGCTCCTTGGAGGTGAACTCCTCATAAATGATGCCGCGCTCCGCCTCGCGGATGCCCTGGGTGATGATCTGCTTGGCCTGCTGGGCCGCGATTCTGCCGAACTTCTTGGTCTCCACGGGAATATTCACCGTGTCGCCCAGCTTGGCGCGGCGGCTGAGCTTCTTGGCAGCCTCGATGTTGATCTCATGGCTGGGATCCTCCACCTCATCCACCACGGTCTTGATCACATACATTTCAATGCGGCTCTTTTCCTCGTCCAGATCAATGGCAACATTGTCCTCACACTCGGGATTGTCCTTCCGGAAGGCAGCCAACATGGCCTGCTTGATCTTGTCATACATATAGCCGCGGGGAATGCCTTTTTCCTTTTCGATGGCTTCAATGGCCTCAAAGAATTCTGCGTTCATTTGTAACTCTCCATTCTATGCATGAAACTGCTATATTATCAAAAAGAAACGTGCAGACGCACCTGAGCGATCTGGGCCGGGGTAAAGTTCACGGTCTGACCGCCGCAGCAAAGGGTCACAGCGCCATCCTCATAGCCCTCCAGGGTTCCCACAAAGGCCTTGCTCCCATTCAGGGGCTTATAGAGCTTCACTTCCACCTCGTGGCCCATAAACTGCGCGAAATCCGAGGGACGCTTCAGCTCCCGCTCCGCCCCGGCGGAGCCCACCTCGAACACATAGCTCTCCGGGATGGGGTCTTCTTCATCCAGAATCGGGTCAAGCCTGCGGCTGATGCGCTCGCAATCATCAATGGAAACGCCGCCCTCTTTATCCACAAAGATCCGCAGATACCAGGTACCGGCCTCCCGCAGGTATTCCACATCCCACAGCGAGCAGCCCTCCGCTTCCACTTCTGGCTTTGCCAGGGCAAAAACCTTGTCTGTAATTTTGCTCATGGTATACTCTCCTGTTTCATGAAAAAGTCCTGAAAAAAGAGTGGGCCGCAACCCACTCTCCATAAAAACCATGATCCTTACTGTAGGGAGTATAACACCATCTTGCGATGAATGCAAGTCTTTTTTGCAAGATATTGGTACCGAAACGCCAAAAAAATACCAACAGCGGCGGGTAAACCGCCGCTGTCTTCATCAGTATTCAAAATCGGGAACATAGTGGGCGTAAAATTCCTCATAGCAGAGGTTATTGTTCATGATAAAGGTTGCCGCCTCCACGCCGATATACCGGTAATGCCAAGGCTCATCCCAGCCGGTGAGCAGCAGCTTTCTGGTAGGATAGCGCTTGATAAAACCGTAGTTTGCGCAAATGGAGTCCAAATAGTTATAAAAATCCTGATTCATGTGATCGTAACTGGTGGCCACATACTGCCGGTCGTACAGGTCCACCGCAAGACCCAGCTGGTGTTCGCTGGCGCCGGGCTCCATCACATATTTTTTGGCCTCCTCAACAGCCAGCTGGTATTCCGGCAGCAGCCAGATTTCCTTCCCCTGGATGCCCATCTCCAGCGCGATGCTGTAGCACTTGCCGTCAAAGCGCTCCTTCTGATACGAATAGGAGCGGTAAGCGCCGCCTACATATACCCCATAGCCATGATCCCGCAGATCCTGCAGCATCGCCTCCAGATACGGCAGCGCCGCGGTATCAAACATCATGTTATAGCTGTTGGAGATCTTGGAAACGTCCGGGGAATAGGACGAAGCCAGCAGACGTTCGCTGTTGACCATCGCATACTGGGGCAGATTGATATCGATGTCAGGCCACTCATCTTGAATGGGCGCAGGCGTTGGCGTAGACAGCACAACCGTCTTTTTGGAATCCGGTTCCGCTCTCAGATTATCCGGCACATTGGTAAACACCTCCCGGCGGGCGTTCACAACCGCTGCCAGGGCAAGGCACAGCATGCCCATCGCCACAAGCCAGAACATTTTTTTCCAATTCAAGCGCAGTCACCTGCCTTTCTCTGTCTGAAGCGTCAGTCTGCCCGATGCCGTACCGGCACAAAGCCGCGGCATTACAAACCTAAAGTTTATTATATCACCATTTCCTTCGCAATTCAAGAGCTGTTAAGACGCTTTTCCCCCACATGTGTGCCATTTAGAAGGGTTCCTACGGTTTTGCCTCTTCTCCCAAAGCGATGCGCAGCTTTTCCAGGGCGCGTTTTTCGATGCGGGAGACGTAGCTTCTGCTGATCCCGAAGCGCTCGGCGGTCTGCCGCTGGGTCATGGGCTCTTTCCCGTTCAGTCCGTAGCGCATGCGGATGACGGAAGCTTCTCTCTCGCTCAGCTCTGTTTCAACGGCCTGACGGACGCGTCGGCTGATCTCCGCCGCGCCGATTTGTTCCGCCAGATCCTCCTCCTGCGCCAGAACGTCCAGGATGGATAGGGTGCCCCCCTCCTCCTCCACGTCCAGCGCGTCCGATAGGCTCACATCTCCTGCGCTTTTCCGGTTGCTGCGGAAGGTCATCAAAATCTCATTTTCGATGCAGCGGCTCACATAGGAGGACAGCTTAACGCCTTTGTCCGGCTTGTAGGTGTTGATGCCTTTGATGAGGCCGATCGTGCCGATTGAAATCAGGTCCTCCACATCATCCGTCTGGGCGTAGTATTTTTTGACAATATGCGCCACAAGGCGCAGATTATGTTCAACAAGAAGGTTTCTTGCCTCCACATCTCCCTTTGCCCAACGCTCCAAGTATTCCTGTTCCTCTGCTTTCGTCAGCGTTCGGGGAAATGAGCCGCCCGGAGAAATACGCAGCATCCAGAAAACGCCGTTGAGCAGCAAAAGCCATGCAGATTCGATCATCATCTCACCCCGGGGATATCCTATTCCGCCAGGGCTTGACAGTATTCGCAAAAGCTGTTTCCTATTTCAATTGCAAAAAACCGGAACCGCAGTTCCGGTTTTTTGCGCGGCTGCATCTCAGCCGTAAAGGTCGTTAGTATCCATCAGGAGCACGTCAAATTCCAGGATCTCTCCATCGCGCCAGATGGTGAAGTGGAGCGTATCGCCAACGCCATATTCGTTCTTGATGTCGTTGACGTCCGTAGTGGTCGTGACGGGGATGTGGTTGACCTCTGTCAGCACGTCACCGGTGCGAACGCCCTTGGCATAGGCGTCGGAATTCTCCTGCACTTCAGAGATATACAGGCCGCTGGGCAGGTCGTACTGGCTCATTGCCTCCGGCGGAATGGCGCCAACGGTGATGCCGATGGAGGGCCGGCCCCGTACCTCCCCAAAGCGAACGATACTGTTGACGACCTCCCGCGCCGTGCTGGAGGGAATGGCAAAGCCAATGCCCTCGATGCTGGAATAGGAGGACATCATCTTCATGTTGGTAATGCCGATGACCTGCCCGTACATATTGAACAGTGCGCCGCCGGAGTTGCCCTCGTTCAGCGCCGTATTGGTCTGCAGCAGGGTCATGGAACGTCCCTTATAGCTGATGTCCCGGGAGATGGCGGAAATGATGCCGTCGGTCAGCGTGCAGCGGAAGTTCTCGCCCAGAGGATTGCCGATGGCGGCGACCCGGTCTCCTACCCGCAGGGATCCGCTCTCCCCGAATTCGGCAGGCGTCAGACCGGTGGCCTCGATCCGCAGCACGGCAATATCGCTGATGGTATCCGCGCCAAGAAGCGTCGCTTCAAATTCCCGGTCGTCGTACAGCTTGACAACGGCGCGGTCGCATTCGTCGATCACATGGGTATTGGTCAGGATCAGTCCGTCTGAGGTCAGGATCACGCCGGTGCCCCAGTTATAGCCGCTCTTCCCTTCGATGTAGCCGGAAATGCCCACGATTGAGGGGGCGCATTTTTCATACAGCTCCTGCAGGTCCAATTCCTCCTCCTGATGAGGAACAAGCTTCAGCGAAAAATCAGGCTGCAGTGAGCCGCGCTCGATGTTGACCATCGCGGTAGAGGTATCGGTGGTCTGATAATAATTGTCAAAAAAGTCGGCGTAATCCTCCGGCATCTCCTCCTCGGGATCCACTCTGTCCGCCGGGTCAAAGCCCTCCGGAAGCTGGGGTAAATTCCCCGGATTCACGGGGAAGCTATGCTGATGGGACGCACCCGCTCCCCGCAAGAGCACCGGAACGCCGATACCCAGCAGCAGCGCCGCTGCCAGGATGACGGCGATCCAGGCCGCCATGCGTCCTTTCTTCTTCCGCTTGGGCATCTCCTGCATTACCACAGGCAGGGCAGGTTCCTCCCTCCGCAGCGGAGCATACCAGTCCTCCGCCTCATACCAATTCATATTGCTCATACAGCACCCCTGTTTCTTTTTTGGTTTTCTTTATTTTACGTCGCAAGCGGCAGCGTAAACACAAATTCCGTCATGCCGTTTTCGCTCTTCACCGCGATATCCTCATCATGGCTGTTGATGATGGTTTTCACCAAGTACAGGCCAAGCCCCACCCCGTCCTTATCCAAGCTGCGGGAGCGGTCGGACTTGTGGAAGCGGTCAAAGATAAACGGCAGATCATCCGGCGGGATGGTTTCGCCCTTGTCTTTGACGGACACATATGCCTTCCCGTTATCCTTGTACAGGCGCAGCACCAGACAACTGCCGGGCTCGGCAAATTTCACGGCGTTATCCAGCAAATTATAGATTACCTGGGTAATGGCATCCCGGTCGGCGCGGACCATGATGGCATTGTCCGGCAGCTGGGGGTCCACGTCCAGGTTCTTTTTGGTCGCCCGGCTTTCAAAGCTGAGCAGCGTCTGCAAAATCAGCTCGGTCAGGTCAAAGTTCGTGCGCGTGGCGGGGTTCGCGGCCTTGGCCTTGGCCTGGGAGACGGTAAGCATTTCCCGCACCAGCCGGGAAAGACGTCTGGTCTCATCCCGGATGGAGCGCAGGTATTTCCCCTGCTGCTCCTGGGGAATGGTGCCGTCTAAAATCCCATCGGCAAAGCCGGCAATGGTGGTCATCGGCGTGCGAAGCTCATGGGAAATGTTGGCAATAAACTCGCTGCGGCGCTTTTCCGCCTGCTCCAGGGAGTCCGCCATTTTGTTGAAGGATTCGATCAGCGCGCCCATTTCATCCGCCGGGTCCTCCGTCTGCCGGACGCGGACGGAGAAGTCCCCCCTGGCAAACTTCCGGGAGGCCGCCGCCATTTCATCCAGCGGACGGGCCATATGGCGGGTATAGAGCATGGTTACGACCAGCGCAGCGCAGAACACCACCACGGCAATGCCTGCCGCCACTGTCAAAAACGTGGTCCAGGCGCCCAGCATATTCCCCGCCGGGCTGCTGACGAAGACGTAGCCGATGATCTCTCCCTCCGGCGAGGTCACCGTCTTCGCGGAAATGTAGCGGTGCGTCTTGAACAGGCCGCCCAGATCGCTGCGTTTCCCCAGCGTCCCTTCCGCGGTCTGAACCAGATACTCCCGCTCAATCACATAGCCCATATGCTCGCAGACCGGATCCCGATCGGAGCAGCAGAGGATCTCCCCCGCTTCATCCGCTACAAAGATCTGATAACCTGCGGCATTGGCCACGGAGGACACATTCATCCGAAGGGTCCAGCTGTCCAGCCCGTCCCCCTGGGCGATGGCCCCGGCGGTGCGGGAGATTTCCCTGGCGCTGCTCTCCATATTCCGGAGGTACTCCCCGATCACATATTGCCGCCCCAGTCCGACAAAGGACAGCGCGACAATTAAAAAACAAATGGACACCAGCGCCGCAATGGCAACGAAGTTGCGAAGATAGATGCTTTTCATCCTTTATCGTCTGTCAGCAATTCAAATTTATAGCCTACGCCCCAGACGGTTTTCAGGCTCCACTTTTCCGAGACGCCCTCCAGCTTTTCCCGAAGTCGCTTGATGTGCACATCCACGGTGCGGGAGTCTCCGAAATAATCAAAGCCCCAGACCTCGTCCAGCAGCTGGTTGCGCGTGAAGACCCGGTTGGGTGAGGAGGCCAGGTGATACAGCAGCTCCATCTCCTTGGGCGGGGTATCGACCTTTTTCCCGTCCACGATCAGCTCATAGGAATCCAGATTGATGACCAGCTTATCGAAGCACAGCTTCTTTTCCGCAGGGCCTTCCCCGTCTGCCCGGCGCATCACCGCGTGGATGCGCGCCATCAGCTCTTTCACCTCAAAGGGCTTGGTCACATAATCGTCCGCGCCCATCTCAAGCCCCGTGACCTTATCGCTGGTCTCGCCCTTTGCGGTCAGCATAATGATGGGAACGGAAGACTTTTTCCGCAGATCCCGGCAGATGGCCCAGCCGTCCTTCCCGGGCAGCATGATATCCAGCAGCACAAGATCCGGGGTAAACAGATCAAAGCTGTTTTCCGCTTTCCCGCCGTCGGACACGATCATCACCTCAAAACCGTCCCGGCCCAGATACAGCCGCAGCAGTTCTGCTATATTGGCGTCGTCCTCCACGACCAGCGCCCTTTTACTCATAGGAATCCCTCCGAATCTCATAATCCAATGTATTATACACCGATTATAGCGCGCAGGGAAGAATAAAAGTTAAGAAAATGTAAAAATGGAGTCCCTGACCTTCCGGCAGGGGCTCCATGCGAGAGGTCCGTCACGGGTCATCCCGACGCCGCAGATCTGCGACAGAAAGCCAAGTGGTAACAAGGCCAAGGACGCCCAGGACCGTCAGATATACTTTAGATGTGGGGCTTGCCAGAAAGCCGCCGAAGTAATAGGGGTTCCGCCCGTCCAGATACACCAGCAGCAGCAGGCCCAGGAGCATCGCGCCGGTCAGCAGCGCAAGAAACAGCCGCAGCTTCTTCATCCCTGATCCTCCCCCTCTCCCGGTTCTGTCAGAATCAGCATATCATTGATGTAGCGCTCATTGTTCCCGGGGCCGGTTTTTGCAGGCAGGTTCACGGTCGCTCCGTGAAAAACCATCATGCTGGAGGCGCCGCCGTCCAGATTATATGCCTGGCGGCAGCCCAGACTGCTCATGATTTCCGCCAGGACCTGCAGCTCCGCGCCATCGGAATGCCCCGGGTTTCGCCCGTCTACCACAACGAGGCAATAGTGCCCAGGCTCATAATAGCCAAGGGCGGTGCGGGGATGGGCGTAGGTCAGTTCCATGCTGATGTTGAATTCCTCCAGGGGCTTGCCCTCCCCGTCCAGCAGAGTAGGGCCAAACTGCCAGCTGTGGAAGGGCTCCTTCTCCAGGATTTCCTCGCTGGTATAGGTTCCCGGCCCGTAGGTTTCTATCGTCCCGTCATAATACAGCACGCAGAGATCGCCGCCGTTTGGGCTGTCGTTATAGATTTCTCCGTTTCGGATCAGCAGGCCGCTGTGCTGCACCAGCATGCTGTCCCCGTTGACGGCCAAAATGGCATTGTTATACGCTGCGATCTGTTCTCCGGTGTCATAGGTTGCTCCCTCGGGAAAGCCCACGCGGAAGCACTCGATATCCGCCACATAGATATCCGCCACATAATAGGTGAGGCGGGGAAATGCCTCCGGGTTTGCATATTCGGTAACGGTCACGGCGATCCGCGGGCTGCGGTAGCTGTTCTCCGTCCAGACAGGCTCCGGCGCAAACTGCTCGGCAAATCTGTCCGCCAGCGTCTCCGGCTCCTGCGCCTCAAGCTCCTCTCCCGTCTCGTTGCTGGGGGCAGGCAGTTCCGCTTCATTCCGCTCCACCGTTCCGATGGGCGCGCCGATTCCCTGCTGGCGAACCTTCCAATCCGGGATCACGTGATGAAACAGGGCAAACACGCATAGCACAAGCCCGGTCAAAAGGAGTTCCTCCACCAGAAGCCGCCAAAGAGGCGGCCGGTTTTTCGTTTTAACCCCGTTCTTCAAAGATGCTCTCCTCCCGGTTCCAGCCCTCCGGATAATCGCCAAAGAACCAGTCGTCGACCCGGTAACGGTAAATCTTGTACATATCCAGGTACCACGCGGCGCGGATGCCGCCTTCGGCGTCAAAGCTCCAGCCCACGTTTTTGGAAATGTTCTGCTCAAAGGTAATCCAGCAGTCCGGCAGCTCCTTGAAGCATTGGTCTCTCTGCTCCTGGGGGATCTCATAATTCCAGATGCAGTAGAATCGCTGCAGATTCTTCAGCCCGTAAACCGGCGTGATGTCCTTCACGTCCGTCCAGCTGATGTTCAGGAGCTTCAGGCTGGTGCAGGCAGCCAGCGGGCTGATATCCTGCAGCTTCAGGCACTGATACAGCTCCAGCATCTCCAGCTCTTTGCAATTGGCAAGCGGCGAAAGATCCCGCACATTGTTGAAAGAGAGAATCACGCACTTCAGATGGGGCATGTAGCCCATAAAGGTGATGTCCGAGATGGTATTGTGCCCGATATCCAGAAACTCCACTTCGTTGCAATACCGCATCACCTGCGCGTTCTCGTTGGTCAGCAGGAAGGTCAGATGAATGACCTTTACATCCGTCAGAAAATCCAGGTAGTCGATGTGCACGCGCCAAACGATCTTGGTTTGAGGGAAATCCGCCCGCAGCTGGGCCAGCACTTCGTTGTCGATCCCGCAGTCATCCAGCAGGAAATAATGGCAGTCGCGCAGATAGGGCAGCACCTGCCGCAGCTGCTCCACGCCATCGTTTCCGATGGGCACACGCACGAACTCGATCCGCTCGTCTCCCGTCGAAACCGTTTTGCCGAAGAGCTCGAAGCTGTAGCAAAATACCGTCTCCGGCTTTGCCGCCTGCAGGCGGGAAACATCCTCCAGCGTCAGGCGATTGTTCCCTTCGCTGTCCGTCAGCGCCACAGTCTGAAGCTCCGGCAGCATGTCCAGGATCGGAAGCACCTGCTCCAGCTGCTCCGGCTCCATTGCGCTCAGATCCAAGGTCAGGGCGTGCTCGTCCGTCAGGCTGCCAAGGACCTCCACCGAATAGCTGATTTCTTTTTCCGGATATGCAGAACGCAGCGCCTCGATCTCCTCCGGGCCCAGATCCACATCTTCGAGATAAAGCTGTTGCAGCGCCGGAAGGAAACGGAGGTTTTCCTCCAGCGTCTCCAGCCGGTAGCCCCCGGCAGGCAGGGTTGCAGCTTCTGCCCGGTTGTCCACTGCAGTTCCGCCCAAATCCACGGTATAGCGCACGTCCACCTGCGGGTGTCCCTCTATGTAGGCCAGGATCGCTTCATAATCCGTGCTTCCGCTGAGATCCGCAGTCTTCAGATTGCGGTATTCCTCCAGTCCGGCGATTCCGTTCGCATCCAGCACGCCGGTGTACTGTTCAACCGCGTCAAGCTCCTGCTGCCGCTGCTCCGCCGCAAGGCGCAGCCTGTGGCCGCGGACCATGAAAAAAACGCCCGCTGCCAGGCAAAGCGCCAGCAGAACAAGGACCAGGATCTTAGTCTTCTGTTTCATCTTCATATCGATTCTCCCTTACAGGTTTCGTCCGTTATTATATGCCTTTCCCTCTCTTTTGGCAAGTCTTAGGCGAAGCGGAAAAAGCTTGCATGTTGCTTTGTCCGTTTGTTATACTAAATCAAAACCGCAAGTCGCCCGGGAGGTGATTGTATGGCAAACTTCAAACTGACCCTCAGCTATGACGGCACCCGCTATAAGGGCTGGCAGCGGCAGGGCAACACAGCCGGGACGCTGCAGGAAAAGCTGGAGCAGACCCTTGGCCGCATTTTGGAGCAGCCGGTGGAGCTGGCTGCCAGCGGGCGGACTGACGCCGGCGTTCACGCAAAAGAGCAGGTATGCTCCTTCCGCGCCGAAACCGACCTGACTCCGGAGGGAATTCTCCGTTCGCTGCGGGAGCATCTCCCTGAGGACATTGGCGCGCTGGCGCTGGAATATGCGCCTCCCCGGTTCCACGCACGGCTGAGCTGCACGGAGAAGACCTATGTATACCGGATCTGGAACAGCGAGAAGCCGAACGTCTTTGACCGTCGCTATGTCTATGCGCTGCCCGGATCCCTGGATCTGGAAGCCATGCGTTCCGCGGCGGAGCAGCTTTGCGGCGAACATGATTTTGCCGCCTTCTGTTCCTTGAAAAGCAGCAAGAAATCCACCGTGCGCCGGATCCGCTCCCTCGCAATCGAGCAGCTGGGAGAAGAGCTGCGCCTGTCTTTTACCGGGAACGGGTTTTTATATAACATGGTTCGGATCCTGACGGGGACGCTGCTGGAAGTGGGACTTGGGCAGCGAAGCCCCGATGACATTCCCTTGATCCTCGCCTCCCGGGATCGGGCCAAGGCCGGTCCCACCGTCCCTGCCAAGGGGCTGACGTTATGGTGCGTTTCTTATGAAACCTGCCCATAAGCCGTCCCTAACATTATACTATATTTATTATAGTTTTTCCTTGACATCCCTGGGGAAACTTGTTAGAATGAGTCGTCTCAATTGGATAGAGTTTATCCGAAGCAAGATAACGACCGCCCTTCGGGGCCGAGGCCACACGGACAGCCGGGTCGAATGCCGAATTCCGCAGGTGCGGCGGCAACTTCTGTTGCCTTATTGATTGCGTTAGGAAACGATGATTCAATCGGTGCGTGCGATTTCCGAGAGAATTTGTGTTCTGACGATGGCTCTTTTTCGCAGCAATACTTTGTGTATTGCAGGAAATAGAGACGAAGTCAGAGCGCAAATTGGCCGGAAAGCGCCGAAGGTGATTGGATCGGCGTTTCCTGGAGCGCAAGTTTTATAAGTTGGTTACTATAAACCGGTGCTGAACAGGCATACAACTTGTGAAATGGTCAATAAGAGTAGTAAAAGTGTTTTGCTATATAGACTCTAAAACCCATTGTGACCCCCAGCGTCCCGCGCAGGCGCGTCGGCGCTGCCATAGGTCTAATCAAGAAGATGTATGCTATTGGCATGCATCTTCTTTTTTCATCGGGAGGGCTGTATATGAAGAAAATCATCGAGCTGAAAAACATCACCAAGTCCTTTGACGGAGAAGTCGTGTTGGACAATATCAATCTGGATATCTATGACAACGAATTTCTCACCCTGCTTGGCCCTTCCGGCTGCGGCAAGACCACTACGCTGCGGATCATCGGCGGCTTTGAAACTGCCGACGAGGGCGATGTGATCTTCATGGACGAACGGATCAACGACGTACCGCCCCACAAGCGCAACGTCAACACCGTCTTCCAGCGCTACGCCCTCTTCCCGCACCTGAATGTGTTTGAGAACGTGGCCTTCCCCCTGCGGGAAAAGCGGGTGCCCAAGGCCGAGATCACCGAGCGGGTCAACGAGATGCTGAAGCTGGTGGCTCTGTCCGGCTTTGAAAAGCGCAGCGTGAACTCCCTCTCCGGCGGGCAGCAGCAGCGCGTGGCCATCGCCCGCGCCCTGGTCTCCAAGCCCAAGGTGCTGCTGCTGGACGAGCCGCTGGCTGCGCTGGATCTGAAGCTGCGCAAGGACATGCAGCAGGAGCTGAAGAAGATCCAAAAGGCCACCGGCATCACCTTCGTCTTTGTCACCCACGATCAGGAGGAAGCACTCTCCATGTCCGACACCGTGGTGGTCATGTCCGAAGGCCGCATCCAGCAGATCGGCACGCCCATGGATATCTACAACGAGCCGGAGAACGCTTTCGTGGCCGACTTCATCGGAGAGAGCAACATTCTGGACGGCGTCATGCTGCGGGATAAGAAGGTCAGCTTTGCCGGGCATGTGTTTGACTGTGTGGACAGCGGCTTTGCCCCCAAGGAGCCGGTGGATGTGGTCGTCCGTCCCGAGGATGTGGACATTGTTCCCGAAGAAAAGGGCATGCTAAAGGGCGTGGTCACTTCCGTCACCTTCCTGGGTGTGCACTATGAAATCATTGTGGACATCAACGGCTTCAAGTGGATGATCCAGACCACGGACTTTGTGGATGTGGACGAGCACATTGGCCTCTATCTTGAACCGGACGCCATTCATATCATGCACAAGTCGCAGTATTCCGGCATGTTCGGCGACTACTCCTCCTTCTCCATGGAGCTGGACGAGATCGGCGAGCTGGAGGAAGAAAATCTGGAGGAGCTGGGCGAGTTGACCGATCCGGAGGCGTCTGCCGACGGGGAAAGTGAGCGCAGCGAATGAAGAACAAAAACGCCGTCTCCCGCCGGAGCGGTCTGATCCAGCGCATCGCGCTGGCGCCTTATTCGCTCTGGGCGGTGCTGTTTATTGTGGTCCCGCTGTTCTTCGTGGCCTATTACGCCTTCACGGACGACTCCTTCCACTTTACCACCGCCAACATTACCAAGTTTTTCACCGCCACCTCCCGCGTCAGGGAGGGGGATGCGTACCGGGAAATCCACACCTATCTGGTGATTTTCGGCCGCTCGCTGCGTCTGGCCCTGATCTCCACGGTCATTTGCCTGATCTTCGGCTACCCCTTTGCGTATATGATCGCCCGCTCCTCTGCCAAGACCCAGAGCATTTTGATCACGATCATCATGATCCCCATGTGGATGAACTTCCTGATCCGCACCTACGCCTGGATGACCATTCTGCAGGACACGGGTCTACTGCTCAACGGGCTGCGGGCGCTGGGGCTGAATATGGACGATGTCCATATCACCGGCACCGAGACCGCGGTTATCATCGGCATGGTGTATGACTACTTTCCCTATATGATCCTGCCCATCTATTCCATCATGGCAAAGATGGACGTGAAGCTTCTGGAGGCTGCCAGCGACCTGGGCTGCAACGGCTTTGGCGTGCTGCGCCGGGTGATTTTCCCGCTGAGCCTGCCGGGCGTCATCTCCGGCATTATCATGGTCCTGATCCCTTCCATCAGCACCTTCTATATCTCCAAGATCCTGGGCAACGGCCTGACCACCATGATCGGTGACGTGATCGAGAGCCAGTATCAGAACGACCGGCACTTTGCCTCCGCCCTTGCCTTTATTCTGATGGTCATTCTGCTGATCGCCATGGCCCTGATGCAGCGCTTTGCCAACAAGCGCGCCGCCGCATGAAGGGAGGAGCCACATGAAACGAGCCTCGAAAATCTACACTGCGCTGGTCATGATCTTCCTCTTTGCCCCCATCGCCATTTTGATTCTGTTCTCCTTCAACGGGCAGAACAGCAAAACCGTTCTCGACGGATTCTCGCTGCACTGGTATGACGAGCTGTTCCACGATTCCTACACGCTGGAGGCTGTGCGAAACACCCTGATCCTTGCCGTCAGCGCCTCCGTCATTTCCACCGTAATGGGAACGGCTGCCGCCGTCGGCATTTTCCGGCTTCGCAGCAAGTATCTGCGCGCCGCGCTGGACACCGTGACCAACATCCCCATGATCAACCCCGATATCATCACCGGTATTTCCCTGATGCTGATGTTTGTGTTTGTGGGGCGCCTGTTCGGGCTGGCGGATTCCCTCAGCTTCTGGACGATGCTGATCGCCCACATCACCTTCTGCCTGCCCTACGTCATCCTGCAGGTGCTGCCGAAGCTCCAGCAGATGGACAAATCGCTCCCCGAGGCCGCCATGGATCTGGGCTGTACCCCGGTGCGGGCCTTTCTGAAGGTGGAGGTGCCGGAGCTGATGCCCGGCATCATCACGGGGCTGATCATGGCCTTCACCCTGTCGCTGGATGACTTTGTCATCAGCTATTTCACCACGGGCCATGGCTTCGACACCCTGCCCATTCGCATTTACGACATGACCAAAAAGACGGTTACCCCGAAAATGTACGCGCTGGCCACCATCATCTTCTTTGTCATTCTGGCCCTGCTGATGCTCTCCAATCTTGTCGACAGCGAGACTGACAAGGCCTTGAAAGAGGCCAAAAAAAACAAAAAAGCAAAAAAACATGCAAAATAAGGAGGTCCATCCCATGAAGAAAACTCTTTCCCTGCTGCTCTGCGCCGCCCTTCTGTTCTCTCTGTGCGCGGTGCTTGCCGGCTGCGGCTCCTCTGACAGCGGCGACACCCTGGTTTTGAACGTGTACAACTGGGGCGAGTATATTTCCGACGGCTCCGAGGGCAGCCTGGACACCATTAAGGCCTTTGAAAGCTGGTATGAGGAGACCTACGGCCAGAAGGTCAAGGTCAACTACAGCACCTATGCCAGCAATGAGGATATGTACGCCAAGCTCTCCAGCGGAGCTGTGAGCTACGACGTCATCATCCCCTCTGACTACATGATCGCCCGTATGATCGACGAGGACATGCTGCTCCCCATCAACTTCGAGAACATTCCCAATTACCAGTATATCGAAGACAGCTTCCGCGGCCTGTATTACGATCCCGAGAACCTCTATTCCGTGCCCTACACCTACGGCGTTGTGGGCATCATCTACAATGCCAACGTAGTCGATGAGGCTGACGTGGGAGACTGGGATCTGATGTGGAACGAAAAGTATGCCGGCAGCATCGTCCAGTTTGACAACCCCCGCGACGCCTTTGCCACCGCCCAGTACAAGCTGGGTCTGGATGTAAACAGCACCGATCCCGCCACTTGGGACGCCGCGCTGGTAGAGATGCAGAACCAGAAGCCCCTGCTCAAGAGCTACGTCATGGATCAGATTTATGACATGATGGAATCCGGCGAGGCCGCCATTGGCGCCTACTACGCCGGCGACTACTTCACCATGCTGGACTCCCAGGCCAGCGGCGTGGATCTGCGCTTCTACTATCCCTCCGCTACCAACTACTTTGTGGACGCCATGTGCATCCCCAAGGGCTGCCAGAATCAGGAGCTGGCTGAGATTTTCATCAACTACATGCTCTCCGAGGAGCCTGCCATTGCCAACGCGGAATTCATCTACTACGCCTCCCCCAACTCCCTGGTATACAACAACCCCGACTATCAGGAGGAGATGGGCGAAGAAGCCATGGAGATCCTGTACCCGGGCATTGAGAATTTCAGCTCTCTCTACAACGAATTCGCTTTCCGCAATCTGGACAAGGACACCCTCAGCTACATGAACAGTCTTTGGGAGACCCTGAAGCTGGGTTAAAGAAACACGCTCTGTTGCAAACACCGCTGCGCATAAACGCAGCGGTGTTTTTTTTGCGTAATCTGGACAGAACGGGGAACACTAAAAGCGAATCAGAACGGAAACGAGGGTCGAAACCATGACAAAACGGATCGGAAAACAGACGCTTGCCCTGTCGGGCAAGGCTATGATCGCGGGATACGCGGCGGTCGTCGGGAAAAAAGAGGGCGAAGGACCGCTGAAGGATTGCTTTGACCGGATTTCAGAGGACAGCTACTTTGGAGAAGAAAGCTGGGAAAAGGCCGAGAGCCGCATGCTGAAGGATTGCTTCAACATGGCCTGTGACAAGGCCGGCACGCCTCCCTCCTCCCTGGATTATGTGCTGGCAGGCGATCTGTTGAATCAATGCGTCAGCTCGGCCTTTGCCATGCGGGACAGCGCCTTGCCCTACCTGGGCCTTTACGGCGCCTGCTCCACCATGGCAGAGTCGCTCTCCCTGGGCGCTCTGCTGCTGGACGGCGATTTTGCCACCCGTGTCTGCGCGCTGACCGGTTCCCACTTCTGCTCGGCCGAGCGGCAGTACCGCTTCCCCTTGGAATACGGCGGGCAGCGCACGCCCAGCTCCCAGTGGACGGTGACGGGCGCCGGCGCCGTGATCCTGGCGCCGGAGGGGTCGATTCGCGTCACCCATGTGACCCACGGCAAAATCGTGGACGCGGGGATCAAGGATGCAAACAACATGGGCAGCGCCATGGCCCCGGCAGCTTTTGACACGCTTCGCGCCCATTTTCAGGATACGGGCCGGACGCCAAAGGACTATGACGCCATTTTCACCGGAGATCTTGGCGCCCTGGGGCACGACATCCTCCAGGCGCTTTTCAAGGCGGACGGAACAGATCTGGGCAAATCATATATGGATTGCGGCGTGCTCATCTACGATGCGGCAACCCAGGATGTAAACGCAGGCGGCTCGGGCTGCGGCTGCTGC
Source organism: uncultured Oscillospiraceae bacterium (assembly GCA_964395795.1). Classification (GTDB taxonomy): domain Bacteria; phylum Bacillota; class Clostridia; order Oscillospirales; family Oscillospiraceae; genus Limivicinus. Next base: position 56,709 of record CAYNBS010000010.1, read on the forward strand.
GCCTCGGTGCTTTGCGGGCACATTCTCAAGGCTATGGAGAACGGCGTGTGGAATCGGGTGCTGTTTGCGGCGACTGGCGCCCTCATGTCCCCCACCAGCTCCCAGCAGGGTGAGAGCATCCCGGGGATCTGTCACGCTGTCGCACTGGAACGGGAGGTGTAAGCATGGAACTGCTCTGGGAATATGTGCGGGTATTTTTGGTTGGCGGTCTACTCTGTGTGATCGGTCAACTGCTCATCGATTACACCAGATTGACGCCTGCCAGAATCCTGACATCCTATGTGGTCGCAGGGGTAATTCTTGGCGCCGTCGGGCTATATGGCCCGCTGGCTGACTGGGCTGGCGCCGGGGCCACCGTCCCCCTCACCGGCTTCGGCTGGAATCTCGCCAAGGGTGTGCAGAAAGCCGTTGCGGAGCAGGGGCTTCTCGGGGTCTTTACCGGCGGCTTCACCGCGGCGGCAGGCGGCCTTTGCGCCGCCGTGTTCTTCGGTTTTCTGGTGGCGCTGGTGGGAAAACCCAAGGACAAAAACCACTAAAATAGGCGAACGCATTTTTTGCGTTCGCCTTTTTGAGTGCTTACGGTTGATTATAGATTCAGCAGCGCGGCTGCGGCGGAGCCGGGGAGCGTGGTCTCGCTGCCGACGGTAAAGGAGGCAGCGCAACCCAGCTTTTCCTCGATCTCCTCCCGGATCAGCTTTTCCAATGTGGGGCGGTAAATCCTGCTCTTTTGAACCAGAGACCCTTCCGCGCAAATGCAGATCTGTTTTTCCCTGCTGAGCAGGGCAATCGCCGCAAGGTTTGTGCACATGCAGCGGGCAGAGCGTTCAAAGGCAGCGGCGCACAGGGTCTGCACGAAGGCCGAATCCTCTTCTCCGTCTGCGATCTGCTCCAGCTTCTCTCCTGCCGACCAGGCGTCGATCACGGCCGAGTCGATCCAGCCCAGGGCATTCACCCGGTCCGCCGTTTCTCTGGTCAACAGTCCTTCCTCTGCGGCTGCACGAAGCATCCGGCGGCACAGTTCTCCCAGATAGACGCCTGCCGTCATCTTCTCAAAATGCTTGATCCCGGGGTTGTTGCTTTCTTCATCCAGTTCCCGATCAAAATCTCCCTGTGGGATCCCGTCGTACATGCCGGATTCCAGGTTCACGATCATGCGCCTTTCCCCTGTCAGGCCCAGCTTGCCGATTCGCTTCTCAGGCAGAGAGCAGCAGGTGTTGGTGCCGGTCCCGCTGACCTGCCCCACGGCGCAGCCCTCCCGGCTGCCGCCGGAGGCCAGACCGCCCAGCAGCACGGCGACCGTGTCGTTCAATATCACGATCTTTTTCCCGGTCACGCCTCGGCGCTCCAGGGCTTCCAACAAGGATGCGCCGACCATCTGCCCCTCGCAGCCGGTGATGACCACTTCTTTGTCGATCCGGTGCACTCGCCCGTCCATTTCCGGGGTAATATCCGCCGAGTAGGAAAAGCAAAAGCCGATCTTATCCGTCCGGTCCATCAGCGGGAGGATCGCCTCCGCGGCGAAATCCATAAACTCCTCCCAGGATGCAGGCTTGCCGATCCCGGGCATTTTCCATTTGCGCAGCTCCTCAACCAAGACGCCCTTCGGCGTAAACCGCACCAGCGCGCTGCGGAAATTGGTGCCTCCGGCATCGATCACTGCCACCGGACGGTCCATCGGAAGACTGCCCGCATCGCTCAAATAGGTGGGGATCATGGCAAGAGAACCGCCCTGTCCGGCAAGGCCCCGCTCCATCTCCTCCGCCATTCTGACCGCGTCCCGGGCAGGCTGCACCGAAGCAGGACTCATTCCATGCCGTTCCAGAAAACGAAGCGCTTTTTCACTGGTCATCTTGATCTCTCCCCCTGTTTTATTCTTTCTGCCATTATAGCACAGATTTCCCGTAAGGGAAGACAAAAAAGAGAGGGTACAGTTGTACCCTCTCCCATGCGAATGCCTGTTTTTGCTTATTCCTTGGCGGCTTCGATGATGCCGGTGGCAAGACCGGCAAGGCCCTGGATCTCGCTGGGGATGATGATCTTGGTGGCCTGGCCCTGCGCGGCGGCGGAGAAAGCCTCCAGCGCCTTGATGCGCAGCACCGCGTCCGTAGGAGCCGCCTGGTTGATGAGGCGGATACCTTCGGCGGTAGCCTGCTGCACCTTCAAAATGGCCTCGGCTTCGCCTTCGGCCTCCAGAATCTGCTGCTGCTTCTTGGCGTCGGCCCGCAGGATGGCAGATTCCTTCTCGCCTTCAGCCTCCAGAATGGCAGCCCGCTTCTCGCCTTCGGCGCGGAGGATGGCTTCACGGCGTTCACGCTCGGCCTTCATCTGCTTCTCCATGGCGTTCTGAATCTCTCTGGGCGGCAGAATGTTCTTCAGCTCCACGCGGTTGACCTTGATGCCCCAGGGGTCGGTGGCCTCATCCAGAATGGCGCGCATCTTGGTGTTGATAATATCGCGGCTGGTCAGGCACTGGTCCAGCTCCAGGTCGCCGATGATGTTACGCAGCGTGGTGGCAGCCAGATTCTCGATGGCAACCATGGGCTGCTCGATGCCGTAGGTATAGAGCTTGGGGTCGGTGATCTGGAAATAGACCACGGTGTCGATCTGCATGGTGACGTTATCCTTGGTGATAACCGGCTGGGGCGGGAAGTCCGCCACCTGCTCCTTCAAAGACACGACCTTGGCGACCTTTTCAATAAAGGGCACCTTAAAGTGAAGACCCACGTTCCAGGTGGTCTTATACGCACCCAGACGCTCCACCACATAGGCCCGCGCCTGCTGCACGATACGGATGTTGCGGATAATAATGATAACGAGGACAAGAATTGCCAGGATCGCGGCGATGAGGCCGCCATTGACTTCGATCATTTTATTTCCTCCTTTTAATAAATTCCCTTATTTTTTGCTTACGATGAGGCGGACGCCCTCGATGCGAACCGCCTTCACGACGGTGCCCTCCGGTGCTTTCCCGTCACGGGTATCCAACCGGGCCGTCCAGACCTTGCCGTCCACAATGACCGCGCCGGTGCCGCGGAGATTGTCGATCTCCTCCTTCACCACACAGTCCTGCCCGATGATCCGGTCCGCATTCGTCGGCGTTGTCCTGGCGTTCACATATTTCTTCGCCAAGGGCCTTGTCAGCACCAGGAGCGCCAGGGAGGAGACCAGAAACACCACGAGCTGAAGCCACAGCGGCGCATCCAGTAAAGACACCACAAGAGCCAGCAGCGCACCGGCGGCAAACCAGATGGAAACCAGCCCCGGGATCACGCCTTCTATTACAAGAAGGATGACCATGGAAATCAGCCAGATCATGGTCATGTTCGGTTCAGATCCGCCAACCGTCATAGAAAACACTCCTTTCTTGATTTACTTTATTATAAACCACCTGCTATGGCAACGCAAGTCTTTTTCGTGTTCTGCTTTTTTTCCGTTTTTTTCCACGTCCCTCTTTACTCTTTCGTTTTAGTGTGGTAACATAAGTGTCGTAATTTACCCACATATTGGAATAGGAGGTACGCATGAACAAGCTCCTGAAGAGACCGCGCAGCGATAAATTGTATCAAGCAATCCTATCCTTGGAAACCGTAGACGAATGCAAGCAGTTCTTTGAAGACTTGTGTTCCATTTCTGAGCTTATGGCGATGGAGCAGCGGTATCAGGTCGCTTCCTGCCTGCATAACGGAATGATCTATAACGACATTCTGGCAGAAACAGGCGCGTCCAGCGCAACGATCAGCCGGGTCAATCGCTCTCTGCAGTATGGGAAAGGCGGCTATGAAATCGTATTCCGCCGCACCGGAGGAAGCAATACGTGAGCAGCTACGCATCCCTTGCAGCCTGGTATGACCAACTCACGGGCGATGTTCCATACGCGGCGTTTGCCGATTTCTATGAGGCGCAATTTCAGCGCGCGGCAGGCGAGTTTCATCTCCTGCTGGATTTTTGCTGCGGCACCGGAACTTTGACCGCCGAAATGACGCGGCGGGGATATGAACTGATCGGCGCGGACGCTTCACCGGATATGCTGATGCAGGCACAGGAGAAGTGCTCCGCGCTTTCCTGTCCCCCGCTGTTTCTCAACCAGCGTGCAGAGGAGCTGGATTTGTACGGCACGGTCGACGCCGCCTATTGTTCCCTTGACGGGATGAATTATCTCTCGCCGGAGCTGCTGCCGGAGGTTTTCCGCCGACTGCATCTTTTTGTCCGTCCCGGCGGTCTTGTGATATTTGACGTTCGCCTGCCCGAATGGTTCCGCTCTTTGAACGGCCAAATTTTTCTGGACGAGAAGGAAGACGTTTTTTGCGTCTGGCGGGCAGACTATCAGCCGGAGGAAAATTCCATCCTATACGGGATGGATTTATTCGAGCGGCAGGGACGGCTTTGGCGTCGGAGCGGCGAAGAGCACGTGGAATACGCCCACAGGCCGGAAGACCTGCGCCGGCTGCTGGAGCAGTCCGGTTTTTCCTCCGTCACCCTTCACGAAAATGGTCCCCAGGCAGATCAGGGCCGCATGTTTATTTCCGCAATTCGAGGAGACTGATACTATGGACAGAATCATCCATGCAACCGCAGCAGAAGGCTATGTGAAAATGGCAGTGATCGTTGCCCGGGACACGGTGGAGCGCGCCCGGCAGATTCACCGTCTCTCCCCCACCGCATCCGCCGCCCTGGGCAGGACGCTGTGCGCCGCCTCTCTGCTGGGCGAGAGCATGAAAGAGGAAAAGGCCAGCCTGACCATCCGCATCAACGGCGGCGGTCCCATCGGCAGCGTAGTCGCGGTGTCCGACTCGGAGGGCTATGTCCGCGGCTATGTGGGCGACCCCTCTGTGGAGCTTCCCCTCCGGCAAGACGGGAAGCTGGATGTGGGCGGCGCCGTCGGCCGGGACGGAATGCTTACCGTCAGCCGGGATATCGGCCTGAAGGAGCCCTATATCGGCTCCACCGAGCTTGTCAGCGGCGAAATTGCAGAGGATCTGACCGCCTATCTCCTCTCCAGCGAGCAGGTGCCTTCTGCCTGTGCCCTGGGCGTTCTGGTGGATACGGACCGAAGCATCAAAACTGCCGGCGGCTTTCTGGTGCAGCTCATGCCCGGCGCCGAGGATGCGCTGATCGACAAGCTGGAGGAGAACATTTTCCTCATGGATCAGCTTACCACCGTCCTGGATGAGGACGGGCCGGAGGCCGTGTTTGCCCAGGTGCTCAAGGGAATGGAGTACCATCTGGTGGGTGAGGCCCCGGTGGGCTACCGCTGTCCCTGCAGCCGGGAGCGCGTGGAGGATGCGCTGCTCTGCCTGGAGGAAACAGACCTGCAGGAGATGGCCGAGGGGCAGGAAAGCATTCAGGTTTCCTGCCAGTTTTGCGATAAAACGTATTCGTTTACCCCGGCGGAACTCCTGGCACTGCGGGTAACGAAAAAAGAAAACTAAAAAATGAAAATTTTGGCTTGACAAATCGTTTAGGATTTAGTAATATAAACGAGCTGTCAGCGCGGGAGCATAGCTCAGCTGGTTAGAGCACCTGCCTTACAAGCAGGGGGTCACTGGTTCGAGTCCAGTTGTTCCCACCAAAAAGTTTCATATGCCTCTGTAGCTCAGTAGGTAGAGCAGCGGACTGAAAATCCGCGTGTCGTTGGTTCAACTCCGACCGGAGGCACCACCCCGCTTTTCAGCGGGGTATTCGCGGGCATAGCTCATCCGGTAGAGCGCCACCTTGCCAAGGTGGAGGTAGCGAGTTCGAGCCT
>CAYNBS010000011.1:0-60335 GCA_964395795.1 uncultured Oscillospiraceae bacterium
GCAGCACCTCGATGTCGCCCCGGTCCCAGGCCACCTCGATGGCGTGGCGGATGGCCCGCTCCACCCGGGAGGGCGTGGTGGAAAAGCGCTTGGCAACCTCGGGATACAGCACCTTGGTGACGGCGTTGATGACGTCCATGTCCTTGATGGTGAGGATGATGGCTTCCCGCAGATATTGGTAGCCCTTAATGTGGGCGGGCACGCCGATCTCATGGATGATGTCGGTGACCACGGCCTCAAGATCCGCTTCCTGGCGGCTCAGCCGGGCTGCCGGACGGCAATCGATCCCCTCCAGGGACGTGTCCTCCTGCCCGCCGGCCAGCTGGCGCACCCGCTCCAGCAGCGCTTCGGGGTCGCAGGGTTTGGACATGAAATAGTCCGCGCCGCGCAAAGCGCAGTCGGCTACGACCTTGTTGTTGAAGAAGCCGGAGAGCACAATGCTGTGGCAATGGCACCCGGTTTCGGGCAGACGGCGCAGCAGCTCCAGCCCGTCCACCTTGGGCAGCACCAGGTCCAACAGCAGCACATCCGGCTGCCGCTCCCGGATCATCGTCAACGCTTCCTGCCCGTCTGTTGCGATGCCTACCAGCTCCAGGCTGCGGTCCTCCGCGATCTGTTCACCCAGCAGCTTGCCGAAGTCCGCGTTGGCGTCGGCAAGCAGGATACGGATTTTGGTTTCCATAATATTCTTCCTCCCAATTATGCGGTGTAAGGGGCTATCAGTATTTTCAGCAGCAGTTTCCCCGTGAAGTCGCAGATAATTTACCATAGCTGACACTTTCCAGGCAACAGAATTCTGTCGAACGGCGCGGATAACTTGTTGACATAATATTATCTCTTTCGGCGGGAAGCAAGAGAAATCGACAAGAAATGAAATGTTTTGTGTTTTCCCCGTGTCGAATTTTGTCGAAAGCGAAAAGAAAAAAGGCCCGCTATCCGGGAGGACAGCGGGACGGCTTCAGGGTTCCCCGTAGAGCAGCTGAAAGCTCTCGTAATGATCCCCGGTATAATATATCAGCCCGTCATTGGAGAAGACGATCCTCTCTGCGCCGCGGGAGCGGGCGCCCAGGGTGTTGATGTCGCACTCTGTCCAGACCCGGCCCCTGGCGGAGGGCAGCAGCCCCTCCCGGTTGCCGAAGCGGTCCCCGCCGATGCACTTACCGGGACAGTACGGCTCCAGCGAACCGCCCTGCCAGCCGGCGGCCCGCGCCTCGTCCTTGGTGATAAAATTCCCCGGCAGGTGCCCGTAAGCGATCAGATAGGCGCACACATCCTCCCGGGTGGTATAGCTTCCGTCCTCGGGCGGCGGCGTCTCCTGCGGGGCTGCGGCGGCAGGCGTCTCTTCGATCAGCAGCAGCTCGTCCTGTGCCGCGGGGGCGGGGGCAGGGGTCACTGCGCAGGCGCCGAGCAGCGTGGCCAGCAGGCCCAGGATCAGCAGCAGCGATGTCCATTTCCAGCGTTTGGGCATGGCGTTTCGTTCCTTTCCGGCTTGATGGACTCATTCTACCACGTTCCTCCCTTGTCTGCAAGCGCAGCGGATTGCCAGAGGCGAGTTCTTGTGCTACAATTGATATCAATATTATCAACGGGAGGACGTTATGAAAACGCGCCGTATCCTTGCCGCTGCGCTTCTGTGCCTGCTGCTCCTCTGCGCCTGCGGAAAGGAGGAGACCCCCGCGCCGACGCCTGCCTTTGTGCTGCCGGAGGGACGGGAGCTTGCTCCCCTGACGCCGGAGGAGAGCCGGGCCATGGCCCGCTTCCTCAATGCCAACCGGGTCTGCCTGGTGGAGGGGCGGCTTTATTGCTACGACTTTGATGAAAACTGGGAGCCGGTGCTGGCCCGCTATGACTGGAAGGACGGCGCCCTGCGCGACTTTACTGTGCTGGCGGAGGGCTGCGTGCCGGAATACCTTTGCTATCTGGATGGCTGGCTGTACTACCTGAACCGGAGCGGCGGCTTGGAGCGGGTGCCCGAGAATGGCGGCACCCGGGAGCTGCTGCGGGACGGCCCCTGCGATTGGCTCTGCCGGCGGGATGGGCAGCTCTATTTCTGCGACGGAGACGGGCGCTGTCTTTCGTGGGATCCTGTCACCGGGGCGGAGAGCCTTGTGCTGGACGGTCCCTGCACCTGGGCCTATCCCCTGGAGGGCGCGGTGCTCTACCTCTCCGCAGCGGACGATGGATGTCTGCACCTGTGTTGGCCGGAGGACGGGACGGATTTGCTCCTCACCGATACTCCCGCCTCTCCGGCGCTGATCTGGGAGGATCGGATCTGGTACTGCAGCGGCGGCGTGCTGCACAGCGTGGGGCTGGACGGACTTGTCGACACAGCCTATGCCCTGCCGGAGGCGGACGGGGCGGTGGAGCTGCTGCCGCTGGAGGAGGGCCTGTGCCTGCGGGGCATCCGGGAGGAGGCCGGCCCCGCCCAGTGGGCCGGTCCGCCGGAGGGGCCCTTTCAGCGGCAGGCTCGGGGCTACCGCATCTGCGAGTGGCTGGGCGGCGGCGTGCAGATCGACGCCGTATATGAGCCGGACGGGCGGATCCGCTGCTATCTGCTGCAGGAGGAAAACGGCGTGGAGCTGTCCTTCCTTGCCGGCAGGACAACCTGATACGGATAACAAACAGATCGCCCCGACAAAAGCCGGGGCGATCTGTTTATAGCCTAAAATCTGAACGCTGAAAACTTATTCCTCTGCAAGGGGACAGCGCAGGCGCAGGCTTACCGGCCCTGCCCAGTCCGCAGGGTCGAAGCAGCTCTGCTCCAGCTCCACCACGGGGCTGCGGCGGCGCAGGAAGTCCTCCGCCGGGCCGATGACCTCATAGCCGAAGCCGGGGCCGCGGTAGTGCATGGGCACGGTGATCCGGGCGTGGATGGCCTCCGCCAGCTCCGCCGCTTGCTCCGGCCCGATGGTGTAGTGCCCGCCAACGGGGATCAGCAGCACATCCAGCTGCCCCAGCGCCGCAAGCTGGGCCGGGGAGAGCAGATGCCCCAGGTCTCCCAAGTGAGCTACCCGCAGACCCTCTGCCTCCAGAATGTGGACAGTGTTAGTCCCCCGCAGGGCGCCGTTCTGCGCATCGTGGAAGGTTTCCAAGCGCTCCACCCGCAGAGAGGGGCGCTTTCCCGTCAGGGTGACGGCCTGGGCGAAGCCATGGTCCCGATGACCGTGGCTGCACAGCACCAGATCCGCCGTAAGCTCCGGCAGCTTCAGTCCCGGCACGCTGCCGGGCCCATAGGGATCCAGCACGACGGAGCCCTCCGCCGTGTCGATTTGAAAGCAGGAATGTCCGTGCCAGGTAATCCTCATCGTTACGCCCCTCCCGTGATAGTTTCGCCCTCATTATACAGGACGCAGGTCCGGTCTTCAACAAAAATTTAGTTGACCCGGAAAGGGCAAAATGCTATGATAAAGTTTGAGCAAAAGATCAGCTTTGATTTCGTTTATCTTGGAGGAAACAGTTATGCATTACAGCCGCGGCGCCCGCGTTGTTCTGGCCCTTTTGGTTCTGGTGATCTTCGCCGCCTATTTATATTTGCAGATCGACAGCTTTCATGAGATCGGAACCCCCGAGCGGGGAGAGTCCACGCTCCAGCCTGTCGCTTCCGAGACCGGGGATGAGCCGGCCGGCGGGCAGGAGAATCCCGAGAACGGCGCCGAGCCGGAGCAAGCCGAGGATGGGGAGGCTGCAGCCCAGCAGACGGAGCTTGCCCCGGAGGAAACGGTGGATCCCGAATCGCCCTACGGCAAGGCACTTCGCAACGCCGAAGCCCAGGGCCTGCCCACGCCGCCGGATGTGGACGTGACCAGCTGGGAATTTACGCTGGTCAACGGCGATCACTCCATCGGCCAGTATGAGCCGGAGCAGCTGGCCTACCTGAACCAGACGCTGTCCGAAACGGATATCCAGACCGCCTATAACGGCAACCGCTGCCCGGTGGACGCCCGCATTGCCGAGGCCTTGATCGCCTTTGGCCAGGGCTGCAAGGAAGCGGGGCTCACGGTGTTCCTCTCCTCCGGCTACCGCAGCTATAGTGACCAGGCGGCAAACTTCACCCGCATTTGCCAAAATAACGGCATCACCGACGGCAAGGACAGCGCCGGGCATTACATTACCATGCCCGCCGGCTGCAGCGAGCATCAGCTCGCCCTCTGCTGCGACATTACCGACCGGTACTATGAGGTGAAGAATTCCTCCATCGAGCAGACCGAAACCTACCAGTGGCTCAACGAGCACTGTGCGGAATACGGCTTTGTGCAGCGCTTCCCCGCCGGGAAGGAGGACGTCACCGGCGTCATGTACGAGCCCTGGCACTTCCGCTATGTGGGCGTGGAGGCCGCTACCTATATGACCGAAAACCACCTGACGCTGGAGGAGTTCCTGGCACTCTACGGCGTAGAATAAGGAGGACGTGATGAACAGACGCTTGCTTTCCCTGACGCTGGCGCTGGTGCTGGCCCTGTGCGTGTTCGCGCTGCCCGCCCCCCGGGCGGCGGCGGAAGATGCCCCGGCGGACCTGCCGGACGTGGATATCACGGGCTGGGAATTCCTGCTCGCCAACTCCTATAACTCCATCGGCCGGTATCGGCCGGAATACGGCGGCATTGAAGGGCAGGGGCTGGATCCCCGGGTGGTGGAGGCTGCCCAAGCCCTGATGGCCGACGCCCGGGCGGAGGGGTACTCCATCTACATGGCCAACGCCTACCGCAACCTGGAATGGCTCACTACCATGTTCTCGGCCACGCTGGAGGCGCATCCCGGCGATATCCGCGGCGCAGTGCGGGATTTCCTGCCCCCCGGCGCCAACGAGCATCAGACCGGCCTTGCCATCGACTTTACCGACCAGCGGGCCAACGCCGCCCGCTATGACCGCTTTACGGACCCGGAGATCTTCGAAAGCGATCTTTACGCCTGGCTGCTGGAGCACGCGGCGGACTATGGCTTCGTGCTGCGCTATCCCGAAGGGAAAGAGGGCTTCTACGGCGTGGCCTGCCCCCATGCGCATTTCCGCTATGTGGGCGTGGAAGCGGCCCAATATATGAAGGAGCACGATCTGTGCCTGGAGGAGTTCATCATGCTCTACAATGAGGACATGGTGTACATCCCCGAGCACGGGAAGCTGGCCTGAGCGCAGGCGTAGAAAAACAGCAAAGAGGATGTGGAATGCGTTCCACATCCTCTTTGCTTGTTATACCGGGCCCCTTGCCCGGTCAGGCCAGGCGGATCTCCCGGCAGGCGCCGGGGCCGAAGGTTTTTTCCATCTCCGCCTTGTAGGTCTCAAAATAATCGCTGGGCATCAGGGCCTGCACACAGCCGGCAAAGCCGCCGCCGTGCACCCGCCAGGCGCCCTTGCCCTGCAGCAGCTTCTCGCTTTGCTCCAGGCCCTGGGCCAGCTTGGTATCTCCGGTGGCGCTGGTGACAATGTTGTTCAGCAGCTTTTCCGAGGAGCGGCCCGATTCGTTCATCAGGCGCATATAGGTCTCCCCGTCGCCCTGCTCCAGCGCGTCCCGCATCCGGGGCACCCGCTCGTTCTCATCAAAGAAATGCATGGCCCGCCGCACCGGCCGGTTGGACGGATCCCAGCCCTTGGCCCGAAATTCCGCCGGATCCACATCTCCCAGCATGCCCTTGTCGAAGAGGTTGGCGATGTAGACCATATCCGCCGGGATGCGGGCATAGGAGCTGTCCAGCCCCGCGTGGCTGCCGCCGGTCTCCGTCAGGCAGAGGGTCAGGCCCATGGCGCCGAAATCCGCCTCCACCCGCCGGATCTCCATGGTTTTGAAATCCACATACACCGTATGCCCCAGGGCGCAGACCAGCTGGCTCATCAGGCCGCAGGGCTTGCCGAAGAAGCGGTTTTCCGCCTGCTGCCCGGCCCGGGCGATGACCATGGGATCCACCTTGCCGCCGTTGTACAACTCGCTGAGGATCCTCCCTATGAGCACCGAGAAGGCCGCCGAGGAGGACAGACCCTGACCCACGGGCAGGGTGCCGCGAATATCCGCGTCAAAGCCGCCGATCTCCAGCCCCAGCTCCCGGTAGGAGGCCGCCACCCCGCGCATCAGCGCCTCCGGCGTGCCAAACTCCCTCGGCCGGACCGACAGCTGGGAGAGCTGGATCTCCCGAGGGCCGAAGCCCTGGCTCTTGATGCGGATGCGGCCCGTGTCGTTGGCTTCCACCCGGGCGGTCAGCCCCATCTGAATGGTGGAGGCCAGGATTCTGCCATTCTGGTGATCGGTATGATTGCCGGCAAGCTCCGTCCTGCCGGATACGCTGAAGGTCTTTTTCACACTTTTCCCCCGATCCTGTTTCATTACCCCATTTTACCATTTTCTAACATAAAAAGCATACCTTATTTTCTGGACGAAGTCAACTGTTATTCCGGCGGTTTTCCATCAATTTTTGGAACAATTCACAAATGTCTTGCTTATTTGAGGCAGGAGCCGTATAATGAAGCAAAGACCTTGAAAAAACAGGAAAGGGAGAACGTTTGATATGCTTCCAAAAACGATACTCGGTTTCGGTCTCAGCAAAAGCTGCATCCGCGAGCTGGCCGCCTACGGGGCCAGGCGCAAGGCGGAGATCGGCGCGGACCAGGTCTTCGACTTCAGTCTGGGCAACCCCAGCATCCCCGCACCTCCCTGCGTGGAGGAGAGCATCCGGGAGCTGCTGAAGCTGGACAGCACCCAGCTCCACGGCTACACCCCGGCCACCGGCATTCCCAGCCTGCGCAAAACCATTGCCGCCGACCTGCGCAAGCGCTTTGATCTGCCCGCCCGGGAGGATCTGATCTACGTTACCTGCGGCGCGGCGGCGGGCCTTGCCATCTGCATGCACGCCTTTCTGCTCCCCGGCGAGGAGGTCATCGCCTTTGCCCCCTTCTTCCCGGAGTACCGGATGTTTACGGAAGGCGTGGGCGGCAAGCTGGTCGCCGTTCCGCCCACGGAGGGGCTGCAACCCGATCTGGATGCCCTCCGGCGCAGCATCACGGAGAAGACCAAGCTGGTCATCGTGAACACGCCCAACAATCCCTCCGGCGTGATCCTGTCGGAAGAGAGCCTGAAGGAGCTGGCCGGCATCCTGCATGAGGCAGAGCTGCGTTACGGTCACCCCATCTACCTGATTTCTGACGAGCCCTACCGGGAACTGGTGTACGATGGGCAGAAGGTGCCCTGCGTGCTGCACTATTACGACAACGCGATCCTGGACTATTCCTACAGCAAGTCCCTCTCCCTTCCCGGCGAGCGGATCGGCTACCTGGCCGTCAGCGCCCGGATGGAGGCGGCGGAGACGGTGTTTGCCGCCATCTGCGGAGGCGGCCGGGTCTGCGGCTTTGTCAACGCCCCCAGCCTGATGCAGCGGGTCATCGAGCGCTGCATCGATCAGACCTCCGATATCTCCAAATATAAGGTGAACCGGGACCTGCTCTACAACGGGCTGAAGGAGCTGGGCTATGACTGCGTGTATCCCGACGGGGCCTTCTACCTCTTTGTAAAGACCCCGGAGCCGGACGCCAAAGCCTTTGCCGAGCGGGCCAAGAAGTATGAGCTGCTGCTGGTGCCCAGCGACGATTTCGGCGTGCCGGGCTACGTCCGCATCGCCTATTGCGTGTCCGAGGATCAGATCCGCCGTTCCATGCCCGCCTTCCGGAAGCTGGCGGAAGAGTACGGCCTCTGCTGAGAGAGTTTTGTAGGGGCGGCTATCAGCCGCCAGGAAAAAGTGAAAAGTGCGGTAAAACAGCAGATTTCTGCTATTTTACCGCACTTTTCTGTTGCTATTTCAGCTCAACACTTTTATCGTTGCCTCCAGGCCCCGGACGATGTCCGCAAGGGGCAGGGAGGGGATCGGGCGATCCTTTTTCAGCCGCTCCGCCTGCTCCGGCAGGCAGGGGACGTGGACGAAGCCCCCTTGCATGGCGGGATAGCGGGTTTCCATCTCGTGCAGCAGCCGGAAGAGCAGCTGGTTGCACACGAAAAGCCCCGCGCTGTTGGTTCATCCCCGCGCCTCAGAAGCGTCGTTCCAGCACGAGGGCGTCATAGGCCTTTCCGCCCACAAGGCGGGCGGCCCGCTGCCGCTTAACTTCCGTAAATCCCAGCTTTTTCGCGCATCCGAGCATCCGGTGATTTCCGCTCCAGGTCTCCAGCAGGAAGCGGCGTTCGCCCAAACTGCGATAATACGCCATGAATGCCGTGAGCGCCCTGCCTCCGATTCCCTTGCCCCAGGCGTCCATTTCGCAGATCTCGATGCCAAGGGCTCGAATGGCGTGGTTCCCCTCCGCGTTTTTGCTTTGGTCAATGGATTCCCAGGGTGTCGGCTCATATTGTTCGTTCAGATAGTAGGAGGAAACCAAGCCGATATGGCGCCCCTCCGCTTCGATTTCAAAGCGCCAGCGGATAGCGTCCTCCGACATGGAGGACATGATCTCGATCATATCCGCCCGCAGCTCATCCGGGTCAATGGGTTCCAGCTTCATCCACGGGGTGTCTGCGTAAAACCATGCGGTGTCTATATTTGTCCAGCGAATTTCATCTTCGATATCCGAAAGCTGGTAATCTCGCAGGACGCCGCCGTCAAATGCAAGGTTCATGTGCCGCTCCTCCCGCTCTCCCGATTTTCCTGCGCCACCAGCCAGTCGAGCCCCGCCTCCAGGCCCCGGACGATCTCCTCCAGGGACAGAGAGGGCGTCCCCGGCTTCATCCGGGCCGCTTGCTCCGGCAGGCAGGGCACATGGACAAAGCCGCCCTGCATGTGAGGATGTTTTTTTTCGATTTCGTGCAGCACCCGATAGAGCAGCTGGTTGCACACGAAGGTGCCCGCCGTGTTGGATACCGCAGCCGGGATTCCGGCCTCTGCCATGGCCTCCGCCATGCGCTTCACCGGGAGGCTTGCAAAATAAGCCGCGGGTCCTCCGGGAATTACCGGCTCCTCCCGGGGCTGATTTCCGGCGTTATCGGGGATGGAGGCGTCCATCAAGTTGATGGCCACCCGCTCCGGCGTAATTGCGGCCCGGCCGGCCGCCTGCCCCAGACACAGCACCGCGTCCGGCTGCTCCTGCGCCATGGCTGCGCAGACCAGGTCGCCGGAGAGGCCGAACACCGTCGGCAGCTGCAGGAGCCGCAGCTCCGTCCCCTCCGGGGCGCGGACGCGCCGGGCCGCCTCCCAGGCGGGGTTCACGCTCTCGCCCCCGAAGGGGTCGAAGGCGGTCAACAAAAGCTTCATCTCCATCCCTCCCGCCTCTATGCTACCACGTCCGGGCAAAAAAAGGAAGGGGCTTGCGCTTTTGAACGGGAGCCTCTATAATGTTGCCACGCTTTTTCGGGAGGAACCTATGGAACATCTGAAAAAGCTGCCCATCCCGGGGCAGCGAATCCTGCGAACCATGATCGCGGTGTGGCTGTGTCTGCTGGTCTATGTGCTGCGGGGCCGCCACGGCGAACCGCTTTACGCGGCGCTGGCTGTGCTCCAGTGCATCCAGCCCTACACCAAAAGCACCCACGCCGTGGGGCGTAAGCGCATCATCGGAACTTTGATCGGCGCCTTCTGGGGCCTGATGCTTCTGCTGACGGAGCAGGCGCTGGCCAGGGCCGGGCATGACGAGCCCTGGCAGCATTTCCTGCTGATCGGCTTTTTTACCGGAATCGTGCTGTACTTTACGGTGCTCCTGAAGGTCAGCGAGACGGCCTATTTTTCCGCGGTGGTCTTTATGGTCATCACCATCAAGCACGCGGAGGATGTGAGCCCCTATGTCTATGCCTTCAACCGCACGCTGGACACCATCATCGGCGTGGTGGTGGCGGAGATCGTGAACCGCGTCCACCTGCCCCGCCTCCGCAAGACGGAGACGCTCTTCGTCTCCTCCATCGGGGATACCATTCTGGGGCCGGATCGGCGCCTGACCCCCTATTCCAAGGTGGAGCTGAACCGCCTGCTCAGCGATGGGGCCAAGTTCACCGTGGCCACCTCCGAGACCCAGGCCACCGTGCGGGAGCTGTTGGCGGGTGTGGAGCTGTGCTGGCCGGTGATTACCATGAACGGCGCGGCGCTGTATGACATGAAGACCATGGAATACCTGCAGACGGTGCCCATGAGCCGGGAAAAGGCAAGCCGGCTTGTGGACTGGGTAAAGGCCCGGGGCCTGGGCTTCTTCTCCAACAGCGTGGAGGAGAACCTGCTGGTCATCCGCTATGAGGAGCTCACAAATCCCGCCATGGAAAAACTCTTCGAGCAAAAGCGCAAATCCGCCTACCGCAACTATGTTCACAGTCCGGCGGATCTGGACAAGGATCTGCTCTATCTGCTGATCCTGGACCGGACAGAGGTGGTGGACGCGGCCCGGCAGGCCCTGGAGGCGGAGCCCTGGAGCGGGGACTACCGCATCGTGCAGACCCCGGCGGCCTTTGAAGGCTGCGCTATGCTGAAAATCTATGACGCATCCGTGTCCCGGGCCGCCATGCTGCGGCATCTGGAGGAGCGGCTGCAGACCAAGGATACCGTCACCTTCGGCTCCATCCCCGGGCAGTACGACGTGGTGATCGAGAGCGCCGACCACAACCGCATGGTGCGGGCGCTGAAGCGCCGCTTCGAGCCGGTGAGTCTGCGCGGCTGGCGCAATATTTTCCACAGTTAGTGTTTGTCTACACATTGAGGCGGCGGGGCATTTGCCCCGCCGCCTCAATCTTTTTTCTTTATTCTTTCACAATGACCCGTTTGCCGTGGATCTCCAATCTGCCGCCGCAGTAGAGGGCCACGGCCCGGCTGAGGAGCTTCCATTCGCACTCCTCCATCACCCGGCGCCCCAGGCTCTCCGGCGTATCGTCCGGCAAAACGTCAATGGCTTTCTGGAGAATAATCCCGCCTACGCCGCCGTCCCCATCGGCAAAATAGGCCGTGGCGCCGGTGACCTTGACGCCTCGCTCCAGCACCGCCCGGTTCACATCCTCGTCCACATCCTCAAAGGCCGGCGCCAGGGCCGGGTAGGTGCCGATGATGTGGTTGCGAAACTGATAGGGCACCACGCCCAGGGGCTGGTCATAGCCTGCCAGGATCACAAGCTCGATATCCATATCCCGCAGCTTGTTTGCCACGGCCATGCTGTGGCTGGTGCTGTTGGGAAACAGCTCCGGGTCCACCACATAGGCGGGGACGCCGCCGTTGGCGGCCCGGGTCATGGCATAGTCTTCCCGCCGGGGGCAGATGACCGCCACCAGATCAAAATTCGGGATCTCTTTGAAATACATGGCGTCCAGGATCGCCTGGAGCCGGCCCCCGTCGCCGGAGGCCAGGATCGCTGCGCGCACCACGCGCATCCCTCCTTGTGAAAAAGGCTTGTGCTGCAAGGAAAAACGGGATATAATCAGTCTATTGAACCGCTCGTGATGCTACATTATACTGTATTCGACCACTTTGGTCAAGGAAAGTGACAAGTTATGACAGAAATTTATCTCATCCGCCACGCCCAGGCCGAGGGGAACCGCTTCCGCGTGATGCAGGGCCATTGGGACGGCGGCGTGACGGCGCTGGGCCGGCGGCAGATCGCGCTGCTGGAGGAGAGGCTGCGCCCGCTTCCCTTTGACGCGGTCTATGCAAGCGACCTGTACCGGGCTATGCTCACCGCCGGGGCGGTGTACAAGGCCCATGGCTTGCCCCTTCGCACCGATCCCGACCTGCGGGAAATTCACGTTGGCCCATGGGAGCTGCACTTTTTCGGCAACGTCTTTCATGACGAGCCCGACTCCGCCGAGCTTTTTCTCAACGACCCTCTTCGCTGGGATCATCCCGGGGCCGAGACCTATGGACAGGTGACAGAGCGGGCCTATGCCGCCCTGGAGCGGATCGCCCGGGCCCATGAGGGCGAGCGGGTAGCGGTGGTGAGCCACGGCGTCACCATCCGCTGCCTGCTGTCCCGGATCACGGGCATCGACCTGCGGGACAAGCAGCGACTCCCCATCGTGCAGAACACCGCGGTTTCCATCATAAACTGGGAGGACGGGCGCTTTTCTGTCGCTTCCCTGAACGATGCGAGCCATTTGGCCGCTCTGGGGCTGCCCGCCTGGAACGGCAGCGCCACGCTGCGGCACGAAGCCTTGGACCCGCGGAAGGACCGGGAGTTTTACTGCGCCTGCTACCGGGACGCGTGGCTGGCCGCCCACGGAAATCTGGACGGCTACTGGGCCGATCCCTATTGGAGCGCGGCCTGCACCCATCTCCAGGCCGACGGGGAATCGGTGCTGCGCCTGCTGGACGGGGATCGGCCCGTGGGGCTGGTGGATCTGGATCCCCTGCGGGGAAGAAACGAGAGCTACGGCTGGCTGAGCCTGCTGTATCTCCTGCCGGAATACCGGAACAAGGGCTACGGCATCCAGGCTCTGGCCAGGGCCATCGTCCATTTCCGGGAGCAGGGCAAGCAAAGCCTGCGCCTGGTGGTGGCGGAGGAAAACGCCCCCGCCCGGCACTTCTATGAGCGGGAGGGCTTCAAGCTCCGCATACGGGAGGAGGGTGCCTCCGGCGATCTGCTGCAGATGGAGCTGCCCCTGACAGAAAGGCGGGATGACCTGTGACGGCGCCGCGGATCCAGCGCTGGACCCCGGAGCCGGGCCGAAGGCTCCTGGTGATCTCGGATATCCACGGCAACGTCCCCTACTTCGAGGGCGTGCTGCGGAAGGCCGGCTTCTCTTCCCGGGACGAGCTGATCATCGACGGAGATTTTCTGGAAAAGGGCAAGGAGAGCCTGCGGATGCTGCGCATCCTGATGGAGCTGTGCCGCCAGGGCAATACCCATGTCCTCTGCGGCAATTGCGACGGCTGGTACAACATATACCATCCCTCCTGGCGCCAGGAGCATGACGAGCAGGTGCTGCAGTACATCCTGTGGCGCAAGAGCGGCCTGCTGTGGGATATGTGCAACGCCGCGGGGATCGACCCCTTCGAGATGGGGGATTTCACCGCCGTGAAGCAGGAGCTGCTGCGGGCCTTTCCGGAGGAGTGGGCCTTCCTGCGGGAGCTGCCCCACGCCCTGGAGACGGAGCGTTTCGTCTTCGTCCACGCGGGGATGCAGCCGGATAAGCCGCTGCAGGCCCATACCGTGGACGAGCTGACCCGGGTGGACCATTTCCTCACTTTAGATCGGCATTTTGATAAATGGGTGATCGTGGGCCATTGGCCTGTGGTGCTCTACGGGAAAGACACGGTCTGCGCCAACCCCATTATCGACGGGGAAAAGCGGATCGTCAGCATCGACGGGGGCTGCGTGCTGAAGGATGACGGGCAGCTCAACTGCCTGATCATCCCCCATCGGGACAGTGAGGATTTCAGCTTTGTGAGCTACGATCCCTTCCCGGAGAAGACGGTGCTGGACCCACAGGCAGGCGGTGGACGCTCCTATTATATCCGCTGGGGCGACAGCACCGTGGAGGTGCTGGAGCGGGGCCGGGAGTTCTCCCACTGCCGACACCGCCGCACCGGCTATGAAATGGATATTCTGACCAAGTACCTGTTCACGGACAATCGGGTGACGGACTGCAACGACTGTACGGACTATGTGCTGCCCCTGCAGCCGGGGGACCGGGTGCGGGTGGTGGAGGAATGCTCGAAAGGCTACTTTGTCAAGCACAAGGGTGTCTCGGGCTGGTATTATGGAGAGCTGCTATGAACGAGTTTTTTGATTTTCTGATGAATTATCAGGCTTCCGATCTGGCCGTGACGCTTCTGGGGGCGGTCTATGGGGTCATGAGCGTGATCCTGTTCGTCGTCATGGGCCGGGACAAAGCCCTGGCCAAGACCCATAGACGGCGGGTCCCGGAGGCCACGCTTTTCCTGCTGGCGCTGTTCGGCGGCGCCCTGGGCGGGGTGCTTGGCATGCAGATCTTCCGGCATAAGACCAAGCATAATAAGTTCGTGCTGGGCTTTCCGGCCCTGATGCTTCTGCAGTGGGTGCCGCTGATCCTGCTCTGGCTGCCAAACTGATCCAATGGACTGATCATCTACCATAGAAGGAGGCATTTCCTATGCAAAACGAGATCCGCATTTCCACCGGCATCGAGGGACTGGATAAGACCCTGGATTACCTCCGTCCCGGCGACACCGTCACCTGGCAGATGGCCAGCATCGGCGACTTTGTGTTCATCGCCACCCAGCTTGTCACCAGCATCGCCCTGACCGGGCGGCGCATCGTCTATCTCCGCTTTGGCCGCCATGCCGAGGTGGTGCCCACGGAGGCTCTGGCCCGGCGGGGCGCCAACATCCGCCAGGTGGACCTGGACCCGGTGGTGGGCTTTGAGACCTTCGCCGTGCAGGTGCACCGCATCATCAGCGAGGAGCCGGAGGACGCCTTCTTCCTTTTCGACTGCCTGTCCGATCTGCAGAAGTATTGGTTCTCCGACCTGATGGTCTGCAATTTCTTCTGCCTGACGGCGGAGTTTTTGCGGGAGCGGCGGGCCATCGCCTATATCCCCCTGCGCTATGAGCGGCACACCTACGAGACCATCTCCCGCATCCGCCACGCCACCAATGTGCTGCTGAATATTCGCACCCTCCAGGGCCGCAGCTATATCCACCCCGTGAAGGTGGACGGGCGGCACACCTCCACCATGTACTTCCCCCTGATGGTAGACGGCGCCCACAGCCGCATCCTCTCCTCCAGCGCGGAGACCTATGCCGTTTTCGACATCTTTACCCAGACCGGCGAGCACCGGGACTGCTGGGACAGCATGTTCGATTCCGTGGAGGCCGGCGGCGCCGAGCCCACCGACGGGGACGGCATGGCCCTGAAGGAGAACATTCTCCGCTGCCTGCTGGGCACAGAGCCCCAGCGCCTGGAGCTCTGCCGGCAGCATTTCACCGTGCAGGACCTGATGGAGATTAAGAAGCGGGAGATCGGCACCGGATGCATCGGCGGCAAGTCGGTGGGCATGCTGCTGGCCCGCAACATCATCCGGGACACCGATCCCGAGCTCTTTGCCCGGCGCATCGAGCCCCATGATTCCTACTTCATCGGGGCGGACGTGTTCTACACCTACGCCGTGCAGAACAACACCTGGGAGCTGCGCACCAAGATGGAAAAGCCGGAGGATTACATCCGCCTGGCCCCGGAGCTGCACGAGCGGCTCTTAAACGGCAAATTCTCCCACAATATCAAGGAGCAGTTCCGCTCCATGCTGGAATACTTCGGCCAGTCGCCCATCATCGTGCGCTCCAGTTCCATTCTGGAGGACGGCATCGGCAACGCCTTCGCTGGCAAGTACGACAGCGTGTTCTGCCCCAACCAGGGCACCCCGGAAGAGCGCTATGCGGAGTTTGAAAACGCGGTCCGCACCGTGTACGCCAGCACCGCCAGCGTGGACGCCATCCGCTACCGGGCGGATCGGAACCTGCTGGACCGGGACGAGCAGATGGCGCTGCTGGTCATGCGGGTCAGCGGCGACTGCCACGGGGACTATTACTTCCCCCATGTGGCCGGCGTGGGCCACAGCCGCAATCTCTACGTCATGGGCAGCCAGGATAAGGAGGACAACAGCGGCATGCTGCGCCTGGTCTTCGGCATGGGCACCCGGGCCGTGGACCGGGAGGCGGACGACTACGCCCGCTTCATCCGGCTGGACAATCCTACCGCCCCGCCCATGGTGGCCTACGGGGAGGAGTACCGCTACAGCCAGCACAAGGTGGACGTGATCGACCTGCGCAACAACTGCTTTACCACCGTGCCCCTGGAGAAGCTGGACAAGAAAGCCATGCACACCGACCCCGCGCTGTTTCTGGAGCCGGATATGGCAGCTGCCGCCCGCTTCCGGGAATGGGGGCTGTATAACGAGCCGGTGCCCGATATCCTGAACTTCCAGAAGCTCCTGCGCCGGACGGATTTTGCCCAGGTCATGAAGCGGATCATGGCCCTGGTGGCGGAGGCCTATCGCTACCCGGTGGATATCGAGTACGCCTGCAACTTCACCCCCGGCGGGGAATACAAGGTGAACCTGCTCCAATGCCGTACCATCCAGACCCGGGGCCTGGGGCAGGCGGGGGTCATGCCCAAGGTGCGGGACTTCTTCTGGCACATCAAGGGCAACTTCATGGGCGGCAATTCCTGCATCCCGGTGCGCCATGTGGTGTTCGTCAAGGTGGAGCCCTATCTGGATCTGCCGGAGCAGCGGAAGTATCAGGTGGCGCGGCAGATCGGCGTGCTGAACGCCGCCCTGCGGGACGAGCAGGCCATTCTTCTGGGGCCGGGCCGCTGGGGCACCACCACGCCCTCCCTGGGCGTGCCGGTGAGCTTCGCGGAGATCAACCGCTTCGCCTGCATCTGCGAGCTGGCCTACCGCTCCCACGGCCTGCGGCCGGAGCTGAGCTACGGCAGCCATTTCTTCCAGGATCTGGTAGAATCCGGCATCTTTTACGCGGCCATCTATCAGGGCGAGGAGGGCTGCGAGTTTGATGAGAGCCTCTTTGACGCCTGCCCGGACCGCTATCAGGAGCTGACCGGGGACGAGACCTTCCAGGGCGTCATCCGGGTTTGCGACCTGCGGGACGCGGAGGCCATCCTCTACGCCGAAATGGGCAGCCAGGACTGCTTCCTGGGGAGACTGTAAAAAAAACAATCAGAAGCAAAAAGCAGACCGGTACATCGGTCTGCTTTTTTGCGCCTGTCAGGCTGCCTGCTCCTCCAGTCCTGCCGCATCCAGCATATCCTGAATGCTGATGCCATAGCCCCGGGTGGGGTCGTTGACAAAAACATGGGTCACCGCGCCGACCAGCTTGCCGTCCTGCAGGATGGGGCTGCCGCTCATGCCCTGGACGATGCCGCCGGTCATGGCGCAGAGCTCCGGGTCGGTCACGGTGAGCATCACATGCTCCCCGGCCTTATCCCGATAGAGCCGGGTGATCCGCACCGCAAATTCACGCGATTCCCGACCGTTGACAGTGGCCAGAATGGTGGCGGGACCGGTGCGGAACTGGCCGACCTCCACAGCCTTGCCGCCCAGAGGCGCCGTTGCCGTGCCGTAGATGCCCCAGTCGTTGTTCTGCTCCACGCTGCCCAGGATCCGCCCGCCGGTGAAGTCCCCGTTCAGGGCGCCGGGCGCGCCGGCCTCGCCGGGAGTAACGCCGGTGATCTCCGCCTCGGTGATGCTGCCGCTTTCCACCGCCACCAGGCAGCCGGAATTGTCGTCCGTCACGCTGTGGCCCAAGGCGCCGAAGACGCCGGTCTCCGGGTCGCAAAAGGTGACGGTGCCGATGCCCGTGACCGCGTCCCGCAGCCAGAGGCCCAGCATCCACTGCCCGTCCTTGGACAGGGCAGGCTGCACGGGCAGGCGCAGGGTTTTCTCCTCCCGGCGGACCGTCAGCTCCAGGCCGGCTTCGCCCGCCCGGCTCACCGCCGCGATCAGCTCGGCCGCGCTGCGCAGCTCCACGCCGTCCGCCCGCAGGATCCGATCGCCCTCCTGCAGCCCCGCCTCCGCCGCCGGGGAGCAGACGCCCTGCTCGGTCTCCACCTCCGCCACGCCGGAGACCAGCACCCCTTCCGTCTCAATTCGGATGCCGATGGCCTGCCCGCCTACGATCAGCTCCTGGGCGAAGGCCGTTGCCGGAAAGGCCAGCAGCAAAAGCAGGGCGGTCAGGGCCGTTATCATGGTTTTTTTCATAAAAATCTCCCTCCGCGCACAAAATTGGCACGAAGCCATTATGTGCGCCAAGAGAGATTTTTAGCGTTGGAAGGTTTTCGCTGTGACGCAAATCGGGCCGCAGCGCCCGTTTTCCAATTTTTTGCAGGAAAAGACGGGAGATGCAAAACGCATCCCCCGTCTTCTGAAACCGGAAACCTTAGTTCTCCACGATGTGCACGTTCACATGCTCGTAGCTGAACTTCACGCCGTGCTTGGCGAAGCTCTCGCGCACGTTCTCGTTCAGATCGAAGTACACATCCCAGTAATCCGCACCCTTGCACCAGACGCGCACCACGTATTCCACCGTGCTGCCCTTGTAGTCCAGCAGGCGGACAAAGGGGGCGGGATCGTTGAGGATGCGGGCGTCCTTCGCGATAGCGTCGGCGATGGCGGCCTTCACCTCGTCGGTGGTGCATTCATAGGAGGTGGTGAAGGTGCGGTCGACCCGGCGCAGCTCCTCGCGGCTGTAGTTGTTGACGGCGGAGGCGGTCACATCGCTGTTGGGGATGGAGACAGCCACGTTGTCCAGCGTGTCCAGCTGGGTGTAGAACAGGCCGACGGTCTTCACCAGACCGCTCTTGCCCGCCACCTCCACAAAATCACCGGCGGCAAAGGGCTTGGTCACCAGCAGGGTCAGGCCGGAGAAAAGGTTGGAGAGAATGTTCTGCACCGACAGGGACAGGGCAAGGCCCACGACGCTGACCAGCGCCACCAGAGAGCTGGTGTTGATGCCCAGGGCGTTGGCCACGATGATCAGCGCGATGATCCACAGCACCGCCTTGATGGCGGAGGTGACGAAGCCGCGCAGGGTGGCGTCCAGCTTCTTGGTCTTGTTCAGGGCCTTGTTGGCCACGGCGGTGACGATCTTGATGAAAACAAAGCAGATGATCAGGGTCAGTACCGCGGACAGGATGCTGGAAAGGGAAATGTTGCCGATCTTGAACTGACTGAGGGTGTCGAAAATCGAGTCTCTGGCGTTGCCGGCTGCGGTTGCTGCGGCGGCGCCCACATCGACGCCCACGCCGTCATTGAGGAAAATGTTCATACACGTCTCTCCTTTTCATTTGAATTTGGTTTTCTGACAAACAGTTTTTGCGCTCGCTTCATCTGCGGCTGCCCAGATAGCCTTCCAGGATGAGGCTGGCAGCCACGGCGTCCACGGTCTTGCGGTGGACGCGCTCTTTTTTCCCGGCGGCGTGGAGAATGGCGTGGGCCTCGATGCTGCTGCGCCGCTCGTCCCACAACACCACGGGCAGGCCGGAATCCCGCTCCAGCAGGGCCTTGAAGGCCCGGCTCTTCTCTGCCCGGGGCCCCTCCGTGCCGTCCATGTTCTTCGGCAGGCCCAGCACCAGGGTGCCCACCTCCCGCTTCTTCGCCTCCTCGGCGATGCGGAGACTGGCCCGCTCCATGTTCCATTCGTTCAGGGTCCAGGCCTCTCCCGCCATCATCCCCAGCAGATCCGAAACCGCCAGGCCGATCCGCTGGTCGCCGAAGTCGATCGCCATGATTCTCATAGGGCATCCTCTCCTTTCTTGCCGCCCTCAGAGGGGGAAGGAAGTCGTTATCCTCACGTCAGCCCGAAGCAGGCCCGCACCGCGCCCGCCATGTAAAGCGAGCCTACCGCGCAGGCCATGCCGTCCTCCCCGGCCTGCTCCCGGGCCGTCTCCACGCCCTCGGGAATGTCGGAGCAGACGGTGACGGGCTTGCCGTAGCGTTCCAAAAACGCCCCCAGCTCCGCCGCGGGAAGGGCCCGGTCGCTGTTGGGCGTGACGCAGACCCAGGCGTCCGCCGCATCGTTCAGGATATCGAACAGGGCGGGATAGTCCTTGTCCCCCAGCACGCCCACCAGCAGCACCCGGCGGGTGTGAGGGAAGTAGCGCAGCAGATTTGCCGCCACGCTGCGGGCGCATTGGGGATTGTGCCCCCCGTCCACGATGAAGGGCGGCTCCTCCGACACCAGCTCGAACCGGGCGGGCCATACCGTGGCGTAGAGGCCGTGCTCCACCGCCTCCGGCGAGAGCTGCCAGCCCCGGCGGCGCAGTACCTCCACCGTTTCCAGCACCACGGCGGCGTTGCGCAGTTGGTGATCCCCCAGAAGGGAGAGGGCATAGGGCTGCCCCTTGTAGGTAAAGCTCTGGCCCTCCAGGCTGTCAAACTCCGGCTTCAGCTGGGAGAAATCCGCAATCTGCAGCCGGGCGCCCAGCTCCCGGGCCTTTTGCCGGAACACCTCCAGCACGCTCTCCTGCTGCTGGTAGGCCACCGCGTCGCAGCCGGGCTTGAGGATGCCGGCCTTCTCCGCGGCGATCTGCTCCACCGTATCGCCCAGCACGGCGGTGTGGTCCAGGCCGATGTTCATGAGCACCGCCGCCTCCGGCGCTGCGATCACGTTGGTGGCGTCCAGCCGCCCGCCCAGGCCCACCTCCAGCACCACGATATCGCAGCGCTGCTCGGCAAACCACTGCAGGGCCGTGGCGGTGATGATCTCAAACTCCGTGGGATGATCGGCCATCCCCTCGGCCAGCGGCTTGATCCGGGTCACGAGAGCGGCCAGCTCCTCATCCCCGATGGGCTCGCCGTTCACCTGCATCCGCTCATGAAAGCGGAAGAGATAGGGGGAGGTGTAGAGACCGGTGCGGTAGCCTGCAGCCTTGAGAATCGAGGCCAGCATGGCGGCGCAGCTGCCCTTGCCGTTGGTGCCGGCGATATGAATGTATTTCAGCCGGTCCTGGGGCCGGCCCAGCTTGTCCAGCAGCTCTTCCGTCCGGCTGAGCCCCGGGCGGGAGCCGAACCAGAGGGTTCCGTCGATATAGGCAAGCGCTTCCTGAATGTCCATGACGCATCTCCTTTCCTCCCTTCAGTATACCACGCCTCCGCACCGGAGGCAACAAAAAAGCAAGGACGAAGGAGGCGCCTCGTAAGGAAGTGCCTCCTTCCCATTTGAACACGAGATAATTGACCACGCCAGTCAGCAATGGTACAATAATTGAATCAAATCGGGATTTGTTGCAAAAACATGGTTGGGTTGCAGAAAAGAGGCAAGATAAGAATGACTGGACTGGAGAACGAAACCGGCAGATCACGGTATAGAGAAGCTAAAACGATTTTCTTCGCCATGATCGCCGAGATGGATCTGGTGATGAAAAACCTGATCAACCTCTTCTTTATCAGCCACTTCCTTGGTGCGGAAGGAGCGGCGGCCTATGAGGTCGTTATGCCCTGCATTATGCTTGTTTCAGCATTTGTCGCGCTGGGCTATAACGGGGTACAGGCTGTCTGCGCCAGGGACTACGGTGCAAGTGATTTCACGATGTTTGAGCGCCATAAGAATGCCGGTTATACCTGGTTGATCATGGTTATGACTGCGTTTACGCTCCTGCTTACCCTGTTCAAAGAGCCCGTGCTTGATCTGCTTGGCGCAAACGACGGGAGCGCAGCCCTGGCGCTGTTAAGCCGCGATTGTTACGCAATCTTCCTGTTTTGCTTTATCCCCCAAAGCATATTCAGTCTGGCAGTCTGCTTTATGTATTTGGAGGAGCGGCGTCAGCTGCTGATTACAAATCTTATACTCTATGGGTGCATTCTTGCGGGCAATATCGTCGTTACGGTTTCCGGGCCATCCATGACAGGCTATATGCTGATGAATGTGATTGGCATTGCTGCGGCGGATCTTTATATCATACTGTCCTGCTTTATCATCCGGCGCAAAAGCTCGAAGGCGGCGTTCACAGCCTGGAACATGCATCTTGCGGATATAAGGGAATCCTTTTTCACGGGCTTACCGGATTTTATGGAATATGGCTTCGTGGGAGTGCTGTATCTGGCGGAGAACTTATATCTGCTGACTCGATTTTCTGAATCGGTGGTGGCCGGCGTGGGTGTCTTTGAGGCCATTGACAATCTGCCGGAGGTGACTTGCGTGGGCTTCAGTTTCCTTGTGACAGCGATGCTTGGCACAAGGGTGGGGAAGGTGTGCGGCGCGTCCTCCGACAGAGATCGGGATGCCGCGATGAAGGAACTGGACGAGATCGCAAGGCGGAACACAAAGGGAGGCGTCGTCGGATCGCTGCTTGTGGCAGCAGCTTTGCTGCTTTTGGCGCGTCCGTTCAGCAGACTTTTTTTGCCGTCCGGCGATGCCGTCGCGACGCAGAGTGCGATCCTGCTCACGGTATCCTGTGCCATCGGCTTTGTGTTCTATATGCTCAATTCGGAGCTGGTTTGCTACTACAAGATCGTGGGCGCGTATATCCCGGCGCACATACTCTTCTTCGCTGAGGCGCTGCTGTTTCCATTGGGTTTCAAGCTGATGCTGGGCGAGCTGTTCGGTGTGACAGGCTTTTGCTTCGGTGGCGCAGCCGGAGAAATCGCGGCTTTCCTGCTGAATCTTTGCATCGTCTGGCGGACGGCAGGGCGTTTCCCGCGGAGAATATCGGATTTCCGCATGGATAAATACCTTCAAAGGCTGATTCAAAATCATGCGAAGAGTGAGGCAGAAATATGAAAAAAGCAGGTTTCTGTGAGAAGAAATTTCGTTCCATGCTCCTCACGGGCACATTGACGATGGCGGTCATCTATATCATGCTCCTTTGTGACAACATGATTGCAGGGTACTTCATCGGGGAGATGGGCGTTGCCGCGATCAATGCGGTCTCACCTGTAACGGGTATTATAACATTCTTCTCGACTGTGATTGCCATTGGCTCGGGAATACTCTACAGTCGGGAGATCGGCGAGATGAACAAACGCCGCGCCGATGAAATCTATGGGCAGGGTATGATACTGAGCGTCACCATCGCCGTGTTCATCGCGCTGGCCTTGGCGCTTTGCCGGGATGCTTATTTTCGGGCAAATGGCGTCACAGGGGAAATATACGAGCTCGCCAGCGCTTATTATCAATGGACGCCACTGAACGCGGCGCTGAATGTGATGGTGTCCTACCTGACCCAAATGGTGTACACGGATGGGGACGAAACCTGTAACAACATTTCTTATGGGTTCCAGATCGGCGGCAATATCGTTCTGTCTGTGCTTCTGGCGCGTTCCCTTGGCATGGTTGGCATAATCCTGGGTACAATCGCCGGGAATGCCCTTGGCCTTCTGGCAATCTGCTGGCACTTTTTCAAGAAAAGGAATACGCTTCATTTCGTCTGGCATTTTTCTTGGAAGGATTTACTGCAATGCGTGCGTTTTAGCATCGTGGACGCGGCAATCTATCTGTGCTGGGCTGTGATGGATTATGTGATGATCGGCCATATCTCCGCCAGGTACGGCGAGACGGGCCTGATTACGCTGGCTGTAGTCGTTAGCGTTATAGAGTTCAGCGTTGTAATGGATGGCGTTGGGATGGCCGTTCAGCCGCTCCTGGGAACCTATCTGGGAGAGAAAAACCATGTGCTGATTCGGCGGCTCATGCACGCAGCTGCGAAAGCGGCGATCATAGAAGGCTTGATTGCGAATGTGCTGGTGTTTGCCTTTGCCAGGCAGTTTTGCGGGCTGTTCGGCATCGCCGAGGGCGCGGCTCTGTTGCCGTCCATCCATGCAGTACGCATCGTTTCGTTCGGAATGGTGTTTTGCAGCGTTTTTTCACTCACGACCGCATACTATATGCTGGTGAACCATGTGGCATTGTCTGTCGCAATTACGGTGCTCAAGGATGGATTACTGTATTCCGTCCTTCCTCTGGTCGCATCGATGTTGTTTAGAGAAAACGGTATGTGGACGGCCTTTGCCGCTGCACCTGCCCTGGCTCTGGCGCTGTCCTTCCTGTTTATCCGGTATCGCTACGGGGCTGCCAGGTTTCCCTATTTGCTGGAGCACACGAATAGGGAAATAATCGTTATGGACGATACATTGACCAAGGATGGCTGTGCGCGTCTTTCGGAGCGGGTGCAGGCAGCGATGCAGGAGCATGGATATTCAGCGCGCGTGGCGGCCCGCGCTGCACTGTTCACGGAAGAGATCGGTCTTACTATCCTTGAGAAGAACGCAATAAGGAAGAAGCCGATTCTAATAGAAGTATCCCTGCTCTTTGAGGAGGGTTCCGCGCTGCTGATCGAACGGGATTCCGGCGAGATATTCGATCTCACTGACCCGGATCAAGCTGTTTCCGGCCTCAGCAGCTTTATCCTGAGTGGTTTGATGGAAGCCCACAAGGAAAAGGCTTATCTCACAACCACTGGCTATAACCGAAATATGATGCGGTTTTCATGAGAAAGGTAAATGGTTCGAGAACCGTACTGACAAATTCCGGTTTGCCGAACAGGTCTTCTGTTGTCCGCAGTTATAACGAGCATCGGATTTTGCCACACAAAATCCAAGAGACAAAACAGGCGTGACCATCACATGGCCACGCCCTGTTTCATGTCCTTTTGGGCTGGTAATTGCCACCTCAAGGCAGCTTCCTTATGAAGTGCCGCCTGAAGCCCGTCCCTTTCTGGCGCAGCGAAAACAGGAAGAGGGAGGCATCTCCCTCTTCCCTCTGTGGTTATTCCGAGACGGATTCCAGCACGGCCCGGTGGCACAGCTCCAGGGCCGGGAGCAGCTGCGCCGGGGCGACCTGAATCATGACGCAGCCCTCTCCCGTCTCGCTGCCGCGCACCGGGATGCCGCTGTGCTCCAGCTGCTCTGTGAGCCGGGCGCGCAGTCCCTCGTCCGCCGCCCTGCCTACCACCGTCACGGCGCTGCGCTTCTCGTCCCGGGTGGCGCCTGCCAGGGCAGGCCGCTCCTCCTCGGAAAGCAGCCGCACCCGGGAGCCGGGCCCTGCCCGGAAGGACGAGAGCAGCTGCAGGGGCATTCCCGTCTCCATGGCCAGCCGCACCGAGCCCGGGTGCAGCACCTGGGAGCCTGCCTCCGCCAGACGCAGCATATCCCGGCTGTCGATCTCCCGCAGGAGGCGGGCGTCGGGCAGCAGCCGGGGATCGGCGGTGTAGATGCCGTCCACGTCGGTGTAGATCTCACAGCGGTCGGCGCCCATGGCGGCAGCCAGAGCCACAGCCGTGGTGTCGGAGCCGCCCCGACCCAGGGTGGTCACATCCCCCGCGGGGGAGAGTCCCTGGAAGCCTGCGGCCACGGCAATTTCGCCCGCGTCCATGGCGGCCAGCAGCCTGGCGGGGTCTATGTGCCGGATGGCGGCCTCGCCGTAGCGCTCGTCGGTGCGAATGCCGGCCTGCCAGCCGGAAAAGGAGCGGGCGGGCAGACCCAGACTCTGCAGCGTAATGGCCATCAGCGCGGCGGAGCGCTGTTCTCCCGTGGCCATCAGGGCATCCAGCTCCCGGCGGGGCGGATGGGGCATGAGTCGGTGGGCCAGGGCCAGCAGCTCATCGGTGCTGTCCCCGGCGGCGGAGACCACCACGGTCACTCGGTTTCCCCGGCGCTGAGCCTCCGCGCTGATCCCGGCGGCCCGGCGCAGCCGCCGGGGGTCCGCCAGGGAGCTGCCGCCGAATTTTTGTACGATCAACATGGGTATTCCTCCAATGGCCAACGACTTCGGCCATCCCATTCTATACAAATGAGCCGCCTTAGGTGCGCCCTTGGCATAAATCCGGCCGCCGCAGGGAAACTATATAGGAAATGCATGTACAAAGGGGGGCGAAAGGCGTGGAGCAGCGGGCGCAGCGGATTTTGACCCGGGCAGTGGGCGCGGCGGCGGGGATCGGGGCGCTTTGGCTGGGCGGGCGGTATCTGCTGCCGTGGCTGGCGCCGTTTTTGCTGTCCTTTGCCATCGCGGCGGCCATGGAGCCGCTGGTGCGGCTGCTGGTGCGCCACGGCTGGCGGCGGGGTCTGGCGGCGGGCCTGGTGAGTCTGGGGGCGCTGGGGCTGCTGGTCTGGGGTCTGACGGCTCTGGCAGCCTGGGTGGTGCAGGCGGCGGCGGATTTTGCCGCCCAGGTGCCGGGGATGGCGGCAGGGCTGGCCCAGAGCCTGGATGGGCTGGAGGGGCGGATGCTCTCGCTGATCGCCCAGGCACCGGAGGAGCTGCGGGATACCCTGCGCCTTTCCCTGGACGCGGTGGGGCAAAGCCTCTACGGCCTGCCGGCGGTGGTCAGCCAATGGGCCCTGGACGCGGTGCGCCGCCTGGCCCAGCGGAGCCCGGACGCGCTGCTGTTCATCCTCACCGCCGGCATCGGCAGCTATTTTTGCTCCGCCTCCTTCCCCAAGGTGACGGCCTTTCTGGCGGCCCAGGTGCCGGAGAGCTGGAAGCGCCGTCTGGACGGGCTGGGGGCGGACCTGAAGGGGAGCCTGGGCGGCTGGCTTCGTGCCCAGGGGATCCTGATGGGCCTCACCTTTTTTGAGCTGCTGCTGGCCTTTCTGGCGCTGCACATTCAGGACGGGGCCGGCCTTGCGGCGCTGACCGCCCTGATCGACGCCCTGCCCATCTTCGGCGCGGGGATCATCCTGGGCCCCTGGGCGGCGGGCTGCCTGCTGCTGGGGCAGAGCACCCGGGGCCTGGGCCTGCTGATCGCCTGGGCGGTGACCAGCCTGACGCGAAGCTGCATCGAGGCCAAGCTCCTGGGGGATCAGATCGGCCTGCATCCCCTGGCCTCTCTGACGGCCATGTATGTGGGCTGGCGGGTGTGGAGCGTGTGGGGGATGCTGCTCTTCCCGGTGCTGGCGGTGACGGCCCGGCAGCTCAACGACCGGGGGGTGCTGCGCCTCTGGCGTCGGGTTTCGTAGGAGAACTGCGCCCCAGCTTCCTGCCGAGCCGGAACAAAATTCCATCTTTTTCGTCTAACATCCGGTACGCCCGACAGGGCTGTACCGGATTTGACGATGTACACGGATTTTTACCGGTATGAATTCAGACAGGAGGGACTGCGCATGAACAATCTTTCCAACATGCCCACCGCGGGTCTGGTGGTCATGATCCTCATCGGCCTGCTCTTTGCCCTGGCGCTGGTGCTGCTGTTCCATGTCTACCTGCGCTATAAGCTGCTGGCGGGCAAGGCCAAGGGCGATCCGGAGAAGCTCCGGGGCTTCCGGGCGGCGCTGCTGCAGGAATATACCAACGCCTATCAGAAATACGGGCAGGACACCAACACCCCCGCCATCATCTCCGACACCGTGGGCGCCAAGCTCTCGGGGCTGCTGTTTTGCGAGCGCTTTCTGAATAACGCGGTGTCCCTCTTCGTGACCCTGGGCCTCTTCGGCACCTTCCTGGGGCTGAGCCTGTCGGTGGCCTCCCTGACGGAGCTGCTGCGCTACTCCAGCGGGGAGGACTGGCTCTCCGTCATGGACAGCGTGGGCGGAGGGCTGCTGTCGGCCCTCTCGGGCATGGGCGTGGCCTTCTACACCTCCCTGGTGGGCGCGGGCTGCAGCATCCTGCTGACCATTCTGAAAACCGTTTTCAACCCCCAGGCGGCCCGGGAGCAGATGGAGACCCGGATGGAGATCTGGCTGGACACCCAGGTGGCCCCCCAGCTCTACACCGAGGCCGCCCAAAACGACTCCGACCTGGTGCGGCGCATGATCGCGGCGCTGAAGTCCGCCTCCGACGATTTCGGCGCGGCCACCAAGGGGGCCTCTCTTGCCCTGGTGCAGGCCGCCAGGGAGAACCGGGACGCCCTGGCCGATTGGGACAAGAGCCTGGAGAAATTCAACGAGGGCGTCCACGACTTTGCCGAGGTGGACTATAACCTGCGCGGCAGCGTGGAGCGGATGGACCTGGCGGTGCGGGATCTGGCCGGCGCCATGCGGGAGATCAACCGCCGGATGGAGGGCGGCAAGCATGAGAAGACAGTTTAAGGGCCGCTCCGACGCCTTTGTCCGCTCCAACGAGGGGGAGCAGGGCTTCTGGCCCAGCTATGCGGACATGATGTCCGCCGTGGCGCTGATCCTGTTTTTCGTCATGCTGCTCAGCTATATCCAGAACCTGATCACCGGCAACAAGCTGCAGAACACCGAGGCTGCCCTGGCGGATACCTCGGAGCAGCTCGTCACCGCCCGGACGGCGCTGGAAGACGCCCAGGAGGAGCTGCGCGCCACCCGGCTGGAGCTCAGCGACACCCAGGAGGAGCTGGCCCTGACCCGGCAGGAGGTGGCCTCGGCAGAGGAGCAGCTGGCGAAAATCGCCATCGACCTGGACCGGGCCAAGACCACCCTGGAGCAGCAGCGGACGGAGCTTGCGGCACAGAACAAGCTGCTGCTGGATCAAAAGGCTCTGATCGCTTCCCAGCAGGATTACATGAAGGCCGCCTCGGAGGAGCTGCTTGCCATGCGCAGCCAGATGCAGACCATCGCGGTGCTGCGCCTGTCCATCCTGGAGCAGATCCGGGACAGCATGAGCAAGGTCATGGGCGACGCCTCCAAGGTCTCCATCGGCGACAACGGCAATATCATGCTCAGCGAGAGCATCCTGTTCGACGTGGGCTCCTCCGGGATCAAGGAGGAGGCCAAGCCCGCCCTGGATCTGCTCATTGACGTGTTCGTGGCCTTCCTCTCCGATGAGGAGAACGCCAAGTATGTGGACACCATCGTCATCTCCGGCCACACCGACTCCACCGGCACCGAGGAGGCCAACCGCATCCTCTCCACCGACCGGGCCAACGCCGTGCTGGGCTATCTGCTGGAGGGCAAGGGCGGCAAGCTGAGCAAGTACGCCGGGTATTTCTGCGCCGCCGGCTACGGCGAGACCCGGCCCGTGGCCTCCAACGCCTCCGCCAACGGCCGGGCCGCCAACCGGCGCATCGAGATCTCCATCATCCTGCGGGACGACAGCGTCATGGAGATCGTGGAGAGCTACCTGGACATCGAGCTGCCCAAGATGCCCGGCGGGAATTAGGGTTCAGGTGCGAGTTTTGCGTTTTGGGCAATTGTCGCCGCTCTCGTCCTCTTCAAAGGCAAAACACAAGGGAGAAGGCCCCGTGCGATCGCACGGGGCCTTCTCCCTTGCCTGCTTATTCCGCCAGCGCCGCGTCCAGCGCGGCCCTGGTGCCGGCCTTGATGTCCTCATAGCGCATAAAGAGCCGGGCCTCGAAGATCTTCTTGCCGTCCACAAAGTAGCTGGGCACGGCGTAGTAGTCGTACTGATCCGCCAGCTCCGGCTGCCGGGATTCCTCGATCCGCCTGAGCGGCACCTGCCGGTAGGCGGGATTCTCCGCGAACAGCTCCTCCAGGGCCCGGCGGGCCTGGTCGCAGTAGCCGCAGCTTTCCAGATAAAACATGCAGACTTCTTTCATCTTGTCTCCTCCTGTATATCGATGCAGAATCTTCGTTTTTCTTCTCTGTGACAGCATGACAGCAATGACAGGAGATTTTTTCCCGCTCTCTCAAACTGCTGTCACCTGTCACGCCCCCCTTTCCAGGCATGCATTCACGCCATCCCCCAGCCGCCGGCCCGCTGCTTGCAGAGCGCGATGAAGTCCAGCACCGCCGGGGAGCGGTAGCCGGTCTCCATAAAGGCCACGGCCAGGGCGCCCAGGGTTTCCGCCCCCGGCAGGGGGAAGAGATCCAGAGAGGACGCCTCCCCGCCGGCGTCCCGGTGCAGCGTGCGGAGGAACAGCTCCGGGTACAGGGTGATGCCCATGCCCTGCTCCGCCAGGGCGAAGGCGGTCTCGATATTCTCCGTCTCCAGCAGCACCCGGGGCAGGAAGCCCAGCTTTGCGGCATAGGCGTCCAGCATGGCGCGGATGCGGTTGCCGGTTTTCAGCAGGATAAAGGGCTGATCGGCAAAGAGGCGGATATCCGCCCCCTCCTCCCGGGCCAGGCGGAGCTTCTCGCCGGCCTCCCCGAAGACCTGACGGCTGAAGGGTCTGGGACAGGCCAGAAACAGCCGCTCCTGCAGGATCACCGAGACCTGGGCGCCGGATACGTCAATGGGCATGTAGCCGATGAGCACGTCGATCTCCCCCCGGCTCAGCCAGTCGTTGAGCTGGCGGTGGTTGCCCTCCATAAGGCTGATCTCCACCAGGGGGTGGGCCGCGCAGAAGGCGGGCAGCAGCATGGGCAGCAGCGAGCGCCCGCAGGTGTAGGAAATGCCCAGGCGCAGCCTTCCCCGGCGACGGTCGCTGATCTCCCCGGTCTCCCGCAGGATCTCTTTTTCCAGGGAGCAGATCTGCCGGGCGATGAGGGCCAGGCGTTCCCCGGCATAGGTCAGGCGCAGCTCCGGCCCCCGCTCGAACAGCGGTACGCCCAGCTCCTCCTCCAGCTTGGCGATATGGCCCGAGAGAGACTGCTGGGAGATATAAAGCCTGCGTGCCGCGTGGGTGATGTTCTTCTCCTCCGCGGCAGTCAGAAAGTATTGGAGATTGCGAAAATTCATGAGGGTACCTCCTCCCTTGCGGGGCACTGTGACAGGTGACAGCAGTTTGAGAGAGCGGGAAAAAATCTCCTGTCATTGCTGTCATGCTGTCACAAGGGTCTGGGGATGGCTGGCCACAAAACGGGGGATCGCGCAAAATGGCGACGCAGGCCCAAGGCGCGGGCGACAAAGAGCCACCCCCATTGTACCACAGGAAAAAGCCTGTGACAACAGCAAGGAAAGAAGTGTTTTCCTTTTTCCGGAATTTGGTGTTTAATGAATCAAGAGAGGTTCGCTGCGCCTCCGGCCCGCCGGAGGACGAGAGCCCAAAAAAGGAGCGTACAACATGATCGGGAGAAAGAAACTCGTGATCGAGGAGTCCTGGTGCAAGGGCTGCGGCATCTGCGCCGCCTTCTGCCCCAAACAGGTGCTGGAAATCAAGAAGGAAAAAGTGAGTTTGAAGGATCCGGCAGGCTGCATCCTTTGCGGCATGTGCGAGCTGCGCTGCCCGGATTATGCGATTTATCTGGTCAATCTGGAAGAGTGAGGAGCGTGAAAGAATGTCGAAAGCTGTTCTGATGCAGGGGAACGAGGCCGCTGTAGAGGGCGCCATCGCCGCCGGCATGCGCGTTTTCGCCGGCTACCCCATTACCCCGTCCACCGAAATTGCGGAGCAGAGCTCTCTGCGCCTGCCCCAGGTAGGGGGCCATTTCATCCAGATGGAGGATGAGATCTCCTCCATCGCCGCCGTCCTCGGCGCTTCCGCCGCTGGCGTGAAGGCCATGACCGCCACCTCCGGCCCGGGCTTCTCCCTGATGCAGGAGAATCTGGGCTACGGCGCCATGGCGGAGATCCCCTGCGTGATCGTGGACGTGCAGCGGGCCGGCCCCTCTACGGGTCTGCCCACCAGCCCCGCCCAGGCCGATTACATGCAGGCCCGCTGGGGCACCCACGGCGACCATCCGGTGATCGCCCTGTCCCCCTCCTCCGTGCTGGAGACCTATACCCTGATCATCCGGGCCTTCAACCTGTCCGAGAAGTACCGCACCCCGGTCATCTTCCTGATGGACGAGATCGTGGGCCACATGCGGGAGGGCGTGGAGCTGCCCAAGCCCAACACGCTCCTCATCAACCAGCGCAAGCCCTCCTTCCATGACGGCGCCAACAAGCAGTGCTACTATGTGCCCGAGGGCGAGTACGTCCCCGCCATGAAGCCCTTCGGCCGGGGCGAGCGGTATAACATCACCGGCCTTGCCCATGACGAGAGCGGCTTCCCCACCAACAACACCCAGGTTGCGGGCAAGCTGGTTTCCCGGCTGCTGGCAAAGGTGGAGGACAATGTGGACGATATCGTCCGCGTGGAGGAGTACGCCATGGACGATGCGGAGACGGCCCTGGTCTGCTTCGGCGGCACCGCCCGCGCCGCCATGGAGGCGGTGCTCCAGGCCCGGGCGGAGGGCAAGAAGGTGGGTCTGTTCCGGCCCATCACCGTCTGGCCCTTCCCGGAAAAGCAGCTCAAGGCCCGGCTGCCTCAGCTCAAGAACATCCTGATGGTGGAGCACAACCACGGTCAGATGCTGCTGGAGGTGCAGCGCGTGGTCAATGATGGCACCCCCGTCTCCTTCCTGGGGAAGGTGGACGGCACCGTCATCACCCCCGCCGAAATCCTTGCCAAACTGCAGGAAATGGAGGTCTGAAATCATGCCCAGTGATCTGATTCATCAGTATATGCGTATTGACCACCTGCCCCACATCTGGTGCCCCGGCTGCGGCAACGGCGTCATCATGCGGGACGTGGCGGTGGCTCTGGACGAGCTGATCAACGACCCGGATACCGACTTTGATCGGGACAATATCGTGATCGTCTCCGGCATCGGCTGCTCCTCCCGCGCGGCAGGCTATCTGGACTTCAATTCCATCCACACCACCCATGGCCGGGCCATCGCCTTTGCCACGGGCATCAAGATGGCCAACCCCAAGCTCCACGTTGTGGTGCTCACCGGCGACGGGGACTGCTCCGCCATCGGCGGCAACCACCTGATCCACGCCGCCCGCCGGAACCTGGGGCTCACGGTCATCTGCT
Organism: uncultured Oscillospiraceae bacterium; assembly: GCA_964395795.1. GTDB lineage: Bacteria > Bacillota > Clostridia > Oscillospirales > Oscillospiraceae > Limivicinus. The sequence goes on from CAYNBS010000011.1 coordinate 31,958, forward strand.
TCAACAACGACATCTACGGCATGACCGGCGGCCAGTATTCCCCCACCACCCCCACCGGCGACAAGGCCACCACCGCGCCCTACGGCAACCTGGACCGGCCCTTCGATATCGCCCTGCTGGCGGCGGGCGCCGGCGCCTCCTTCGCCGCCCGGGGGGACGTGTTCCACGCCCGGGAGACCACCGAGGTCATCAAAAAGGCCATGCTGCACAAGGGCTTCTCCCTGGTGGACGTCTACTCGGTCTGCCCCACCTACTACGGGCGCAAGAACAAGAAGGGCGACGCGGTGGAGATGCTCAAGTGGCAGCGGGATAACCTGATCCCCATGAACCGCTTCAATGTGATGACGCCGGAGGACATGGCCGGCAAGAAGCCCATCGGCATCCTGGCGGAGAATGACTTTGCCGAGTATTCGGAGGAGTATCAGAAGCTCATTGACCGCTTTGCGGCCAAGGGCCAGAAGGAAGGGGAGAGAAAATGAGCAAGCGTTATGAAATGCGTTTCGCCGGCTCCGGCGGCCAGGGCGTGATCCTGGCCAGCGTCATCATGGCGGAGGCCGCCGTGATCGCGGGGCTGCGCACCGTCCAGTCCCAGGCCTACGGGCCCGAGGCCCGGGGCGGCGTCAGCAAGGCGGAGACCGTGGTGAGCAGGGAGCAGATCTGGTACTCCAAGGTCACGACGCCGAACTTCCTTCTGGCCCTGACCCAGGCCTCCCTGAATACCTACACCAAGACCCTGGCCGAGGGCGCCGTGGTCATGATGGACGACAGCCTGGAGCGGCCCGACTATGTGGACGAGAGCCGGGTTATCGCCATTCCCATCCTGCGCACCGCCAAGGAGAAGGTGGGCAAGGCCTTCACCGCCAACATCGTGGCCGTGGGCGCCATCAACGCCGCCCTGCAGCTGTTCACCGATGAGGAGCTGATGGAGGCCGTGAAGCGCCACATCCCCGCCGGCACCGAGGACATTAACCGCAAGGCGCTGGACGCCGGCAAGGAACTCATTACCGCCGAGCAGGCCGCCGCCTTCGCCCACCACCTGGGGTGAGCGCAATGGAGCTGCAAAAGCGTTTTCGCTGCGAGGCCCTGCGGGAGAAGATCATGACCGCGGAGGAAGCCGCCCTGCTCGTGCAGGACGGGGACACCGTGGCCGTCAGCGGCTTCACCCCCTCCGGCTGCCCCAAGGCAGTGCCCCTGGCGCTGCGGGAGCAGGTGCACCGCGGGGAGCGCAAGCTGCGCCTGGGCCTGTTCTCCGGCGCCTCCACCGGGGAGGAGCTGGATTCCGCCTGGGCAGAAGAGGACATGATCGCCTATCGCCTGCCTTATATGACCAGCAAGGCCCTGCGCTCCGCCGTGAACGGCGGCAGCGCCCGGGGCGTGGCCTATACCGACCTGCACCTTGGCATGGTGGCCCAGAACGCCCGTTACGGCTTCTATGGCCCCATCCGGACGGCCATCATCGAGGCTGCCGCCATCACCGAGGAGGGGAACCTGATCCCCACCACCGCGGTGGGCTGCTCCCAGACCTGGATCGACCTGGCCGATCAGGTCATCGTGGAGCTGAATCTCCGCCAGCCGGCGGAGCTGGAGGGCTTCCATGACATCTACCGGATGCAGGATCCCCCCGCCCGCAAGCCCATCCCCCTCACCGACGCGGCCCAGCGCATCGGCGTGCCCTACCTCACCTGCCCCCGGGAGAAGATCGCCGCCGTGGTGATCTCCGACCTGCCGGAGAAGCCCCGGCCCCTGGCCCCGGAGGATGAGGTGAGCAAGCAGATCGCCCAAAATATCGTGGCGTTCCTGAAGGCCGAGAAGGCCGCGGGGCGCCTGTCTGCCGATGTGTGTCCCCTCCAGTCCGGCGTGGGCTCGGTGGCAAACGCGGTGCTGCTGGGCCTGAAGGACTCGGATTTCCAGCACCTGCGCTTTTTCTCCGAGGTCATGCAGGACGGCATCCTGGATCTGATCGACGCCGGCAAGGCCGATATGGCCTCCGCCACCAGCCTCTCCCTCTCCGAAGCGGGGATGCAGCGGCTGCTGGGGAATCTGGAAGCCTACCGGGGCAAGCTCCTTCTGCGGGATTCCGAGATCTCCAACCACGGCGAGGTGATCCGGCGCCTGGGCGTCATCGCCATGAACACCGCCGTGGAGGCGGATATCTACGGCAACGTGAACTCCTCCCAGATGAACGGCACCAACGTGTATAACGGCATCGGCGGTTCCGGGGACTATGCCCGCAATTCCGCCATCTCCATCTTCATGACCAATTCCGTGGCCAAGGGCGGCAAGATCTCCAGCATCGTGCCCATGGTGACCCATGTGGATCACTGCGAGCATGACGTGGACGTGCTGGTCACCGAGCAGGGCTATGCCGATCTGCGGGGCCTGAGCCCCAAGGAACGGGCAGTGCGCATCATCGAAAACTGCGCCAACCCGGACTATCGGCCTCAGCTTCGCGCCTATTTCGAGGACGCCTGCGCCGCCACCCATGGCGCCCAGACCCCCCATTTGCTGGACCGCTGCTTCTCCGTCCACCAGCAGCTGAAAAAAACCGGCTCCATGCGTCTGGACAAGGAAGAGTAAGTATAGTAGAATCATAAGAGCGGGCAATTCCTGCCCGCTCTTTTGAAACGGATACCCGGCTGCCCCAGCGGCAGAGAAAGGATGATAAGCCATGGCATTTCAGTTTCCCGCCTATCATGCCCCCGATTTCACCCAGGAGCGCTTCGTGAAGGCTCCCAACGCCGCCTGGGCTCTGTGCGAGCAGGACGGCGTGGCCCCCGAGGGCTACCACAGCACCTCCATGTACCCCGAATACTACAAGCTGGACGGCGTGTGGACCCTGGCGCCGGAAAGCCGGATGGACTCCAGCGTGGTCTGGCGGCCCGACGGGCGGCTGGACGTGGTGGAAAACCGCAATCTCCGCAAGGGAGACCGGGTGATCCTGGGCCGTACCGAGAACGGCGAGCAGGGCATCTTCATGCACAGCACCGGCTTTGAGGAAGAGGGCGCAGGGCTGGAGGACCGCTTCGTCTTCCGCACCGGCCGCAGCCGCGAGACCTCCTACACCCGGGACTATGACAACCTGGTGGAGCTGCTGCGCTACGAAAAGGACCACGGCAACATCGTCTGGGTCATGGGCCCCGCCTTCGCCTTTGACGCCGACGCCCGCAAGGCCATGCAGCTGCTGGTGGAAAACGGCTACGCCCACGGCCTCCTGGCCGGCAACGCCCTTGCCACCCACGATCTGGAGGGCGGCCTGCTGCACACGGCCCTGGGTCAGGATATCTACACCCAGCAGTCCATGCCCAACGGGCATTACAACCACCTGGACACCATCAACAAGGTGCGCCGCTGCGGCTCCATCGCCAAATTCGTGGAGGAGTACAAGATCGACAACGGCATCATGTACAGCGTGGTGAAGCAGAAGGTGCCCTTCGTGCTCTGCGGCTCCATCCGGGACGACGGCCCCCTGCCCGAGGTGATCGGCAATGTCTATGAGGGCCAGACCGCCATGCGGGAGATCGTGAAGAAGTCCACCACGGTGATCTGCCTTGCCACCATGCTGCACACCATCGCCACCGGCAACATGACCCCCTCCTTCCGGGTCCTGCCCGACGGCAGCATCCGCCCCGTGTACCTCTACTGCGTGGACGCGGACGAGTTTGTGGTCAACAAGCTGCTGGACCGCGGCAGCCTGTCCGCTACCACCATGGTCACCAACGTCCAGGACTTTATCCGCAACGTGGCCCACGGCCTCGGCCTGATGTAAGGACTGCAGGCAAAGGGCAAAGGCCTTTGCCTGCAAGGGGATTGCAGCCTTCTGCATGCACTCGCTTGCGGGGGACGCTCGCACACTGGAAGGCTGAGATGTGTTTTTTCCGATACGCAGAAGGTGAATTGCTGCGAAGCAGCAAGAGAAGCCCCTCTGGAGGGTGTCCTCGGAAAAAACGGATTGTACTTTCTTTTTTGCCTTCCGAGGCGAAAAACTCTGCGAGGCTTTTGCTTCCGCGATTGTCTACAGTCAAAGCCGGGGAGCAGGGCGCTCCCCGGCTTTAATCTGCCTGATGGAGAGAGATATGAGAACATTCAGCTATGAGAAAACCGTAAAGGACCCGGCGGTGTTTGCCGAGAACCGGCTGCCTGCCCACTCCGATCACCTGGCCTTCCGCAATCTGGCAGAGCTGCGGACGGGGGAGAGCAGCCTGCGTCTGTGCCTGGACGGGGTCTGGAAATTCCACTATTCCAAGAGCATCCAGACCGCGCCGGAGGGCTTCTTTGCCCCGGACTACGATACTTCCGGCTGGGACAGCATCCGCGTCCCGGCCCATATCCAGCTGGAGGGCCATGACCGGCCCGCCTATGTGAACACCCAGTATCCCTGGGACGCCCAGGAGGAGCTGCGCCCCGGTGAGGTGCCGGAATTCTTCAATCCCGTGGCGGATTACGTCACCGGCTTCACCCTGCCGGAGTCCTTCCGGGGTCAGGAGGTGCGCATCCGCTTCGAGGGAGTGGAGAGCGGCTTTGCCCTCTGGCTCAACGGCCGGTATCTGGGCTACAGCGAGGACAGCTTTGACCCCTCCGACTTCTCCCTGACGGAGGCCCTGCGGGAGGGGGAGAACAAGCTTGCGGTGCGGGTGTTCAAATGGGTCCCCGGCAGCTGGTTCGAGGATCAGGATTTCTACCGCTTCTCCGGCATCTTCCGCAGCGTCTGGCTCAGCATGCTGCCGGAGGCGGCGGTGACGGATCTCTCCGTCGTCCCCACCCTGACGGAGGACTTCCTGGCGGGCCGGGTGTCCGTTTCCGCCAAGACCCGGGGCCAGGGCGCCCTGCGGCTGACCCTCTTCCAGGGGGAGGAGCGGCTGGAGACCCGGCACGTCCCCTTCGCCGGGGAAAACCGGGCAGAGACGGCCTTCTCTGTCACCCGCCCGGCCCTCTGGAGCGCGGAAAAGCCGGAGCTGTACCGGATGCTGGTGGAGGTGCTGGACCGGAGCGGCGAGACCGCCGAGGTGATGGAGCAGTTCCTGGGCTTCCGCCGGATCGAGCTGAAGGACGGCCTCATGCTCCTCAACGGCAAGCGCATCGTTTTCCACGGGGTGAACCGGCATGATTTCAGCTCCGTCTCCGGGCGGGTCCCCAACCGGGAGGAGCTGCTGCAGGACATTCTCACCATGAAGCGGAACAATATCGACGCCATCCGCACCTCCCATTATCCCAACCAGTCGGAGCTCTACGCCCTCTGCGACCGCTACGGCCTCTATGTGATCGACGAGACCAACATGGAGACCCACGGCAGCTGGGACGCGGTGCTGAAGCATCGGGCCGGGCCGGACTATGCTGTCCCCAAGGATCACCAAGAGTTTGCGCCGCTGCTGCTGGATCGGGTGGAGTCCATCTACCAGCGGGACAAGAACCACCCCTGCATCCTGATCTGGTCCTGCGGCAACGAGAGCTACGGCGGCTCGGTGATCTGGCAGATGAGCCAGCGCTTCCGCGCCCTGGACCCCCTGCGCCTTGTCCACTATGAGGGCATCTTCTGGGATCGGAGCTACCCCGATACCAGCGATATGGAGAGCCAGATGTACACCCCCGCGGCGAAGATCGAGGAATTCCTGCGGGAGCATCCGGGCAAGCCCTTTATCTGCTGCGAGTACACCCACGCCATGGGCAACTCCTGCGGCGCCATGCATAAATATACCGACCTGAGCGACCGGGAGCCCCGGTATCAGGGCGGCTTCATCTGGGACTATGTGGATCAGTCCCTGTATCAAAAGGACCGTCGGGGCCGGTGGGTCCAGGCCTATGGCGGGGACTGCGGCGAGCGGCCCACGGACTATGAGTTCAGCGGCAACGGCATCGTCTATGGCGGCGACCGGACGCCCTCGCCCAAGCTCCAGGAGGTCAAGTTCAACTACCAGTGCCTGTCCGTCCGCTTCGCCGAGCGGGACTTCACGGTGCAGAATAAGTACCTGTTCACGGATGCGGCGGATTTCCGGGCAGAGCTCATCCTGCAGCAGGACGGGGAGGAGTGCCTGCGGGAGCGTCTCGCGCTCTCCGTCCCGCCGCTGTCGGCGCGGAGCTTCCCCCTGCCGGAGCGGATCCTCCGGGAGATGGAGACGCGGGAGCGGGCGGCCATGAGCCTGGGCCGGCCTTTGCCGGAATTTGCGCTGACCCTGTCCTTCTCCCTGAAGGAGGATAAACTCTGGGCCAAGGCGGGCCACGAGATCGCCTTCGGCCAGCATGTTTTCAAGCGAGCGCCGGTGCCCTACACCTGCACGGAGCCTCTCACCGTGGTGGAGGGCAAGTGGAACCTGGGCGTCCGGGGAAAGAATTTCTCCGCCCAGTTCTCCGCCCTGAAGCCCGGCCTGACCTCCTATGTCTACGGCGGCGTGGAGCTGATGGAGCAGCGGCCCGCCCCCAACTTCTGGCGCGCCCCGGTGGACAATGACGTAGCTAACGGCATGCCCGGGCGCTACGCCCAGTGGAAGATCGCAAGCCTCTATGCTTCCCCGGTGCTGCCCCAGGATTGCCCCTTCCCGGCCTGGGAGCGGCGGGAGAACAGCGTGGTCGTGACCTATTATTACAGCCTGCCTACCTCGCCCGCCGCCGCCTGCGCCCTGGGCTATGAGGTCTTCGGGGACGGGACCGTGCGCGTCACCCTCCGCTATGCCGCGGTGCCGGGCCTGCCGGAGATGCCGGAGTTCGGCGTGCTCTTCAAGCTCAGCGCGGACTATGACCGCCTGACCTGGTACGGCCTGGGACCGGAAGAGACCTATGCCGACCGGCAGCGGGGCGGCCGCCTGGGGATCTACCGGAAGACGGTGGAGGAGAACCTGGCCCGGTATCTTGTGCCCCAGGAGTGCGGCAACCACTGCGGCGTCCGCTGGGCGAAGGTCACGGATCGCCGGGGCCGGGGTATGCTCTTCTTCGGGGACGAGCTGAGCGTGAATGTGCTGCCCTACACGCCCCATGAGCTGGAGAACGCCCGCCATGCCTGGGAGCTGCCGCCGGTGAACTACAGCGTGGTGCGCGTGGCCCTGCAGCAGATGGGCGTTGGCGGGGACGACACCTGGGGCGCCCGCACCCATCCGGAGTATCTCCTGCCTGCCGGGCAGGATCTGGAGCTGAGCTTCTGCTTCCGGGGCCTTTGAGCCTTGAGCAGACGGGGAAGACGGAATAAGCCCGTAGGGGCGGCCAATAGCCGCCCGCCCGCACATCGCGGAGATACGGATTGCCGCGCCAGTGTGTGCACTGGCTCGCAATGACAGGATTGGAACCCTTGACACCAGCCCGTCGGGGCGGCCAATAGCCGCCCGCCCGTCGGACACAGGGACGGATCACGCAAAAACGCCGCCCTATCCTAAAACAAATGACGCACATGACGAAGTCCCTCAGGGGGACAGGCACCGTCATGTGCGTCATTTGCGTTATGGATTATCTTCTCTCGTAGGTGCAGAAGCAGTAGCGCAGCCCGTCCTCCGTGAGCCATGGCCCCTGCTCCCGGCAGATCCAGGCCGGGTCTTCGTCCAGATTGGGGAAAAAGCGGTCGGAGCGGGGCGTCAGCTCGATCTTGGTGATGTGCACCCGATCCACATAGGGGAAGAACTGCTCGTATACGCTGGCCCCGCCGATGACCAGGCAGCGGCCCTGCCGCGCCGCGGCCTCCAGGGCCTCCTCCGTGCCGTGCACTACTTCGGCCCCTTCGATCTCCAGGTCCTGGCGGGTGACCACAATGTTGTGCCGCCCCTTCAGAGGCCTGCCGCCGGGGAAATCCTCCATGGTCCGGCGGCCCACGATCACCGCGTCGGCCCCGGTGATGTCCCGGAAATGCTTCCGGTCCGCCTTCAGCACCACAGGCTGGGTGCCCTTCAGGCCGATGCCCCAGTCGGCATAGACCGCCACAATGGCTTCCAGTGCCATAAGCGCCACCCCTCAGACCGCCACCGGGATCTTCCCGGTGAACTCGTGGTATTCATAGCCCTCTACCCGGAAGCTGTCCCGGGTAAAGGCGTAAAAGTCCTTGACGTCGGGATCCACAAGGAACTTGGGGGCGGGCTTGGGCTCGTTCTGGATGAGCTGCTCAATGACGGGCACATGCCGGTCGTAGATATGGGCGTCCGCGATCACATGCACCAGCTCCCCGGCCTCCAGGCCCGAGACCTGGGCCATCATCAGGGTCAGCACCGAATACTGCACCACGTTCCAGTTGTTGGCGGCCAGCATATCCTGGCTGCGCTGGTTCAAGATGGCGTTGAGCTTGTTGCCGGAGACGTTGAAGGTCATGGAATAGGCGCAGGGGTAGAGCGCCATCTCGGACAGGTCTGCAAAGGTGTAGATGTTGGTCATGATCCGCCGGGAGGCGGGGTTATGCTTCAGATCCCAGAGCACCTTGTCCACCTGGTCCATGTCCCCCTCCGGGTAGTGGTGCTTCACCCCCAGCTGGTAGCCGTAGGCCTTGCCGATGGAGCCGTTCTCGTCCGCCCAGGCGTCCCACACCCGGGTGCGCAGATCGTGGACGTTGTTGCTCTTCTGCTGCCAGATCCACAGCAGCTCGTCGATGGCGGACTTCCAGTAGGTCCGCCGCAGGGTCAGCAGGGGAAACTCCTCCGCCAGGTTATAGCGGTTCACGATGCCGAATTTCTTCACCGTGTGGGCCGGGGCGCCGTCTTCCCAGCGGGGACGCACTTCCCGATCGGTGTCCCACACGCCGTTTTCCAGAATGTCCCTGCAATTTTGAATGAAAATCTCGTCTGCTCTGCTCATATCGTATCCCCCTGTTTCAAGATGGGCAATCATCGCGGGCTGTCGAGGACGCCAGCCCCTACAGATTAACATATTACCACAGGCACGCCGCCCTGCGCAACAGAATAGTATAGCCCCGGAGGTGGTGAGACATGAGATTTGCCGTTGTAGGCGGGGACGATCGGGCCGTCCGGCTTGCCTGCCGGCTGCTGCGGGACGGGCACAAGGTGCGCTCCTTCGCCCTGGAGCAGGCGGCGCTGCCCGGAGAGATCCCCCGGGACAGCTGCCTGCAGAGCTGCGTATATGGGGCGGACGGGGTGCTGCTGCCCATGCCGGCGGAAAAGGGCGGCTACCTGAACGCGCCGCTTTCGGCGGAGCAGCTCCCCATGCCCGCCCTGATCGAAGCCCTGTGGCCCGGACAGCTGCTGATCGGCGGGCGTTTCAGCGACCGGAGCGTGCGTCAGGCGCTGCAGGCCGATCTTCGGGTGGAGGATCTGCTGCACCGGCCCGATCTGGCGGTGGCCAACGCCGCCCTGACGGCGGAGGGCGCTCTGGGCAAGCTGATCGCCCATAGCCCCCGCGCCCTTTGGGGCAGCCGCTGCCTGGTGCTGGGCTGGGGCCGGATCGGGCAGATCCTGGCCCTGCGGCTGCGAGATCTGGGGGCGCGGGTGACGGTGGCGGCCCGGAACGGACGGGACCGGGCCATGGCGGAGGCCCTGGGCTGCCGGGGCGTGGACTTTGGGGCGCTGGAGAGCCTGCTGGGGGAGCAGGGCTTTCTGGTGAACACCGTTCCTGCCCGGGTGCTGTCAGAGGGACTTCTCTGCCTGATCCCGCCGGAGGCGCTGCTGCTGGAGCTGGCCTCGCCCCCCGGCGGCTTCGACCGGAGCCTGGCGGAAAATTTGGGTCTGCAGGTGCTGGCGGCGCCGGGACTGCCGGGGGAGGCGTCCCCCGAAACGGCGGCGGCGCTGCTGCAGCAGGCGGTGTATGCCGCCTTGGAAGAACAGGAGGATTGACCATGGAACGAAAAAAGCTGGGCCTTGCCCTCTGCGGGTCCTACTGCACCTATGAAAAGCTCTTTGCCGCCGCAACCGCGCTGGCGAGAGTCTATGACCTGGTACCCATCATGAGCGACACCGCCGCCGAGACGGACACCCGCTTCGGCACGGCAGCGGAACATATCCGGCGGCTGATGGAGCTGAGCGGCAAGCACGTCATTACCACCGTTGCGGAGGCGGAGCCCCTGGGACCGAAGCTGCCCCTGGACGCGCTGCTCATCGCCCCCTGCACGGGGAACACCCTGGCAAAGCTTGCCCAGGGGATCACCGACAGCAGCGTGACCATGGCCGCCAAGGCCCATCTGCGAAACGGCAGACCCCTGGTGATCGCCTTTTCCACCAACGACGGGCTCTCCGGCTCGGCGGAGAATATCGGACGGCTTCTCAACCGCAAGAACGTATACTTCGTCCCCTTCGGACAGGACGACCCGGTGAAAAAGCCCCGCTCCCTCCAGGCGGACTTCTCGCTCCTGGGCCAGACGGTGGAGGCGGCCCTGGAGGGGCGGCAGCTCCAGCCCATCCTGCGCTGAGCCTTCGCGCCGGGAGAAAATCTGCGTGCCGCCCTGCGGTCCCATCTTGACCCGGCGCGGATTTGGATTATAATAAAGGGTACGAAAGAAAAAAGACAGGAGAGATGCCCTATGCCTACCACCTGGAACCGCTCCCCCGAGGAGTTTCACAAGATCTATCTCGCCAATACCGACGCCTTCTACCGCATTGGCAGCATCAGCCTGGCCAAGGAGCTGGACGATTTTATGACCAAGTGCGCCCTGGGGCTGTGGAGCCGCTCCGGCGGCATCAACGAGCGGCATGTGGAGATGGCCAATCAGATCTACTCCAAGGGTCAGCCCCGGCCCACCTGGCTGCTGTGGAATCTGACCGCCGCCGCCTGCCAGGAGGATGTGTTCCTGCCGCCGGTGTTCTTCTGGAACCTGGCGGAGAGCGATGCCAAGCGGGGGTCCGAGACCTCCCGCACCTTCATCCGCATGCTCACCAATATTTTGCTGTATCTTGCCGCGGTGGACGACGATGTGAGCTACGCCGAGGCCGCCTATATCACCGACTGCACCGACAGGCTTACCGCCATCTGCGACACCAGCGGCGTGCGCAAGAGCCGGGAGGGGCTGAACCCTCTGGACTTTGTGACCAGCGGGGAACCCAGCTTCCAGGAAAAGCACAAGCCCCAGCCCGCCGCCCAGACCTCCGGCGGGGAGACCAAGGCCGAGCCGGAGCAGAAGGAGGAAGAGGCCAAGAAGCCCAGCTTCGAGGAGCTGATGGCCGAGCTGGAAGAGCTGGTGGGCCTGGACGAGGTGAAGAAGGACGTCAAGAACCTGATGAACCTGGTCAAGGTGCGCAAGCTCCGGGAGGCACATGAGCTGCCTGTGCCGCCCATGAGCCTGCACATGGTCTTCGTGGGCAACCCCGGCACCGGCAAGACCACGGTGGCCCGGCTTGTCAGCGGGCTTTACGCCGCCATCGGCGTGCTCTCCAAGGGCCAGCTGGTGGAGGTGGACCGCTCCGGCCTGGTAGCGGGCTATGTGGGCCAGACCGCCCTGAAGACCCAGGAGGTCATCCAGTCCGCCCTGGGTGGGGTGCTGTTTATCGATGAGGCCTATTCCCTCTCCTCCGGCGGGGAGAACGACTTCGGCCGGGAGTCCATCGAGACCATCCTGAAGGCCATGGAGGATCATCGGGACGATCTGATCGTCATCGTGGCGGGCTATACCGGGCCGATGGAAAAGTTCATCCACTCCAATCCCGGTCTGGAATCCCGCTTCAACAAGTATTTCTTCTTCCCCGATTATAACGGCGAGCAGCTGATGGCCATGTTCCGCATGCGCTGCAAGAAGAACGGCTACACCATGACCGAGGAGACGGAGAAGGCCGCAACGGAGCTCTTCACCCGGCTCTACGAGGAGCGGACCGAGAACTTCGGCAACGGCCGCGACGTGCGGAACGAGTTTGAGGACATGGTGGTGCGCCAGGCCAACCGGGTGGCGGCCATGACGGATCCCACCAAGGAGGATCTGATGGCGGTGCTGCCGGAGGACCTGGAGGATCCGGAGGAGGAAGCGGAAGAGGAGCAGACCGAAACGCCCGCAGAGCAAGCCTCGGAGAACGGGCAGGACGCGGGGCAGGCATAATCTTTTGTATCACAGCGAGCGGGCGGGCCTTGTGCCCGCCCGTCCTATGTCGGCGCGGATCGGCGGGCGATTCCTGAATCGCCCCTACGGGGAGAGCAAGTGTCCACGCTGTAGGGGCGGCGATCAGCCGCCCGCATAGCACTACCAAATGACTTTCTCGGTTCTCTCAGGAAAAAGCCTGAGAAAACCGCATTTTTTCTCAAAAAAAGACGCAAAAAGCCCTTGCAATTTGGAAACAATTCTTATATAATATCAAGGCATTTCGCACGGACGTGGACTTTTTTCCATGTGGCGGCCGCAAGGGCGCTTGGGAAAAGGGAGGAAGCGGCCGGAGGAAATAACAAAAAAGAAAAGGAGAAAAACCAAATGTCTGTCGTATCCATGAAGCAGCTGCTGGAAGCCGGTGTCCACTTCGGTCACCAGACCCGCCGCTGGAACCCCAAGATGGCCGAGTACATCTACTGCGAGCGTAACGGCATCCACATCATCGACCTGCAGAAGACCGTGAAGAAGCTGGAGGAAGCCTATGACTTCGTCCGCGACCTGGCTGCCAACAACGGCACCATCCTCTTCGTCGGCACCAAGAAGCAGGCTACCGACGCCGTCCGCGAGGAAGCCTCCCGCGTGGGCATGTACTACGTCAACGCCCGTTGGCTGGGCGGTATGCTCACCAACTTCAAGACCATGCGCACCCGCGTGGACCGTCTGGCTCAGCTGAAGAAGATGCAGGAGGACGGCACCTTCGATATGCTGCCCAAGAAGGAAGTCATGAAGCACCTGGGCGAGATGGAGAAGCTGGAGAAGTACCTGGGCGGCGTCAAGGAAATGAAGAAGCTCCCCAGTGCCATGTTCGTGGTCGATCCCCGCAAGGAGCACAACGCCATCGCCGAGGCCCGCAAGCTGCACATCCCCATCGTCGCCATCGTGGACACCAACTGCGATCCCGATGAGGTCGATTACGTCATCCCCGCCAACGACGACGCCATCCGCGCCATCCGCCTGATCGCCGCCACCATGGCCAACGCCGTGCAGGAAGGCAACCAGGGCGCTGACGCCCAGGTCGAGGAGACCGCCGCTCCCGTCGAGGAGTAAATCGGATACAAGCTCAAGGGGCGCCACCCGCGCCCCTTGTTTCAAGTAAAATATACAGGAGGAATAACCAATGGCTTTTACCGCTCAGGATGTTAAGACGCTGCGTGAGATGACCAACGTCGGCATGATGGACTGCAAGAAGGCGCTCCAGGCTACCGACGGCGATATGGAAAAGGCAGTCGACTGGCTGCGTGAGAAGGGCCTGGCCAAGGCCGCCAAGAAGGCCGGCCGCGTGGCCGCCGAAGGCATGGCTTATGCCAAGGTTTGCTCCCGGTGCGGCGTCGGCGCCGTCGTCGAGGTCAACTGCGAGACCGACTTCTGCGCCAAGAGCGAAGCTTTCCAGCAGTTCGTGAAGGACATCTGCAAGGTCGTCCTCAACGACAACCCCGCCGATGTGGACGCGCTGCTCCAGTGCAAGTACCCCGAGCGTGACCTGACCGTGGCCGAGACCCTGCCCGAGAAGGTCATGTCCATCGGCGAGAACCTGCAGATCCGCCGCTTCGCCCGCTTTGCCAAGCCCACCAACGTGGCTTACGTCCACGCCGGCGGCACCCACGGTGTGCTGGTGAACCTGGCCGTTGAGGGCGACATTGACGCCACCGAGATCGGTAAGAACGTTGCCATGCAGATCGCTGCCATGAACCCCAAGTACTGGGACAAGACTCTGGTTCCCCAGGCTGACATCGACCATGAGCTGGAGGTTCAGGTTGCTCTCATGAACAACGACCCCAAGATGGCTGCCAAGCCCCAGGCGATCAAGGAGAAGATCGCTGCCGGCAAGATCAACGCCTTCTACAAGGAAAACTGCCTGCTGCAGCAGGACTTCGTCCGCTCCGACCTGTTCCAGGGCTCCGTCGAGGGCTATATCGCCGACGCTGCCAAGAAGCTGGGCGGCTCCGTCAAGTTTGTTGACGCCGTGCACTTCGTCAAGGGCGAGGGCATCGAGAAGAAGGAAGAGGACTTCGCCGCTGAGGTCGCTGCCCAGATGAACATGGGCAAGTAAGGCTTGAGTTTTCAGTTTTGAGTTTTGAGAGGGGACGCGCTGTTTGGCGCGTCCCTCTTTTTCATTTTCGCCGTAGGGGCGGAAAAATATAGCCATAGACCTGAGACATTTCCTTCCGAAGCGATAGTATAAAGGGTGAGAGGTGTGAGCGCTCCGCCTCGGGAAAGGATGTGACCGCATTGGAAGACAAAGAGATCCTGGCGCTGTACTGGGCCCGCTCGGAGCAGGCCATCCAGGAGACCGGGCGCAAATACGGCGCGCCGGTTGGTCGGGTGGCACGGAATATTCTGGGGGACGAGCAGGAGGCGGAGGAATGCGTGAACGACACCTGGCTTGCTGCCTGGAACAGCATTCCGCCTCGGCAACCGGATCCGCTGCTGACCTATCTGTGCAAGATCGCCCGCAACGCCGCCCTGAGCCGCCGGAGAGGCCGTCTTGCCCAAAAGCGCAACAGCAGCTTTGATCTGGCCCTGGATGAGTTGGAGGCCGTGCTGACTGCTCCGGGCGGCCCGGAGCGGGACTATGAGGCCCGGGAGCTGGCTGATGCCGTAAACGGCTTTTTGACCACCCTCTCCCGGGAGGACCGCTATGTCTTCCTCCGCCGCTATTGGTACGGCGACCCGGTGAAAGTCATCGCTGTCCGCTTGGGGCTTGGGGAGCACCGGATCTCCGTCCGCCTTTCCCGTATCCGCAAGAAACTGAAAGACTATCTGGAAAAGGAGGGCTTGCTATGAATCGGGATCAGATCCTGCAGCTGCTCGATGCCGTTGATGACCGCTTTGTGACCGAGAGTGCCCGTTTCGATCCCGCACGGCGCCCGACGGAAAGGAGCGCAAGTATGAAAACCAAACGCATTTTGACCCTGGCCCTGGCGGCTGCCATGCTGCTGGGCCTGGGGGCCGTGGCCTATGCCGCGGGCTGGATCGGGCCCAAGGCCATTGTCCGGGAGGAGATCCCCGAGGGGGGCGTGGTGTCCCTGACCCAGCCCCAGGAGATCCCGGAGGATCAGGACCCGGCCGTGAACAGCTATGTGGAAGCCAGCCGCGCCGCCTGGGCTGAGTGGGAGGAATGGCTGAACGCCAATGTATGGAACCCGGAGCTTCCGGAGGTCTTTGTCTATCCCGAAGGGGCGGACGCCCGCGCCATCGAAGAGAACGAGGACGGCACTTACACAGTCACCTTCATGGGGAACGAGGGCGTCATCGACACGCGCACCGCCACCCAGGAGGAGCTGGACGCCTATGTGGCGGCCTATGAACAAGACGAAGGCTTTGTAAGCAAGTACGACTTTAACTACGGCTGTACCAGCGCAGCGGCAGAGGCCAAGCTGGAGGAGATCGCCGCGAAATACGGCCTGCGCCTCCGGAACAATGGCCCCCACTTCTACAGCCGGGAGACCTTCCAGACAACGGACGAGTGGTTCAACGCCCAATACGGCACGAATCTCCAGGGCGACTACTCCGGCCCCCAGTATTTGACCAACGACGAGATCACGGCCCGCGTTGCCGCCGAGTGCTGCCACGGGGATTTCTTCTGCGAAACGCCCTTGGGCTTCGACAAGTTCTATTATTTTGATGAGGGCAGCTTCGGGATAAGCTGGTATGTGGCCTTCACCCCGGAGCGGCAGGTCACCTGCTACGTCTACAATGCCGCCTACGGCACGCTGTTTTCCGGCAACGAGGTCGGCGGGATCGCCTTTGATCTGGCGTCCTTCTCCGAGCGCAGCCACACCTGCCCCGACGGGACGGTGTTCACCGTGCTGGAGAGTCCGGAGCAAGTCTATTTCTACACCTACCTGGAGAATTCCTACCTATGCGGCAGCATTGGCCTGGGATTCTCGGAAAGCGAAGTGGACGCGGTGCTGGATTCCGTCTTCTGGAGCAATATCGGGAAGTGAAGCAGCGGGGGCTTACCCCGCCCGCGAACCTGTATTCGCGGCGGACATCCTGGCGAGGTTGAGCGATACGTCTCTGTCGTAGGGGCGGCTAATAGCCGCCCGCATGTTGGACCGCTGCGCGGTTCGCGGGCGGATGATATCCGCCCCTACAGCGTGGACGAAAGATTTCTCCGTTCTGTCATTGCGAGCCGGTGTTGCACCACCGGCGCGGCAATCCGCATCCTCTTCAGACCCGTGTGGACGTTTGTCCAACGTGCGGGCCGTCCGTGGGCCAGCCCTACTTTCTGTTTGACGAAAGGGCGGGAGAGGGCTATAATGGCAGCTGATACGATTTCACTTGAAACGGATGGTTGCCATGAAACGAATACTCTGTGTGCTCCTCGCCCTGGCGATCTGCCTCTCCCTCTGTGCCTGCGGCACGAAAGCGGGCGAAAGCCTGTCCGAGATTGAAGAAAACGCCGCGCCCACACCCGTGGTGCCCACGCCCGAGGCCTGGACGGCGGCGCCCGAGGAGGCCCCGGCCACGCCGTCGCCCACACCGGATACCCGCAGCTTTCACCGGGTGGACATCACGGCGGACAACTGGAGCCAGTATTTCCAGCTTCGGGAGATCCCCCTCTATTCCATCACCAGCTCCGGCGTCATCGCCCAGGTCTGCCAGACCTACTGCGTGGTGCTGCGGGATGAATACCTGGAGCAGGTGAAGGGCGACGGGGACTACAGCGTGTCCTTTACCTTCGGCTTTGACCTGTACTATAACACCCTGAAGGTGGACACCAAGAATTATACCTACGGGCATACGGACGATACCATGTTCGAGGTTCACGCGGAAAAGCCCGCCGTGTTTGACCGCTATGCCCTGCGCTACAGCGCCTACGGTACGGATTTCAGCCGCTACAGCGGCTACTCCAACGCCTTCTTCTCCGGCTGGGCCAACATCAATATGGAATCCAAGGTCTGGTCCGGGTTCTATATTGACCTGAGCCAGGTGGAGCTGATCAGCGTCTCCGGATACCTGCAGCTGGCGGATTGATCGGAAACCGTTTTTCGTTTTTAGAATATCAGAGCGCCCCGGCGAAAGCCGGGGCGCTCTTCTCATAATGAAAAATTGACTCACTCCACGGAGATCATGTAATAGTAGACCGGCTGGCCGCCCTCCACCACGCTCACTTCCGCATCGGGGAAGTTGCCGGTGATGGTCTGGGAGGCGGCGTTGGCCTCCTCCTCGGTCACATCCTCGCCGTAATAGACGGTGATGAACTCGGGGTGATAATCGTCAAAGGCCCAGGTCAGCTCCTTGAACAAGGTCTTCAGGTTGGTGTAGCTGCCAACCAAAGCCCCGTCCAGCAGGGCCAGGTATTCGCCCGCCCGGATGGCGTGGCCGCCGAAGTCCGAATCCCGAGCGGCATAGGTCACCATGGCGGTATGCACCTTGCCGATGGCCTCGCCCATGGCGCCCACCAGGGACTCCTCCGGCTCGCCGGGGTCGAAGTTCAGCATGGCGGAAATGCCCTGTGGCACGGTCTTTGTGGGCATGACGATCACATGCTTTTGGGTCAGGGGGGCAGCCTGCTCCGCTGCCATGATGATGTTCTTGTTGTTGGGGAAGACGAACACCGTGGAGGCGGGAGTGGCCTTGACGGCCCGCAGGATATCGTCGGTAGAGGGGTTCATGGTCTGCCCGCCGGTGACCACCTGATCCACGCCCAGATCCCGGAACAGGGTCTCCAGCCCGGCGCCGGCGCACACGGCCACCACGCCGTAGTCCTTTTCCGGCTCCACGTCCTCCTGCTCCGCCTCCTCGCCGGTGACGGCGGTGGCGGACTCCATGGAGCTGAGCTCCTTGTCGATCTCGGTCAGGTCATCGGTGCTCTTGGCCTTGCGGCCCGCCAGCAGATCCAGAGCCTGCAGGCGCATATTCTCGATCTTGGCGATGTCCAGGTCGCCGTACTTCTGGCTTTCGCTGAGGGCCTTGCCGGGGATGTCGGTGTGGACATGGACCTTGAAGATCTCGTCGTCATCGGAAATCACCAGAGAGTCGCCGATGCTGTCCAGATACTGGCGCAGAGGCTGCAGATCCACGTTGGGATCCTTTTTGCGCACCACATACACCGTGTCGAAAATGTTCTCCTCCGGCACGATGACCTTGTCCGGATCGAACACGTCCCCTTTGGGCGCCTCCACTGTGCCGCCCTGCTGGGAAGAGCTGATCTCTCCCTGGAGGGAGGCCAGGATGGCCTTAAGGATGACCATGTAGCCCTTGCCGCCCGCGTCGATGACGCCGGCCTTTTTCAGCACCGGGTTCTGGTTCATGGTGTCGTCCAGGGCCACATCGCCCGCCTCGATGGCGGCCACCAGGGACGCCTCCAGATCCGCGCCGCCCTTGGCGGCCTTGCCCGCCGCGGCGGAGGCCAGGCGGGACACGGTGAGGATGGTGCC
The DNA here is from genome assembly GCA_964395795.1 of uncultured Oscillospiraceae bacterium. Classification (GTDB taxonomy): domain Bacteria; phylum Bacillota; class Clostridia; order Oscillospirales; family Oscillospiraceae; genus Limivicinus. Next base: position 50,324 of record CAYNBS010000011.1, read on the forward strand.
CTCGGCGGGCTTCATGACGGCCTTGTAGGCCGCCTCCACGCCGTCGTTCATGGCGCCGGTGAACTCCTGGGAGCCGGCGGTGTCAAGGCCCTTGAGCCGCCGGGCGATGCCCCGGAACAGCAGGGACAAAATCACGCCGGAGTTGCCCCGGGCGCCCCGGAGCATGGCGCTGGCCACGCAGTCCGCCGCGGCGGAGACGCTCTCAAAGTCCCGCTTGCGCAGCTCCGTGGCGGCGTTATTGATGGTAAGGCCCATGTTGGTGCCGGTGTCGCCGTCCGGCACGGGGAACACGTTCAGGTCGTTGATGGCCTGGATATTGGCCTGCAGGGCCGCGTCCGCGCAGAGAATCATCTCTTTGAAAGCCGCGGCGTCGATATAATCTCTCATCTCTACGATTCCTTTACCCGATAATGGTATCTACGTAGACATCTACGCTTTTCACCGGCACGCCGGTGGCTTTGGACAGCTTGTAGCTGACTTCCTTCATAATGCTGCGGGATACGGCGGAAATGTTCACGCCCTGATCCACTCCGATGTGCAGATCCAGGGAGACGCTGCCGTCGTCGTTGAAGTGCACCTCCACGCCCTTGGACATGGATTCCCGGCGCAGAAGCTGGAAGGGGCCGCTGTCCTTGGCGCGGCCGACCATGCCCTTCACCCCGAAGCAGCTGGTGGCGGCGTTGCCGGCCAGGTTGGTAAAGACCTCGTTGGTGACGCAGATTCTTCCTTCGTCGTTCGTGATAGTCACCATAACTGGAAAAGCTCCTTTCCGCAGGAATTGCCCGGTTTTCGTCAACTGACACAAAACCAAGTATATAGTATAGTACAATTCCCGGAAAAGTACAAGGGGTATTTGCTCCTCCAAGGTCAAATTGCGCCTTTTCCGTCTCTTTGCCGGAATTATTTGCCCGGCTGCAGGAAGGAAACGGCTTTTTTTGTCAGACTTTCTTGTTGCCTTTTTCACAAAAGAATGGTACACTTAGCCTGTCTTATAGCGTGGGCCGCAGGGCCTGCGCAGGAATTCTATACATGGAGATGAAAATAGACATGAGACACTTCAAAACCATGGACGGCAACAATGCCGCCGCCCACGTATCCTACGCCTTTACGGAGGTCGCCGCCATCTATCCCATCACCCCGTCCAGCCCCATGGCCGACTATGTTGACCAGTGGGCCGCCCAGGGCCGCAAGAACATCTTCGGCTCCACCGTCAAGGTGCAGGAGATGCAGGCGGAGTCCGGCGCCGCCGGCGCCGTCCACGGCTCCCTGAACGCCGGCGCTCTGACCACCACCTACACCGCCTCCCAGGGCCTGCTGCTGATGATCCCCAATATGTACAAGATCGCCGGCGAGCTGCTGCCCGGCGTGTTCCACGTCAGCGCCCGTACCCTGGCCAGCCACACCCTGAACATCTTCGGCGATCACAGCGACGTGATGGCCTGCCGTCAGACCGGCTTTGCCATGCTGGCCGAGTCCAACGTCCAGGAAGTCATGGACCTGAGCCCCGTGGCCCATCTGGCCGCCATCAAGGGCCGCGTCCCCTTCCTGAACTTCTTCGACGGTTTCCGCACCTCCCATGAGATCCAGAAGATCCAGGTTTGGGATTACGAGGATCTGAAGGAAATGTGCGACATGGACGCTGTCCAGGCCTTCCGGGACCGCGCCCTGAACTCCGAGCATCCCACTATGCGCGGCTCTCATGAAAATGGCGACATTTTCTTCCAGAACCGCGAGGCCTCCAACAAGTACTATGAGGCCGTTCCCGCCATCGTGGAAGAGTACATGGGCAAGATCAATGCCAAGCTCGGCACCGATTACCAGCTCTTCAACTACTACGGCGCCCCCGATGCCGACCGGGTCATCATCGCCATGGGTTCCATCTGCGATGTTGCCGAGGAAGTCATCGACTACATGAACGCCCACGGCGAAAAGGTCGGCCTGATTAAGGTCCGCCTGTTCCGCCCCTTCTGCCCCGAGAAGCTGCTTGCCGCCATCCCCGAGACCGCGAAGAAGATCGCCGTTCTCGACCGCACCAAGGAGCCCGGCGCCCAGGGCGAGCCTCTGTATCTGGATGTTGTCACCGCCCTTGCCAACGCCGGCAAGACCGATATCAAGGTCGTCGGCGGCCGCTACGGCCTTGGCTCCAAGGATACGCCTCCTGCCTCTGTCTTCGCTGTGTATAACGAGCTGAACAAGGCCGAGCCTCGCCGCATGTTCACCATCGGCATCGTGGACGATGTGACGAACCTCTCCCTGGAGGAAGTTCCCGCCCCCGCCACCGCTGCCGAAGGCACCATCGAGTGCAAGTTCTGGGGTCTGGGCGGCGACGGCACCGTCGGCGCCAACAAGAACTCCATCAAGATCATCGGCGACCACACCGATAAGTTCGTGCAGGCCTACTTCCAGTACGACTCCAAGAAGACCGGCGGCGTGACCATCAGCCACCTGCGCTTCGGCGACAAGGCCATCAAGAGCCCGTACTACATCAACAAGGCCGACTTCGTTGCCTGCCATGTGCCCTCTTACATCACCAAGGGCTTCCCCATCGTCCGCGACGTGAAGCCCAACGGCGTCTTCCTCATCAACTGCCAGTGGAGCTTTGAGGAGCTGGAGCATCACCTGGATGCCGCCTCCAAGCGCTACATCGCCAAGAACAACATTCAGCTTTACATGATCAACGCCATCGACCTGGCCAAGCAGATCGGCATGGGCAAGCGCACCAACACCATTCTGCAGTCCGCCTTCTTCTCCCTGGCCAAGGTCATGCCCGAAGCCGAGGCGATCCAGTACATGAAGGACGCCGCCCTCCACTCCTACCTGAAGAAGGGCCAGGACGTGGTCGACATGAACTACAAGGCCATCGACGCCGGCGCCACCGCCTACGTCAAGGTCGAGGTTCCCGAGTCCTGGGCCACCGCCGAGGATCACAAGGAAGTCGAAGCCAAGCACGGCCGCGAGAAGACCGTCAAGATGGTCAGCAACATCCTGGATCCCGTGGACAAGATGGACGGCGACAGCCTGCCCGTCTCCGCCTTCGTGGATCACGCCGACGGCACCTTCGAGCTGGGCGCCGCTGCTTACGAGAAGCGCGGCATCGCCGTCACCGTTCCCAAGTGGGATGCCGAGAAGTGCATCCAGTGCAACCAGTGCGCCTTCGTCTGCCCCCACGCCACCATCCGTCCCTTCGTGCTCACCGCCGAAGAGGCCGCCGCTGCTCCCGAGCAGACCAAGCTTGCCGCCGTCAAGGGCATCAAGGGCATGGACGGCTACAAGTTCACCATGGCCGTGTCTCCTCTGGACTGCATGGGCTGCGGCGTCTGCATCGGCGAATGCGGCGTCCACGCCATCGAGATGGTTCCCATGGAGAGCCAGCTGGATCAGCAGGAAGTCTTCAACTACGCGGTGGAGAAGGTCGCTGCCAAGCCCGAGCTGTTCAAGGCCGACAACGTGAAGTTCAGCCAGTTCGCTCAGCCCTACCTGGAGTTCTCCGGCTCCTGCGCCGGCTGTGCCGAGACCAGCTACGCCCGCGTCGTCACCCAGCTCTTTGGCGACCATATGCTCATCTCCAACGCCACCGGCTGCTCCTCCATCTGGGGCGGCCCGGCTGCCACCTCTCCCTACACCGTCAACAAGGAAGGCAAGGGTCCCGCTTGGGCCAACTCCCTCTTTGAGGACAACGCCGAGCACGGCCTCGGCATGTACCTGGGCCAGAAGAAGATCCGCGACGATCTGAAGGCCAAGGTTGAAGCCCTGGTCGCCATCGAGTGGTGCGACAAGGACATCAAGGACGCTGCCGCCAAGTGGTTCGAGACCTATGACAACGGCAACCTGAACCAGGAGCCCACCAAGGCCCTGATCAAGGCCCTGGAGGAAGGCATCTGCGACGGCTGCGAGTGCGACGCCTGCGTCCTCGCTCGTCAGATCCTGGCCAAGAAGGATTACCTGAACAAGAAGTCCATGTGGATCTTCGGCGGCGACGGCTGGGCCTACGACATCGGCTACGGCGGTGTGGACCACGTCCTGGCTTCCGGCGAAGATGTGAACATCTTCGTGTTCAACACCGAGGTGTACTCCAACACCGGCGGACAGGCCTCCAAGGCCTCCAACATCGGCCAGGTGGCGCAGTTCGCCGCGGCCGGCAAGGAGCTGAAGTCCAAGTCCCTGGCCGAGATGGCCATGACCTACGGTTACGTCTACGTGGCCCAGGTGGCCATGGGCGCCAACAAGGCCAAGGCCCTGAAGGCCATCGTGGAGGCCGAGGCTCATAAGGGCCCGTCCCTCATCATCGCCTACGCTCCCTGCGAGATGCACAGCATCAAGGGCGGCATGACCAACTGCCAGAAGGAAATGAACAAGGCTGTGGATTGCGGCTACTGGAACCTGTTCCGCTTCAATCCGGACGCCGAGAAGCCCTTCACCCTGGACAGCAAGGCGCCCGCCGGCGGCTACCAGGAGTTCCTCATGAACGAGGCCCGTTACAGCCGTCTGACCCGCGAGTTCCCCGAGCGTGCCGACCGCCTCTTCAAGGCCAATGAGGACAACGCCAAGGATCGCTACGATCACCTGATGAAGCTGAAGGCCCTCTACGAGTAAGCCGAAAGCGCAAACAAGCAATCGCATCAAGCCGCAAGCCCGCCGGGAAACCGGCGGGCTTTTCTTGACGCAGGCTCCCGGCTGTGGTAAGTTCAGAGAGGACCGCGAGAGCGAAACGGCTATTTTCATAAGAAGAATAAAAAGGAGGACACCCCCATGATGTATGTTCTGGAATTCGGCAGCTACCTGTTGGCAGGTCTGCTGGCTGCGCTGGCGCACAAGCTGATTTTTAAGCCGGAAAAGGGCTTTGTCGGCAACACCTTTCTCGGCTTTGTGCTGGCCCTTGTCTTTTCGTTCGCGCTGAACCTTGGCGCGGCAGGGAAAGGGTTTCCCTTCTGGCTGGCGGCGCTGATCAGCATGCCGGTCAGCTTCCTGTTCCTGTGGTACCTGACCGCACTGCAGAAAAAGCAGCAGAACAAAGGCCAAAGCAAATAAGATGCTATGCATGGCTGTGTCAGCCGCCTCAAAAGGGCGGCTGACATTTTTTGGGCTTGCTCTTTTGGAATTTTGGTATATAATATGGTTCTGATTTGGGCCAAGGAGGCGAAGCCATGCAAATTGAGCTGACAGAAAAGGAGTTCCGGCGGCTGCTGGATCTGGTGTATATCGGCAACTGGATCCTCAACTCCACCCGGGGGGACGACCGCTTTGAGGACTATGACCTGCTGCAGGAGAAGCTCTTCGCCCTCTCCAGCGGGGCGGGCATGCCCTCGCTGGTGCAGCGCTGGCACGGGCATATCTTCCCCTCCAAGGCCTACGAGGAGGGCGGCATTCACGAGGCCATCGCGGATTATGAGGACGCGGTGTTTTTCGATATTCTGGCCGAGGAGCTGGCCCGGCGGGATCTGGGCCTGGAGGATCACGAGCCGGAGGATTATACCGAGCTTACCGCCCGGATGGACGAATATCTGGATGAGTTTGACCGCAGCGGCCTGAGCTCGATCCACATGGATCTTTAGTCAATTGCGAAACTCGTTTCGCAATTGAGGACTCGCGCTCATCGCAGCGGCTTGAGGCCGCTTTGGTCGGCGCGAGGCCTCGCAAAGCTCGGCTTAGGGTGTTTTTGAGACGGCAAAGCTGCCTCAAAAACGGATTTGAATCCAAAATAGAATCAGAGGAAAGCATCTATGCACGACGAATTGACCAAGGAAGACCTGCGAAAGATGCAGGAGGAGCTGGATTACCGGAGGCTGGAGCTGATGCCGGAGCTGATCGAAGAGGTCAAGCGCACCCGCGCCTTCGGGGACCTGAGCGAGAATTATGAGTACAAGGCCGCCAAGCAGGCCCAGAACAAGAACCGCAGCCGCATCCGTTACCTGGAGGGCATGATCAAGACCGCCCGGGTCATCGAGGATCACTCCGGCGCGGACAGCGTGGGCCTTTTTGACAAGGTGGAGATCTACATGCCCGAGGACGATGAGACGGAGATCATCCAGGTGGTGACCACCGTCCGCTGCGACCCCCGGAAGGGTCTGATCAGCAAGGAGAGCCCCTTTGGGAAGTCCGTGCTGGGCAAGAAGGCGGGGGACCGATTCACCGTCCAGGTCAGCGAGACCTACAGCTACGAGGCGGAGATCCGCTCCATCGAAAAGGGCGAGGATGACGGCAGCGCCCCGCTGCTGGAATACTGAGCATTTTTTCGAAAGAAGGAAGATCGCTTCGCGAAATCCTATAATTGGCCGAAGGCCCTTCATACAAGCGCAGCAGAAGGCCAGGACAGCACAGGGGCGGGATTTCTCCCGCCCCTGTGAGACTGCCAAAAAAGCCTCGCTGAAGGGAGAATAGATAGAGCAGCGGGGGAGCTCGAGGGGGCAAGGCCCGCCTCGAATACAATAGCCCGCCGCTTCGAAAAGCCTTGTTTTTCAAGGCTTTTCGAAAAAAGCATTTTGTGTTCGGCCAAAATGCTCGGCGGGAAAGCGCAGTCAAAAAAGTCCTGTCCAGGGACTTTTTTGACAAGCTGACAGGGGCGGGATTTCTCCCGCCCCTGTAATCTGTCCTGGCTTAGTGTCTGTCTGTGTATCTGGGCTTTTTCAGGACCAAGGCCATGCCTCCCAGCCCTGCGCCGGAGAGGATCAGCATCGCGATCCAGGGGAGCATACTCTCGTCCCCGGTCTTGGGGCGGCCGCTGCCTCCGCCGCTGGTGCCTGCCTTGATGGTGATTTTGGTCTCCGCCTTGCCGTCGTCAAAGTTGATGGTAACGGTGTGGCTGCCAGCGGAGAGTTTCTGGAGAGCCGCGGGCTTGAGGGTGATGACGGTGCTGCCCTCCGCAGCCTCATAATCCGTGCCTTCCGTCAGGGCCTTGCCATCGATCTGCACGTCCTGGAAGTGGCTGAAGCAAGCGCTGTTGTCCGGGTCGCGCTCGACGGTGATGGTGACCGCGGAGCTGCTTCCCTTTTTCCAGGTGGTTCCGCCGCCGCTGACCACCGTGTAGGTGGGGGGCTCCGTCCACTTGGCGTAGACAGTAGCATCCGCCTTGATCGGCGCAGTGAAGTCAAATTCCACAGAGAAGGCGGCATCCGCAAACCAACCATCGAAAGTAAAGCCCTCACGGGTGGGATCGGCGGGCTTTGTAGCCGTCTTGCCGTACTCCACCGTCTGATCCGGGATCGTGGTGCTGCTATTCGTTTCAAACTTCACCGTGTAGGTGATCGGCTTCCAGACGGCCTTGAGCGTCATGTCTGCCGTCACGTTGATCTGATCGCCGGGCTTGCCCGCATCCCACTTGTCGAATTCCATGCCCTCAGGTGCCGTAAAGCCGCATTCGGGCAGGGTGTACGGTTCGCCATAGGTCACGGTAGCCTCGGTCATACTGCCGGTGCCGCCGTTCGGGTCGAAGCTCACCGCGTAGGTGATCGGCTTCCAGACGGCCTTGAGCGTCATGTCCGCCGCCACGTCGATCTGATCGCCGGGCTTGCCCGCATCCCACTTGTCGAATTCCATGCCCTCGGGTGCCGTAAAGCCGCATTCGGGCAGGGTGTACGGTTCGCCATAGGCCACGGTGGCCTGGGTCATGCTGCCGGTGCCGCCGTTCGGGTCGAAGCTCACCGCGTAGGTGATCGGCTCAAACACCGCCTGGATCTCCACGTTCTTCTTTCCAAGGGTGAATTTGTTGTTCGTCACGGTGACGCCGCCGGAGACTACCTGCCACTTCTTAAAGGTGTAGCCCTCGTTGGCGGTGGCGCTCAGCGTGATCTCGGCGCCCTTCTTGCCGGAAGTCGGCGTGGCGATAGCCGTGCCGGCCCCCTCGGGCTTCACACTGACCATAACGGTGTAGGTGGGCTCGGGCTCGATCACGACCTTCTTCGCATCAGCGCCGGCGACCTTGATCTTTCCTCCGTCAACCTCGCCGCCCTCGGGCTCCGTGATGACAAGTCCTTCGCCGATGCTGAACCCTTCGTCGCTATAGATTGCATACTCTTTCCCTTCGGCAGAAACCCTGCTGGTACCCGTGATTGTGGTTTTGCCCCCAATATACATGCCACACTCGCCTGCACTCGTGACGGTCAAGCTGCTATCTTTGACCGTGACATTCGAAGCGGTTAGGGCGGTGACGTTCGACGAAGCCGTTACAGTGCTGCCCGTGATCGAGATGTCGCCATCGGTGTAAATGCCGTCGCCGATTCCCTCTGCTGTCAGCGTGCAGCCACCCGAAACGGAAAGGTCGCCATCCATCACGTAGATACCATTCGTATCCGGAGACTGTATGGTCAGGCTGCCGCTGCCCGTGATTGCGAGGTCGCCGTTCTTCAAAAGGATCCCACTGCACAGCTTGTTGCTTCCGGAGAGCACCACGGTCAGACTGCCATCGGCATAGATCGCGCCTCCCTCATGGATGTCGGTACTGTTCGTGACGGTGATGTTTGCATCGGTCAGGGTCAGGGTCTTGCTCGCCGCATCATAGCTCCAGCCCGGCCCGCTGGTAGTATCGCCGGTAACCTGTGTCCCGCCGATCCAGAGCTCAAAGGGCTCCTCGGCCAGGGCAGTCAGCCCGGAGACGGACAGCAGAGAGCACACCAGCGTCAACGCCAAGAGCAGGCTCAGCAGCTTTTTGCTTCGTTTCATGGCAATCTCCTCCTTATATGTGTTTTTCGCAAGGTAGTGTGTAAGGACAGCGCTTCGAAAACAGACTCTTCGGTACACGGGAACAGCCTGATGCAGACGACTCTGCGCGCTGCGTTTTCGAGCGTTTTCCTTTTCAAAGCTATATATTGCATTATATCAAAGCATTTACATAAAGTCTACCCGTTTATCCGGCTTTTTGTGACCATTCGGGAGGAACTCCTGAAAATTTTTCTTGACAATTCTAAAATAACCGCTATAATGATATGGCCTGCGCAAGCGGGTATATTTCCTTGCTCCCGCCTGAGAGCGGGGGCCAATAGACCAAAAGGAGGTGCAACCATGGCAAAAGCAAGCGAGAAGTACGAAGTAATGTACATCATCAACCCCAATTTCTCCGAGGAGGAGACCGCGGCGGTTGTTGAGAAGTTCAAGGCACTTGTGGAAGCAAATGGTACTCTGGAAGAGTTGGAGGAAATGGGCAAGCGGAAGCTGGCTTATGAGATCAACTACATTTCCGAGGGCTACTATGTGCTGATGAAGTTCCAGAGCGGCCCCGAGTTCCCCGCTGAGCTCGACCGTATCCTCGGTATCACCGACGGCATCCTGCGTCGCCTGATCACCCTGCGGGCTGAGTAAGGAGAGACACGATGCTCAATCACATTGTTTTGATGGGTCGCCTTGTTCGGGATCCCGAACTCCGCTACACCCAGGCCCAGGTTCCCGTGGCGTCCTTCCGGATCGCTGTGGACCGCGATTTCGGCGGTCGTGACGGCGGCGAGCGTCAGGCCGATTTTATCGACTGTGTCGCTTGGCGTCAGACCGGTGAGTTCGTGAGCAAGTATTTCACCAAGGGCCGCATGATCGCTGTTTCCGGCCGTCTGCAAATGCGTGACTGGACGGATCGGGACGGCAACAAGCGCACGACCGCCGAGGTCGTCTGCGACAATGTCTATTTCGGCGACAGCAAGCGCGATGGCGAAGGCAGCCGTGACAGCTACGGCAACAACAGCTACTCCGCCAACAATTACAGCGGCAACAGCTATGACAGCGGCCGCAGCGCTTCTGCTCCCGCCCCCGCCCCCTCTCCGTTCACGGATCTGGGCGATGATGACGGCGAACTGCCGTTCTAAATGATACTAAGATAGGAGGAATCCGCTTTGGCTTTCGATAAGAACAATCCCAAGAACCGCAAGCGCAGAAAAGTTTGCCAGTTCTGCGTGGACAAGGCGACTTATATTGATTATAAGGACACCGCCAAGCTGCGCCGCTACCTGTCCGAGCGCGGCAAGATCCTGCCCCGCCGCACCACCGGTACCTGCGCCATGCATCAGCGCGAGCTGACCGAGGCGATCAAGCG
>CAYNBS010000012.1:0-55799 GCA_964395795.1 uncultured Oscillospiraceae bacterium
ATCACCTTACAATAATTAGTAGTTATTGTAAGGTGGCCTCAGTACATATAATATTATCATAATAGATTGTTTTTATCAATATCGAAGGTAAAAAATTGAAGGATACTGTCAAAAAACTATTTTTGCTGTTTGGCGCGAAAGGCGTCCAAAGAAATGCTATCATGTTTGAGTATTTGATTCTTTGCTTAAGCGAGGTAGTGTTATGTATGAAAAAAGAACCCTTATCAAAAGCTTCTTAGGAAAACTTCAGACTGAAAAGAATCTTTCCCCTAAAACTATGACTGCGTATCAATCTGATCTTTACGATTTTGCCATGTTTGTTGGTGATAAAGCCATCACGGATGAGACTGTTGTTTCGTATTTATATCATCTATCTACAAATCGGAGGCTTAAAGAAAATACTATTCAACGTAAATTAATTGTACTAAAGATGTTTTTCAACTTTCTGGCGAATAACCGTGTAATCGAAAGCAATTATTTTCAGAAGAACACAATAAGATATAGGCGAGAGCATCGACTGCCTCGGATACTAGAGACTACAGAAGCAATCTCCCTTCTCAATGCTGCAGTTGACGCTTCAAAAGAAGCTAAGCGGCCGTTTCAACTTTGGATTTGTGCGAGGAATCTTGCTCTAGTTGATTTGCTTATTAGTACGGGAATACGTATTTCAGAAGCCTCTAGTATCAGTCTTGAAGATCTATTACCAACGGAAAGAGCGATCCTTATCAACGGAAAGGGGCGAAAGCAGCGCATAATCTATATTTCTTGCGAACAAACCTGGAACAATTTATCTTTATGGTTAAGAGTAAGACCAGTCCGAGAAACTAGCAGCACCGCTGTGTTCTTAAACAAAGATGGTAAGCAGCTTGGAATCCACGGAATTGAGTATGTCTTCACCGCAATGAAAAAAAGAGCTGGCATTAATCCTCGCGCCACACCTCATTATTTGAGGCATACATTTGCAACAAATTTGCTTGAAAATGGGGCGGATTTACGATCCGTGCAAGAACTGCTTGGTCATAGCAGCGTTTCTACAACGGAGATTTATACAGAGGTCACCACGAATCGAAAAAAGCAGGTACTTGACCGATATAATTATAGAAATAGTTTTGTGTCTTCTAGCATCGCAGAAAATGTTACAAAGGCAGAATGACTCCCAGTAAGTGTGCCAGGAGTCATTCTACCGCATCAGAAATATTCAACTAAACAGTTTACCGCAAAATTGAGATGAGTCATTAATAGGTGGGCAGACCGTATCCGTGAATCGGTATAGAACCGAAGGTGTAGTGCCGCTCAGCACACACATTGCCAGTGTTTCCTTCCACAGTATAGACCAGGCCGTCTTCCACCTTCTCTACAATACCGACATGATCTGCCAAGCCGTCGCTTTCCCAATCGAAAAAGATAATGTCGCCGGGGCTCGGTTCATAGTCCCGGCCTTGCCATTGACCACGCTCCATGAACCAGTCCACATATGGACGCACGCCTTCCATTTTTGGCAACACTCCGGCATCCAGATAGCCGCACTGATCGGCGCACCAGCTCACAAAGATAGCGCACCATTCCACGCGGTAGCTCAAGCCCCACCAGCTCCAGTAAGGCTCACCGCCCTCATTGCCCACCTGCGTCAAGGCTACTTCCACAATGGCCTGATTGCCACCCACGGTAAAGGCGCGGCCGATGGGATAGTAGCGCAGCACATGGGCTGGGTACTGCTTATCTCCGTACCCACTCCAGCCCATACGTGCGGCCATCATGTCGGAAAACTCAATCGCCGCAATGGTGGAATAGCCGCCATAGTTCGCCTTTGCCCATGAGATAAAGCCGTTGCCGTAGTTATAGCCCTGCAACGCCAGCTTGATGTTATCCATGTCGATGGGGCTTTCCACATTGGCTTGCCGCAGGCTGTCCGCAATGGTCTGGACACCTACATCAATGGAATACTCCGGGTCTGTGATGGCGTTGGGGCTGTGGGGATAGCGGGTGTTATAGCCGCTCTCGGACGCCTGCATGGGATCGAGGCCGCGCCCGCCGCTCTCCTGCATCATGATTGCCTTGATCAGCTCTACATATTCCCCGACGCCGTACTGCTGGGCATAGATGCGGATGATGGGGGTGTATGCCTCCACCTCGGCGCTCACTGGCGTATAAGAGGAATTACCGCTCCCGCTGCCGAAAAGAGAAATCGCCACGCCCAGCATCACCACGATCAGAATGATCATAACGGAGATCCAGCCGCCCGCGACAATGGCCTCGATCAGCGCCTTTGTCCCGGCAATAATCGCCTTGATTGCTTTGGCCGTAGCTTCAGCGGTGCGCTTGGCGGTTTCGGCTGCGGTCTTTGCCGCCGCTCTCGCCGCCTGCGCCGTTCTCTCCGCCGTCTTTACCGTGGCTTTGGCGCTGGCCTGCGCGGTGCGCGCCGCCTGTTCGCTGGTCTTGATGGCAGCACGGGATGATTGCTCTGCGGTTTTCACCGTCCGGGAAGTCCCTTTGATGGTCTTGACCTGCCCTGCCTTTGTGGGTTGCTTGATGCCTGTGCGGGTACTTTCCCGTGTACGAATGGTCATGCGCTGCCGGTCTATGGTCTTGATACGCGCCCCAGCCGGTGAAGGCTGGGGCGTTTCTGCCGGAGTGGTCGGCGCTCTGTCCGGGGTGGGTGCGGCGTTTGGATAGGTCACTGTCTGGCTGGGCTGCTGGGCGGCGCAGGCGGTTTCCTGCGCTTTCTCGGCGGCTTCCTTTGCCGCCTCCTGCGGCTGCGCCGCTTTGCGCTGCTCCAGATAGTCCTTGGTCTTGGATATATTCTCCTTTGTGTCCCGGACGGCCTTTCGCCCGCGCTTATCAAACTCATGCGCCGCCCCGAAGGTGACGGCTTCTGCACCGCCCGTCACACGGTCTGCCGCGTATTCCTCCGGGCTGTTCTCCGTGGGAGAAGTGCTACGCTCCGCCTTTTCCTTGGTACGGATAAAGGCGTCTTTCATGCGCTCGGAGGCAACAGCGGACTTATCTATGGTCTTGATCGTGCCTTTGACGGCATCCCGCGTTTTAATATCAGCCATTGCCTCCCACCTCATCGGCAGCAGGCTGCACCAGCCTGGCAACGATCACCATGCGCCCGTTGCTGCGGCTGTATTCACAGGTGGAAAGCGTAATCAGCTTGTCGCCGTACTCGGCGCTCACGCCCGTATCATAGAGGGCAAGAGACTGGCAAGCGAACAGGAAGCTGTTAAACTCCGCAGCATCGGCCGCGTCCACGAAGTGGTAATACTTGAAGCCGTCCGCAGCGTATGCCGCCGTCTTGAATACGCACACGATCTCATACTCTCCAAAGCCTGCCAGCGTATCAAAATGGATGGTCTTATGCTCCTTGTAGAAATCCTCGCTTTCAAACTTGCAGAGGTCGGCAAACATGGAGCCGTCCTGCATGTGGTGACCGTAGATCACGCAGTTATCGGACAGTCCCAGCTTGCAATTCTCCTGCATATAGGGGACGCCGTACTCACTGTACGATTTGTCAAAAGCATGCTTCAGATAAAAGTCCTTGTTGCCGGGGGTCTGCATGACAGGATAGTTGATCTTGGTGTCCTCAATGCTGATCCAGCCGATAAAATCGCTATTCTGCTCATAGACCGCCGCATACTTGTCATAGGCCGTCAGCTCCGGGGCAGGCTCATAGCTTGCCGGGGTGTCTGTTCCGTCCTCGCCGGTGGTGTTCTCCACGGTGGAAAGCGCCGGCGTCGGGGCAGGCTTTACAAGATCGGCCACGGCGTTGAACGCCTCGGCGCTCTGTTTGGTGTCCTTATACTGGCGAATGGCCATCACGCCGGAGAAAACAAAAAGGGCGGTGAACAGCACCGCCCCGATCAGAAAGAAAACCTGTGTCTTATTGAATTTACGCATTTTCATACCCTCCAAATACACCCTCGCCGGGTTTTGTCGTCATCAGTTTATAAAGCTCCGTATCCTTGGGGAAACGGTTAATAAAGGGCACCAAAGCGCGCCCATAGCGGATCAGACCGCAGCCCGCGTCCGCGTTGGTGACATAGCTCATCTGCTCGTTGGAGATGTTCAGCAGCTTTGCCAGCTTCTCCCGGTCATTGGCCGCCTGGTTGAGCATGACTACGAACTCGCTGTTGGACACCATCGTGCTGGCCTGCACGGAGTCCAGCAGATACTCCACATTCTGCGTGATGGCGGTGGGATAGGCATTGCGCTTTCGGAATTGCCTCCACGCAGAAGTGAAGAAGTTACCGCTCTGCTCGTTCTCAAATACCACATGAAACTCGTCGATAAACACATGGGTGCGCTTGCCGCGCTGCCAGTTGAGGGTGACACGGTTGAGCATGGTGTCGGTGATGACCAGAAGGCCGGTGGGCTTGAGCTGTTCGCCCAGATCGTGGATATTGAACACCACCACGCGCTTGTCCAGATTGACAGTGCTGGAGTGGCCGAAGATGTCCAGGGAGCCGGTGGTAAACAGCTCCAGAGACAGCGCGATCTCCTGTGCCTTAAACTCCGGCTGCACCAGCAGCTTTTCCCGGAGAGTGGCAAGGGTCGGCACGATGCCGGTTTCCGCCGCCTCCTTGTAGACCTGGGCGGTGCATCGGTCAATGATGGACTTGTGCTGCGGCCCGACGCCGTTCTTGTCAATCTGCTCTACCAGCGACATGATAAACTGCGACTTCTCCACAATCGGGTTGTTCTCGCCGTAGCCCTCCACCATATACATGGCGTTGAGCCGGTGCTTACCGCCTGCCGCCACATGAATGACCGTGCCGATGTCCTCGCCCATGGCCTCCACCAACGGGGCAAACTCGCCCTCCGGATCGCAGATCAGAATATCATCGTCGGTATTGAGCATGAGGAAGGTGATCAGCTCCTTGGCGTTGAACGACTTGCCGGAGCCGGGGACGCCCAGCAGGAAGGCCGACTGATTGAGCAGATTTTCCTTGTTGCACATGATAAGGTTGTGGCTGATGGCGTTCTCCCCGAAGTAGATACCGCCCTTGTCCATGATCTCCTGCACCTTAAAGGGTATGAACACGGCAAGGCTCTCCGTGGTCAGCGTCCGAAAGGCATCGATGCGCCGGGTGCCAATAGGCAGCACCGTGTTGAGGCCATCGAATTGCTGATATTTCAATACTGCAAGCTGGCACATATGTTTCCTTGCGATGGACAGTACCGCCTCGGTGTCCGCGTCAAGCTGTTCCAGCGTTTCTGCGGTCAGCACCATCGTAATGACGCCCAGCATCATGCGCTGGTCGCGGGTGGTCAGATCGTCCAGGAACTCCTTGGCCTCCTTGCGCTGCAATTCCATGTCATAGGGGATCACGGCGGAGAAGTTGTTGTTGGCGTTCTGGCGGCGCTGCCAGTTGGTGATGTTCGTTTCCACGCCCAGCAGCCGGTTCTCCACCTCTCGCACAGCCTCGTCCGTGGGGACGGGAACGATGTCGATGGAGAGCATCATATTCCGGCTCATGTCCGTCAGCTCCGTCACCATATTGTCCTTGATATACGAGGCGTAGTCTTTGAGATACAGCACCCGGCAGTAGCGATCTCCCAGCATCAGATGGTCGGAGGTCTTTTCCATGCTGTCCGGGCAGATATAATCCCGGAAGTCATGGCCTTTCCGCATCATGTCCCGTGCGTGGAAGCGGAAATCCACCTCCTCGCCGGTGCGGTAGAAGTCATGCAGGACGCGCAGGCGCTCGGTGGCGTCCAGCTCCGTACACTTGGAGCCGAGGGCGGCAAAATGGGAAATGAGATCCGCGCCGGTGCGCGCGAAGTAGGCGCGGGCTTCCTCCACATTCTTTTTCATCACGGTGATGGTGACATACTTCTCCTGGATGATGCCGTTGCCCTCGGTGGCCTTGTCCAGCAGCATCTTGTTATACTCCTTGCGGTACACATCCCGCTTATCCCCGCGCAGGGGCATGAGAATGGTCTGCTCAAAGTTCACTCGATTGAGGCGGCGGTTGTTGATTGTGACCTTGGTGGTCGCTCCGGCGTCCAGGCTGTTCAGCAGCTCGGAATAGACCAGAAACATGGACTCCTTATCTGCGCGGCTGGCCACAAGATAGTTGATGTCCGTGAAGCGGTACATCTTGGAAAACTTGTTACCCACCAAAAAGATACCGTCTGTCCAGATGCGCTTGATGGGAATCACATCCTGCACTCGGCGCGGGACGCGGTATTTTTCCTTGTCCTGCTTCAGTAGATTATTGAGTGTCTTTATCATGCTGTTTACAGACCTCCTTTTCATGGGTTTCGATGGTGTCCTTCAGCGCCTCATAGTAGAGGTTGGAAGTTTCCACGCGGAGCTGCTTCGGCTCGATCAGTTCGGAGCGCAGCCATGCCAGGATAAACTGCTCGGCGGTCATACCGTGATAGCTGAGAAAGCCCAGCATGGCAAAGGGCGCGGCGGCGAGAATGACCATCCAGCTCACCGTCTCCATGCCGAAGTGCGGGCGCAGCAGATAATACAGCCCCACGGCGACACCTACCGCCAACAAAGAAAAAACGAACTGTCGCATGGACAGTCCGAAGAACATAGATTCCGTATAGTTGCGAATTTCGCGGTTGATTTTGACTTCCATCTCAATCCACCACTTTCACATCGCTGGTGGAGATGGATACGATGTTTTTCTTGGGAACATAGTGGATCTCTCCGGCCATGTCCCCGAACACCATGAGCTTATCGTCGGAAGACTTTTCAAACTCGCCGATCAAGCCTTCCTCCACGGGAAGATCGTAGTCCTCCAGACTCCTGATCACCTCACCGTTGCACAGGTGAATGTTGTAAATCTGATATGCCATTTCTTTGTACCTCCATAATAATTCTTTGTTTATCCGCCATGCTCACAGCCCCATCATCTCGCGCACCACGCGATCCGCCATCTTCACAGCGCCGACGAGGACAAGCATGTTGAATACCAGCTCGCCTATATAGCTCCAGACCATCGTAACGGCGGCAGCGCCGGTGTTGATGGTGGGCGGTGTCGCGGCAAAATAGGAGAAGATGATGCAGGCCAGCACGATGATCGCACCCTCCAGACATACGGCGGCGTAGCTTTTGAGAAAGCTCCTGCCCACGTTCTGCGTCGGCTCTCCGGCAAAGGTGGACAGTGGGATGGGGGCAATGGCCGCATAGAGATAGAGCTTAAAGAAGCGTCCGTACACGGTCATGATCATCACAAAGGACAGTACTGTAATAAACAGTCCTCCGATTAGCGTCACCGCCCAGAGGGGGATGCTCTCAAAGAAACCGCAGTCCTCCACGGCGGTTACGATCTCCGAGGGCAGCACCGTTTGCTGCGCCGCGCCGAAGCCCGCCGAGCTCATAATGGTGGAAATCACGCCCTGGACGATGCGAAACAGTGCCATCATTAGCTCCAGCCCATAGGTGACAACGCCCTTGGCCAGCGCAAAGCGGATAAAGAGCTTCAGCGCCGTTTCCGGTCGCTTGGTTTCCGCTAGGGAGCCGCAGGTACGCATGACGCCTACTACAAAAAACAGCACCAGCAGCGCCAGCCCCACAGCCTGCAAACCTCCGTGAATGCTGCGCATGACGCCCCATATCGCGCCGCCTTTGAAATTCTCCGGCGACTGCGTTATGAGCTGCCAGATCTCCGCCAGTTTTTCGTTCCATGTGTTCAGAGCATTTTCGAGGTTTTGGACTACCCAGTTATCTGACACGTTCTAAATCCTCCTTTCCCGCAGAAATGGGCAAGGCGGCTTTTGCCGTCCTGCCCGTCTGCGAATGCGATCAGCCGGTGATAAGGGTGAGGATTTCCTTGGCGAAGGTGATCACGACGCCACCGGCGAGGGTGAGAAAACCGTTGCTGCGCTGGCTGGGATCGTGGCTGGAGAACGAAAGGCCAACCTGCACGATGCCCCAGCCCAGCAGGATCAGACCCACGGCGCGGATCAGCCCGAAGATGAAATTCGAGAGGTTGTTCACCACCTGAATGGGGTCGTTGGCGGCAAAAGCGGTGACGGACATTCCCATGACCAGCGCCGCCATCAGCACGATGGAGCAGTACGCCCGAAAGCCCTTTTTGACCTTGCCGGGCATGGGCAGCTTGTTAGTGGTCTTGGTTTCATTCAGCTTTTTCATTGTGTTTTTCCTCCTGCAATTTGAAATATTCTTCTAACTCCTCATTGGAGAGAAGTTCGTACATGGTTTCCGCTTCTTCAAAAGCGGAAGCGGACGCAGGCACAGCGCCCACGTCCGCGAAGGTGATGGTGGCGACAGCGTTCTCCGTGCCGCCGTGGGTATAGGGTTTTGCTTTCCCGTCCGTGGTCAGCGCCACATTCGGGTGTTTGAGGATGTCGTACTTGTCATCCATCACCGGCTTTTCGCCACGGATAAAGAGGATCGCCTTGCTGTTATCCAACAGGCGCACCTCCGAGGCGTCCAGCAGTTCCCGTCCCGTGATCTGGTAGTTGGTGCTGTAATTACCGCTTCGCCCGGTGCTTTTCCCGTAGGTGTTCGTGTCGATTGTGGCCTTGCCCAGCAGCTCCGAAACATACTTGTGCGTGGATTGCTCGTTGCCGCCGAGATAGAGAAACTCGTCGCAGTTGCCTACGATGCTCTCCCATTGCTTTTCAAACAGAGCTTTGATCTGGGCAAGGTTTTGCAGAATGATGGATACGGAAACCTCACGGGAGCGCATGACGGAAAGGATTTTGTCAAAATCATCGGGCAGGCTCACGTTCGCAAACTCGTCCATCAGGAAATGCACATGGACAGGCAGGCGTCCGCCGTGCTTGTGATCGGCCAGATAAAAGAGCTGCTGGAATAGCTGGGTGTAAAGGATGGAGACAAGGAAGTTGAAGCTGGTGTCGTTGTCCGGGATCAGCGCGAACAGCGCCACCTTTTTCTCTCCGAGGCTGGGCAAATCCAGCTCATCCGTAGCAGTCAGCGCGGCGAGGCTATCCAGATTGAATTTCTCCAGCCGGGCTGCAAGGGTGATCTGGATGGATTTCAGCGTTTTTGCGCTGCCGCTGTGGTAGTCCTTGTAATACTTCACCGCGATGTGATCGGGGCTTCGCATTTCCAGACGCTCGAACAGCTCGTCCAGCGGCGATTGATAGGTGTCGTCATCCTCGCGCACTTCACCGGCACGCAGCATTTCCATGACCATGGGGAAGTTCTGCTCGTCGGGCGGCGCTTCATGGTGCAGATAGAACACCAGCGCCAGAAGCAGCATGGATGCCGCTGTGTCCCAAAAGGGGTCTTGGCTCTGAGAGCCTTTCGGCGTGGTACTCTTGAACAGGTTCGTCACCAGCCGCTGCACATCGTTATCATCCCGGAGATAAACAAAGGGGTTATAACAATGGCTGCGCTCCATGTTCAGCAGATCCAGTACACGCACTTCATAGCCCTTTTGTTCCAGCAGATAGCCCGTATCCCGTGCCAGTTCACCTTTCGGATCGAGGACTACAAAGCTGGTATTGGCTTGGCAGAGGTTGGGCTTGGCGTAAAACCTTGTTTTGCCCGCGCCGCTGCCGCCTACCACCATTGTGTTCAGATTGCGGCGGTGCTTTCTGCCGTCCAGCCCGACACGGACATTCTGCGTAAATAGCTTATTGGCCTCCGGCTGCTTTGCACGGTATTTCCTGTCCACGGCTCTGGCATCGCCCCATTCAGCCGAGCCGTGTTCCTCACCGCGCCGGTAGTTGCGTCGGGTGGAGAAATAGATACCGAGTCCCATTCCATACGCGAACAGAAAAAGGAGGACAGTTTTTAAGCTGTCCTCACAAAACACAATATGAAACGGGTTGCACATTGCCGCAGAGAATTGGGCGATGATTCCCGGTAGTCCCTCGGACGCGGCGGGGGCGATCAGAAGCCCCAGCCACGCCACGGGAAGGATACCCAGCAGGCAAACCAGATGAATGGCCGCTTTATCTTGCTTCATCGCGGCTCTTGACCTTTTTGGTCGGCGCGTCGATGGTTTTCAGCAGAAGCTCATCCACGATGTCGGTGGGGCGGGATTCTCCGATCAGATCGTTCCGCATCTCGTTGAGGGCGTTGATGACCACGCCATGCTCATAGCGGTCAAGCTCCAAAACGCGCTTTTCCTCTTTCGCCATGTCACCGCTCCTGTTCCCGTGCCTTGGGTGCTTTGTTTTGCTCCAACACACGATTCATCCTGCCGGTCATGTCCTTGGCCACATCGCTGATCTCGTTGAGCGTGGCGCGGATACCCTGCGGGTCGGCGTCCCGGAAGCTGTCGGGCAGACGGGAGAAGTCATAGCCGCTCACATCCACGCCGTACCGCTTGCAGACCACATAGGAAATACTGTACGCCGCAAAGCCGGCGCCCGCACGGGTGTAGTTGGGATCAGCACCGGCCAGCTCCGCGTGGGCGATCTCCTTGGAGAGACTGCGGAAGATGTCGTGCGCCTCCATGCCACGCCGGACGAGGATCACGTCCTGCTCATGATCGTAATACGCGCCCATGTTGTTGGGCAGTTCGTTCACGCCCTGGATGGAGACAGGCGACTTGTGGATCAGTGCCTGCAAAAGCTGGCGGTCATCTGCCTGGGGCATGGGCCGCGCCTTCTGCCGCGCGGTGGTCTGAGAGATGTCAAAGACGTGCTTCACATTCCAGCTCGTCCCGATGCTGCCATCGGGACGCTCATAGTTGTCGCCCGCCTCCAGAATCTTGATGTGGCTCTCGTTGCGCTTGATGGACACGCCCTCGGCTTTCCATCCCTCGAAGTCCCGGAGCTGCGTGGCAAGCGGCTTTTGCGCCAGAACAAGCAGCGCGTTCGTGGCGGAGTAGTGGATCAGGCGGCTTTTCACATCCAGAAATGCCTTGAATTTCTCCCCGTCCTCGCTGACCTCCAGCGTCGTGGCATCGGCCAGCTCATAAACCTCCTGCCGCTCCATCTGCTTTTTCTCTGCCCACGTCTCCTTGTCAAAGGGGCGATCCTCCTGTTCCTGCCGGGGTTTTGCTTCAAACAGGTCGTCGAAATTGCTCATGGTAAATTACCTCGCTTTCGTTTTCTTGGGTTTCTTCTTGGACGGCTGGTGATGCTGCACCGGCTTGGGTGCCTCGGCCTTGGGGCTGCGCTCCGGCTCTGCCGCCACGGGTGTCTCCGCCTCTTTCTGCTTTCTGGCCGCGGTGATCTCTCTCAAATCCTCCCGGACTGAGGGACGATCTTCCGGCCTTTTAGCAGTACCCTCGGTGGCTTTGGGCTGCGTCTTTGAGGTAGGCGCGGACGGAGGGGATTTTTCCGTCCGGGCCACAGAGGGGTTTGGGCTTTCCCGCTCCTCCTTTTTGGTGGGCGCTCCCATGAGATCGTCCAGCAGGCGATCCTCCTCGGCCTTGTCCGGTATATCCTGCTCCGGCGCTGCCGGTGCCTCTGCTTTCTCAGCGCGGGACTGCTCAATCTCATGCTTGATGGACGCGGCATCGACGGTAGCCAGCTTGAAGCGTTCCACGATCCGATTGATCTTGGATGCGTCCTCGGCGCGCACCATGATGTCCACCAGCCCATCCGCAGACGGCTCTTTCCCGCGCAGGGCGCAGTAGACCACGCCGTAGCGTTTGGCCTCCACAGTAAACTGCTTCAGATGTTCCTCCGGGAGTGTAAAGACTTTCAGCTCTTTCCCGGATTTCAGCATGGCAGTCAGCCGCTGCCGCCCTGCGGTCTTGGTCTTATCCCTGTTTTTCAGAATGGTATAGAGCGCAGCGGCGATGTTCTTTGCAGCGGAGCCAGTCAGCCGCAGGGCAACCTCCGTACCCTCCAGACTTAATCTAACGACTTGTTCCGCCGCGTCGCCTGAGCTGTTCATCGCGTGTTTCCTCCTTTTCCTGTTCAACTTCTTCGGCCTTGATGACCTTTTCCATGATCGCGCCGGAGCGTGTGGCTATATCTTCACATAAGCGCACCTCCTTTCTGAGCCGTTTCAATTCTTTGGAGAGCGCAGACGCTTCCGCCTTGACCGCAGCCAGCTTTTGCGGGTCTGTCTTGACCGTCACGGTGCGCTGGCTCTTGTAGAGGGCTGTGCGCTTGGCGGTCATGGTTTCGATCTGCACCTTCAAATCGGACTGATAAGAACAAAGCTGCTCGGCGGTGTCGATCTGGCACCGGGCAAGCAGCTTTGCTTCTTCGGATATGGCGTCCATTTTCATCAGATCCTCCCGGAGAAGATGATGGACGCGGGTGCGGGGATAGCTTGGTTTCTTCTGTGGAAAAAAGCCCAGCAGATAGCAGTAGTGATAGTACAGAGCGCGGAAGCCGGTGGCCTTTTTCACCTTGGCAAGATCGCGGCGGTATTCTGTCCGTTGCGCTTTGCGCTCATATTTTGGCAGCACCCCGTCACGCGAGTGGGAGATAATGCGCTCCCGGATGCGGGTAAGGGCGTAATCCTCGCCCAAATTACGGGCAAGCCGCACAAAGCGTTCTTTTCCCGGTGGGCGCACGGATATGTCCTTGCCGATCTTAACCTGATACCCACGGCTTTGGAGATATGCCCAAAACTGCCGCTCCGTCATGGATTGACGGACGGCCTCGTCTATGTCGTCCTTGATAGAGGATTTCCATGTGGGGCGTCCCTCTTTTTCAGCGCGCCACTCTCCGTAATGCTGGGACTTTCCGCGCTGTGGATTATCAATCACGGACAGGCCATACTCCCGACATAGATCGTCCGATGCCTCCCGCATGTGGCGGTAGTCCTCCTTTGTGCGGTGGAACTTGATCCCGTCCACAAAGGAAACGGTGTTGACAACGAAATGATTATGCAGATGGTTTTCATGATCGAGGTGGGTGGCAACAAGCACTTGGTAGCGATCTCCCCAAAGGCGCTGTGCGAGCTTCACGCCGATCTCATGGGCAATCTCCGGGGTGGTCTCGCCGGGGGCAAAGGATTGATATCCGTGGTAGGCCACGGTGCCGGTTTCTTTGCCATAGCGCCGTTTGACCGCCATCATCTCCTCGCGGGCTGTACTGGGGAAACAGTTGACGCCGGACACAAAGCGTTGCAGGACTTCTGTATCCTCACGCGGCTGCTGCTCGGTCTTGTCGCTGTTCACAGCGTATTCGATCACATCCGCGAGGCTCTGCGCCTGCTCATCGGTCATACCCGGCTTTTCATAAAAAGCGGGATTATCGGTCTTGTCCGGGTTTTCAATATACACAACCACATGACTCAGCCAGCCGTCGATGCGCCAGAGGGAGGTCGTTGCCATTACTTTTCCATTGGCGCGGGCAGCACCACGGCCTCTGTGATGGTTTTGATCGCTGCCTCCAGCTTTCGCACCTCGGCGTCATACCGCTGGGCGTCCATGACATTCAGCACATGGGCTTTCTGCGCAATTTGATTGAAGTTTTTTCCAATGGCGTAGATTTCCCTCATCATAGCGTAATAGTCCGGGGACGGTGCTTCACGGGGGACGCTGCCCTCAATCAGATGGCGGATATACGCCTCGCGGGAGATGCCGCTTTTCTTGACGCGCTTATTCAGCGTTTCGGCTTCCTTGCGGCTGAGCCGTACTTTGATCTCGACATTGCGCTTAATCATACAGTTCCTCCCAATCAGCGTCCTCATAATCCTCATTGAACAGCTCATCGTACTCTTCAGAACGGCTCGCCTGGACAATGCACATTGTCCCAACACCAAAGAAGCCGCCCGCCAAGAGGCCGATCATAAACCAAAGAAAACAATTCATAAGCAGTTCCTTTCTTGTAATAGGGGTTACAGGGGCTCGCCCCTGTCATGCTGCCGTTTGTCCCCAAACGGCGATGCTTGCGGGTATAATGCAGATCGTTCTCCCGCAGGTCGAACACGGCTTGACGCCAGCCGAAAAGAAAACACGGCGCTCACCGCGCCGCGCTCCTTTCCGCTGTTTTCGTGATCGGTTTCCCCAGCCGCATACAGAGGAAATCGTTGTAGTCCTTGCCCTGCGGCGGGGGCTTATAGGCGACATCGTATTGATCGGACAGCATGACCGTCAGCGCCTTTGCCGCCATTCGCCCGGCGTAATCGTTATCCAAACGGAGAACGATTTTCCTGATGCCGGGATGATCTTTGAGATACTGCGTCAGCGCCAGCGGGGTCGAGCTTTCCTGCAATTCCTTTCGCGGGCGATAGACCCCTGCCAGCGATACCATGTGATCGGCTCGCCAGTCCATGTCCGCCTGCTTGCAGAGGGTAGCATAGGAAAGCAGGTCTATGGCGCTCTCAAACAGGTGCAGGGTGTCACTGCTCTCCGCTGCGGGGATACTGAAAGAGAAACGCTTGTCGCTGCCGCTGGCCTCACCCTTGAAGTCCGTACCGGTCCCGCGCAGGTTGGCATAGCGGGGCTTGCCGTACTTGTCCAGCCCGACAAACACGACATTGTGGTACTTCTGGCTTTCATAGAGCCGCCCGGTGGCAGAGCAGAAGTCCAACAGATCGCAGTCGATGCCGCGCCCGGCCAGATAGTTCACCGCATGGGTCGCACAGCGGCTTGCCTCCGGCAGACACAAGGACTTTGCCTTCTGCACCTTTGGCGCAGGCTGCGCGGCAGGCGGCGGGATCGCGCCCCGGCCTACGATGACCTCCACGGCCTCCATAAAGGGGATGCCCTTGACCTTTATGAGATAATCCAGGGCGGAGCGCCCGCCGATGCCACGGGAGAACCAGTACCATTTGCCGTTGGAGATTTTGAGGCTGTCATGCTCACGGGTACAGTAGGTGCTTCCCCCGAAATGCACCAGCTCCTGCGGCTCATAGGTTTTGAGGTAGGTGTATAAGTCCATCTGCTTGGCCTTGGCCACTACCTCCGGTGGGATATATGACATAAAAACAACCCCCTTTCCATAGTCATGGATTTGCCTCGGTGGGAGGCCAACTATGTAAAGGGAGCAACCATCAATTGTATTCAGAAAAGGAAAAGCCCAATTGATTTCCGTAGAAAACCAATCGGACTTTTCTCAAGACGCTATCTTTAGTTCACTCACACTGTTCATCTTGCGTATCTGTCTCTGAAGCGTTTATTACAAAAACTTCTGCTAACCTATCGAAAATGGCATTCTCTAATTTGGTTTTCAGTATCCGAATATTGTCATAACGCTCGGCATTCTTTAGAAACCAATCAAGAATATCAGTTGCTCTTATTGTTTCTTGTTCATCTGGTTGTAATGTTGATAGTGTAGCTTCATACCAACTACTAATTATGCTCTTTTTCTGTTCAGTCGTCAGTTCCTTATACTCGATGCAACAGCCAATTCTGGAAAACATTGCGGGGCCCAATGCGTGCTTTATTTCTGACTCGCTACTAAAATTGCATGTGCATAGAAAGATTGCCTGTCCAAGATGCACTTCATAATTCGTATCAACATATGTTCCTTCATCAAACAGCTCATAAAAGGCATTATAGAAGGCGGGATTGACCTTATCAAATTCGTCAATGAGTATTACATTAGATTCTCTTGCCAGCATATCTCTTGCAAAGCTACCTTTTGAGTGCTCTGCACCAAAAACATAATTGTAGGCTTCATTGGTTTGCATCATGGAAAACTGTATTCTAAGCAATTCACCACCCATAGTTCTGCTGATGCTTTTTGCACTTTCTGTTTTCCCCACTCCGGATGGCCCATACAACATTAAAACAACTGGCTTTGTTTTGGATTCCGTAGTCAATCTGTAGATACCACTGATGAGTTGCTTTTTGCATAATTCTTGACCTTGAATGTCGTTCTCAAGAGAGGAATACATGCTCTTCAATGTATCACGAGATATTTTCAAATACTCTGATGACCGGTATTCGATATCCTCCCCATATGCCGAAAACAGAGAATCCTCTACTCGCCTAGGAGGATTATGTATATAAAGCGTGCCTATATCATGATTAAGGGTAACGACATTCACAAAGTTTGACAGGACATGTTCCAAAACAGAGCCATAATCATCTGCGCGAACAATACAATTATCAACTTTAATTGTCCTATTTAAAGCAGATTCTCTTACTCCAGACTCGTTGGGACGTATTCTGGCATTGTAATGCTGTATAAGTTCCATAAAAGGAATTGTGTTGTCATCCGGAGAAATCTCCTCCGCAATCATTGATTCAAAATCTCTTTTTGAACCATTAAAAATAATAATGTGATCAGTCATCCGCTTCCACCCCTGCGAGAAGAACATCGAAAACATCCAAAACCTGTGAAGCGGTTGTTTCTTCTTCGTTTGAAGATTCTCCTTCGTATGAAGGATTATCTTTTGGCAGAATGGAAACATCCATTCCGAGTTCTTTATTAACATTGAGCATCTCTGCCGTGGTTTTTCCAACTTTGATTGCATAAATGCTCAAGTTCATCTTCAGCAAGTCGCTTATCGTATAGCCATTTCTGAAGGAATTGATATTAAACCTCAGCACAACACGGCTTTTGCCTTTTGTGCCAATGAATTCGTAATATCCTTTTGCGTTTCTTAGTGCATTATCCAGTTTATCTATTGCTATACTAAACTCGCCAGCCGGGATAGCACTTCCTGTCTTTAACATACTAAGATATGGCGAAACCATAACCATATATGACAGGGAGTCTTTTTCTGCCGTAATTACGTAGTCCTTAAACTTTTTAATTGTCCCCTTTGGTAATCTTGAAGTACGGCGTTGTAAAGTTCCTTTGTCCTCCAAAATTGACAAAAAATCTGTTAGAATAGTGTTCTTTACAATATTTCTCACCATTTTGTTGCTATTAAAGGCCAGTCCCGCAGAAATCTCAGCAGATGCATTTGCCTCCCAACCCAGGAGGGCTTTAAACACACCGCCAATTCCGCCCTTAGCATTTGCTTGTACCTCTTGTTCTTCGGTTACCTCGCGTCCCTTAAGGAGTTCTTCTGTATTCTCCAATGAACCACCAGCTACTATTTGCACATAATCAGTAACCGAGTCCTCATCGAAATACACAACCTTACAGATTTTATTTTCCATTTCTATCTCCTCTGTGATTATAATGAAATTAGTTATGCTTTAATATACCGCGACGCTCTCGCAGAGCCGATCCGTTTGATTGAGCCGTCCTTTACCATGGCGCCCAGCACGGCCTCCACCGTTGTGGGGCTGACATCCGGGAGGATCTGGCAGATTTCGGCTTTAGAGAGTGGGGTCAAGCTGTTTAGGACGGCGGCTTCGATCCGGGCCTTTTTGGTGACCTTCTTCCCAAGTATGACGGCAAAACGCTTGTCCAGTTCCTTGTAGCACATATAAAGCGTAGAGAGGAAGTTTTCAATGAAGGGGAAATAGGTGTTTTGATTTTCAGCCCAACCGTCCGAGGACTGCCTCAGCGCCTCATAATAAAACGCCTTATACTTGTTGATCTGTTCTTCAAAGGATACATATTTCCCGGCGTCATAGCCATTTTTATAAAGCAGCAGCAGGGAAAGCAGCCGCGACATTCTTCCGTTTCCGTCTCGGAAGGGATGAATGCAGAGGAAGTCCAGAATGACGCAGGGGATCAGCAGAAGCTGATTGATATTGGCATCATCACGGGCGCCCATATAGGCGAGCTCCAACTGCTCCATGGCCTCGGCCGTCTCATCAGCAGGTGTGGGGCGGAAACGCACTTTCCGGTTTCCATTGGCGTCAACTTCCAGAATGACATTATCGTCTGTCTTGTACTGCCCGCCATACTCATAACCTGCAATGGCCATCAGCATTTCATGCAGCCGTAAAATATCACGCTGCCGGAAATCCATATGAGCATGGCCGGTGTGAATCGCGTTCAGCGCGTCCCTATATCCCGCGATCTCGGCTTCGTTGTGATTTAAGGGTGCGCTGTTTTGATTGACAATCGCCGCAATACGTTCATCACTCGTAACAATGCCCTCAATCGCATTGGAGCTTTTTATCGACTGAATTTTGGCGACTGCCTCCAATTCCGTAAACACCTTGGCATACTCTTCTTTCCGGACGCCAGCCATCGTTTTCAGCGACGCAATGCTCGATGTTAGATTGACAAGGTTTGCAGGCAGCAGCCCGTTATTAAGAAAAGAATAGTCAAATCTCCGCATATGATCTCCTCCAATCTGCATATTATTCTATCAGATAATATGCAGATTATCAAGGGAAAGAAGTCGATTATCTGCATATAGTTTAATTCAAATCATGCAGATAATCGGCTTCCTGCGTAAATATTGATCTGCTTGCCTATCGCTCGATTCCGCGTGGCTTTGGTTTATCCGGTATATCTTCCTCCGGGGCGTCGTCGATCAGAGAGCGATCTTTCTGATCCATGTTTAGAAGGATATTCAGCTCCTTCAGCCGTGCCTCTTTTTCTTTCAGCTCGCCCTCCTTGGCAAAGGGCGCTTTCATTTCCTTGCGGGCATTTTCCATCTGTACCTGCGTTTCGGTCAGCTCTGCGCTGGCCGTTTTCAGTTTCCCAGCGATGCCATCGATCACATTGTCCATGCGGGTGATGTTGCCGTACACATCCGCGCCCAGCACCACCGTATGCCTTATCTCTCCGTGCAAGTGCATTTGGTATTCGTTCTTTGTGCCGTCATAGGCGATGGAAATGAAAAAGCCCCGGTACTCACCGATCATCTCGGCAGTCCCGGAGCCTGTCATGGTAGTGCAGACATCTATGATCGCTTTGCCGGCGGCCTCCTTGTCCGCGATTTCTTTTCCCATGAGTGTCAGCCCTACAAAGCCCTCGGCGGGCTTGGGGTGCAACTCTGCCAGCTTTGCATCCTGCTCATAGCAGAAAATACGCTGCTTCAAGTCTTGGATCATCTGCGGGTACTTCCGCAGCACCATTTCCTCCAGCGCGTACTTCTGGCTCAAATGGCTGGCTTTCAGCACGTTGAGCTTCGCCACTTCCATATCCAGATTACACTTTTCAATGATAAGCGGGTTGCCGGTGGCCAGCGCCTTGATCTCGGAGTAGGACAGCGCCGTTTCGTCAATATCGTCGGCCACGCGGACGGGAGATTTCGAGGTCATGATCTGCGCGATGAATTTCTGCTTATTCTCTACAAGCTGGTAGAGGTAGGCGTCAAACGTGTTCTCCGTCACATAGCGGTAAATATCCACCTCCGGGTTTTGGTTGCCCTGGCGGACGATGCGCCCCAGTCGCTGCGCGAGGTCTGATGGACGCCAGGGGCAGTCGAGGTCATGGAGTGCCACAAGACGATCCTGCACATTCGTACCGGCGCCCATCTTTTGGGTGCTGCCCAGCAGGACGCGCACCTGCCCGGCGCGAACCTTGGCGAACAGTTCCTTTTTCCGGGCTTCGGTGTTGGCATCATGGATATAGGCGATCTCGCTTTCCGGGATACCCATCGCCATGAGCTTCTTTTTTAGATCGTCATAGACATTGAAGCTGCCGTCATCCTTGGGGGTGGAGAGGTCGCAGAATACAAGCTGCGCGCCGTGCTGCTCCGTGGTCTGCTCCCATATCCGAAAGACGTTCCGGGCGCAGGTGGACACCTTTCCATTGGGATCATCCGCAGCCAGCGGGTTGATTAAGCGCATATCCAGCGCCAGCTTTCTGCCGTCGTTGGTGATGCGGAGCATATTGTCCACCTTGGGATCGACGCCGCCTGCGCGTATCTTTTCAGCCCGTTCCGCAAGTCCGGCGACCATCTCCTGTTGGATCTCCGTGGGCTTGATGACCTCCGTATGAAAGCTGGCTTTGGGGACAGGCAGCTTCAGCATACCCGCCGTCTGTATATCCGCTGCCATCTTAAAGGTGGACATGAGTTCGGGGAGATTATAAAACTTGGCAAAACGGGTCTTGGCGCGGTAGCCGCTGCCCTCCGGGGACAGCTCGATGGCGGTGATGGTTTCCCCGAAAGCCGCCGCCCAATCATCAAAGTGAAGCATGTCCATTTCCTCCAGCGTGTGGTACTGCAAATACCGCTGGATGGTGTAAAGCTCCACCATGGAATTGCTGATCGGGGTTCCGGTGGCAAAGATAACGCCTCTGCCGCCTGTGATCTCGTCCAGGTACTGCGTTTTCATAAAGAGGTCGCTGGACTTCTGTGCCTCGGTCTGCGCGATGCCGCCCACATTCCTCATCTTGGTCGCCAGAAAGAGGTTTTTGAAATAATGGCTCTCGTCAATGAAGATGCGGTCAACGCCCAGCTCCTCAAAGGTCACAAGGCTGTCCTTGCGGCTCTGATCGTTCAGCTTGGCAAGTCTCGTTTCCAGAGAGTGCTTCGTCCGTTCAAGCTGCTTAACCGTATAACGCTCGGCCTTGGCGCGCTTAGCCTCGTCGATGCCGGCCATGATCTCGTCGATCTGCCGCTGGATGATGATTTGCTGTCGCTCGGCGGACATAGGGATTTTCTCAAACTGAGAGTGTCCGATGATAATGGCGTCATAGTCCCCGGTGGCGATCCTTGCACAGAATTTCTTGCGGTTTTGCGTTTCAAAATCCTTTTTGGTCGCCACAAGGATATTCGCGGAGGGATAGAGCTGGAGCCATTCAGCCGCCCACTGCTCGGTGATGTGGTTGGGAACGACGATCAGAGACTTGGTACACAGCCCCAGCCGCTTGCTTTCCATTGCCGCCGCCACCATCTCATAGGTCTTGCCGGCGCCCACCTCATGGGCAAGAAGGGTGTTTCCGCCGTACATGATGTGCGCAATGGCGTCGATCTGGTGCTTTCGCAGGGTGATCTCCGGGTTCATCCCCGAAAAGCGAATATGGCTCCCGTCATACTGGCGGGGACGGATGGAATTAAAGGTTTCGTTGTAGATGCGGCACAGACGCTCTCGGCGGTCTATATCTTTCCATACCCATTCGACGAATTTCGCCTTTATCAGCTCCTGCCGGTCTTGGGCGATGGCCGTTTCCTTTTTGTTGATTACAGGCTTCTTATTCCCATGCTCATCGTACACATAGTCAAAGATACGGACATCCTTTTGGTTTAGGGTCTGTTCCAGAATATGATAGGCGTTGATGCGCTTGGTGCCGTAGGTGGTGATGGTCTTGATATTGCCACTATCGGCGTTCTTATTGGTGATGTTCCACTCGCCGGTGGCAGCGGAGCGTAGGATATGAATTCTGTCCTGCCCATAATACCGCGTCCCGAACATCTCATACATGAATTGTTCGTAGATCTCCGTGGGTATCCAGTTGACGCCGATGCGGACGCCGATCTCGCCAGCGGTGAGGTCAACCGGCTGCACCGCCTCCAACGCGGTGATGTTCACCCGTATCTGCTCTTTCTTTTCAGCCGGTAATGCCTCGGCCATGGCCTTGGCCATACGGAGCTTGCGGCGCACGTTCCCAGACAGGTACTCGTCCGCCGTCACAAAGGGATAGCGGGACAGGTCGGCATGGGCTGCGGGGATTTCCCCGGCAGTCTCGGCGCAGCGAACATCCCGAAAGATCACGCCCGCGAGGTCTGCTTCCAGCTCCTCCTCGGTTTTGCCGGACAGCTCGGACATATACGCCATATCCACACGGGCTTTCTCAGAGATAGAAACGGCGAGGGCTTCGCTGGCGGTGTCCACGCTCGTTACCGGCACATGGGGACGGATGGTGCGCTTGGTGAACATATCCGCCTTGCGCTCAAAGTTGCCCTCCTCGTCCAGCACCTCCAAAGAGCATAGCAGGCAGTAGCTGGCGTCCTCACCAAAGGCAAGGTTATTGCCCCGGCTGTTTAAGATGCCGTATTTCTTGGTGTACTCGTCATAGAGCCGGTTTAGCTTGGCCTGCTCCGCCTTTATATCCCCGTCCGGGTAGTCCTCGGTCTGAAGCTCAATGAGTCTGCGGACACTATCTCGTATGTCGATCATGCCACGGATGCGGTTTTCGGCGGTGACGGACACCTCCACGGGGTACATCCGAGAGTTTTCACGGTAATAAACCGTGCCGTCTGAAATGGTATAGCTGAAATTCCGCACGGCGGGGTCGGCGGGAATAGAACGATCTTCCTCCTCGTCCTCCAGCTCGTCCACCTCATAGGCGGTAATTTCGGCGTGAAGATTGCTGATCGCGTCCCGGAGCTGCTCGGACAGGTCTGCACCGTCCTCGGCTTTGCAGGCGCTGTCCATGCCAAAGCGGGTGCTTTCCATGACCATGTTGCCCAGCACCATATCCGGGTGCTGCACAAAATAGCTGTTCATACGGATACCGTTTTCAGCGGTATCCAGATGCACCCAATCCGGCTCAATATCCGTCATGCGGTCACGCTTTTGCAGGAAAATGATGTCGCTGGTGACTTCCGTACCGGCGTTGCGCTTAAAAGCGTTGTCCGGGAGGCGGATCGCACCGATCAGATCAGCGCGCTGGGCAAGGTATTTGCGGACGGCGGAGTTTTCCTTGTCCATTGTTCCCTTGCTGGTGATAAAGGCCACGATGCCGCCCGGTCGCACCTTGTCCAGTGTCTTGCCGAAAAAGTAGTCGTGGATCAGCCAATGGTATTTGTGGTACTGCTTGTCCAGCACCTTGAAATCCCCAAACGGGACGTTGCCCACGGCAACATCAAAGAAGCTGTCGGGCATCTGCATCTTTTCAAAGCCATCCACGGCGATCCGGCTGTTCTGATAGAGCTGCTGGGCGATGCGCCCGGAAATGCTGTCGATTTCTACGCCGTAAAGTTTGCTCTCAGCCATGCTGTCCGGCAGCATCCCGATGAAGTTACCAACGCCGCAGGCAGGCTCCAGAATGTTCCCGGTCTGGAAGCCCATCTGAGAGAGGGCGCTATACACGGCCTCGATAATAACAGGAGAAGTGTAAAAGGCCGTCAGCGTGCTGGCTCTGGCGGCGGAGTATTCGTCCTCGTCAAGCAGGGATTTCAGTTCTTCATAGTGGCTGCTGCGCTCGTCAAAGTAATCGGCCAGACCGCCCCAGCCCACATAGTGGGATAGCACGGCCTGTTCCTCCGGGGTGGCAAGCCGCCCCTCCGATTCGATCTTTTTCAGAGTGCGGATTGCCTCAACATTGGCATTGTATTTCTCGGTGGGGGTGCCATAGCCCAGCGACCGGTCGGTAATGTGGAAGTCGTGTCTTTTTTCGGCGGGTATCTCCGGGTGAAGCACGGAAAACTCCACGCGCTCCCGGCGCTGCTTCGGCGGTGCGAGGGTGACAGGCCGCTCCACGGCGGGCGCTGGCGTCGGCGCATTGACCGGCTGCAAGCTGCCCTCCTCAAAGGCAAACACATTTTGCCCCGTCTGCTCGGACAGCTCGGCGGCAAGCATGGCCTGCCTGAGCATCTCATCAACGCGATCGGAAGGTGCGGCGGCTGGCTGTTCCTGCGCTGGGGCAAGCTGGTCGATCTGATGGCGAATGGCATCCGCAAGCCGGGAAATCTCCGGGTTATCCCAGCCTTCGGCGGTCAGATAGTCCTCGACCAGCGTATCCACGCCCTCCCTGCACTGGATAAAGTCCAGGCTGCCAGGGAGCGGCATCGTATTCTGGACACCGAGGGCTTTCAGCTTATCTTTCGGCAGTGCGGTATAGGCGGCGAAGGCTTCCTCGAAAGAACTATAAGTTTGCACCTCAAGCTGCCCGGCTACCTTCAAATCCGGGATCACATAGAAGTGCTGGATAAACGGAGAAGGCTCTTCTTCGGCGGCTTGTTCTGCCTCCAGCTTGGTTTCTAACGGCGCGGGCGCAATCTGTCTCGGCTCCCGTTTCTCTCCAAAGAGGCTATATGTTCCCTCCCGGTAGGAGATCATAGCAGCGAGGGCTTCTTGTCGGCTGGTGTAATAGCGATCCTCCGGCTTTGCTCCATCGGCCACGGAAACCAGCATCTGATAGATTTCCTCCACCTTAGCCGGATCTGTGAGCTGGCCCTGGATCTCCTCGATATTTTTCCAATAATCCGCGATGGGATTATGACTGAACGGAATCGGCTGACTGTCCGGCAGATCGAAAAAAGCCCCTTGTATGATGATTGCAAGCTGACGCCGTTCATACTCCGGCATGGCAGCACGATCCTCGTCGGATAGAAAGCGGCCATAGTGGATCAAGGTCTCTATGCGTCTGGCCGCCTTTGTCCAACTCCAGTCCAGCTTGGCATAAGGAGCTGTGATGTCGCCGTGACTGAAGGACAAGCCCTTGCTGCCATAGCTGGTATTATTGTTGCCGCCATAGGAACCGCTGTCGCCGTGATAGCTCTGCAAATACTTTGCACGTTCCTTTATGTCGGGATGCTCCAGATAATAGGAGTAAACGCCGAGTCTGTAATGGGTGCTGCCTCTGCGCAGGAGCTTGTCGATCTCATCCATGGTAATAAACTGCCTGCGCTGGGGATCAAAGCCCTCGGCTGCGGTGAAAATCAGCGGCTCTCGCTGCAAATCCGTAAGACGCAGTAATATCTCTCTCGTACGGTGAAAATGGAAACGCAGAATGTCCCGATCTGCCTCGTAAGCTGAAATAAAGGTGCTGACCTCATCTACAAGGGCTTGCAGGCTTTCGGGCTGCATCAACAGCTTTTTGATTTCTGCCGTGTTTTCCGGGAAGCCGCTGTGTGACATATAGATGCCATTGATAGTAGGGAGTAATGCCTGCTCTCGCGCTCCATCATCAAAATCCTGCCGGAGATACCAAAGGCTTCCCGCGATCTGCTGATACTCATAATCCTGCACACGGTCAAGCTCGGCCTGCGGCATATACCGCCCCAAATCCAGAAGTTCCCGGATGCGCCTTGCCGCGGCCTCCCATGAGATCAGCATGGCCGTCCCTCCCTGGGCGCTGTCGCCGGAGGACAGGCGGATACCATCGGTGTTGTACCAAATGGCGTATTGCCGGTCATTCAGATAGAAGCCTGCCCCGTTGGTGCCATAGTGCTGCATAAGGAAACGGCCGTTTTCCTCCAGCGGCTTGTCTTTCATAAAGTAGGCGCAGACGATTAGACGGCTGTTGCGGTCATTTGCCCCGATGCACAGCGCCTCGTCAATGACCTGCTGGGAATAGCGGATACCGTAAGATACCGGCTTGGCAGGTGCTGAAACTGGCTCTGTTATGGGTGAGTCCAAATCAAAAAGGGACATCTGCTGGCTGTCTTGGGATTTCAGCCCTTTGATGTCCCTGTTGATATGATATTCACCGCGCTCGATGATCTGCGCGGTCAGCTCCGCCACAAGCTGCCATGAAAAGACGCTCTCGCTGGTGCGGGAGAGATACGCACCCTCCCACATGAGCAGGCCGTCCTCCTGCGGCTTATAGCCCACGCGGGTGCGACTGCTGCCCACAAGAATCTCCGTATAGCGGTCTTGATAGGCGGATTTCAGATACTCCGCGCGCTCAGCCTCATCGGGATGGGCGGCAAAGTACATTTCGATCTGCTGTTTCTTATAGATCAGATCGTCCTCCGGGTTGGAGAGAATGGCATTGATCAGCCGCTCATTCAAAAACGCAGGAAGCTGCGTCGTCACAAAGTCCGCACCGCTCGTAACGGAATCCGCTTCGGATTCCATTTCTCGCTCCGCTCCCTTGCTCCTCCTTCCCCCAAAAAGCATTTGCTTTTCGGGGGTCCCAGTTCCTGCGTTCTCATCCCTTAGTTGTAAATCAGCTCCGTCAGCACCGTTTCCTCTGCCGCCTGCCGGATGCTGCTCATCAGCCCAACCCATTTCATCTGATCGGCGGCTTTCAGTTCCTCCGTCACGCCCTCGGCTCTCGCCATCTGCGCCGTGATCTGCTCCATCCGGGAGCGCGCCGTCCGCTCGATCTCCAGAAGATGCTCCGTCAGCTTCCCGCTGGTCAAGAGGTTGGTATAGGTCACTCTGCGGTGCTGCCGCAGATACCGGCGCCGCATAAGGCCGTATTTCCCAAGCGTCACCTCCGGCTCCTGCGGGGGCAGCAGGTTGGGCAAACGGTACTCGCCCTGCATCGTGTATGTCAGCTCGTTCATGTTCGTCGCTCCTTTCTGTCTCGTTGTTTCTTCCAGTGACAGGATACTCGTCTCTGAGTACATCTGCAAATGTGCGATTTTGCTTTTTCGGCTGGCGCTCTATGGCCGTGACGGTGCGGGAGATCTCCGTGAGGCACATCTGCGCGATGTCCCCGGTGGCCACGCCCAGCGCGTTGACCGTCTGCGGCGTGTTAAAGTCCACAACACCCCGGAAGTCATCGTCCGTAAAGTAATCGGACGGGTCAATACCGCAGCGTACAAGCAGCATATATGCCACGCTGTTTTGCAGGGCGCTCCGATACTGCACCTCAAGATTCAGATCATCCAGCTCCTCCAAAAAGCTGTTTTCCTTATAGTAATGCAGCTCCTGAAAGTAGTCCTGCATATTGTCCTCCAAAGCGTTTTTCGCCGCAGAGATCAGCGCAGCCGCAAGGGAGTATTTGTTTTCCAGTTCCCCGAAGCTGTTTTCCAGAGCCTCCGTGACCTCTTGCTCATATTCCCGGCGCATTGTCCAGATGGGGACGCGGCGGGAGAAGCGTCCGGGGTGGGTGTCGGATACATCAAAATAGTATTTCAGCCGTGTGCGGCCTGTGGTGTCGCCGTCAAACACGGCGATGCCCGTCGCACCTCGGTTGACCCAGCGCCCAAACTCTCGATTCCATTTGTCGATCTCCAGAACGGCGGTGGCGTCCGGGCGCTGGGCATAGAGTAAAAGCTGCTCATCAAAGGAGAGCCGGAAATTCCGGCAGGCGGTAGAGAGAAAACGCTGCCATTCCTGCGGCGCGGTTACGCTCTTTTGGGTGCGCTTGTATAGCTCCGTGATAAGCTCATATTTCGTCGCCATCGGCGTTGCCTCCTATCCTTTTGGTTTTACCGTGCGCCGCCTCTATCTTTTGACTTTGGCTTGATTGCCTTGCCCTCGGCATCGTAGTTCTTCGGGTCTGCGGCGGGTGTGTCCCAGCCGAACATGGAGCCCGCGGACATGGCCGCCTCCTGCGCCTTGCTGACGCCCAACTTTCGATTGAGAAGATCTGCGACCC
Organism: uncultured Oscillospiraceae bacterium; assembly: GCA_964395795.1. Classification (GTDB taxonomy): domain Bacteria; phylum Bacillota; class Clostridia; order Oscillospirales; family Oscillospiraceae; genus Limivicinus. The sequence goes on from CAYNBS010000012.1 coordinate 26,845, forward strand.
TCCGGGCGCTCTCCGGGGTGCAGTCATCGTCAGTGACTAAATACCCGTCCTTCCCGCGCTGCAATGCGATGACGCTGCCGGTAGATTGCAGCACGGAGAAGCACTGCTCAGGGAGAGAGGATCGGATAGGAATGACGGTGGCTCCCGTCATTTTCATTCTTTCGGCAAATTCGCAGATATGATAGAGATTATCTCCGATCTCCACATGATAGTCGTCGATATACCGGCATACATAATCGCGGGCTGCCTGCCCCTCGCGCATCATGCGGATGCTGTCGCCGTCGTCGATGCGGAACTTCTCGTTGTAGTCCGGGGTGATGAAGCGGATGCCCCGCGCGGCATGGGTCATGTGCCGATCCAGCCAATCCCGCTTGAAGCAGTAGCAGTACAGGTTATACTCGCCCTTGTTGGGGTTGAGCCGGAGCATGAAGGTATAGGAGGGGGTATCCGCCCGGAAGCCAAACTCCCGGTCATTCCCGTAACTGCTCTCGGGGTAGCTATAGCAGAACTTGGACAAAGTACGGCGATTCTTTAAGATACTGCCATACTGATCGTCAAAACGCAGGGCATTGATGACATCATCGAATTCATCTTTGAAATCCTGCGTTTTCAAATCGTCCCGGTGACCTGTCCAGGAGGAAAGAAAAGCTTCTCCGTCTCCGTCCAGATCGCCGCGAAGATGCCCGATGCATCCGGCCTGTCCCTCAATTTGACTGCTCTGAGAATAGCTGTACATCCGCTCCTGCGGCGTCATAGGTCTGATAGTAAGTTCCATTATCGTTCACGCTCCTTATTGGATTTATTGTGTTTGTTCTGTAGCGCCGGCAAGAGATGCCGCTTGCGGAATGCCCAGTATTCCGGATGATTTCTCTGAACGCTTGCGTCGATCACGCTTTCATATTTGCCCGGAGGATAATGCTCGTTGACGGGCGCCTGGTACAGCTTTCTGTCCATCAACTCCCGTATGACAACCTGCGCGTCACAGTCTTCCTCAAAGCAGAGGTAGCTGCCATCGGTAAAGCCGCATTTTATCGCGGCGCCGGAAAGCACATTGCCTGCGACGATTAGATGCACCATGACGCCGCCGTGGCTTTCCGTGCCAACGGAGTAAACGCCGTCGCAAAGCGTGTGGCAGCTTTGAACCTTTCCCCAAGGGGAGAATCCGGGCTCCACCACCATCTTCGCTTCCAGCACCTCCTGAATCTCTGCGACCCTTTCTGCCGCACGCTCCACCAAATCTTTCTGGGCACTGAACAGGTTGCTGTGGTAATGCCCGCAGTAATAGTTGCCATTGGAACATCTCCAGGTAACAAAATCATTGGGGATATGCTGGCTGACGCCAAGGACAAATTCGGTATCTCCTACATGAACCGAGTCCGTGATGATATATCCGGCATTCATTCTTTGGCTCATATCAGCGTGCCTCCTTTTCCATCTCCCGCAGCAGGGCAGCCACGGCTTTCCCCTTGCGGACAGTGTTCTTTTCGGACAGCACCTTGTTCTGCACACAGAGGACGGCCCGGATATTCGGCACCGTGATCCCCGGTATCTCCACCATTTCCTCCGGCGTCACCGTGAGTATCTGGATCGGGGAATACCCAGCCTCCTCAAAGATGCGGAACAGGCGTTTTTCAAAGCGTTCACGCTTCATATTTGCATACACTCCTTTCACCTGTGATATGTATGATCGGCGCTCCTGCAGAAAAATGTGTAAATATATGTCTAATTGCCAAAGAAAAATGTGTTTAGTTGGCGTTGATAACATCAGAAAAATGTGATAAAGTATAGAAGACCTCTCGATGAAGGATGGTGACCTGCTTGAAACGCAATGCGATTCAGATACTGATCAATTGGAAAGCCAGCGATGACCGCAAGCCTATGGTCCTTAAGGGTGCACGACAAGTCGGTAAGACATGGCTGATGAAAGAGTTTGGGAGAAGCAGCTACGACAGCGCAGTCTATTTTAACTTTGACGAAGAAGACCAGCTCAAATCCATTTTTGAAGCAAACAAAAACCCCCATCGAATAATCGAACTGCTTTCTCTGGTTGCCGGAGAGAAAATCGTTCCCGGCGAGACGCTGATTATTTTCGATGAAATCCAGGAATGCCCGGAGGCACTGAATTCCCTGAAGTATTTCAAAGAGAAGGCGAATGAATATCACGTCATTGCGGCCGGCAGCTTGCTTGGTACACTTCTTGCAGAGCCCAAATCCTATCCGGTGGGTATGGTCAATTTGCTTGACATTTTCCCGTTAGGCTTCGATGAGTTTCTGGACGCAACCGATCCCGCGCTTTTCGCCTATTATGAAAGCATCCAAAAAGGGCAGGAGATTGAGGAGATCTTTCACCGTCGCCTGCTGGATGCCTACAACAATTACTTGATTATCGGAGGAATGCCGGAATGCGTTGCCTCGTGGGTGAAATACAAGGATCCTGCGCGTATTTCTCAAATCCAAAAAGAGCTGATCGAGGTTTACGAAAACGACTTTTCCAAGCACAATGGCAAGGTCAACAGCGGGCGCATTCTCATGGTCTTTCGCAGCATCGTCGCGCAGCTTGCCAAACCCAATGAGAAGTTCATGTATGGGGCTGTCCGAGAAGGCGGCAGAGCGCGTGATTTTGAAGAAGCGATTGAATGGCTTGTTTCTGCCGGTATGTTGAACCGTGTCTACAATGTCTCCAAGATGGAGCATCCGCTTGCCGCTTTTGATAAGCTGGATCAGTTCAAGCTGTTTGTGTTTGATACTGGCCTTCTCAAACACATGGCCGGTATTGATAACAGCGCGATCCTCTTGAAAAGCGACTATCAGTTCAAAGGTCCACTGACAGAGAACTACATTTTGCAACAGCTTCGCGGCCAGTTCGATGTTGAACCCAGATATTACTCTGACAAGAACAGCGAGATAGATTTTGTTCTTCAATACTGCACAGAGATTATCCCTGTTGAAGCCAAAGGAGGAGAAGACAAGTCTGCACCTTCGTTCAAAAGGTATATCTCTGATCATCATCCAGCTCATGCTATCCGATATTCAAAACGTGGTTACAGAAAAGATGGGGAAATAACAAATCTGCCGCTGTATCTAGCGCGAAAAACAAAAGACTTGCTATGAAAAGCAGCCCCTCACGACGGTGTGAGGGGCTGCTTCCTCAATCAGAAAAAGGGCGGCCTTTCAGCCGCCCCAGGGTCTTATTTGCGCTTACTTGCCCTGATGTGCAGGAACACCAGGCCGCCGAGGATAAACACGGCCAGCGCGATGGAGATGATCGTTTTCACTTCCATTATCCCTTGCCTCCTTTCCGTTTTTTCTTGCATGCAAAGAAGCCGCAGACAGCAGCCCCGGCAAAGCCCACGCCCGTCAGCGAATACCAAAGGACGGGATTGCGGTCATCGCCGGTCTTGGGCGTGTCGCGCAGCTCGTTGTGCATTTCAATTTTGACCTCCGCGTCGGTGCTGATCGTGACGATCTTATCCACGGGCAGCACATAGGCGGCGGAGGCGTTGTCGGACACCTCGGACACGCGGTAATCACCGCAGCGAAGCCCCTCAATGAAGATTTCGCCCCGCTTGTCCGTGGTGAACACCTTTTCATAGCCATTTGGCCCGGAGACACGGAAAGAAAAGCCCTCGATCTTGTTGTCCGAGGATGTCTTGAAGATTTTGAGAGCGCCGGTCTGCGGGTCGTTGATAAAGCAGCCTTTCCCAGCCTCGTTCTCCACGATCACGGTCTTGCCATGCTCCACGATCTCAAAGTAGTAGGCGTTTTCGTCCAGAACAAAGCCTGCCGGTGCTTTTGTCTCGCGCGTGAAGTAGCCGCCATAAGTGAGATCGCTCTGCTCATAGACGCCCACGCTCACCTCCGGCAGCGTTCCGAGCTTTTCATCGTCCTTATCCAGCTCCTTGTTGCCGTTGCTGTCGCGGTAGAGTTCAAACATAGCCCCGGTCAGCTTGTTTTCAGGGTAGTCCCGATCCACCTTGGTAAGCTGCACCGCACCTCGGATCAGCGTGTTCTCGATCTCCAGCTCGATCACAGCGCCGTCCTTATCCACGGTGACCTCAAAGGTCTTGTCGGAGAGGACGTAGCCGGTGGGGGCGGAGATTTCATGCACGATCCAGTTGCCATAGGGGACTTTGGCAAAAGAAAAGCCGCCGTCCTCGGCGGAGGTGGCGGTCAGAATGGCGGTGCCGGTGTTAAATTTGATTGTTTCGGGCTTGAACAGCCCGATGACCGCCCCTGCCAGCGGTGCGCCTGTGTCGTCCTTTTTCAGCCCGTGGATTTCACCGTACATCAGACGGTTTTCCATGCGCTCGCCCTCGTTGACCTTGATCTCCACAAGGGCGGTGTCCTGTCCGGCGTAATCAAAGATGATAGGGTACTTGGTGTCGGGCAGGATATAGTGTTCATCCGTGGACAGTTCTTTCAGATAGTAGCTGCCCAGCGGCAGGTCGGTCTTGATGGCGGCGTAGCCGTTGCTGTCAACGGAAACGATCTCCATGATGCCGTCCACGGGGATGGTGCTGCCATCGGCGGCGATCAGCTCCTGCGCGGCATAGAGGCCAAAGGTGACGGCGCTGATCTCGCCGCACATGCCGATGCCAAACTTCTCGTCGGCAATCAGCACCTTGTTCAGCGTGACAGCGGCTTTCTGACGCTCATTGTTGAAGCTGGCGGCTGTCTCGGTGATCTCCACCTCCTGCCCGGCATAGACAAGCTCCACGGTGCGGACTTCGGTGTTCAGCACCATGCCGTAGGGCGCGGTGACCTCGGTGATCTCATATTTGCCCAGGTACAGCGGCTGGCTGACAGCTTCGCCGTCCTCGCCGGTGGTGATGGTATCCACCACGTCCCCGGCAGAATAGCGGAGGGTGCCGTCCAGCGTGACCACATCCTCGGCAGCGTGAATCTCATAGACCGCGCCGGGAAGCCCGCGCACTTCATAGATGGGCTGATACATCCCCTTGGCGGTCACGGTGGCGAACACCTCACCACTCTTGCTGATCTTGATAACGCCTTTCTGCGCCGTGTTTTCCTTGGTGACTTCCACGACGGTGATCGCGTTTTCCTCGGTGGCGCCATCGGCGGTCACATCAAAATACACGGGGTCGCCGTTCAGCACATAGCCATAGGGCGCGGATACCTCCACCAGCGAATATCCCGTGCCATACTCCAGCTTTTCGGGCGTAATCAAATAGCCCTCGTCGTTGGTATAGAAGGTGTCTATCACCGTCACTTCGGGATAGGTGAAGGTCTGCGTAATGAGCGATCCATCCGGGCGATAGAGCTGGAAGCCAGCGCCCGCATAGGGGATGGGCTTGCCCGTCTCGGCGTCCACCTTGATGACCTTGATATAACTCTGGAACACGGCGTTATTGATGAGATAGCGGTAGGTGTGGCTATTTTCCGCAATATACACATCAAAGGCGGGCATCGGCTCCCGGCCATCCCAGCCGGATACCTGCTCCACGGTATAGATGCCATAGGGCAGGTCTTTACTCTGGGCAAAGCCGTTCTCGTCACAGGTGAGGAAGTCTTTCTCGCTCTCTTTGGCAGAGCCGTAGTCGCCGGCAGCTTTCAGATACACAGCAAAGGTTGCGCCTTCTTCCGGCGTTTCGATCTGTGTCTCGCCGTCATCGCAATGCTTGATGATGGCAATGTTGCCCTTGATGATCTGCTCGGTCACGTCTAGAGAAACAGAGTTGTATTCCACGGTGAAGTTCCCGGCCTCCACTCCGACATGATGGATGGAGCTATCCAGCAGATAACCCTCGGAGGGGCTGATCTCCCGGATCGACCAGTCATCGCCGCACATATACGAGGCCGTCACAAACTGGCCTTTCCCATCGGTGGTGTAGGTGTCGATCAGCGTATCGCCCTGGTACACACCGTAGACAGCCCCGGCCAGCGTCGCGTCGCCCTGCGCCGTGCCGTTACTGCCGTCGCTCTTGGTTATGGTGGCGTTCCACTTCTTCAGAGTGTTGGAAAAGCTCTTTTCCGTAACCTTGTTCCACTCAATGGCGGCTTTCTGGCTGTCGGGGACAACATATTTCACCGAAACGTCCACTTCCTCCAGAATGTAGCCGGAGCCGATCAGAACATCTTTGAAAGTTGCCATGCCGGTGCTGTCCGTAACCGCGTATTCGTCCACGGCCAACCCGGAGAGGGATGTCCCGTACAGATGGAATTTGACACCCTCCACCAGCCCGTCCTCGGAAGTCTTGGTCACAGTCAGATCGCCGCGCTTGAGGACATTATTAAAGGTCACGGTGGTCGTGCGGCCTCCGCTCACGGTCACGCGCTGCACATCCTGGGGCAGATAGCGGTCAAAGCTCTGCTCGGTCACGGTGTAGACACCAGGGATAAGACCGTCCACAAAGATGGTGCCACCCTCGGCGGTGGTGACAGTGCGCTCCATCTTCTCGCCGGAGATGGTGAAGCGGATACCGGCCACCACGCCGTCCTCCGAGGTCTTTTTCAGATCAATGTTGCCGGTGGGCGCCTCCACATTCAGATAGGCGTATACGGGATCAGCGTTCTCCACGCCAGTCACAACATCCTGCAGGTTGGGATCACCATAGGCGATCAGCTTGGCGCTGGAACTGACGGTGGGAATGTTGTATCGGCTGGCTGTGATCGTCACCCTGCCGTCGAAGGGATCATCGGCAGAAAGGGTCAGCGTGTTCCCGGACTTGGAAACGGATACCTTGCTGTTGGAGCTGGAGAAATCAAACTCGGCCAGAACTCCGTTCGTATCCGTGAAGGTGAGGCTGTATTTTCCGTCCTTATACTCCAGATCCTGCGAGGCTACGTCGGCAGAGCCTGACATAAAGCTGGGAATGACGCTGTGCCGCTGCATCCAGGCCACGATCTGATTGTAGTCGGCCAGTACGCCGGTGTTCGGCTGATTGCTGCCAAACTGAATGTCATAGATGGCGGTGTTGACCTGTTTATACGGCGGGGTGGATTCGCGGCAGCCGGTAACAAACTCCCACACAAGCTCGGCGGTGGCCACCCATTTCTCATCGTCGCTCCCGCCGAGGTTGCTCCAGTTGCCCTGATAACCGTACAGAAGCGCAAGGCCGATTGCCTTTTTTTGACCGGCTGAAAGAGCATCCCAGGCAGCGGAGGAGCTGCGGTACAGCGTGTCGTTCACCAGAAGATGGCGGCCCGGCTGGATACAGTAGGCGGTTTCTCCATCCACAAACATCCTGGGCTTGGGATGGCCCGTGCCTCCGGCCAGATACCCGTCCACATCGGTTTCTCCGTTGTAAAGGATCATGTTGCCGTTGGAGTCGTAGCAGTAGTCGAATGTGATGTTCCCGGCTTCCCCGGCAGCAAAGGCGGTGGTTCCCGGAATAAAGGAAAATGCTGTGATTGCCGCCAGGACAAAAGCGGCGATCCGTTTGAAGATTTTGCTTTTCATCTTTGACCTCCTGTTGGTTTGCTGACTGAAATAATCAGCTGCAGAAATGAAAAAAGCTCCTGCCTTTTTTGGTAGGAGCAAGGGGAACAGTCTCTTTTTTCGGCTGGTACAGCTGGTTCGAGAGGGTGAGGTGTGGAGAGGGGGAACAGCCGATTTCCCCGGCATAGTATAGGGGCACACTACCCCCTTGGCGGCTATCTTTCCATGCTGCGCTGGCGCTTGTAGTACATGTCCAGCGCCTTGACGATGGTATCCTCGATCTTCTGCGCGGGCGTCCCCGTGGGAAAATATTTGCTGATACGCTCTCTCGGCATACGAAACTGCTCCTTTTGGTTGGGTTTTTCCTCCTGCATGATGGATAAGATGACCTCCTCGGTCAGCTTGCCACTCTCTGAGAATTGGCGCATTTTGATGGTTTGGGCATGGGAGGGTGTGCAATCCTCCATCTCCATCATCTCATGGAGTATAGTCTGCTCGTTTTCGGGCAGGTATGATAGCTCCACGGCGGGGCGCATGGCGATCTTATTCGCGTCCACCATATCCAGCAAAGACGGGATAAGATAAGTGAGACGGATATAGCGATATATCTGGGGCTGACTATCTCCGCTTTTTTCTCCAACTTGCTGCGCGGAAGTCATGCCTTTTAACTTCTTATCCATTGGAGAAGAAGTTAAATCCGTCCGCTGTCCCTGCCTTTTCATAGCATCCAGCTTCATCTTGTAGGCAAAGGCTTTCTCCGAGGGGAGAATGCTTTCACGCTGCAAGTTGCTGTCCACCATGATAATGATGGCCTCATCATCGGTCAGATCGCGCACAAGGCAGGGCATGGTGGCTTTCTGTGCCAGTTCGCTTCCCATCTTGCGCCGGTGGCCTGCTACCATTTCATAGCCGCCGCCCTCCTTGGGGCGTACCATGCCGGGGACAAGAACACCGTACCGCTTGATACTGTCTGCCATTTCCATCATGGCATCGTCCATACGCACCTTAAAGGGATGATTGGGAAAATCGCTGATCTCGTCCAATGGGATGTCCACAACCGTTTCTCGCTTGGCTGCGTCCCTTTCCTCCTGCGTGGTGAAAAGCTCATCTACCGAGGTCAGTAGACTTGCTACGTTGCTTTTCCCCAAAGCCCGTCACCTCCTTTACCAGCTCACGGTAGGCGTTTGCCGCCCGTCCCTTGGGATCGTGTCGGAAAATGCTCTTGCCTGCGGTGCTGACTTCCGCCAGCCGCACCGTTGCGGGGATCACGGCCTCCATGACGGGCAGGCGCTTTCCGTAGTTCTCCTTGACGGACTTCACAATGTCCTTGCGGAAATTTGTCTCATTCGCCATCGTGAGAAACACGCCACCAATCTTCAGCTTGGGATTGATCTGCCGCTTGATGCTCTGCACCGTGCCGATCAGCTCCGCCATGTCCTCGGCGGCCAGATAATCCGCCTGCACAGGAATGAGAACGTAGTCCGACGCGGACAGCGCGTTGATGACCAGCATACCGAGGGACGGGCGGCAATCCAGCAGCACATAGTCATAGTCCTTTTTTACGCCGTCCAGATACCGCTTCAAGACTGTCTCGCGGCTCATGGTGTTTACCAGCCCGATTTCCACCGCCGAAAGAGTGCGGTTTGCCGGGATGAAGTCAAAGCCCTCGTCGTGGTGCATGATCTCCGGGTGTTCCGTACTGTCCTGTCCCGCCACAATGTCGTTCATCACATTGCTGAGGGTCAAGGGCAGCTCATGGGGCTTGCGCTCTCCCAACATCTTTGTGAGGTCGCCCTGCGGGTCAACGTCCAAAAGCAAGACCTTGTTTCCGTCTCGTGCCAGTCCTGCGCCGATGCAGTACACGCTGGTGCTTTTGCCGACGCCGCCCTTTTGGTTGGCAACAGCAATCACCTTTGTTTTCGCCATTTTGGTTTCCTCCTTTACGCAGATTAAGCCGCCCACGGCGATGGTAGGCGGCTATGTACGGGCATGAAAAAGCCGCCCACTCTGAAAACAGAATAGACGGCTTAAGTGGAGATCATAATACTATCTTCTTTAATGTTTTGCTCGAATTCTTTAAAAATTTACAAAATTTAAACCATTAAACTTGTAAAAATCTAATATATAGTTATAATGTTATTGCAATGTATAAAAAAGATATATGGAAGGTTTTTATATGGATGAAGCGTACACTGGGATATATGACCTCAAAGCTATTCTTTCTAGAAGAGGTCAGGCTTCTTTCCGCAAGCAACTGCATGACTTAACCATGCGCATTCATCGCGCCCAATATGTTGGAACAGTCGAAGAACTAACATTAAGGAAAGTGATTTTTGAGGAAACAATAGACAATAGGCCAATTCAATTTGAGGTTGTTTATCGGTATCTATCTCCTGAGATTATTGACAAACTATTGAGTGAGCATACAATTATTGATTTGTCTGGGTGTTATGTGGATACCCTTGCAATCTCGAAGGGGATTACTAGTATTACTGCCGATATGCTTTTTGTTTTTGGAAAGGCAGAGTTTCAAAACTTAACTATCGAGCGTCGATTCTCATTTTCTGGAGCTTTTTTTCGCGAGGATACCTATTTTACAAATATAAAATTGGTAAAAGACGGATGCTTTAAATGGTCACATTTCAACCATTCTGTTCATTTCCACAACATAGAATGTCCGAACACCCTAAATTTAACTGAGGCATATATTGCTGACGGCGACATGAAAAGATGCCATGTATCAGGCATGGCGCTATTTGCGGGAAGCCGATTTTCTTCCAGTTTTTATTTCCGATATAATAAGATAGATGGAAAAACTGATTTTTCAAAGGCAAGCTTTTCCGGTAAAGCGACTTTCAAAAACAGTAACTTGGGGAAGCAGTGTTCTTTTTCTGAGTCACATTTTTCTGAAGATGTAGATTATTCTTCTATTTCTCCGATCACAGAACTACAATTTAACGATGCTTGGTTTGAAAGCTCCGTTTTTTTCAAAGATATAGTTTTTAAGGGCGGAGTATTTTTTAATAACGCCTCTGCCGAATTGCTCCAATTTAGCCATTGCTATTTTAAAGAAGATAGCAGTCTTACGTTCTTCTCAGTAAATCATCTATACTTTGAAAACTGTTTGTTCTACTGTAATCTGATTCTTTCAATTAACAGGGAATCTTCGCCGACTGCACTCCTCTTTTATAAAGTTTCAAACTATGGCGGAATATACATAGACTGGAAGAAGGACCGTGTTCACGAGTCAATAAAAAGAGGCGTAAAGGAATTCTTTTTACAGAACAAGCAGGAAGGTCCTTGTGGTGATATTGAACTAGCAGAGTTGACTATGCTTGAACGCAATTTTCGTCTTCTATCTCAATCTGCTAATGAAGACCTGGCCTTAGTTGCACGTAAAAGAGCTGAAGCTCATAATACGATTTCCCCCAAAAAGCATATTCAAAAAGTTATCGACTGGTCGAGTGAGTATGGAACGAACCCTGAAAAGTGCCTAATCTGTTCCCTTTTGGCAATAGCACTTTTTGGCATCATATATTTTCTTCTCGAGAAATGTTCAGTCTCTGCTTTTAGCCAAGAATTAAACTTCTGGGACTGTCTGTGCTACAGTGCGTCTGCTTTTATAACCTCATCATATGGCAATATTTCGGCATTAAGCCCACTAAGTAGTTTCATAACTATACTGGAAGGATTTCTTGGTGTTTTTACTGCTGCATACTTTACTACAATTGTTGCAAGAAAGATACTTCGATAGTCTCTCACAATATAGGAAGCCGCCCCAAATTGAGGCGGCTTTTTATGTTTCTTATGCACTGGTCGGTATAGTTGCACAACCCCATGAAAACAAGACTTTTCCCAACTGCAACCATGCGTCCTTTAAATAATCATCTATAATTAGCTCCCCATAATTTGCATTTTTCATATAAACCGTAGCTTTTTCCAGTACTTTTCTTCCGACTGGGTAGAATGTCTTATCCCAAGAATCATTACCTAGTTCCCTACGGATTGGCTCCCAATACATATCATATGAAACGTTATAGCCAGATTTCATTTTCTTTTTAAAATCGAGATAGCGGATCGGCTCTCCTCCTTGAATAGATCTCAGCTTCGAAATAAGATCACGCCCCTGGGGGGAGCAATCTGTATCTGAAAGTTGTTCTAGTACTGAAAACGGAATTAGATTTTCAGCCTCATGTACTTCTAACGGGAAAAGCTGAAAATAGTTTTCTAACCCTGACTGTTTTAGCTCCTCTTCCGCTTTCTTTGCTGCTATGAAAGTGCCTCCGCTCTCAGGATCATCACCTTCTGCGATCTGACCATAACGCCAGTCCCGGTCCACAATACAAAGGGCAAATTTATTTAGGTTTCTAACACATCGGATCATAATGTCCCCAGTAGAACCACCGCCACCATTTTCCGGAGAGAATTTTATAGAAATACCTCTAATTCCATGAGAAAAGCAAAAGTAATGTCCTACTATATTATAAAAATCGCAGTCTCTTGGGTTTTCTCCAATTAAGGAGCATGGGTTTCCTAGCAACCACCGGGCAGCATCCTCAATTGGCAACAAACGAGCTTTACTTCTAATAATCTTGGGAAGATTTCTTTTGCTTGCATATTCGGAGCTGGTAAGCACAAACACACAATCAACCATCTCCGCAATAGTTTTAAACTCAGTCGAGTTGCCTCTTAATGATTTCATGATGCCGCTAACTATATTTTCGTGCTCAATAAGCATGTCGAGGCTCTTCACATGTCCACATGCAATGCATAATCCTCTTCTATTAGCAGTTGCTAGATCATTAAAAAGCATAATCTGTTCGTCATTTAGCTCATTCTTTTTCAAAAATTCAGCAATTGTATTATCTATATATACCAGCAATCAAAGTCACTCCTCCGGTTCAAAAAAGCCAATTGGCCATTTGTTTAGCGCGCCGGTTGAATCATAGCTCGTCTTTGTAACCTCTGTATACCCAGTCGCTGCATCTCTCTCAAAAAGGACTACGGCAATATCCGATGTTTTTACTGCCCGTCTGGCAACTGCCCGGCCAAAATAATCTACTAAGGTTTTGCTGTGGGTTTCCAATAGGAGCTGTAACTGGTATCCATTCTCCTTTGCTAATTTGATACAAGCAATAAAAGCTTTTGCCAAACGTCCCTGCATTGCGGGGTGGAGATGTAGTTCAGGCTGCTCAATAGCTATGACCAATGGAATCACTTCATTACTATTGGATCGAGAAACGTGCGATCTTGATGACAATTCCCAAAGCTGTGTAATAATTGGCAGTATCTGACTATAACCAAAGCCGGTATCTGAAAGATTTGTTACTCCATCTAGCCCATCTCGTGAAATTGCTACTGACAGGTGGCCAACATTTTTTTGTACTACTGCCTTAAACCCAAAGTTTTCCTGTGTCCATGCTTGAAAGCTAATCATGCGACTATGATCGAGACTGTTTAGAAAAATGGCCAGATTCTTTCCTTGATAATCAATCTCATCAATTGCAGAGTTTCGAAGGCGATAATAACGTTCCGCCGTTGCACGCAGAGGGGCAATATAATGCACTTGGCGAAAATATTTCTCAACGTATTCTTCTATTTGAGGATAATAGTAACTAAAGAAAAGCAGTTTGCACGCAACAACATATTTTTCCTTATCCGTTTTATCAGCTGCACGTATTTTTGTGATTAATGATGTTATCTTTTTTTTCGTTGCACCAGTGCTTTCAAACAGTGATTCAGTCTTTATTGAGATATTACCTAATTCAGAAAGATCAATTCGTTTAATTAGCGCTTTCCCAATTACCAGGAGTGCTAACATATCATCATATGACTCAGTCTTTCTCGGGCCTCGAATTAGCGGAGTCACAGTTGATATTGCAATTCTTGATAAGTTGGGAAGTGTATAGCCAAAAATACTTCTGAAAGTGCTGTTTCGACGAAGAACCCAGAAGTAATAATCGTCATCCTGGGTTTGCGCATCTGATAGGCTGTTGTCCTTTACAGACACCTCTTGGGAATTTATTAAAAAACTGGTTAGTTTATCTCGTGTAAAACGGATTTGAAATCTTGTCTTATCTATTTGCAAATTTAGAACTGAGACATATTCTTTTTCTCCGTCATCTTCTATACCGATAGAAAAACGGACATGGGATTCCTCTTCTTCTTCAACATCTCCAAAACTGCTAATGTACGGCAATCTTTCATTTCTAAAATGGGTTTTAAACTGGAATTCAATTTCCATTTTTTCATCAGAGCCTACAGTGACCGTTTCTTTAAAGCTTCCAAAATCTACGTAATCATCCACATCCCCCGCCCATAGGATAGGTCCGTCTGTTTTTTTGGAAATTGATTGCTTCAGCAAAGGAAAAGTGCGCAAAAAAGTGCTTTTACCTGAACTGTTTTCTCCAACTAGGAGTGTGATTGGAGCCAAAGGAACGATTCCTGTATCCTTCAAGCTCCTAATATTTTGTATTCTTATTTTTTCCATGAGCGCATGCACCTCCATGTTTGCCCCTCCATTATAGCAAAAAATGTAAAAATATCAATATAACAATAATATATATTAAATTATTCAGTCATATTTTTTTGTCAAAATAGGCTCTTACTCATATGTCAACCATTATTACTTTATTGCCATCTACTAGGTTATTGTTCGTCAGTAACGGTCTATGTCATTTTTTGAATTATATAGTAAAAAACCTTTTTGTCCAATTGTTTGTCTTTCTGACTATAATGAACTAACCAAGTACTTGATCACAAGAAAATCAACGAGATACTCTTTCGGTATATAATAACGTCGCTTTATGTAAAAGTTCTTTAGTTGCTGCCTGCTGCACCATCGCTCAACAGAGGTTTTTCCGTATCCAGTAAAAGCGGATACTTGCTCTGTGGTCATAACATCCGGCCAGGACGCCAGTTCCTTTTCATAAAACTGTCTCATAACAAGCAGGTCATGTTCAGATAACACACGCGGCTGCGGGATATGGGGCTGCTTGTAATAGCCCTCCGGCGGCTTGTAGTGTTCGGGGTGAAGCTCTCGATCCGTCAGATAATGTATCACATCGTCTGTCTTGATCTTGAAGCGCCGGGTTTTCTTTCCGCTGTCCAGGCAGGGGACGAGGCCGCTCTCCAGAAGATAGAGGCAGGTCTTTTTGCTGATATGACAGATGCGGTACATCTGATCTTTTGTCATGTAGATGGGGTGTTGCTCTAATATGAATTGATAGCTGGTCGTTTCGTACATGTCATGCACCTCTCATCTTTTTTGCCAACAGCAGAAGAGCGGTGTTTTTCTCTCCAACGAGATCATTAGAATGCTGGAATTTACTGTGAAAACAGGGCTTGCGTTCTCTCCTGTTTTCTCTCCTTTCTCCCCAAATTCTCTCCTTTTTCCGGTTTTGGAGGCCATTTTGAGGGCTGATGCGGTGAGTTCGAATTTTCCTTGACGCCATGCGGCTTTGCGGGTAAAATCTCCTTGAAACAAGCGGCTTTGAAGGTCCTCCGAGGCTTCCGATATGAGGCGTTATTTTCGCCCAACTTCCGCTAAAGTCTGTTCGGGGTACAACACTCGAAATCTCGTAGGCCGGTAACTCCGGTGCTAGGGTTCAAATCCCTAACCCTCCGCCAAATTAGCACGCTAATTTTGATAGAATTAGCGTGCTTTCTTATCAATCTATGATACAATGGATTTATCTGTTGAAGATAAGAAGGAGATTCAGCCATGAGAATTGTTGAGCGCATAAATCGAGTCTTGTATAAAGTGAATAAACTGTCTTTACTATTCCAGATACTAGTGATTGCTTTTCTCCTTTGTGGATGTGCCGGTGCTGGAGACTGGGCGTCTGAACCTTTGGTAGCCAACTATGAAATCTGGCGGTTGAGCGGTCATGATATTGAACTGGTAAAGCGTACCGGCGAATCAAGTGCAAGCACCATTATCGAGGAAGAAGTTTACGCTGTCGCATGGGATGATAATTACATTTTTGTACAGCATGAGCCAATGGAACCAGACAAAGAGGACTATACGAAGGAGCCTCATGGTGAACTTGATTACTATATCTTTGTCGTGTCCTCTGAAG
Organism: uncultured Oscillospiraceae bacterium; assembly: GCA_964395795.1. Classification (GTDB taxonomy): domain Bacteria; phylum Bacillota; class Clostridia; order Oscillospirales; family Oscillospiraceae; genus Limivicinus. The sequence goes on from CAYNBS010000012.1 coordinate 42,325, forward strand.
AGGTTCTTGGCCCATTCACTCGCTCTGAATTTGAAGAAACATGTGTAAGCAGGAATTATCCTCTTCCCCAAGAATGGATTCAGGTACGCACCTTGCCACGTCAATAATCGTTCACTTTGAACCCCCTTTGCCATTTGCACCCCCCTTAATCGAAATGCACCCCCTGAACAGGCGGTGCACCCCCGTGCTTGAAATTCTATCAAAACAGTGAAACAAATCCATAACTGGAAGCAGAAAGAAATATGAGGTTATCGCTATGAGGAAAAAAGATGATATGATCTTTATGGAACTCGATACTCATGATAAATACGAAAAGTTGTTGTTCCAATTAAGAAAGTTGTCAAATTATGTTCAGCTTATTCAAATTGACGGATATAACAACAAGGATCCCCACATTCTGATCGCAGATCAAACGCTTGAAAAAACAGATATGGGAGAAACTCGGGCTTGGCTTGGGACAACTCGGCGTGGAAAAGCCTCTTTCCAGCACAGGTATAGAATTACTGACAAGTCTTTTTTTGATTACCTGATGCAGTTTGAGAACTTTTTTAATCTTGAAGGGACGGTAAACAAGATCTCTTTAAAAAGTTTTGGAACGGATGACATCGCCTTCTTTGACAAGGATCAATGCCCGTTGTTTTATACAGTTACGCACGAAGGCTTGGCCTTCGTTCATCCGGACGTGTTGCGGGTCGATGTATCCTTCCGAGAGAAAACCTTTCCCTCATACTAAAATCGTACCAATGGAACCCCCTTTGCCCCCGTTTGAACCCCCTCAAAGGGCAGGTGAATCCCCAGTGGGAAATTCTATCAAAACAGTGAAACAAATTCAGAAGGGACTGTTGCAGAATGCAAGCCGTCCCTTCACTCCGAGCGAAAAAGGCCGCAAAAGCGGCCTTTTTTGCGTGGGAATCCGTCCTTTTCCAGCAAAAACGGATTGCCACGGGTCGCAAGCGACCCTCGCAATGACAGTTTTGGTTTTTGCAACAGCCCCTTCCTTTGTTATGAATCCTTTCTCCAATCTGCAGCCCCGGATACGGCCCATACCATGAAAAACTCCTTGCATTTCAAATTGATACAAAGCGGGGAATCTGCTATCTTTTATACAGAAAGGCAAAAACAAGGAGGCAAATGATATGGAACGGAAATACACTTTAAATGATCTTGCGCTGATGACCGGCCTCACGACTCGGACACTTCGCAATTATCTGGCTCAGGGCTTTCTGCGCGGAGAAAAAACCAACGGCGTCTGGCAGTTTGCTGACGCGGATCTGGATCGTTTTTTCAGCGATCCGTTTGTAAAGGAAGGCCTGAGAATCAAGCGCAGCAGTGTGGTTTTTGACTTCCTGGCAGACAGAAGCAAGGAGAAAGCGCGATCCTGCATCATTTTGGACCTTCCGGTATCCAGGAAGGAAGGAGACAAGATCTCAGCGTTCTTTTGCGACAAGATGCGTGACGCTGTGGATGTCTGTTTTAACTACGGCTGGGATCACGGACTTTGTCGCGTGACCCTGTCCGGCGCTGCGGATTCTGTCGCAAATATCATGAATGCGTACAGTGCTGCGAATTTGAACGATTGATGAGGAACTGATCCGATCCGAGATACCGAATCTTATGCTTGCGAAAAGAAGGCAGGTCTGGTACCGAGATGGGACTTGGGGGGCGCGGGCAAAGCCTACTTCCAATACCGCGCAAGTCCTCCACACAAAATCAGCACGCCGGGAATCCCCGGCGTGCTGATTTCCTGTTGGTCGGTGCGTCGCTTCTCATTCTTTCCTCTCGGCAAAGAAGTCCCGCTTGTTGAAGGCCGCGGTCATGAAGCGCCAGGCAGCCTTGCCGGTGGTGAGCCATTCGATGTGCGCGTTGTTCTTGCTGTTTTGCAGCATGCCTTTTACCAGATGCTCCGCCACCACGTCCGGATAATCGCCCAAAATATTGTAGACCTTCTTGGTTTTCTCCGGCAGGGCGATGGTCTCAGCCCCGCCCAGGGCCTTCACGGTGAAGTCCGTGATCATGATGCCGGGCGAGAGCCGGCCGGCTTTCACCTTGCTGCCCCGCTCCTCCAGTTCCTTGGCCAGGGCCTGGGTAAAGTGGGTCACGGCCCGCTTGCTGGTGCCGTACATGTTGAGGCCCAGCATCATGGCGTCGTTGCTGCCGTAGCCCTCCAGGTTGTAGACAAAGCCGCCCTCCGCCTGCTGCTCCATCAGCCGCACCGCAAGGCGGCTGCCCAGCACCGCGCCCCGCAGGTCGATATTCAGGATCGCGTCGATCTCCTGCTCGCTCAGCTCCCAGATGGGCTTCATGGGCTGGTTCACACCGGCATTGTTGATCCAGATCTCCACCGTGCCGAATTTCTCCTTCCCAAAGGCCGCCAGTGCCTCCAGATCCTCCGCGGAGGCCACGCTGCCCCGGCAACCCTCCACCTGACCTGCGCCGGGCAGCGCACGCAGTTTCTGCACCGCCTGCTCTAAGCGCTCTGGGTTCACGCCGTTCAGCACCAGGTTCCAGCCAGCGGCGCGAAAACGCTTGGCCATTTCAAAGCCCAACCCCCGTGTACTGCCAGTGATGACAACTGTTTTCATGCCCGTCTCCTCCTGTTCAAGTTCTTTTCGCTTGGATTATAGCATGCCTTTCGTTCCCATGCAAGAAAACGCTCCCGGCTGTATCAGTCGGGAGCGTTCGGGTTATTTGGTTTTGTATCAGCCTCAGCCGGTGACGATGCGGCGAGCCTCAAAGCCCCGGTCGGAGTAATAGCCGGAAAGCTCGGAGATGATAACGCCGCTGCGGGAGTTGGCCGCATGGACAAACTTGTTGTTGCCTATGTAGATGCCAGCATGGCCGATGTAGCTGCCGCTGGAGTAGAAGCAGAGCACATCGCCGGGCTGCAGATTGCTGGGATCCACATGGACACCGTTGCGGGCCTGATCGGCAGCAACGCGGTTCAGGCTGTACCCAAACTGGCCGTACACATAGTACACCAGCCCGGAGCAGTCAAAGCCGGTGGAGGGAGAGGCGCCGCCCCAGACGTAGTTGTAACCCACAAACTGCAGGGCATAATTGGCGATCTCCTGGCCCTTGGCAGAGCTGCCGGGGGTAGAGGGGGCAGCGGGTGTCTCCTCGCCGGGGTTCTCCGTCGCGGTGCCATAAGTCCCCTTGGCAACATACTGGCTGTACACATAGCCGGCCTTGCCGTTGTAGATCACCGCGGTCCAATCGCCGGAGATACCGGTAATGGTGACGACATTGCCGTAGAACAGTTCCCCGTAGATCTCTGCGGACATGGAGGGGCCGCCGCGGAAGCGGACATTGTTGCCGGTGATATAGCCCGGCTCGCCCTCGTTGGAGGTCTCGGGCTTGGTGCTGGGCTGGGGATCCGGCTCCGTGCCGGGCTCCGGATCGACGGCGGGGGCCGTCTCCTTCTCCTTCACATACAGGCTGTAGACAAAGCCGTCCCGCCCATCGATGGTGCAGGAAGTCCAATCGCCGGACACGCCCTTGATGGTCAGCTCCTTGCCCTTGTTATAGGTGCCCAGGATGCTGTAGTTGGTGCCCGGGCCGCTGCGGAAACGGACGTAATCGCCGTTGATGGCGCCGGCCTTGGTATCCACCGGAGTCACGCTGGGCTCCTGGCTGGGCTGCGGCTCAGGCGTCTCGGTGGGAGCCGGCGTCTCCGCAGGCTTGGGCTGCTCGATCACTACCACAGGAGGCTGGGTAGCGGGAGCAGGCGTCTCTGCGGGGGCGGGGGCGGGCTCCGGAGTAGGCTCCGGCGTAGGTTCGGGGGTAGGCTCCGGCGTAGGTTCGGGGGTAGGCTCCGGCGTGGGCTCGGGAGTAGGCTCCGGGGTGGGTTCTGGAGTGGGTTCGGCAACGGGAGCAGGCTCCTGCTCCTCGCCGATCACAACGACCACCATGGACTCCTCCTCCGGTTCCTCCACCGGGGCAGGCTGCTCCACCACCGCAGGGGTAGAGCCGTCATCCTTGGTCACATACTGGCTGAAAACGTAGCCGGCCCTGCCGTCGATCACGCAGGCCGTCCAGTCCCCGGAAACACCGGTGACCGTCAGGCTCTTGCCGTTGTTATACTCGCCCAGAATCGTGGAGGACGAGGACGGACCGGAGCGGAAACGCACATACATGGCGTTGATATGGCCGGGGGTGCCGCTGGCCTGAACCGGCGCCGGAGCGCTGACCTTCAGGTAGCGGGAGGACATGTAGCCGGTGGCGCCGTTATAGCTGACGGCATACCAGTCGTCATTGGACATGTCCGTCACGGTGACCGCCGCGCCTTTGGGCAGACAGTCCACCACGGGATAATTGGTGCCGGGGCCGGAGCGAAGGTTCACGTCACTGCCCGTCACCGTCGCGCTCTCGGCATAGGCCGTGGGCATGGACAGCATGGAACAGATCAGCAGTGCGGCGACCAAAGTCCGCAAGAACTTTTTGCTCATGAAACAGTTCCTTCTTTCTTTGTTCGGAACGGCGGCGAAGCGCCCTTCCTCGGAGGCTGTTCGGAAGCTCGGGAAACGCTGGGTCAGGCGTTTCCTTATCGGGAGGCCAGTGCGCGTTCAAGCCACACGGCGGCAACATCGATGGCGGTGTACAGGCTGTCCTTTTCAACCTTCTTCACGATCTTATCCCGCGTCTTGATGCTGGGATCGGTGAGCTGAAGCTGAACGGAGACCTTGGTGGCCACGTCAAGATCCTTGATCTTCTTGGTGTCCAGGATCTGCAGCTGGATAATGTACTTATCCGCAAAGCTGCCGTAATAAATGATGTTGTCCTTCCTTTGGAGGGGATGTCCCTTATACTCCAATGTTTTTGCCAAGAATAGCACCTCCAGTAATGTAATCAAAATGTAACATAATGTGTGTGTTTTGTCAACACCAAAACTGCCAAAAATGCGGTCAAAGTGGGGGATTCCTCCCATTTTTTTCGTTAAATTTTTGTAAAATGGCCTATTTTTTACAAAATTTGCCCGAATTGGAAGCGGCTTCCGGGTCTCTGCCCCGCCGCTGCGCGGCGGGGCAAAGGCTCATCCAAAGACGATTACCGCGTCGTCATCCTCATCTCCGCCGCCGGTGTTTCCACCGTCGCCGTCACCCGGGTCCACGGTGATGCCGCCGTCGTCCTCATCGATGATGATGGCGTCGCCCGGATCCTCATCCTCTTCTCCCACGCCGAACACGCCGGTATTCTCTCCCAGATAAGGCCAGGTAAAGTCCTTCCAGGGGTAGCCGGCCAGCACCTGGCTCATCACGTTACGCCAGATCCGGGCGGCGGGATTGCCGCCGATGTTGATGGTTTCCGGGATATCGAAGCCTGTCCAGACCACCGCCACGCAGTAGGGCGTGACGCCGGCAAACCAGCGGTCTTTCATGTCCGTCGAGGTGCCGGTCTTGCCGCCTACGGGAATGTCCCAAAGCCCGGCCTCTCCGGCGATGCCTTCCTCCACGTTCTTCTTCAGCATATAGGTCATGACATGGGCCGTGTTGGGCTGGAAGGCCTGGATGGTCCGGGGCGAATTGTCCAAAACCACGTTGCCGCGGGCGTCGGTCACCATGGAATAGGTCCGGCTGTAGGTGAAGACGCCGTCGTTGACAAAGGCACAGTAGGCCTGGCACATCTCCCGGACGGAGATGCCGTAGGTGAGCTGGCCCAGGGCCATGGGCGCGTAGGAGATATCGTCCGGCACCAGGCTGGTGACGCCCAGGCGCTGGGTCAAATAATCGTAAGAGGTCTGGGGGCCGCCGGGCAGAATATCCACGATCTGGGCCGCCACGGTATTCAGCGACCACATCAGGCCCTGCTCGATGGTGATAACGCCGTAGTTCTGATAGCTGTCGTTATGGGGATACCAGCTGGTGCCGCGCAGGCGAATGTTGGGCGAATCGTCCACATAGGTGCCCGGTGTGATCAGGCCCAGATCCACCGCCGGCCCGTAGGACGCGATGGGCTTGATGGACGAACCGGGCGAGCGGACGGCGCCGCCATAGTCAAAGCCGTTGACAGAAGTGGGCACGGCCCGGTTCAGCGGGAAGTTGCTGGTCTTCTCCCCCACGCCGCCGCAGAGGGCCAGGATCCGCCCGTCAAAGGGATTCATGATGACGATGGCGCTCTGGAACTGCTGGCCGGTGCGGCTGCCGGGATGGGGCATCTGATTGGGGTCGGTGTAAACGGAGTCCACGATCGCCTGGATCCGCGGGTCGATGCAGCAGTAGATCTGGTAGCCGCCGTTATACAGCAGGGCGCTGGCAGCCTCCCGGCCGATGCCCTTGGCGTCCATCAGGTCGTGGAGCACGTCGTTGATGACCACTTCCTCATAATAGGAATAGACTACTTTGTTGGTGCTCTCTCCGGGGGAATGGGCAAAGATTAGCTCCTCCTCCACCGCGGCCCGGTAGGTATCATAGTCGATATAGCCCTGCTCGTACATCTCCCGCAGGATGGTCTCCTGCCGGTCCTTGTTGTTCTGCTCGTTGTAGAAGGGGTCGTAGTAGGTGGGCTTGTTGGTGATGCCCACGATGGCCGCGCACTCCGCCAGGCTTAGCTCCGACACGTCCTTGCCGAAGTAGGTATGGGCGGCGGCCTGCACCCCGTAGCAACCCTCCCCGAAATAGACGGCGTTGAGATACCATTCCATGATCTCCCGCTTGTCGTACTTTTTTTCCAGCTCCAGGGCGCCGAAGATCTCCGTCAGCTTTCGCTGGACGGTGACCTCATCGTTGCCGGTCAGGTTCTTGATGAGCTGCTGGGTAATGGTGGAACCGCCGTAGCCCGTTTCCATCTGGGCAAACATGCGGACGAAGGCGGTAGAGGTACGGAACCAGTCCACCCCGTTGTGCTCATAAAAGCGCTTATCCTCAATGGCGACCAGGGCCTGCTCCATATACGGCGGGATGTCCTCATAATCCACCCAGATGCGCTTATAGCGCCCCACCAGCGTCACCAGCTCTTCCCACTCGCCGTTTTCATTCTGATACCAGATGGTGCTGGACTCGCTGAGCTGAAAATCCTCCAGGGAGATATCCATGGTGGGCGCCAGGCTGTTTTTAATGTAGTAGGCAAAAATGCAGGCAAAGAGCAGGCCGGAAATCAGCAGCACCAGCAGCACCGAGCCCACTACCTTGAACACGGCACCGATGATGGAGGTTGCGGCGTCCGCCGTCAGGCCAAGGGCATGGAGGGCCACCTGGGCAGGATTGCGTTTTGGATCTCCGCTCTCCGAGCGAAACTTTTTGAACAAATTCTACGCGCCTCCTTTCCGAAAAGGGAAAAAGGGTTAGGGTCTTCGTTTATGGGACGGCGCGCTGCGTCCTGGCCCACAAAGGGGACGGGAGCATTGCAGCCGGGTATACCACACAGATTATTTGCTATTATAACATAGCTTGTCAATGCAAGGTGTAGAAATTATGAATTTTCAGAGAAATTAAGAATTTTTTCCCAGATCCGCCGACGCCGGGGAAAAGCATTTCTCTCCCCTGTATATTTTCCCAAAAAAGAGAAACAATACCGGTATGCACAGAGGGGAGGAACTGTTTTTGCGCTGGAAATGGAAAGTCGCGCTGCTGCTGTGTCTGGTCGGCGCGGCGATGTTCACCGCAGTGGAGGCGCTGCGAAGCCTCCGCCGCACCCCCGGGGAGGCCTTTCCCGAGGAGCTTTACGCTCCCTTCGCCCGTCACGCCGACTCCGCCGCCTTCTTCCTCCGCGCGGAGGACGGCTATGTGGGAGTCTTTCCCTCCTCCCGGGGACGGGAGCCTCTCCACGTTACCGGGATCGAGCTGCGGGGCCTGCGGCGGGTCGACCGGGCGATGATCGAGGCGGGCCTGCCCGTCCGCAGCAGGCAAGAGCTTTTACAGCTTCTGGAGGATTTGGGTTCATAAAAGATATTGATTTCTCCCTGGTCTTAGGGTACAATAGCAATAGCCTGACAGGAGGATGAAAATATGAGCGACGAATTCGGCAGCGATTTTATCACCATCGTGGACGATGACGGCCAGGAGTTTGAGCTGGAAGTCCTGGACGAGATGAATTATAACGGGGAGACCTATATGGCCTTCCTGCCCGCGGATATGAAGGAGGATGATCCGGACTACGGCATCATTATCCTGCGCTCCGTGGAGGATGAAAACGGCGACGAGCTCTTCGAGTCCATTGACGATGAGGATCAGCTCAACGACGTGTATGAGCACTTTATGGCCATTCTCTTCGACGATGAGGAAGAAGAGGAAGAGGGCAAATAAAACCCGCCCTTCGGTTCTGCCGCCATGGGGCGGCGCATAAGCTTGAGCGAAGAAAGAAACAATGTTCTGCGGTGTGCGTGTTTGTCTTTTCAGACTTACGGCTCATGAAACCCACATCTCTTATAAGGGATGCCGATTTGAATCTGCGGATTGCAGGCCTCCCGGCCTCGGCCGGACGTTGGAAGCAGCGAAACAGGACTTAGGCGACCCACCTGCTCTTGTGTGCAGGTTACTATTGAGCCGGCACGGCATACGCGGAAGGCTCCCCCGGGCAACCGGGGGAGTTTTTTTGCAGTCAAAGGCAGAAGCCTTTGACTGCAAGAGAAATTGCAGCCCGCTGCAGCGCACAAATCGGCCGCGTGAGAGGCCGATTTGCACGTTTGCGGGCTGAGAAGTGTTTTTTCCGAGGTACATGCCCTCGGAAAAAACGGATTGTATTTTTTCGCGGCGTGCGCGCCGCGAAGGCTGCGAGGCTGACGCTTGCTTGGTAAGGAACACCTGCGTAGGGGCGGCTATCAGCCGCCCGCCACCTCGCACCCACGTCCGACATGCTGGCGGATGCTGTCCGCCCCTATGGTCTCTATTCTTCACCTATCGCACAAAAAAACGCCCGGCGGTCAAATGGCCGCCGGGCAAGGTTTATGCTGTTTTAGGAAAGGATCACACCACGCCCTGGGCCATCATGGCCTGAGCCAGCTTCAGGAAGCCGGCCACATTGGCGCCGACCATCAGGTCGCCGGGCTTGCCGCACTCGACGGAAGCGTCGTAGCAGGCCTTGTAGATCTCCTTCATGATGCCGTGCAGCTTCTCATCGACCTCATCGAAGGTCCAGCTGAGGCGCATGGAGTTCTGGGTCATCTCCAGACCGGAGGTGGCCACGCCGCCGGCGTTGGAAGCCTTGCCGGGGCTGTAGAGCAGGCCGTTGTTCTGAACGACAGCAATGGCCTCGGGAGTCAGAGGCATGTTGGCGCCTTCGAACACGGCCATGCAGCCATTGTCCACCAGAGCCTGGGCGCCCTTCTCGTCCATCTCGTTCTGAGAGGCGCAGGGATGGGCGATGTCGCACTTGACGGTCCAGATGTTGCGGCAGCCTTCATGGTACTCGGAGCCGGGAACCTCGTCGGCATAGACGGAGATGCGGGCGCGTCTCTTCTGCTTGATGTCGAACAGCTTCGGCAGATTGATGCCGTTGGGATCGTAGACATAGCCCTGGGAGTCGGACATGGCCACAACCTTGCCGCCCAGCTGGGTGACCTTCTGGGCGCAGTACTGGGCCACGTTGCCGGAGCCGGAGACGACGACGGTCTTGCCCTCGTAGGAGGTGTTGGCCAGATACTTCAGAGCCTCGGCGGAGAAGTAGCACAGGCCGTAGCCGGTAGCCTGGGTGCGGGCCAGGGAGCCGCCGTAGGTCAGGCCCTTGCCGGTGAGCACGCCGCCCTCAAAGCGGTCGACGATGCGCTTGTACTGGCCGTACAGGAAGCCGATCTCACGGGCGCCCACGCCGATATCGCCGGCGGGAGTGTCGGTGAACTGGCCGATGTGACGGTAGAGCTCGGTCATGAAGCTCTGGCAGAAGCGCATGACTTCGGCGTCGCTCTTGCCCTTGGGGTCAAAGTCGGAGCCGCCCTTGCCGCCGCCCATGGGCAGGGTGGTCAGGGAGTTCTTCAGGCACTGCTCAAAGCCCAGGAACTTAATAACAGACAGGTTCACAGAGGGGTGGAAACGCAGACCGCCCTTGTAGGGGCCGATGGCAGAGTTGTACTGCACGCGGTAGCCGCGGTTCACGCGGATGTTGCCGGCGTCGTCAACCCAGGGAACGCGGAACTCAATGACCCGCTCGGGCTCCACAAAGCGCTCCAGCAGCGCGGCCTTCTCCCACTCGGGATGCTTGTCAATCACGAGCTCCAGGGACTCAAAAACCTCACGCACAGCCTGCAGAAATTCGGGCTCATGCGCGTCCCGCTTCTCAACCTGTTCATAAACCCGTTTCAGATACTCGTTCGTCAGCATAGTGACCTCCTTAGACGTCCTTATTTTTTGCTGTTCGCCCTCTCGGGGCGTTCTGTCCTGAGTATAACACAGTTGTTTTGGCAATTCAAGCCGGATATTTGTGAATTGTAAAAAAGAAAAGCTTGTGTTATACTGAGCTAAATTGTTAAAAACACCGAAAAGGAGCAATGTCATGATCGTTCAAAAGGCATTTGGAACATATAGCCTGTACACCCTGTCGTCGGACGCGCTGCAGGTTTCCGTCACCGATCTGGGCGCCACGGTGGTGAGCCTGCGCTTCGCCGGGCGGGAACGGATCCTGGGCTATGAAAGTCCGGAAGAATACCTGGCGGGGACAGACTATCTGGGCGCCACGGTGGGCCGGGTGGGCAACCGCATCGCCGGCGCAGCCTTTCCCCTGAACGGGGAGCAGATCGCCCTGACGCCCAACGAGGGTGAAAACCAGCTCCACGGCGGGCCGGCTTCCTTTGACCGCCGCCTCTGGGCAGCCCAGCCGCTGGACGAAAGCGCCCTGCGCTTCACCCTCTTCTCCCCCGACGGGGACAACGGCTACCCCGGGAACCTGCGCGCCGCCGTCACCTATCGCGTGGCAGGCAGCACCCTGCGGATCGACTTTGAGGGGGAGAGCGACCGGGATACGGTTTTTGCCCCCACGAATCACATGTATTTTGACCTGGCCGGAGACAGGCGGGTGCTGGAGGCCCGGCTGTGGCTGGGCGCGGACCGGGTGGTGGAGCCGGGAGCGGGGCTGATCCCCACAGGGCGGCTGCTGCCGGCAGACGGCGCCTTCGATTTCCGCACTCGCCGTCCCATCGGGCAGAATTACGACCACGCCTTTGTGCTCTCCGGGGATCACGCCTGCACCCTGGAGGCGGGAGACGCCCGCCTGGATCTGTACACCGACTTCCCCGCCCTGCAGGTCTATACCGGTGAATTCCTCCACCCGCCCTTCGGGCCAAACCAGGGCGTAGCTCTGGAGCCGGAGTTCTTCCCCGACAGTCCCAACCATCCGGATTTCCCCGCTATTACGCTCCGGGCCGGCCAGCCCTTCCATCGCTGGGCGGAGTATCGCTTCTCGGAGATTTGAACATCCCTCTTTGGATTTTAGAAGAACGCAAGACCGCCCCGTTCCGAGGAACGGGGCGGTCTTGCTTATAGGGATACCAGGTTTACAGCATACTGATCAGCACGAAGAACCAGTGGGCCGCAACGCCGGCGCAGAGGCCGCCGATGGTGTGGCAAAGAATGGCCTTGCCGATCAGCTCCTTGCAGTTGAGGCTGTCCATCATGGAGGTATGGGTGCTGAGATAGCCGCTCCAGCACATGCACATGGCGGTGAAGACAGCGATGTCGTTGGCGCCGACATAACCGTTTTTGAGCAGGTCCGGAACCAGGCCGATGGCCGCTCCCGCGGCGCCCAGGGCGGTGACGGGCACGCCGATGGCCTCGGGGGAGGTAAAGCCGAAGAGGGGCTTGAGGATGAAGTCGATCTTCCCGGCCAGCCAGGGCAGCAGGGCGATGCCCTCATAGGCGCCGCCGGTGTAGCCGCCCTCGGGCATTTTCATGGTCAGCATCATCACCAGCGTGCAGATCACCAGCACGCCGGGGATAATGCTCACGCCCATTTTTACACCGTTGTGGCCGCCGTCCAGAATGGCGCCCATGACGCGATTGCCCAGATTGCCGTCCCGCACCTGGCGCATGTTCTTGGGAATTTCGGAGACGCTGCCGCTGGTCTCCATAGGCGCTTCCGTCCCATAGAGCTTCTTGGTAAAAATCAGCATCAGCCGGGTGCTGACGATGCTGCCCACCACGGCGCCAAGCAGACCTACCAGCACGGCCGAGCCAAGCGGCAGCTCCGATGTAGAGCTGCTGTACATGGCCGTGCACACGATCAAGCCCATGCCGAAGGCCGTGCCCAGGTTGGTCAGGGCCGGGAACTGGTATTTCTTGAAGTAGCGGCGGAAGTTCTGATCCTCCGCCAGGCTGAGAATGGCCGGGTTATCCGACAGGAAGGTGGTCACCACGCCCAGAGAAGAGGCGCCGGGCATCCCGAAGATCGGCTTCATCAGCGGATGGAGCAGGCGATTCAGGAGCGAGACAAAGCCGAATTCCGACAGAAGTCCCGAGATGGCGCCCATGATGACGCAGATGGCGGTCAGCTGCAGCACGGTATCCTTCAGCAGATCCTCCGCCGTTTTCAGCATGGTGCCCAGGGCATTTGCCAGCCCCATCCTCCAGGAGAAGAGGGCAAACACGCCAAAGAAGAACAGCGGGAACAAAAACGTTTCCAGTCCAAGCTCTTTCTTAAAAAGCGGAGAGCTTCCCTGGGGCTGGGCAGCCGGGGCCTTTTCTCCGGCCTTGGGTTTCTTGCTCATAACAGCTTCCTCCGATAATCAGCCCGAACCGGCGGAGCAGGTTCGGGCGGGATGATGGCGCAGACTGCGCCGGATAAAACGAAAGAACGGCTGTGGGAATTGCGGCGCACATCTGGCGCCGCAATTCATTCTATCCAAGAACGCCGGACTTGTCAATCAGCTTTTTACGCTTTCCTTTGCTTTTCGCACAAAAAAGCCGCGCCTTTTGGCGCGGCTTTTTGTGCGCTTTGAAGCAGGATCAGAAGATGGGCACCACGGCGCCGCCGTAAGTGTCGTTGATGTAATCCCGCACCCGGTCGGACTGGAGCGCCCGCACCAGGGCCTGGATGGCAGGGTCGTTTTCCCGGCCGGCCTTCACGCCGAGAAGATTGGCGTAAGTCTGGGCGGCACTGCCGGAGGCGTCCTCGATGGCCAGGGCGTCGGTGGCCGCGTTCAGGCCGGCATCCAGGGCGTAATTGCCGTTGATGACCGCCAGGTCCACATCCTGCAGCGAGCGGGGAAGCTGCGCGGCCTCCATCTCGATGATCTCCAGGTTCTTGGGGTTCTCCGCGATATCGTAAACGGTGGCGTTGGAGGAGGCGTCGATCCCGTCTGTCAGCTTGATCAGGCCCTCCTGCTGCAGCAGGAGCAGGGCGCGGGTCTCGTTGGAGCCGTCGTTGGGAATGATGATCTGGGCGCCGTCGGGCAGCTCTTCCAGCGACTTGGTCTTGCCGGCGTAGATGCCGAAGGGCTCATAGTGGATCAGGGCAACGGAAACGATCTGGGTGCCGTTCTCCGCGTTGAAGGTATTCAGGTAGGGGGTGTGCTGGAAGTAATTGGCGTCCACCTCGCCGCTGTCCACCACCAGGTT
>CAYNBS010000013.1:0-41935 GCA_964395795.1 uncultured Oscillospiraceae bacterium
AGGGGGTGTGCTGGAAGTAATTGGCGTCCACCTCGCCGCTGTCCACCACCAGGTTTGGCTGGACGTAATCGGTATACTCGATGATCTCCAGCTCATAGCCCTCTTCGGCCAGGATCTCGGCGGCAACGGCCAGGATCTCGGCATGGGGCGTGGGAGAGGCGGCAACGCGGATCTTCACCGGCTGGGCGGTCCCGGTGGCGGCAGCGCCGCCGCAGGCGACCAGCAGGGCCGCGGCCAGGACCAGAGAAAGCACCAAGGCAAGTTTCTTTTTCATGTTCATGTACTCCTTTTTCTATTTTTTTACGCTCTTTCAAGGAGAGCGGATAAGCCTGCTCAGCGGATCCGCTTGTCGGCTCTGCGGGCCAGGCGGTTCCCCACGGTCTGGAACAGCTGCACCAGCAGGATCAGCAGGATCACGGCAAACCACATGGTCACAGGGTTATTGCGCTGATAGCCGTTGGTGATGGCGGTGTTGCCGAAGCCGCCGCCGCCCACCGCACCGGACATGGCCCCGTAGCCGAAAATGGTGATCAGCGCCACGGTGAAGTTTGAGATGAGAGAGGGCACCGCCTCCGGCACCAGCACCTTCCAGATGATCTGGGTCACGCTGGCTCCCATGGACTGGGCCGCCTCCACCACGCCCGGGTCCACCTCCCGGATCGAGGTCTCCACCAGCCTTGCCACAAAGGGGATCGCCGCAATGGACAGGGCGGGAACGATGGCCTTCGCGCCAACGGAGGTGTGGATCAGCGCCCGGCTGAAGGGCAGCAGGATCACCAGCAGGATCAGGAAGGGAACCGAGCGGAAGAGGTTGATGACAAGGTTCACGGTCTTCATCAGCGCCTTTGGCATGGGGCGGATCCCCTTCTCCTCCCCGGTCACCAGGAACACCCCCAGGGGAAGCCCGATCAGAAACGCAATCAGCGTGGGCACAAAGGTCATATACAGGGTCTGACCCAGCAGCTTCCAGAAGTCGTTTTCCAGAATGCCCCGCAGGGTGTTCACATCCTGGGTCTTTGTAATCCCCTCCAGCCAGGCGTAAAACGCCTCCAGCCATTCACCGGACATACTCGGTCACCTCCTCCGCTGTCAGTCCCTTGCGCTCCCGCAGATACAGCAGGGCCCGGGCCGCCTCTGTCTCGTCCTGGGGCAGACCCAGGACCATCTCGCCAAAGTTTTTGCCGCCGATGGTATGGGTATCGGCACGGAGGATATTCAGGCAGATCCCCTGCTCCCTGGCCAGGGTGGCAATGATGGGCTCTGCGGCAGAGGCACCGTTGAACACCAGCCGCACCAGCCGGTTCTCCGGCAAAACATGGATTTTTTCACCCTCCGGCAGCACCAGGCGCCGTCCCGCCTCGGAGCGGGGATTGGTAAACACCTCTGACACCGGCCCCGTTTCCTGCACCTCGCCCCGCTCCAGGATGGCCACCCGGTTGCAGATCTGCTCCACCACCCGCATCTCGTGGGTGATCAGCACCACCGTGACGCCCAGCTCCCGGTTCAGCTTCTTCAGCAGCTCCAGGATGGCCCTTGTGGTCTTGGGATCCAGGGCGGAGGTGGCCTCGTCGCAGAGCAGCACCCTGGGCTCGCTTGCCAGGGCGCGGGCGATGGCCACCCGCTGCTTTTGCCCGCCGGAAAGCTGGGAGGGATAGGCCCCGGCCTTATCCGGCAGCTCCACCAGCTCCAGCAGCTCCTGTGCCCGGCTGCGCGCCTGGCTCTTTTTCACCCCCGCCAGCTCCATGGGAAAACACACGTTTTCCAGCGCCGTGCGCTGCATCAGCAGGTTGAAGCCCTGGAAGATCATGCCGATGGACTGCCTTGCCTGCCGCAGCTCCCGCGGGGAGAGGGCGGTCAACTCCTTTCCGTCCACCCGCACACTGCCGGAGCTGGGCCGCTCCAGCAGGTTCAGGCAGCGCACCAGGGTGCTTTTTCCCGCCCCGGACAGGCCGATCACGCCGAACACGTCTCCGTCCTCGATGCGCTGGTTTATGTTTTTTAAGGCCTCCACTTCGCCTCCGGCCGTGCGGAAGGTCTTGCACAAGTTTTGAATCTCGATCATGCTGTTACTCCAATAAAAAAACGCCCTTACAGATTCTGTAAGGGCGAGAAACTCTCGCGGTACCACCTTGCTTCGCGCCGCGCTTGCGCGCCGGCGCCTCTGAGCGTTCCGTCAAACGCATCCTCTGTAACGGGAGTACCCGTCGAACGCTTGCCGTTTTCGGTTCACGCCCGCAACTCCAAGACCATGTTCTCCCATCTTCTTTCTGCTCCCTCTCAGCTCCCGGAACTCTCTGTAAAGACGCCCGATGGGGTACTCTTCTCTTCTTTGCTTCTTTATCTCGCTATCGAATTGTGCGCATGATACACCCGTTTTCTCCCTTTGTCAAGGCTCCGGCGGGCAGCTCGGCGTAAGTTTGGCTGTCTGCCAGAAGTTTCGGCGAGGGGCAGGACGCATTTTGTAAAGAATGTGCAGGAAATCCTTCCGCCCCCGAGGGGAGCGCCGCGCCCGGAAAACGCAAACAGGAGCAGAGAAGCGCGCAGCGCGCTTTTCTCTGCTCCTGTTCGGAGAAGGGCTGATTACTGCAGCTTCTCCAGGTAGTCCACGATGCGGCGCACCGTATAGAGCTGGGCGGCGTCCTCATCGGAAATCGCGATGCCGAACTCGTCCTCCAGGGACATGATCAGCTCCACCACGTCCAGAGAATCGGCGCCGATGTCGTCGATCAGGTTGGTGTCCAGGGTGATGGACTGGGGATCCATCTCGAACTGCTTGGCCAGGGCTTCCTGCACTTTTTCAAAAATCATGTTCAATCCTCCGATGTGCTTTGCACATAAAGTTGATGCTTGGATTCCCGCCTTAGGCCCATTCGCGGCTCTGGGGCTTGTTGGGCTTGGGGGCCTCCGGCTTTACATAGGAGACCACCACGCGGCGGTTGGGCTCTACGCCGGTGGAGCTGGTGGTGACGCCCTCGTAATTCTGCAGCGCGGTATGGATCACATGGCGCTCATAGCTGTTCATGGGCTCAAAGGCCATGCTGCGTTTATACTTGAGCACCTTTTCCGCCATCTTCTCGGCGGAGCGGGCCAGGGATTCCTCCCGCTTGCTGCGGTAACCCTCGGCGTCCACACTGATGTGCATATGCTTGTCGCTGTCCTTGTTGACGGCATAGTTGGTCAGATGCTGGATCGCGTCCAGGGTCTCGCCCCGACGGCCGATAATGGCGCCCATGCTGTCTCCAACCAGGTTCACGCCGATGCCGCCGTTCTCCCGGCGGGCGATCTGGATCTGGGCCTTGACGCCCATGTGCTCCAGCAGCCCGGTGAGGAAGGCGCGCACCTCGGCAAACTCCTTTTCCTCGTCCACAGGGGCGGCGGGGGCATCAGCGGGCTTCTCGACCTTGGCGGGCTTTTCCGCCTTGGCGGGCTTCTCCGCCTTCACGGGGGCGGGCTCTTCGGTTTTGACCGGCCGGGTCTCTTTTACGGGGGCGGGAGCCGGTTCATCCGGCACCTGGTAGCCCACGCGGACAATGGCCGGAGCGGCGCCGAAGCCCAGGAAGCCGGTCTTGGGCAGCTGCAAAACTTCCACCGTCACATCCTCCCGCTCCAGATGCAGCTCCGCAAGGGCTGCGGCGATGGCATCGTCGGTGGTGCGGCCGGTTTTCTCAATAAATTTTTCCATGAACGTTTTTACTCCTTATTCCTGCTCGTTGACAGGGGAAGTGATCTCCTCCGCAACGCTTTCGTCGATGGAGGAATCGCCCTCGGACGCCTGGGCGGCGGCAAGCGTCGCCTCCTCCGCGGCTTCGGGATTCTCATAGCGGTCGGGCACATAGGCGCGGCCGCGGGCATAGCGGCGGTTGCCTACCTGGGAGGCGGGCTTTTCATTTTCCTTGATGCCAAGGCGCTCCCGGCGGGCGGCACGCTCGTCCCGGGCGATGGCAGCCCGGCGCTCTTCATTCTTCTGCTTCTCGCTGGCCTGGAGCTTCTTTTTGCTGGT
The DNA here is from genome assembly GCA_964395795.1 of uncultured Oscillospiraceae bacterium. Taxonomy (GTDB): domain Bacteria; phylum Bacillota; class Clostridia; order Oscillospirales; family Oscillospiraceae; genus Limivicinus. The sequence goes on from CAYNBS010000013.1 coordinate 4,001, forward strand.
GTTGGTGTTGACCTCGGTCTTGCCCTCGGACTTCAGGCGCTCGGTCTCCTCCCGCTTCTGCTCCAGCTCCATCTCCCGCTCGCTGCGGGCGGCCAGGCGCTCGGCGTCCTCGATTTCCATAACCTTCTTATAATGCATGGTGAGGACATAATCGCGGGCGATGCCGAAGACGCTGTTGGCGATCCAGTAAACGCCCATGGCGGCGGGCATCATGAAGCAGAACACCACGCTCATGAGCGGCATGACCAGGTTCATGCTCTTGTTCATGCTCTGGCTCTGGGCATCCTGCATGGTGGGGTTGGTCTTCTGGCTGATGTACATGCTCAGCCAGGAGAGGCCTGCGGAGACAAAGGGGATCAGGAACAGGCCGATGGCGCCCCAGGTCAGGGGAGAGGCAAAGATGGCGCCGAAGCTGGGCTGGGAACCCAGGTTTACACCCAGGAAGCTCAGATCCACGTCCATCATCTTGTCCCAGCCTTCCGTGGCGCTGAGAGCCTGACTGACCGACGCCCAGTCCTCATGGGCCAGGTGGGTCAGGGCGATCTCTTTATAGGCTTCAGAGGCAGCGGTAAAGGTGGGGTTTGCGGCAAAGTACTCCTTCAACGCCTCCAGCACCGTGGCGGGGGCGCGCATCATGCTGGTGATGGGCTGGCGGATGATGCTGTACAGGGGAATCAGCAAAATCAGCGGCAGCGCCGACCAGAGGCAGCCGGACATGGGGGTCACGCCCTCCTCCTGGTACAGCTTCTGCATCTCCTGCTGGAGCTTCTGCGGGTTGCCCTCGTGGCGGCGCTGCAGTTCCTTGATCTTGGGCTGCAGACGGGTGGTGCGCATCATGCTGCGCTTGCTCTTAGCCATGAAGGGCATCAGAACCAGGTTCACCACCAGGCTGAACAGGATCAGGCTCAGGCCGTAGTTGCCGGACAGATTGTAGAAGGTGCGCATCAGCCAGGCAAAGGGCCATGTGATGATTTGCCCAAAGGACATAGTGAATTCTCCCTTTCGGTGAAAAATCCCGTTTACGGTACGGGGTCATAGAAGCCGCGCCTTCCTTTATAAAAAGGATGACAGCAGCAGATGCGCCGCAGGGCCAGCCAGCCGCCCTTGAGGGCGCCGTACTTTTCAATGGCCTGAAGCGCGTATTGCGAGCAGGTGGGAGTGAAACGGCAGCAGGGAGGCCGGGCCGGAGAAATGTTCCGCTGATAGAATCGGATGGCGGCAAGCAGCAGCTTTTTCATTCCGCCGCCCGCCCTTCCAGCAGATCCAGCTTGTCACAGGCGCTGAGGAAGGCCGCCTCCAACTTCCGCCAGGGCGCGCCGATGCAGCGGGAACGGGCCACCAGCACAATGTCCCACCCGGTTTTCATCCGGGGGGCGTTGAGCCGCACCACTTCCCGCAGGCGGCGGCGGACACGGTTGCGCACCACCGCGTGCCCAAGCTTTACGGACACGGTGTAGCCCAGTCGGTTCTCCCCCGTCTTATTTCGGCGGCAGTAAACCACCAGATAGGGGTTCACCGCGCTTTTTCCTTTCGCGTACAGCCGCCTGAAATCGCTGTTCTTTTTTAACGTGCATCTGCTTTTCAAGCGGAAAAACTCCCTATGCGCCTTAAGGGCGGATCGCTCCGCCCTAAAAATGCTTATTCACATCTGTCGTTTCCATCGACCCTGCTCACGGGTGCGGGGATGGATCAGTAGCTGAGCTTGGCTCTGCCCTTCGCTCTGCGGCGGGCGAGGACCTTGCGGCCGTTGGCGGTCTTCATTCTCTTGCGAAAACCGTGCTCTTTCTTGCGCTGGAGCTTCTTGGGCTGGTAGGTACGAAGCATTGTCTGCACTCCTTTCAGGATTTTTTGGCCTGCCCCGGAAGGACAGGTCTACTCAACATCGCGGGCCTGGCCCGCGAAGTAGTAAACGGAAACCACTCGACGGACATGCCGTCGAGTGGTCATTATACCCGAAGAAACCGGGTTCTGTCAACAAAAATTTCACTTTTCGGGGATTTGTGGTCAAACCTTTGCCCCTGCCACAAGGTCTTGTGGCGCCGGGCCTCATTTCTCTCTGGCGTTATACTGCTCAATGGCGATGGCGAGCACCTCCATGGCCCGCTCCAGCTTCTCCTTCTCCAGCACATAGGCCATGCGCACCTCGTTGATGCCCTTGCCGGGGGTGGCGTAAAAGGCCCGGCCGGCGGCGAACATCAGGGTGTCGCCATGGTCGTCAAAGTCCGTGAGCAGCCATTCCTGGAACTTCTCCGCATCGTCCACCGGCAGGGCGGCCATGACGTAGAAGGCGCCCTGAGGCTCATCGCAGACGACGCCGCGGATCTTGCGCAGGCCGCGGATCATCACGTCCCGCCGGGCGCGGTACTCCTCGCGCATCTCATCAAAATAGGCCTTGGTGAAGCTGTAGAGCGCGGCGGAGGCCAGCTGATCCACCGTGGGGCTGGAAAGGCGCATCTGGCTCCACTTCAGGCAGTGGCCCAGAAACTCCTTGTTGCGGGAGATCAGCGCGCCCACCCGGGCGCCGCAGGCGGAGAAGCGCTTGGACACCGAGTCGATGACCACCACGTTCTCCTCATATCCATCAAACTGCAGGGCGCTCATGAGCCGCTCGCCGTTATAGACAAACTCCCGGTACACCTCGTCGCAGATGATGAACAGATCATGCTCCTTGGCGATGTCCAGCATCAGCTTCAGCTCCGCCCGGCTGATGACGCAGCCGGTGGGGTTGCCGGGGTTGGTGATCATGATGGCGCGGGTATGCTCGTTGATGCAGGCCTCCACCCGATCCCGATCGGCATAGCGGTAGCCCTCCTCCGGGCAGGTCGTGATGGGATGGACGCTGGCGCCGGTAAGGTTTGCGATGGTGGCATAGTTGGGATAGAAGGGCTCGGGGATCACGATTTCATCCCCCTCGTCCAGGATGGCGGAGAGCGCCATCTGCAGCGCCTCGCTGCCGCCGGTGGTCCCCAGGACCTGATCCCGGGTCAGATCCACGCCCAGGCCGTGGTAGTAATGGCACACCGCGTCCAAATACTCGGGCAGGCCGTTGGAGGGAGAATAGCTCAGCACCGGCTGGTGAAAGCTCTTGAGCCGGTCAAAAAAGGGCTGGGGGGTAGGCAGATCGGGCTGGCCGATGTTCAGGCGGAAGATGTTCAGGCCCCGCTCGTCGGCCCGTTCGGCAACGGCTGCGAATTTGCGCATGGGGGAAAGGCTGCATTTTTCTATTTTAGACGAAAACTTCATACACTTGTCCTCCTTCTTTTGGCTACTCTGTTCAGAGTTACCATATCACAAATTCTCCCGGACTGCAAGAGGAAGCGGAGCCCCGGCGTGTTTTTGCCTCTCCGTGCCGTCTTGCAAGGCCTGTTGGAATTTGATAAAATAACAAAAAAAGAACCACAGGAAAGGGGGCGCGGGAATGCTGCGCTTCATCATCGGCAAGGCGGGCACCGGCAAGACCGCCGCCATTTATGAGGAAATCCGCCAGGCGGTGGAGCAGCAGGCGGGACGCCGCTATCTGCTGGTGCCGGAGCAATACAGCCACGAGGCCGAGCGGGAGCTCTGCCGGATCTGCGGGGACAGCCTGTCCCTCACGGCGGAGGTCTTCAGCTTTACGGGCCTTGCCCGGCGGGTGCTGCAGGAGCAAGGCGGTCTCGCCGCGCCTCTGCTGGACAAGGGCGGGCGGCTTTTGTGCATGGCCCTGGCCCTGGACGCCGCCGGGACCCGGCTGGAGGTCTACGGCGCAGCCCGGCAGAAGGCCGAGACCCAGGTGATGCTGCTCGGCGCCGTGGACGAGCTGAAGAGCGCCTGCGTCAGCCCCGAGCAGCTGCTGGAGGCGGCGGAGCGCTGCCCCGGCGCCCTGGGCCAGAAGCTGCGGGACATGGCCCTGATTCTGGAGGCCTACGACGCCGTGGTTGCAAACGGGCGGGCCGACCCCTCTGACCGCTTGAACCTGCTGGCCCGCCGCATCGGAGAAGGCGCACTGGGCCCGGACGACACCGTCTATGTGGACGGCTTTTTGGATTTTACCGGGCAGGAGCTGGAGGTGCTCTCTGCCATGCTGCGCCGGGGCGTATCCCTCACGGTGTGCCTGACCATGGACGCCCAGGGCGCCGGAGAGGAGATCTTTGCCCTGACAGGCAGCTCCTTCCGCCGTCTCAGCGCCGCCGCCCGGGAGGCCGGCGTGGAAGTTGCCGTAAAACAGCAGGAACAGCGCGGCGACAAGGCCGCCGCCCTGCGCTTTTATGCCGAGGAGCTCTTCCGCTACGGCGGCAAGCCCTTTGACGGAGACGCCGACTGCATCCGCCTGGGCTGCGCCGAGAGCATCCCCGCCGAATGCGAGGCCGCCGCTGCCCGGATCCTGGCTCTGGTGCGGGAGACCGGCTGCCGCTGGCGGGATATCGCCGTGGCGGTGCGGGGCTTTGAGGACTATCGAAGCTGCCTGGAAAGCGTGTTCCGCCACTATGGGATCCCCCTGTTCGTGACCAAGCGGAGCGAGCTGCTGCAAAAGCCCCTGCCCCTTCTCATTTCCCTGGCCTATGAGATCACCGGCACCGGCTGGGACGTGGACGATGTGATCAGCTATCTGGGCACCGGGCTCACCGGTCTTTCCGCGGAAGAGCGGGACCTGCTTTCCGACTACATTTATAAATGGCAGCTCCGGGGCGGCGCCTGGGAGCGGGCCGGGGACTGGCGCCAGCACCCCGACGGCTATGGCGCCCCGGTCACGGAGGAGAGTGAAAAGCGCCTCGCCCGCATCAACGACCTGCGCCGCCGCCTGGCCCGGCCCCTGCTGCGCTTCGCCGCCCGCGGGAAGCTTGCTGACACCGCCGCCGGGCAGGCCGCGGCCCTCTCGGGTCTGCTGGAGGATCTGCGCCTGCCGGAGCAGCTGGAGAGCCGCTCCGCCGCTCTGGAGGCGGATGGCATGGAGGAGCTGGCCGGGGAATACCGGCAGCTCTGGGAGCTGACCGTCTCGGCCCTGGAGCAGTGCGCGGCGCTGCTGGGCAGCATGCCCATGGACGCCGCGGCCTTCGGGCGGCTTTTTGCCCGGATGCTGTCTCAATACGACATTGGCTTGATCCCCGTCTCCCTGGACCGGGTAGCTGCGGGGGATTTTGACCGGATGCGACGCAGGAGTCTGCGGCACCTGCTGGTGCTGGGCTGCAGCGAAGGCCGTCTGCCCAAGACGCAGGAGGCCTCCGGCGTCTTCGACCAGGAGGAGCGGGAAAGGCTGCTGGAGCTGGATATCGACCTGGGCGCGGGAGAGCAGGAGCTGTGGCGGGAGTTCTCCCTGATCTACAGCTGCTTTACCCTGCCCTCCGAGACTCTGACGCTGAGCTATCCCCTCTCCGACCATGAGGGAGAAGCTCTGCGCCCGGCCTACGTCTATGAGCGGGCCAAGGCCCTCTTCGGCCTGACGCCCCGGCTGCTGCGGCTGGATGCGTCACGGCTTGCGGCAAGGGCCCCCGCCCTCACGCTGGCGGCCAACGCCCTCCAGGGCGGGCGGCCTGCCGCCGCCGCCGCGGCGGACTACTTCCGGGAGACGGCGCCGGAGCACTTTCACAAGCTGGAGCGGGCCGCCGAAAGCCGCCGGGGGACCCTCTCTCCTGCCGCGGTAGAGGCCCTGTACGGCAAGCGACTCTCCCTCAGCGCCTCCCGCATCGACCGCTTCGCCTCCTGCCGCTTCTCCTACTTCTGTCAATACGGCCTGAAGGCCAAGCGCTATGAGCCGGCGGGCTTTCAGCCGCCGGAGATCGGCACTTTCCTGCACGACGTGCTGGAGCATGTGGCCCGGCAGGTGAAGGAAGAGGGTGGCTTTGCCGCGGTGGACGATGAGCGGCTGAAGGCCACTACCCAGCGCTGGGTGGATCGCTATATCCACGAGGAGCTGAACGATTTCCAGGAGAAATCCAGCCGCTTCCTCCACCTGTTCCGGCGCCTGTGCGCCGATGCGGAGCAGATCGTCCTGGACACGGCCAGGGAGCTGCGCCGCTCGGACTTTGAGCCGCTGGACTTTGAATTGAATTTTGCCCAGGCAGAGGATCTGCCGCCTCTGGAGCTGGGCGAAGGAGAGGGCGCCATGACCCTCACCGGCATCGCCGACCGGATCGACGGCTGGGTTCACGAGGGGAAGCTCTATCTCCGGGTCGTGGACTACAAGACCGGGAAGAAGACCTTCTCCCTGTCGGACGTGTGGTACGGCATGGGACTGCAGATGCTGCTGTACCTCTTCGCGCTGCAGGCGGGCGGCGATGTGCGCTACGGGCAGGAGATCATACCCGCCGGGATCATGTATCTGCCCGCCCGGGCTGCCATCCTTTCGGTGGAGCCGGGGGCCAGCGACGAGGACATTGCCAAGAAGCGGGCGGATGCCCTGCGCCGCAGCGGCCTGGTGCTGAACGATCCGGCCCTCTGGGAGGCCTGGGAAAAGGGCGAAGACAAGCGGTATATCCCCGTGAAGTTTTCCAAGCGCGGCAGCAGCTCGGATTCCCTGGCCACTCTGGAGCAGATGGGCCAGCTCTCCCGGCATCTGCGGGAGACCCTGACCGGCATGGCCCGGGAGCTGCGGCGGGGCAGCATCGCCGCCGACCCCTATTACCGCAGCCAGCAGGAGAGCGCCTGTCTCCACTGCGATTATCTGGACGCCTGCTATTTCAGCGACGGCGAGGGCGGCGAAAGCTGCCGCTATCTGCCCAAGCTCAGCGATAACAAGGTCTGGGGTATGCTTAGCGAGGAGGGACTGGATCATGCGTAATTTTTCTCCCACCCCCGCGCAGGACGCCGCCATCCGGCGGCGGGGCAGCGCGGTGCTGGTATCCGCAGGGGCGGGCAGCGGCAAGACCCGGGTGCTCACCGAGCGGCTGATGGCCCGGATCTGCGACGAGAAGGACCCGGTGGATCTGGATCGCTTCCTCATCATCACCTTCACCCGGGCCGCTGCCGGCGAGCTGCGGGGCCGCATCATGCAGGCCCTGGCCGAAGAGCTGGCAGCCGACCCCTCCAATCGCCGCCTGCGGCGGCAGAGCGCCCTGGTGCGCCGGGCCCAGATCGGGACCATCCACGGCTTCTGCTCCGCCTTCCTGCGGGAGAACAGCCACCTGGCCTCTCTTTCGCCGGACTTTGCGGTGATGGACGAGCAGCGGGGCCGCAGCATGCGCGCCAATGCCCTGGAGCGGGTGCTGGACGAATTCTACGACCAGCCGGAAAAGCATCCCGGCTTTCTCCTGCTGGCGGACACGGTTGGCGCCGGGCGAGATGACCGCCGCCTTGCGGAGCTGGTGCTGGAGCTGCACGAAAAGATGCAGTGCCACGCCCGGCCGGAGCAGTGGGCAGCGCGGCAAATCCAGGCGCTGGAAGCCCCTGTGAGCGACGCGGGGGACACCATCTGGGGCCGGGAGATCCTGGACCGCGCCGCGGAAACGGTGGACTACTGGGTCGGGGAATTTGACCGGATGCTGGCCCTGATTGCCGCCGATCCCGCCCTTTCCAAGGCATGGCTGGCAGGCTATGCCGATACGGCAGACGACCTGCGCAAGCTGCAGCGTGGCCTTGCCGCGGGATGGGAGACGGCAGCAGCCTGCTTCCCCATCCGTTTTGCCATCGGCAGGCTTGTGAAGTACCCCAACGAAGCGCTGCGGGACCGGCTGAAGGCCCAGCGGGAGGCCTGCAAAAAAGAAATGGAAAAGCTGCAGCTGCGTTTTGCCCAGTCCTCGGAGGAGCTGCTGGCGGGCCTGCGGCTGACCGCGCCCGCCATGAAGGCCCTGTTGGAGCTGGAGCTGGCCTTTGACCAGGCCTATTCCGCTGCCAAGCGCCGGGCCAATCTGTTGGATTACGCCGATCTGGAGCATCTGACCGCCCAGCTTCTTCTGGCGGAAGACGGCTCCCCCACGCCCCTGGCCCTGCAGGCGCGGGAGCGCTGGGCGGAAATCCTGGTGGACGAGTATCAGGACGTGAGCCGGGTGCAGGACGAAATTTTCCGCGCCCTCAGCCGGGACGGGCAAAACCTCTTCCTGGTGGGCGATGTGAAGCAGTCCATCTATCGCTTCCGCCTGGCGGATCCCACCATTTTCACGGAAAAATACGAGACCTACGCCGATGACGACAAGGCCGCCCCGGGCGAGCCGCGGCGGATCCTGCTGCGGGAGAATTTTCGCTCCCGGCGGGAGATCCTGGACGCCGCCAACGCCGTCTTCTCCCGCTGCATGTCCAAGGCTCTGGGCGATTTGGACTATGACGACGCCGCGGCCCTGCGCTTCGGCGCTGTGGACTACAGCGGCAGCGTGCCCGTGCCGGAGCTGACGCTGCTGCGTCTGGGCGAAGGAAGCGGTGAGGAAGACGCCCCGGACAAGCAGGCCCAGGAGGCCGCCTTCGTGGCCGGGCAGATCCGGAAGCTGATGGCAGACCCCGTCCTGATCGATGGACGGCCTCTGGACTACGGCGATATCGCCATCCTTCTGCGCTCCGCCAACACGGTCGGCCCCGTCTACCGGCGGGAGCTGCAGCGGCAGGGCATCCCGGTAGGCTTCGGGCAGGGCGGCGGCTTTTTCCGGGCGGCGGAGGTCTCCGCCGTGATCTCCATGTTGGCTATTCTGGACAATCCTCATCAGGATATTCCCCTGATCGCCGTGCTTCGCTCCCCCGCCCTGGGCTTTGACGCGGACACCCTCTCCGCCATCCGGGCGGCAAATCGGGACGGGGACTATTACACGGCCCTCTGCGCCTGGGCGGAGAACAACGCCGCCGGGCAGGACTTTCTGGCCATGCTCTCCCGGCTGCGCCGCCTGGCGCCGGATCTGCGGGCCGCCCAGCTCACCGAGCGCGTGCTGGAGGAGTTGGACATGTTGGCGGTCTGCTCCGCCATGCGGGACGGGGAGCAGCGCCGGGCAAGACTCCTGGAGCTGGTGGAGCTCTCCGAACGCTTCGAGGCCACCGGCTACCGGGGGCTGCACCGCTTCGTGCTCTGGCTGCGGCGCATGGCCGAGCGGGGGCAGGAGCCGTCCCTGGGCGCGGAAAGCGGCTCTGCCGTGCATATCCTCTCCGTCCACAAATCCAAGGGCTTGGAGTTTCCGGTGGTGTTCCTCTGCGACCTGGCCCACAGCTTCAACAAAAAGGACAGCAGCGCCACCGTGCTGGTCCACCCCCAGCTGGGGCTGGGGCCCAAGATCACCGATCTGGAGCGCCGGGTGGAGTACCCGGGCCTGGCCCGCAGCGCCATCGCCCTGCGAGCCGACCGGGAGACCCTTTCGGAGGAGCTAAGGCTGCTGTATGTGGCCATGACACGGGCGAAGGAGCGGCTGTTCCTCTCCGCCGCGGTTAAGGATCCGGTCAAGACCATGGAGGCAGCCCAGGTCATGGCGGGCACGCCCATGGCTCCGGCCCTGCTGGCCCGGGCCCAGAACCCGGCCCAGTGGGTGCTCTCCGCCGCCCTGGCGGATGAGCAGCGGCACCTGAGGGTGCAGATCTGCGATGCGGCTGTGGAGGAAACAGCGGAGGAAGCCCTGCCCAAGCTCCAGCCGGATGAGGAGGCCGCAAGGCTGCTGCGGCAGAATCTGGCCTTCGTCTACCCCCATCGGGCGGCGGAGACGCTGCCCTCCAAGGTCACCGCGACGGGACTGAAGGGCCGGGCGCAAGTAGATGAGGACGCCCGGGATCTCTCCCCCAAGCCCCGCAGGCCTTTCCGCCTGCCGGACTTTGCTCGGGACAAGAAGCCCCTCACCGGCGCGGAAAAGGGCACCGCCACCCATCTGGTGCTGCAGTATATGGACTTTGCCAGGGTTGGAAGCGAGGAGGAGATCCGCGGCGAGATCGAACGCCTCCGGGACGCCGGATTCCTCTCGGCCCGGGAGTGTGATGCGGTGGACGCCTATGCCATCCGGCGGCTCTTCTTGTCGCCCCTGGGGCAGCGGATGCTTGCCGCGCCGCTTCTCCGCCGGGAGTTCAAGTTCTCCCTGCTCTGCGACGCGGAGGATTTCTTCCCGGAGGCCCGGGGCGCCGGGGAGCAGGTGCTGCTGCAGGGCGTGGTGGACTGCTATTGGGAGGACGGAGACGGCATCACCGTCCTGGACTACAAGACCGACCGGGTGAGAAATCGGCGTGAGGCTGAGGAGCGCGCCAAGGTCTACGCCCCGCAGCTTCGGGCCTATGCCGCCGCCCTCACCCGCATCTGCCAAAAGCCCGTGCGGGAGTGCCTGCTGTACTTTCTCCAGGCTGGGGAGACGGTGCGGGTGGAAATTTGAGTTCTGAGATTTCAATAGAGAAGAAAGGAAGCTGTAATGGAAATTCTGAAGCTGGATGCAGCCGGAGCGGAAAGGCTTGCCCCCTTCATCGCCGATTTTCGCGTAACCCTGAATTCCTACAGGGGGATCGTTTCGGAGCCGGATCGGGAAGCGGGGAAAGCGGAGGCTCTTGAATACCTGCAGCGCAGGTATCCCATTTTCGTTGCGGAAGACGAAGGGGAAACGGCGGGCTACATCGTATGCCGGGTGGAGGATTCGCTGCTCTGGGTGGAGCAGCTCTATGTGCGCCCGGATCGCCGCAGGGAGGGGATCGCCTCGCTGCTGTTTGACAAGGCGGAGGAGGTCGCCCGCTCTCTGGGAGAGGAAACGGTTTTCAACTACGTCCATCCCAACAACAAAGGGGTGATCGGCTTTCTGCGGTCAAAGGGCTATACCGTGCTGAACCTGATCGAAATCCGAAAACCCTATCAAGGGGAGAAACTGAGCACGAAAATCACGGTAAACGGGCACGTATTTGATTATTGATCTCCCCTTGCGTTTTAGTGCGCCGCAGGGACGACCATTGGTCGTCCGTGCCCGGTTGCCCGAACTGGTACACGGCCGAGCAAAGCTCCGTTCCCTTCGTAGGGGCCGGCGCCCTCGACGGCCCGCGATCCAGATTGGACGCCAAGGGCGGGCTGCCGAGGGCGGCAGCCCCTACAGACCAAGTTTTCCTCACAGCACAAACATTTTTCACTTTTCCCTTTTCTTTCTTCATTTTTTCCTTGCATTTCCGCATCTCCTGTGCTACAATTTGCTTTGCGCCATGTAACTATGCCGATGCGGCACAATCATGGCAGCCTTTGATGAGGAGATCATGACCATGAAGCAGGGTATTCATCCCAACTATAAGCCGACCACCATCCGCTGCGCCTGCGGCGCCGTGATCGAGACCGGTTCCACCAAGCAGAACATCACCGTTGAGATCTGCTCCAAGTGCCACCCCTTCTACACCGGCAAGCAGAAGCTGGTTGACACCAGCGGCCGCGTGGATAAGTTCAATAAGAAGTACGGCATCAAGTAATCGAAGTATCGGTTTCCAAAAGACCCCCGCTGCATTCCGCAGCGGGGGTCTTTTGGTTTGTGCGCCGGCGGGCCGTATGGAAACGGCCCGCCTAAACCGGAAAAGAAAAAGCTAAATCACCCCCGTGAGCTTCAGGATCAGCAGCGCGCCTATGAGCAGCAGCGCCGCAGGCCAAAGGGGCAGGCGCGCCCGGGGCGGCAGAACGCTCCCCGTCTCCGCCCGGGCGGCCTCCCTGGCCTGGCGCAGCAGCTCCTCCCGGCTGCAGCCCGGCTCCTGAAACGCTTCGTCCTTCAGAACATAGATCACCTCCTGAAACCTGGGATCCCGGGGCCGGACCACGATCACGTTCCGCGCCCGCCCCGGCGGCGGAGGAGGCGGTTCCCGTCTGGGGCGGGAGAAGCGCAGCCGCTCCCAGGCAGCGGCAAGGCGATAGCGCAGGCGCTGGATCATACCCGTTCCTCCACCCGCAGCGTCACCACCGTCATATCGTCTCCCGCGCCATAGAGCTGTTCCGCTTCCCGCAGCACCGTGCGGGCCAGGCCCTTCATGTCCGCGTGCTCTTCGCTCAGGATCGATCGAATCCAGCCGTCATCGCTTCCGGCGATGACGCCGTCGGTGGCCACCAGGGCCGTGGCGCCGGGCTGGAGGCGCATCCGTACCACATCGGGCGCGGCCCCGTCGCCCAGATCCAGTCCCGCCGCTAACGTTTCCCCTTTGACGCGGCGCAGGGATTTGCCGTTTTTCACATAGGAGGGCGCCGCGCCATACTTGTAAAAGCAGGTCTCCCCGGTGAAGAGATCCACGCACATGAGATCCACCGTGGCGAAGCCCCATCGGTCTCCGCCCTGGAGCAGCAGCACGGAATTCAGGATCTTCATGGCCGCCGCCGGATCTACCCCCGAGCGGAGAAACTTCTCCAGGATCCCCACCACCCGGGCGCTGTCCTGCGCCGCCTCATCGCCGGTGCCCATGCCGTCGGCCAGCAGCACGCAAAGCACCCCCGCGTCGGTTTTAAAATAGCTGCCCTTGTCCCCGCTGACCCGCTCCCCCTTCTTCTTCAGCGCCGCGATGCCAACGGAAACCGCCAGCGGCTCCGCCTCCAGCAGCGTCAGACGGGAGCTGGCCTCCCGGCCCTCCGACTGGCTGCACAGGCGTACCCCCACTACGGCGGAGAGCTTTTCCAGATAATCCTCCTGCTTTGTCAGTGGGGTCAGGCGTCCGCTCTCGATAACCACCCGGAGCCTGCCGCGGCCATCCCGGTACACAGCAGTCTCCGCGTCGATATCCAAGCCTCGCAGGTAGCGCAGCAGCCTCCGCTCCGCCAGGGGATCCGCCCCGTTGAGGCTGCCAAGCTCCGCCGCCACCCGGTTCAGCACCTGGGCCACGTCGGAATACTGGCCCCATGCCACGCTCCGATTCTCCGCCAGGCGCTGGCGGAGCTGGCGACGGTAATTGAGCCCCCGCAGCTCCCCGTTTACCGCCGTGACGAAGGCCGTGGGCTGCAGGCAGCGGTCCAGAAAGTGGGCAGGCAGATCCCCCTCCCGCAGGCTGCCGTGCTCGGTCATGGCCCGGGTGGCGTCGTTCATGGCGGAGAGGGTATCCATGTATTCTGCGTTCCAGCATCGGTTCTTGTTCTTGCAGGCAGCGCAGACCGCGTCCGCCGCCCGGTCAAAGACCCGGGCAACGTTCTCATCGTTATAGGGCTCCTCCAGCCCCTCCTGTACGGTCCGAAACAGCTCCGCATAGGCTTCGCCCAGCTCCCGGACCCGTCCGGCCACATAGCGGCGGAGGCCGGATTCGCCGTTGCCCCGCTCCATCACCTGCAGCAGCGTCCCCACCTGATTGAGCCAGGGGGTGGGCAGCAGCATGAACAGCACCGAGGCGCAGAAGCACTCGATCAGCGCGACCGTGTACACCGCCGTGGTCCAGGCGCAGACCACCGCCAGCGCATCCGCCAGCAGGAAAGACAGCACAAAGAGGAATCTCCCGTGCCGCCCGAACACGCCGCTGAGCAGCCCGCAGAAGGCATAGGCCATGGTATAGAAGGGCACGCCCGCGTGGGCGATATCCACCGCGATCCCCAGCACCGTGCCCACCGCGGCTCCGGTGAGCATGCCGCCCTTCATGGCCGAGGCCATCACCAGCAGCAGCGCCAGCAGGCGGCCCACGGAGATGCCCCCCGGCAGCTCCAGGCGGGCCAGTGCCATCAGCACGCAGGCGGAAAGGATCATCAAGGACACACTGTGCCGCAGCTCCTCTGTCTCGGTGCTCCGCCGGGCAGCGGACAGAGCCTGGTGAAAAAAATAGGCGCCTCCGAAGGCCAGGGAGGTCTCCAGAAACAGCTCCGCCCACAGGGGCCGTGGCGCCGGGGCGTAGGCAAAGCTGCCGAGGAAGCCTGTCATGGCCATGACCACTCCCGCCGCCGCCGGCATGAACAGGGGCCTTCGGTATACCGGGGTCTCGTGGGTCACATAGGCCACGGTGTAGACCAGCACCGAGGCGGCCACATAGCGTACCCCCCAGTCCAGTCCCCCGCCTGCCATATAGCCCAGCGACGCCCCCAGCAGCGCGCACACGCCGGTGAAGCCCGGCCCGGCGCAGGCCACAAAGGCCATGCCGAAGGGGCCGCCGGTTTCCAGCACCCGGGCGCAGGCCAGCGCAAAGCCCAGCAGGAACGAAACGCCCCAGCGCGCAAGGGTCAGCATCTGCCGCTTTACGCTGGGATCCAGTGTCCGGACTTCCCGCAGCTTCTTTTGTCCTTCCGTTGCCATGATTTTGCCCTCCACAGTTTACATAAGTTGAGTTCATTATAGTTATGTCATTTCGAGAAGGGCGTCAAACCGCGCTGTTGAATCGAAGAACATTGCTGGGAGAAATGGGCGGAAATGTGCAGGCACAAGATGTAGAGAGCGGCTATCAGCCGCCCGCCGTCCCGCGCCAGCATCCAACAGACGGACGGGCAATGCCCGTCTCTACGATCAAATGAGCGCCCCGGCTTTCGCCGGGGCGCTCATTTGCGGGCGGCCACAGGTCGCCCGAGACTGTCAAAAAACCTCGCTGAACGGAGAATAGATAGAGCAGCGGGGGAGCTCGAGGGGGCAAGGCCCGCCTCGAATACAATAGCCCGCCGCTTCGAAAAGCCTTTTTTCAAGGCTTTTCGAAAAAAGCATTTTGTGTTCGGCCAAAATGCCCGGCGGGAAAGCGCAGTCAAAAAAGTCCTGTCAGGGGCTTTTTTGACAAGCTGGGGCGACAACAGGTCGCCCCTACTATATCTAAATCAGGTCCACTTCCAGTTGGTGACCTCGGGCAGGTCCACGCCATACTGGGCGATATACTGCTTGTGCTCTACCAGCTTGTCCTTCATCTGCTGGATCAGGTAGGCGCCGCGGTTGCCCAGCTTGGGCAGATTGTACACCGCCGCCATCACCAGGTTGAAGCGGTCCAGGCGGTTCAGCACCCGCATATCAAAGGGCGTAGTGATGGTGCCCTCCTCGATATAGCCGCGCACATGGATATTTTTGTTGTTGCGCTTGTAGGTCAGCTCATGGATCAGGCTGGGATAGCCGTGGAAAGCGAAGAGGATGGGCTTATCCTGGGTGAAGAGCAGGTCGTACTCCTGCTGGCTCAGGCCGTGGGGGTGCTGGGAGCTGTCCTGCAGGCGCATCAGGTCCACCACGTTCACCACCCGGATCTTCAGCTCCGGGAAGGCATCCCGCAGGATGGTGACGGCAGCCAGGGTCTCCAGGGTGGGCGTGTCGCCGCAGCAGGCCATGACGATATCCGGCTCCTGGCCCTTGTCGGTGGACGCCCACTGCCAGATGCCGATGCCCTGGGTGCAGTGCTTCACCGCCTGCTCCATGGTCAGCCACTGGGGCCGGGCGTGCTTGGAGGCCACAATGGCATTCACATAGTTGCGGGAGCGGACGCAGTGGTCAAAGCAGCTCAGCAGGCAGTTGGCGTCGGGAGGCAGATAGAGGCGCACCACGTCCGCCTTCTTGTTGACCATATGATCCAGGAAGCCCGGATCCTGGTGGGTAAAGCCGTTGTGGTCCTGCTGCCAGACATTGGAGGCCAGCACATAGTTGAGGGAGGCGATCTTTTGCCGCCAGGGCAGCTGATTGCAGACCTTCAGCCACTTGGCGTGCTGGGCGAACATGGAGTCCACAATGCGGATAAAGGCCTCGTAGCTGTTGAAAAAGCCGTGGCGGCCGGTGAGCAGGTAGCCCTCCAGCATGCCCTGGCACACATGCTCGGAGAGCATGGAGTCCATCACCCGGCCCCCGGGGGCCAGATGGTCATCCTCCTGGGTGATCTGGCCGATCCAGGCCCGGTCGGTCTCCTCAAACACGGGCATCAGGCGGTTGGAGCTGGTCTCGTCCGGGCCGAAGGCGCGGAAATTCCGCTGCTCGGCGTTGAGCTTATAGATATCCCGCACGAATTCGCCCACCTTGGTCATGTCCTGGGCCTCCACCGCGCCCGGGGAGGGCACCTCCACCGCGTAATCCCGGAAGTCCGGCATGCGCAGATCCCGCAGGAGCAGGCCGCCGTTTGCGTGGGGATTGGCGCCCATGCGTCTCTTCCCCTTGGGGGGCAGCTCCTTCAGCGCCTGCACCGGCTCGCCGTTTTTGTCAAACAGCTCCTCGGGCCGGTAGCTCTTGAGCCAGCTCTCGATTTGGCGGATATGCTCGGTGGAATCGGGCTGGATCGGCACCTGATGGGCGCGCCAGTAGCCCTCCACCTTGCAGCCGTCCACATAGTCCGGGCCGGTCCAGCCCTTGGGGGTGCGCAGAACGATCATGGGCCAGCGGGGACGCTCCGTCACTCCCTGCTCCCTGGCCTCCCGCTGGAAGCGGAGGATGCTCTCAATACATTCATCCAGGGTGTCGGCCATCTTGCGGTGCATCGTGGCCGGGTCGCTGCCCTCTACGAAATAGGGCTGCCAGCCGCAGCCGAGAAAGAAGCTCTCCAGTTCCTCATGGGAGATGCGGGCCAGGACCGTAGGATTTGCGATCTTATAGCCGTTCAGGTGCAGGATGGGCAGCACTGCCCCATCGGTGGCGGGAGAGAGAAATTTGTTCAGCTGCCAGGAGGTTGCCAGGGGGCCGGTCTCGGCCTCGCCGTCGCCCACCACGGTGGCGGCGATCAGGCCGGGGTTGTCCGTCACGGCGCCGAAGGCGTGGGCCAGGGAGTAGCCCAGCTCGCCGCCCTCGTTGATGGAGCCGGGAGTCTCCGGCGCCACATGGGAGGGGATGCCTCCGGGGAAAGAGAAGCGCTTGAAGAGCCGCTGCATGCCCTCCTTATCCCGGCTGATGTCGGGATAGACCTCTTGATAACTGCCGTCCAGCCAGTCCTGGGCCACCATGGCGTTGCCGCCATGGCCGGGACCGGAGAGATAGATCATGTCCAGATCGTATTCCTTAATGACCCGGTTCAGGTGGGTGTAGATGAAGTTTTGGCCCGGGCAGGTGCCCCAGTGGCCAACGATCTTCTTCTTGATGTGGTCGGCGGTGAGGGGCTTCTCCAGCAGGGGATCATCCAGCAGGTAGAGCTGGCAGGCCGTCAGGTAATTGGCGGCGCGCCAGTAGGCGTCCATCACCTGAAGCTGTTCCTGGGTTGCGGGGCTGTGGTTGGGCTTTGCCATAGCGGTTCCTCCTTTTTTGTCCTGTTGATCTTATTTTGCCAAGCTGCAGGCCGTTTTACTATCCCTGTTTTCTTTTTTCCGGCGGAGGGCCTCAAGGGATTTCTCTTGTAATCCCCCGGGCGGCATGCTAAAATAAATCGTTAATTGACTGCCGGAGGTGAAAAGCTTGGAAGAAAACGAGATCCTGGAGGCCATGGACTACGAAGCGATCCAGGAGAAGCGATATGACGAGCTTTCGGAGCTGCTGGAGAAAAAGGACCGCAAGGCCCTGAAACAGCGGCTGGAGGAAATGAACGAATTTGACGTGGCGGATTTCCTCACCCAGATCGGTGACGAGCGGATGCCCCGGGTGTTCCGGCTGCTGAATAAGGAGACGGAAGCGGAGGTTTTCGCCAATCTGGAGGCGCCGGAGCAGGAGCGGATCATCGCCGCCGTGACAGACGCGGAGCTCTCCGGCCTGATTGAGGAAATGTATGTGGACGACGCGGTGGACGTGATGGAAGAGTTGCCCGCCAACGTGGTCAAGCGCGTCATGCGTGCCGCCACCCCCGCCACCCGCAACCTCATCAACCAGTACCTCCGCTACCCCGAGGACTCCGCCGGCAGCATCATGACCGCGGAGTTCGTGGACCTGAAGAAATACATGAGCGTGAAGGAGTCCATCGCCCGCATCCGCCGCATTGGGGAGGACAAGGAGACCATCTATGTCTGCTTTGTCACCAATGCCCACCGGGAGCTGGAGGGCATTGTCACGGTGAAGGACCTGCTGCTGCACGATGACGACATGATTATTGAGGACCTGATGGACCGGAACGTGGTTTTCGCCACCACCACCGAGGACCAGGAGAGCGTATCGGAAAAATTCTCCGACTACGACCTGATGGCGATGCCCGTGGTGGATCTGGAGGGCAGGCTGGTTGGCATCGTGACGGTGGACGACGTCATGGACGTTATGGAGCAGGAGGCCACCGAGGATATCGAAAAGATGGCCGGTATGACCCCTTCGGACAAGCCCTATTCCCGCACCCGACCCCTGGAAATCTGGAAAAACCGGATTCCCTGGCTGATGTTCCTGATGCTGTCCGCCACCTTCACCAGCATGATCCTGACCTCCTTCGAGACGCGCCTGGCCGCCGTGGCTGGCCTGGTGCCCTTCATCCCCATGCTGATGGGCACCGGCGGCAACTCCGGCGCCCAGTCCGCCACCGCGGTGATCCGCAGCCTGTCCCTGGGGGATATCGAGCCGCGGGATGCGCTGCGGGTGCTGTGGAAGGAATGGCGGGTGGCCTTTCTCTGCGGCCTGACCCTGGCTGTGGTCAACTTCGGCAAAATGCTGCTGGTGGACGGGCTGCTGCTGGGTAACGCCAACGTCACCGTTGCCGTGGCCGCCACGGTCAGCCTTTCCATTGTATTTATCGTCATGTTCGCAAAGCTGGTGGGCAGTCTCCTGCCCATCGGTGCGGAGAAGATCGGCCTGGACCCGGCAGTGATGGCAAACCCGCTCATCTCCACCCTGACCGACGCCGTCTCCCTGCTGATCTATATCTTTATCGCCAAGCTGATTTTGCATATCTGAGGTTTAAGCCGCTGGCAAAGCCTATGGCTTTGTCAGCGGAAAGGATTTCAGCCTGCTGCGCGCACTCACACGTCAAACGAAACTCGCTCCATTCCGCTTCCCAGGTTGCGAGGAGCCTGGAAAGCTGCATATTACGCTCCTTCCGTTTTCCTTTACACTTTCAAAGCAAAGCGCTTTGAAAGTGAGAGGAGGAGCAGCGAAGTGAATGAGCTTTCGGCACGCTTGACGGAAGCGAATGATACGAAGCTTGTGACGACGAAGACGTTCGCACACTTGCAGGCTGCAAAGTGTGTTTTCCGAGGTACACGCCCCCGGAAAACACGGATTGAACTTTATTTTTCGCCTTGCGAGGCAAAAAACTCGACGAGACCTTTTTCTCCTTCTGCCCACTGTATATTTGAGGTGTTATTATTATGGATCTATCTGCTCTTCTCAATAAAATGCTGATCTTTCTGGTGCTGATGGTCATCGGCTACGGCATGGCCCACCGGGGCAAGATGGACCGGGGCTCCGTCAAAATCATCAGTGGGCTGACCCTGAACGTGTTCATGACCGGCAGCATTCTCAACTCCGTGCTGAGCGGGGAGGTAGAGCTGAGCTGGGCAGAGCTGGGCCGGATCCTGCTGGTGGTGTGGGTCATGCAGCTGCTGGGCTATCTGATCGCCTGGTTGGTTACCCTTGTGGTGCCCACAGACCGGGAGCACAAGCCTCTTTTCGAGCTTTTGATGAGCATGGGCAACAGCATGTTCGTGGGTCTTCCCATTGTGGACGCCCTTTTCCCCGGCACACAGGCAGTGTTTTACGTCTCCCTCTCCTGCCTTCCTTTCAACGTGCTGCTGTTCACCTATGGCGTCTGGCGGATGCAAAGCGGGCGGGAGAACTGCCGCCTGCGCCTGAAGGATATTCTGAGCGTGCCGCTGCTGGCTGCTGTGGCGGCGCTGCTGCTGTTCGTGCTGAAGCCGCCCCTGCCCGCCGCCATCCGCGGTCTGATCTCCACCCTGGCCGGGGCCACCACGCCTCTCAGCATGCTGGTGATCGGCGCAACGCTGGGTTCCGTGAGCCTGCTGGACGCTTTCCGCCATTGGCGGCTGTATGTGGTGAGCCTGGTGCGGCTGCTGGTGGTTCCGGTGCTGACGTGGCTGGTCTGCGGCCTGCTGACGGATGATCCGGTGCTGCTGATGACCATGGTGGTGATTGCAGCCTGCCCCAGCGCGGTGATCATCACCGTCATGTCCAACCAGTATGACCGGGACGCGGTCTTCACCGCCGAGGGAACGCTGCAGAGCACGGCCCTCTCCATGGTCACCATCCCTCTGCTGGTGTGGCTTTTATCCTGATTGCGAAACCCCGTTTCGCAATCCTATACTCGCGCTTATCCCAGGCAAGAAAGAGAGGTCAACGCAATGCATATTCCCTCCTCGCAGAGCCAGGAAGTGGCGCTGCTGGATTTTGAAGAGGCGCTGGCCCGCTCCGGGAAGACCGGGGGCTATGACGCATCAAAATGGCTCTACGTGCCGGATTTCTACACCGAATACCGGTATATTCTGGGCACCCGGGGCGCCAATCCTCTGATCTGCATCGGCGTGAATCCCTCCACTGCCGCACCGGACGATTTGGACAACACGCTGAAATCCGTCTCCCGCATCGCTGCGGGAAACGGATTTGACAGCTGGATCATGTTCAATGTCTACGCCCAGCGGGCCACCCGGCCCGACGATATGGACCGGGAGAAGAACGAGGCTCTCCACCGGGAAAACATGCGTGCCTTCGCCTATGTTCTGGCGGGGGCCGCCGCAAACGGGAACCGGCCCGCCGTCTGGGCAGCCTGGGGCGCGGTGATCGAGAAGCGGCCCTACCTGCCCGACTGCGTGCGGGACATGGTGCGCCTTGGGCAGCAATACGGCGCACGCTGGCTCCGGGCCGGCGCCTGCTCCAAGAAGGGGCACCCCCATCACCCGCTGTATCTGCGGAAAGATGAAAAGGTCTGCGATTTTGACGTCGAGGGGTACTTAAACAGCCTATGAGCGAGAAGCTGAAGCTGGCCGTCTGTCAGCTCCGCACGGAGCTGGACCGGCATGAAACCATGGAAAAAGCCGCCCGCAGCATCCGGGAGGCTGCGGAGCAGGGGGCGCAGATCGCCGTCCTGCCGGAGATGTTCAACTGCCCTTACGCCGGGCGTTACTTCCGGGAATTTGCCGCCCTGGGCCACGAGGAAACGGTGGCCTCCCTCGCCGCCTGGGCCAGGGAAAACGGGATCTGGCTGGTGGGCGGCTCCGTGCCCGAGCGGGAGGGCGAGCGGCTCTACAATACCTGCTTTGTCTTTGACGACAGGGGGCGCACCGTTGCCCGGCACCGAAAGGTGCATCTCTTTGACATTGACGCGCCGGGCATGCGCTTTCGGGAGTCCAACACCTTCACCCCCGGCAAAGACATCACCGTGTTCGACACGCCCTGGGGCAAAATGGGCGCGGCGGTCTGCTTCGACGTGCGCTTTCCGGAGCTCTTTCGGGCCATGGCAAAGCGAGGCGCCCGGCTCATCTTCCTGCCCGCCCAGTTCAATATGACCACCGGACCCGTCCACTGGGAGAGCACCCTGCGCATCCGCGCGGTGGATAACCAGGTCTTCCTGGCCGCGGCCTCTGCCGCCCGGTACGAGGGCTTCTCCTATGAATGCTGGGGCCACTCCCTGGTGTCCGACCCCTGGGGCACGGTGATCGCCGGAGCGGACGAGACGGAGCAGATCCTCTACGCGGAGCTGGACCTTGCCCGGGTAGACGAGGTGCGGCAGCAGCTGCCCACCTTCCTGCACCTGCGGGAGGATGTATATGAGGTGGCAAAATGAGCATCTATGACGAAATCGCCCGCTACGAACCCTTCAACGAGCAGGAGGCGCGGGACAAGGCTGTGATCCTCCGCTTTCTGGAGCAGAACGAAGACGCGTTTTTGCGGGAGAATCGGATCGCCCACATGACCGCCTCCGCCTGGGTGGTAAACCCGGCGCGGGATAAAGTCCTGATGGTGTATCACAAGATTTACGACTCCTGGTCCTGGACCGGGGGCCACGCCGACGGGGAGACGGATCTGCTCGCGGTGGCCCTGCGGGAGGTCACGGAGGAGACGGGGGTCACCCACGTCCGGCCTGTATCGGAGGAACTCTTCTCTCTGGAGACGCTGACCGTGGACGGGCACGAAAAAAAGGGGCAGTATGTCCCCAGCCATCTGCACCTGAACGTGACCTACCTGCTGGAGGCGGACGACACCGAGGCTCTCCGCGTCTGCGAGGATGAGAACAAGGGCGTTGCCTGGTTTTCTCTGGACGAGGCCCTGCGGGCCTCCACCGAGCCCTGGTTCGTGGAACGGATCTACAAAAAGCTCAACGACAAGCTGCAAAAGACGCTGTGACCCATGGTCACAGCGTCTTTTACAGCTTGTCGTTTCAATTTCTGCGTTTTGGAGCGGCTCACAGCATAAAAATGCTGTCGTCATTCTCCACCCAATCGCTGACGGGGATGGTGCGGTACTCGGTGGGGTTCTGACGGATCACCACCCGGTCGATGCCGGCGTTGATGATCTGCCGCTTGCACATGGAGCAGCTCATGGCGTCGGACAAAAGCTCGCCCGTCTTGGCGTCCCGCCCCACCAAATAGATGGTGGCGCCGATCATGTCCCGCCGCGGGGCGGAGATGATGGCGTTGGCCTCGGCATGGACGCTGCGGCAGAGCTCATAGCGCTCCCCCGAGGGGATGTGCAGGTTCTCCCGCATGCAGTAGCCCAGGTCCGAGCAGTTGCGGCGGCCCCGGGGCGCGCCGTTATAGCCGGTGGAGATGATCTCGTCGTTGCGGACGATGATAGCGCCGTACTTCCGGCGCAGGCAGGTGGAGCGCTCCAGGACGGAGTCGGCAATATCCAGGTAATAATTCTGTTTGCTGGTGCGGTTATCCATAAGAAAGCCCTCTCTTCCGGCGTTGTTTTCTTTATGATACCCCAGCCTGGTCTTTCCGTCAATCCTTTTGATTTGATTCAATTCTTTATAGCTTTTTTCCAAGGCCTGTGCTATATTGAAGCTATGAACCGGAATTATCAGAAGGAACTGGACCGTATTATCCAGAAGCGGGGCAAAAAAATGCCCCGGGTGCTGCTGCATGCCTGCTGCGGCGTGTGCTCCAGCGCAGTGCTGGAGTATTTGACCCAATATTTTGACGTGACGCTCCTGTGGTACAATCCCAATCTGTACCCCCAGGCGGAGTTTGACCGGCGCTTTCAGGCCCAGGTGGAGATCCTGGAAAAGATGGGCCTGGCGGACAAGGTCAGCATCCTGGCCGAGCCCTGGAAGCACGAGGATTATCTCATGCGCGCCAAGGGTCTGGAGGAGGAGCCGGAGGGCGGCGCACGGTGCACGGAGTGCTTCCGCCTGCGCCTGCTGGAAACGGCGCGGCTCGCCAAGCACTACGGCTATGACTATTTCTGCACCACCCTGACCCTCTCCCGGCATAAGGACGCGGTACGCATCAACACCCTGGGGGAGGAGATCGGCCGGGCCGCGGGCGTCCCCTGGCTGCCCTCGGACTTCAAAAAGCAGGGGCGGGAGATGCGCTCCCGGGACCTGGCAAACGAGCACGGCATCTATCAGCAGCTCTACTGCGGCTGCGAATTCTCCCTGCACAAGCGGGAGGAGAAGGGCGCAGCCGAAGAGGCAGCGGAAGCAAAGGAGTCCTGACTGCTCCCCTTAGTCGGGGAGAATCAAAGATAAAAGGAGAACCCCTCAGTCTGCCCTTCGGGCATCCTGCTCCCTTTGACAGGGGAGCCTGCAAGGAAAGGAGTATTGGAAATGCACGTTCGGAAAGCCATTATCCCCGCGGCGGGGCTGGGGACCCGTCTGCTGCCCAACACCAAGAGCATTCCCAAGGAGATGCTGCCCCTGGTGGATAAGCCTGTGATCCAGTACATTGTGGAGGAAGCCGTGGCCGCCGGGGTGGAGCAGATCCTGATCATCACCAACCGGGGCAAGAGCCCCATCGAGGACTACTTCGACTACGCCCCGGATCTGGAGGATCGGCTGATCCACGACGGGAAGCGAAATGAGGCCCGCATCGTCCGGGAAGTGGCGGACATGGCGGACGTGTTCTTCCTGAGGCAGAAGGAGACCAAGGGCCTGGGCCACGCCATCTGGCGTGCCAAGAGCTTTGTGGGCAACGAGCCCTTCGGCGTGCTGCTGGGGGACGACATCATGCTCTCGGAAAAGCCGGTGCTCAAGCAGTTGGTGGAGGCGGCCGAGGCAAACGAGTGCAGCGCCATCGCCGTGCGCGAAGTGCCGGACGAGCTGATCGTGAAGTATTCCTCCGTGAAGCTGGAGGAAAAGCTGTCCGACCGGGTCTACCGCATCAGCGACATGAACGAGAAGCCCACCCTGGCGGAGAAGCTCTCCCAGTACGCCATCCTGGGCCGCTATGTGCTGACCCCCGGGATCTTCGATATCCTGGAGCACACCGCTCCCGGCCGCAACAACGAGATCCAGCTCACCGACGGCATGAAGGAGCTGGTGCGCCACGAGCCCATGTGCGCCGTGGATTTTGAGGGTCGCCGCTACGACACCGGAAATCTGAAGGGCTATCTGGAGTCCATCATCGACTTCGCCCTGAAAAACGAGGAGGCCGGTGCATGGCTCCGGCAGTTTATCATCGACAAGGCCGATCAGCTGCGCTGAGGCTACATACAAAAAAGAGACTGTCTCAAAACGCCCTGTCATTGCGAACCGGTGACCGCCGTCACCGGTGTGGCAATCCGTCTTTTCTCCCGGGAGAGAGCGGATTCCCACGGCCAGTTTGCGAACTGGCCTCGGAATGACAATCTCTTGCGTTTTGAGACAGTCTCTTTTTTGATGCTGCGCTTATGCTGCTTTTGCAGCTTCTTTCTTCCAGATCTTGCCCGTGACCTTGAACAGCATGGGGTACACGCCGATGTCCACGAAGATCACCACCGCGTAACGGGCGCAGCGGATCAGGTGTGCGCTGAGGTTCCCGGCGTCCAGCAGCTCCTTGGGGAAGGGCATCTTCAGTACCGTGTTCAGACCGAAGAAGATCGCAGCGCCGCCCACGGTGCGCAGGATGCATCGCAACACGTTCCGGGTATTCTTGAACTTGACGAACTTTTCCTCAAAGGGCTCGGCCAGGAGGAAGCCCAGCAGCATGCCCATGGAGGTAAAATAATCATCGCTCTGGCAATAGAGCAGGCCCGGCAGGGTGGTTACCAGCAGGATGCCGTAGAAGGCCCAGCGGCTTTTGACCGTCCTGCGCAGCCAGGGGACCAGACACACCACGATCAGGCCCAGGAGCCAGCCGCAGAGCACGTCCGTGGGGAAATGGGCGCCCACCACCACCCGGGAGAAGCCCACCAGCAGGGGCAGCAGGATGGCCAGGATCAGGAAGAGCTTGCGCCCCTTCCCTTTCCGCTCATGGGCCGCCAGGGAGCCGTAGGCCGCCACCGCGCTGGAGGAATGGCCGCTGGGGAAGGAATAGCCCTGGGCGGCAATGTCCATTTTATCGGCACTGGGCTCGATCAGCCGGAGCAGGTCGATCTTGTCGCTGACGAAATAGGGCCGCAGCCGCAGGGCGACGTTCTTGATCATAGGGTTCCAGACGTTGGCCATCAGCACGTTCAGACCCACGAATTTGCCGAATTCCTTGTCCAGGCCCCAGTAGAGGAAGCCCATCACCGCCACCAGCAGCATGGTCTCGCCAAAGGCCGAGAGATTGGACAGCAGCCAGAAGCCGAAGCCGCTGCTGCCGATATGGGCCTGCAGCCACTCCATCAGCTGCACTTCCCAGTCGAAATAGAAGATATTGCCGATAACATCCGTCATGGAATTGCCTCCCTCTTTCCGATTGATGAAGCCATTTTACCGCATTCTTTTCCATCTTGCAATCCCAAAAGCCGCTCCCCCGTCTCCTAAGAAACAAATTACCCCTGTCGTGAAAGCATTTGGCCCTCCCATGCGTATTCAGGGTGAAGCTTCCCAACGAGGTTCATAGCTATGACAGACGAACGCTTTGACGCCGCGGCCCGGCAGTGGATGGACACGGTCTTCCGCCTGGCCTACAGCTACACAAAAAACCGAGAGGACGCCGATGACGTGACCCAGGAGGTGCTGCTGAAGCTCTACCGGGAGGAGAAGGAATTTTCCTCCGAGGAGCATCTGCGCAACTGGCTGATCCGGGTCACGCTGAATGCGTGCAAAAGCCTGTTCCGCAGCCCCTGGCGGCGGCGGGAGTCCCTGGAGGACTATGCCCAGACCCTGGGCTTTGAGCAGCCGGAGCAGTCCGGGCTGTTCCTGGCCGTGATGAGCCTGGAGCGGAAATACCGGCTGCCGCTGCTGCTGTACTACTACTTCGGCTACTCCGTGCGGGAGATCGGAACGCTGCTACAGCTTCCGGTGAACACCGTGAGCACCCGGCTGTATCGGGCGCGGGCAAAGCTGCGAGAACAACTGACGGAGGAGTGAGACTTATGAAAGACCGCGAACTGTTTCAGGAGACCTTTTCCCATCTCCACGCCTCCGCCGACACGATGATGGAGGTAAAAAAGCGCATGAACCCCAAGGAAAAACGAAGCCGCGCCCGGCTGACCAAGCGGGCGGTGACCCTGGCCCTGGCGGCAGTGCTGCTGCTGGCCCTGGGCGTGACGGCCTATGCAACGGGGCTTTTCGGTATGAACGTCCGCCCCGCCACGGAGGAGGAGCTGGAGCCCGGCGCCTACCCTGTCTGGGACGACGAGGAGGGCAACTGGGACTATGAGGCCGGCCCACAGCTGCCGACGGACGGGCTGACCTTCACCTGGGACGGCGACACGCCGGTGTACCGGGTGGAATTTCGCCCCGGCTGGCTGCCCCAGTTTCCCAATCATGCCTGGGATATCACCGGCGTGGCCGAAGTCGCCTGGCGGGCGGAAAACTGGTACTGCAACCTTTCCCATGACATGGGCAGAGGAGGCTACGGCGATCTGGGCATCTGTTACCAGATTTCCCTATGCTACGCCGAACCGGGCAAACGCATGACCCTCTTCGGGGAGTTCCAGACAGTGGAGACCGAGACCTGGGACGACCTGAGCGTGACCAAGGTGGAGATGTACAACGAAAATCGCGGGCCGGAGAACTATGTGCTCCTCTTCAGCGAAAGCCAGGGCTACATGGTCATCATCGGCGGGAGCTATGATTTGGAGACCCTGGAGCACATTGCCCGGGAGCTGGAGATCCGCCAGACCGACCAGTTGTTCGTGCCCAGCGGCGCGGATCAGGGCCTACTCAACATCGGTCGGGGATAAGAACCTCCAGATACGGCCATCCGGGGCGGGAAAAACACGGCTTTCCCGCCCCGGATTTTTCTTGTCTAATCTGCATTTCTATATTATGATAGGGGCAGCGAACGAGCAAAAGGAGGCCGCGTCCATGAAGATCAAGACCAAGCGCCTTTCCTACGAGGAAGTCCTGGCCCTGCCCCGGCCTGCTCATCAAAAGCCCCGGAAGCCGGCTCCCTTCTTCCGCTGGCTGATCCGCACCCTGGCCGCCGGGGATCTGAAGGCCACGCATTTCTCCTATACCACAGAGCGCATGGAGGCGCTGGGCCCCGGCCCCTACCTGATCGTGATGAACCACTCCAGCTTCCTTGACCTGGAGATCGTCTCCCGCATCTTTGCCAGGGAGCCCTACTGCATCATCTGCACCTCCGACGGCTTTGTGGGCAAGGAGGGGCTGATGCGGCGCATCGGCTGCATCCCCACCAACAAATATGTCACCGACGTGTCCCTGCTCTCGGACATGCGCTGCGCCATGGAGCAGGGCAGCAGCGTACTGCTCTATCCCGAGGCCAGCTACAGCTTTGACGGCACAGCCACTCCCCTGCCCCGGAAGCTGGGCGTGATGCTCAAGCGGCTGGACGTGCCTGTGGTGGGCATCCTCACCGAGGGCGCCTTCGCCCGGGACCCGCTCTATAACTGCCTGCAGAAGCGGGACGTGACCGTGCGCGCCACAGTGCAGGGCCTGCTGACGAGGGAGGAGATCCGGGAGAAATCCGTTCAAGAACTGGATTCCGTGCTGGACGGCCTGTTCTCCTTCGACAACTTTGCTTGGCAGCGGGATCACGGCGTCGTCATCGACGAGCCCTTCCGGGCCGACGGACTGGAGCGGATCCTCTATAAGTGCCCAGCCTGCGGCGCCGAGGGGCAGACCGAGGGCAAGGGCACCCGCCTGACCTGCCACGCCTGCGGCAAGGAATATGAGCTGGACGAGCTGGGGCAGATGCGCGCCCTCTCCGGCGATACGGAGTTTGCCCACATCCCGGACTGGTACGCCTGGGAGCGCGCCGAAGTTCGCCGGGAGCTGGAAAGCGGCAGCTACCTGCTGGACACCGAGGTGGAGATCGGCATGCTGGTGGATTTCAAGGCCATCTACATGGTGGGCGAGGGGCGGCTGCGGCATGACGCCGGCGGCTTCACCCTGGACGGCTGCGGCGGCAAGCTGCATTTCGAGCGGCCCGCAAACCAGTGCTACAGCCTGTATGCGGACTATTACTGGTACGAGCTGGGGGATATGATCTGCATCGGGGATCGGGAAACCCAGTATTACTGCTTCCCCAAGGGCAAGGTACCCGTGGCCAAGGCTCGTCTTGCCACCGAGGAGCGGTACAAGCTGCTGAAAAAGCAGCCCATCAAAGTGTGAAGCCATAACGGAAGGCCCCGGCGAAAGCCGGGGCCTTCCGTTATGGCTATGTTGTATCAGTCGTCCCGCTTGGCGAGGATGGAGAGCAGGCGAATGAACAGGTTTGCCAGGTCCAGATAGATGTCCAGCGCGCAGTCCACCGCGTTATCCACGGTCTTGGGGAACTGCTGGGAGCGCCACACATCATAGCCGATGTACAGGCTGAAGAGTCCCGCGGCGATCCAGTCCGTCACCATCTGGTAGCGGCCCAGGATCAGCAGCACGATCTCGCACAGCAGCAGGCC
This sequence comes from uncultured Oscillospiraceae bacterium, assembly GCA_964395795.1. Classification (GTDB taxonomy): domain Bacteria; phylum Bacillota; class Clostridia; order Oscillospirales; family Oscillospiraceae; genus Limivicinus. The sequence goes on from CAYNBS010000013.1 coordinate 32,509, forward strand.
GAACAGGCAGCCCAGCAGCGCCCCGCCCAGCTTGGAGAAGAAGTTGGGGAAGGCCAGGGCAGCGCCGGTCATGCCCACGGTGATGATCAGGGTGTACAGGAAAGCGTCCGCCACCACGTCCGTATAGGGGCCGCCATAGGCGTCCACCAGGGTGGAGATCACCAGACCGAAGGGAACGACCACCATGTTGTAGCCCAGGAAGCTGATCCAGGGATTGTCCGACTTGGCTGCCATCACGATGCCGATCAGGGCCAGCACGAAATAGCCAATGCCGAAGGCCACGGGATGGATATAGTCATAGACGCTGCCCACCGTGAAGCACAGCAGCACATTGATCGCCAGGCCCCACAGCAGCACGCCAAGAAGGATGCCGTTGTAGGCCCGGGCGCTGATGAGCTCTCCCTCGCTCACAACGGTGTTGCGGCGAATCTCCCGGGCGGCGGCGCCAAAGGCCATGCCGGAGTTGGTGGCAAGCTGACGGGTCTGCTGTTGCTGCTGCACGGCGGCGATGTTCAGCGTGGCGCCGCACTCGGTGCAGAACTTGGCTCCAGCCTTAACCGGAGCATTACAATAGGGACAATTCATAAGATCGCCTCTTTCCATGATTCTTTGGTTTATTATAGCATCAGATGCTGCCCACTTCAAGCGGTATCCGCGGATTTACTGCGCTTCAGCCCATTGTCTCCAGAATGATCGCCGCCGTCTCCGCCCACTGCTCCTCCGGCGGGAGCAGAGCTTCCCCGTCTCCCCGCTGGGGGCCATAGCTGCCGAAGCGGGCATGATTGCCGCCGGGGATCTCGAAAAACACCGCGCCTTCGGGCAAATACTGCGCTCCGGCCTCCAGCTTGTCCCGGTTCACGATGCGATCCTCGGAGCCGACAATGGTCAGCACCGGCAGCGAGGCCGGGAGCGCATGGGTCGGGTAGGCTGCCAGCAGCACCAGCCCCCGCAGTCCTTCGCCGTGATCGGCGGCATAATTTGCCGCCACGGCGCCGCCAAGGGAATGCCCGCCCAGATACCAGTTTTCGTAGTCGTATTCCGCCATCACCCTATCCGCCCGGTTGGGCGCCAAAACTGCCAGGTGCAGCGGCATCTTCACCAGGCACACGTCCATGCCCTGCTCCGCCACCAGGCGCAGCAGCGGGGCATAGGCCGTCTCCTCTACCTTGCCGCCGGGATAGAAAATCAGAGCGTCCGTTTCCGAAGGTCCATCAAAAAGCCAGCCGTAATCCGTTCGGGAAATCTGCACCCTCCCGTCCGGTCGAAGGGCCGCCTTCGCTTTATCGTCCGCCCGATAATAGATCGCGGCATACAGGAAGAAGGCCCCCAGCAGCAAGAGGACGACCCCCACAGCGATCAGGCGGTTTTTCCCTTTGGTTTTCAGGGCGGCACGCGCTCCTCTCATTGGACAGTCTCCTTTCTTCCCGGGCTTGCCGGCCCGGCGCAGCGAAGATTTTGCGCCATGATTCTACCGCAAAAGTCCCCTCGGCGCAAGTCCTGCCTGCCGCCGGCCCAGGGAATCGTCCCCGAAGACTGCCGAGCAGGCTCTTTTCCAAGCAAAAGTCCGGTTTTTGTCGGCGCTTCTCCCCAAGGCAGCTCTTCTCCGCTAAAAAAGTTCCCGTCATATTCAATTTGCCCTTTCCTTTTCGGAAAATCTATGCTATTATGTTTTTAAGCGTCCCTCTTGTAGAGGGGACTGTGCAAAATTTTGAATAGGGAGGAATCCACCATGAATAAGCGCGCAAGACTGTTATCCCTGCTCCTCGCACTCGTTCTGGTCGCCACCGCGGTTATGGGCAGCGTCACCGCTTTTGCCGCCCGTGACGTCCGCACCTACACCAACGCCGCCGAGATCTACACCCTGACCCGCGACGGCTACAACAAGGGAGAAAAGGGCCCCATCAGCGTTATCCAGGGCACCCTGATCCAGGGCTCCACCCGGAAGCCCGTGTACCTCATCACCCTCTCCGGCACCGAGCTGGTCTTCAACCAGTCCACCGGAGCGATCACGGACCTGCTCTCCGGCTTCAATCTCCGCAGCCCCTACTACTACAACGTGGTCAACGTGATCCTGAACACCATTCCCCGCGGCTCCAACCTGATCCTGGCCGGTCACAGCCTTGGCGGCATGATCGCCCAGCAGGTCTCTGCTGATCCCTCTGTCAAGTCCGGCTACAATGTGCTGAACACCGTTTGCTTCGGCTCCCCGCTGCTGGCCGCCGGCTTCCGGGAAGGCACCATTCGCCGCCTGGGCGACGTGTCTGACGTTGTTCCTTACCTCTCCGGCAACCTCTTTGCCACCCCGATCCGTGCTATCGCCGGCCTGAACCGTGAGGATGGCCACTACTACCTGCGTCCCATCACCGCCCACAACTCCTCTTACGCCCGCACCGATCTGTGGGGCAAGTATGACGTGACCGGTACCAAGTACGGCAACGCCCGCCTGCAGCTGGACATGGGCACCAGAGTTTTCTATCAGTGCCCCGTTCTGTGAGCCAGCTTTGAATTGATCTTATAACATAGCAGCCGCCCGCCTCTTCCGAGGCGGGCGGTTTTTTATGGCAGGATTCAGAACAGGCGCGTCCGCTCACTCGTCGGAAGCCGCGTTGGGGTCATACTCCAGAATGTCCCCCGGCTGGCAGTTCAGCGCCTCGCAGATGGCCTCCAGCGTAGAAAAGCGGATGGCGCTGATCTTGCCGGTCTTCATTTTAGACAGATTCACGTTGGAAACACCGACCTTTTCGGACAGCTCCTTCAGGCTGATCTTGCGATCCACCATGACGCGGTCAAGCCGCAGAATGATTTTTCCCATGCCAGCACCTCAGAGCGTCTCGTCCGATTCCTTCTGCAGCGCCTCGCCGCTGCGGAAGATGAAGGACAGGAAGAACAGGATCAGGGCAGCAAAAACGAACCACAGGTTGAGGGTGTAGTTGAAGTCCACAGCGGCGATGGCATCCATATTCAGCAGCCGCTCGATCTGGTAGGCACGGACTTCAAAGATCTGGGAAAGCAGCCGGCCGATCTCCACCACGAAGCCGCCGATCAGCACCGTCCAGCCCAGCTTGCGGATCTTGCCGGAAATCCCTTCCGCAAAGGGCTGGCCCGACTTCATGGGGGCCAGGATCTCCCGCAGCACTCTCAGGCAGTACCAGATAGCTGCGGACGTCAGGATCATGCCGATCAGCATGACGATGATGCTGACTTTGATGTTGGGGATGTCCAGATAAGAGAAGGGATCGCCGGCCAGCTTGACGTCCAGAACGCCGAGGTTCAGGTCGGATGCCTTGGCAATGATCTTTTCCCCCAGAATGGCGGTCAGCGGAATGAAGATGGCGGATACGATCACGCCGGCGATGGCGAAGCCCTGCAAGATTTTCAGGATCCGGTCGATCACCGTGGCGCTTTTCATCAGTTTCTTGTTCTCCATGACGTTTTTCTCCTTGCTTTCATTTACTATTTTCATTTCCGAATTAACGTTTCTCGTTAATCACTGTGGTCAGTATAGCGCATCGCTTTGCGTTTGTCAACTACTAATTTACGATAAACATAAATTTATTTGCGAAAAAGATAATTCTCCTTCTTGCGCGGCGGGCGAACCCGCCCTTCGGGCGTTTCGTTGATTGAATGGCCTTTTGCTCGCCGCTTACGCGGCAACCGCAAAAGATGCCAAAAAGCCGTCCGCCGATAAAAAAGACGCCTCCGAAGAGGCGTCTGATAATATTTTGCAGCTTAGCGCTTGCTGAACTGAGGAGCGCGGCGGGCGGCTTTGAGACCGTACTTTTTAAAGTAGCAGGCCTCAGGCCCCTTGATTTACTGGCTTTTTTGAGGGGTTCCGGCTTTTTAACCCCTAAATTAACCCATATTTTACGGAGGTTTAACCACCGTCAGCCGTATTATTGACCGAACGCACCGTTCACTACAGCCGCCAGTTCCTTACGTTTATTATACTTCACCTTGGCGGAAAGGTCCATTGCAGCCTTGCAGTTTTCGTGACCCGTCAAATGCTGAAAGGCCCTCGGATTGATCTGGCATAGGTCGGGCTCAAGCTGTAAGCGGGAGGGAGCTGAAGCGGTTGTATCTCAATTATTGCATTTCACCTTTAATTTTTTGCCGCTTACCCCAAAGTACAACACAGGATCACTTTTTTGTTGTATTATGATGCCACAAGAGCGAAAGGAGGCACGGGTATGAAAGTAAGCGTAGACATTTCCCCAGAGCACATCGAGCCCTATGCCGTTATTTATACGGATAAAATGACCGATGAGATCCAGCGAATAATCGATGCATTCGGCACAAGTGACACCCCTATTACCGCATTGCAGAATGAGGAAGATTTGGTCATTCTGCAGCCGAAGGAAATCTACATGGTACGAGTCGAAACCGGAGATACGGTCATATACGGTGAACGCCGGAAATACCGTTCACGGAAGCGGCTGTATGAGTTGGGGCAGCAATTGGGAAAGCAGTTTATGCAGATATCGAAATCCACTCTGATCAATCTGTCTTACATGGACAGCATTGAACAGGGATTTTCCGGAACACTTCTTCTGAAACTGAAAAATGGAAACAAGGATTATGTCTCAAGGACATATCTGCCGGAGTTCAAAAAATATCTTGGATTATAGGAGGGAAAAGCAATGAAGGAGACAATGAAAGATCTGGTGAAAAGCACGGTGATCAGCATCGGTATGGCCATGGCGATTTTCTGCCTGGTGGGGATTGTTTTTGACATAGGATATAAAGGCAACTTTAGCCTTGACAATTATCGGTTTACAAAAATGGTTGTCGGATGCGTATTGATCGGCCTTGGGTTTGGCGTTCCGACAATCGTGTACAGAAAAGACAGCATTCCTATGCCGATCAGAGTGATCATCCACATGGGCATTGGCTGTGTTGTATACACTATAGTCGCTTATGCGGTTGGCTGGATTGGTGGCTCCGCGACTTTCTCGCAGGGAATCATCATCGCGGCCATTCAGCTTGGGGTTGCGTTTATCATCTGGTTCCTGTTCATGAGATATTATCGCAAGGAAGCGAAGAAGATGAATGACCGGATACAGGAGATGAAATAAGCATCAAAGAACAGGCAGCTTGGCTCCCTCATTTAACCCCTAAATTAACCCGTTTTTGCGAATTAGCCCGTTTTTATCCCGTATAAAATGGGATGAGAAAGAACAAGCCGCGATAAACCTCGTAAAAGAGGAAAACCCTGGAATCGTTGAGATTCCAGGGTTTTGACGTTTTGATGCTTTCGATCAGCGCTTGCTGAACTGAGGAGCGCGGCGGGCGGCTTTGAGACCGTACTGAAGCAGTATTATCGGCTTTTTCGTGTATCTACAAGGCTTTTCAAAGACCGGCTTTCTGTTTTCCCCTATGCGTTAGCCCAACTATGAAGCTGGATTCGCCCTGTTTTATTAATCGGCTGGAAGGAGCCTGTTTCGAGTTCTGATACTAATTTCTGACTGAAAGCTTTAAAAGATACGCGAGCAGAATTTGGGCCAGACAAGGCGGAGACCGCAGAGCATAATGGACATATATGGTCAAGGGCTCCAACGCAGTATGGCGCAAATTCTGCCGTGGAGAATTAAAGATTTATATTAGATATTAGTATGATAGAATCCTATCCGACGCAGCGGTTCTGATGTCTTGAAAGACGCAGCAAACAACCTTTCCGGCGCTATTCTCCTTGGGAGACAGTATAGAGGGAATAAAAGTAGCCCTTTTTCTCCATCAGCTCATCGAAGCTCCCCCGCTCCGAAACCTCGCCGCTTTTCATCGCAAACAGGCCGGTGCAGCGGCGCAGGATATTCTCGTCCAGATCATGGGTGACGATGACGCGGGTGTAGCCGTCCAGCTTCAAAATCGCGTCCAGCACCTCGTAGGAGGTTTCGGCATCCAAGGAGGCCGTAGCCTCATCCACGAAGAGTACCGGAGTCTTACGCAGCAGCGCCCGGGCAATGGAGATCCGCTGCCGTTCGCCGCCGGAGAGACCGGAGCCATTCTCGCCGCAGAGGTAGTCCGCACCCTTTTCGTCGATGAGCCTTTTCAATCCGGACAGCCGAACAGCGCGGTCGACATCTTCCTCCGGAAACTGGGAAAACATGGTGATGTTGTTGCGGATCGTGCTGTTGAATACAAACACATTCTGCTGAATGATGGACACAAGGTCGTAGAGTGAGGCGGTGGAGACGGCTTTGAGCTCTTTTCCGTCATAAAGGATCTCGCCCTGATAGTTTTTTGAGGATGCCATCAGCAGATTCAGGATCGTCGACTTGCCGCTGCCGGAGCCGCCGACCAGCGCGTAGCAGCCGCCGGCGCGCAGCTCCATGACCACGCCGCGCAGCACCGGCTTCCCTTCCTCATAGGCGAATGTAAGATCCTTGACAGAGATCCCCTCGGTGAGCTGCGGCGCGATGGGCTCGCCCTCGTCGGGGACGTTTTTATTCAGCGCCCCGGCCAGCTTGTCGATGAGCCCGAAGGATGCCTTTGCACCCGCGAAGAAGGTCGGGAAGGTCTGGATGGGTGCCAGCACATAGTTGAGCAGCTGCACGAACACCAACGCGGTACCGGTGGTGATGCCCGCTTTTCCGGCGAGCGCCAACGCTGCGGCCACAAAGAATACGCCGAATTGCAGAAGCGCGCCCGCGATTTCGGAGGCATAAGCGACCATCACGTTGACGGCTGTGCGATTTTTCGATGCATTTGCAACGCCTTCGTTGCTTTCGCCATGGACGCGGGAAAGGTTCTTCTCCGCCTTAAAGCTCTTGATGACCGAGAATCCCGAAAGCGCATCCTTTAGCATGCCTGTGTAGCTTTCTTTTTTGTCGGAAACATTCTTTTCCGCAGCAGCCGCCTTGTTGCCTAGCGCGACGGAAACAAGGATCGGCAAAAAAGAGAAGCCTATCGCAATCAGCGTCAGTAGCGGGCTGTACCAAAGCATGAGACCGAGCGCGCCGACGAAGGAGACGCCGACCGTGATCGTGTTCTGCAGTTTTCCCACAAAGTCCGTTTCGATTGAGTTCACGTCATTTGAAAGCGCGGAGATATAGAGCGACGTATTCTCGCCGGAAAAGGCCTGGATGCCCTTTCCCATCAGCCGCTCAAAGGCGTATTCCCGGTACTGCTTCATCGCCTTGGCGCGGAAGGCGGACAGGAAGGCCCTGTCGAGGATCCACGCGATCGCCAGCAGCGCAAAGCCCGCTCCCGCGATGATCAGCAGCGTGCCAAAGCTGTAGGCGCTACTGCCGGCGATCAGGTCGGCGACTTCCTTGATGAGCCAGGAGATCACAAGCTCCGCCAGGGCTTCGAGAACGGCGGCGATCACGGTCATGGAAAGGTTGAATCGGTTGTCGCGGAACAGCTCCCTGAGAAACGGGCGCCGCAGCGCGCGTTTGGCATCATTTGCTTTCATCCGCTGCGCCCTCCCTCAAAAGCGGTTTTTTGCGGTCATACCAGTTGCAGAAGTACGCTTCTTCTCCGTCGCACAGCCAGCGCGCGAACAGCAGAAACGGGACGAACGAATCCTGCTTGTCCAGCATGAAGACCTGCACCGGCGCGTCCTCCAGCTCCACCTCGGTCTTCTTGATGATATGGCATGCGGTCAGTGCGGTCAGCGCCCGTTCCGCGTCCTCCAGCGGCACGCCCGAGGCCCTCGCGATCACGTTTGCGGAGCGGTAGCTGTTTTTTTGCGCGTAGAGCGTGCGCAGGATCTCCAGCGCGCCCGGCAGCGCCAGGGCGGAAAACAGGGCGCGATAGTCTTCGTTGTCCGCAAAGTTTGACGCGTAGCCGCCCTCCGGCTCCGGCATCAGCAGGAACATGGGGCAGTCCTCGGCGGGGATGCCGAGCTGGATGCCCTCGTCCAGCAGAGTGCTGGAGCGAAGCCAGAGCGTCGCATCCGTGTGGTTGACGATGTCTGTGGAATAACAGGTCTTGACCGGCAGATGAAACAGGGCGTCCATCAACTCGCCGAGAAACTCGCCGTCCACATAGTAGGGGCGCTGAATGGTCGCGCACAGCAGCCGGAACAGCTCGAACATGCGCTCCTCCTTCGGAAAAGCGCCGAGATAGCGCAGCAGCGACCCCGCCATATCCTCCGTGGGCTCGTCGGCGCGCCCGAACAGCGTGTCGATAGTCACGCCCAGGCGATCGGCGATCGCGGGCAGCATCTCGGCGTCCGGGGCGCCGCCCTTTTCCCATTTGCTGACCGCCTGGCCGGAGACGCACAGCGCCTTACCAAGCTGCTCCTGGGTCAGCCCTCGCTCCCGCCGCAGCTTGGCGATCGTTTTTCCAAGTTCCATTTTGTATGCCCCTAAACTCAATCATTGGTAGGATTATAGCAAAACAACGGGTTGAATTCAATAGAGAGGAATTTGTAAAAATGAAAATGTCAGTTGAATATATTGGCTGATGTTTGAAATGTGTTGCTTGCAAAAATGGCAGAGGAGTTGGCGTGAAGCCTATGGTATAAACGGGAATAAACTTCGCCAAAAGGACTCAAAGCAAAACAAAGATACCGAGAGTAGAAGATTGTCTCTATAGGAGCACCTGTGTGGAGCTCAGAATGGAGGGGAATTTTCCCCTATTTTTTAACCCACTCATCGCTCTAAAATGGTTTTTCCCCTATGGTTAACCCATCAAAAATGGGATAAAGAGCGTCAAATTTCCTCAAAAGGGAACAGCCGGAACAAATCATAACCACCAGTGAACTGGTGGTTTGCTCAGACCCTATAAGGGTCAGTACTTGCTGACCCTTAAAAGGGTACTGAGGGTTTACCATCGCATCGTTATTACAGGCAGCCGCTTCAAGCGGCTGTCTCTTTTTGCCTTATTGTCTCTTGTTACCCGTAAACGGGTCTGTGAACTCTTTCAGCGATATTTGATCGCTCGTATAATCTTCTTCCAGTTGGTTTCTGATGTAGTCTTTTATCATCTTTTCGTTCTTCCCTACTGTATCTACATAATATCCCCTACACCAGAAATTCCTGTTGCCGTACTTATACTTGAGGTTTGCATGTCGGTCGAAGATCATCAGCGCACTCTTGCTCTTGAGTGTTCCCATAAATTGTGCTACACTCATGTACGGGGGGATGCTGACCAGCATATGAATGTGATCTGGGCAGGCTTCCGCCTCGATGATCTCCACCTTCATCTCATTACACAGCTTTCTCAAGATTTCTCCTATGTCCTTCTTGATCTCGTTGTATATTACCTTTCTGCGATATTTAGGTGCAAACACCACATGATACTCGCAGCGGTAACTTGAGTGTGCTGTGTGTTTTAGTTCATTCTTCAACTTGGATAAAACCTCCTTGTATTCTGTTGATGCGGTCGGCAAACCAACATCACTCTATACTTGGGGGTTTTATTTGCCAAGGCTTTTTTATCCACCCCTGGTAGAACCAGGGGTTTAGTCAAGCTAAAGCGCCAA
>CAYNBS010000014.1:0-41319 GCA_964395795.1 uncultured Oscillospiraceae bacterium
TTGAATGATCTCGGCTGGTATATTTATATTACCTTCTCTTTTTCATTCAACGAGGTCACAAAGAAAAAAGAACAGGAGTGATCCTCATGAACGAACAGCTTCCCTGCACCACCAGCACCGGCCTGCAGACCTTCACCGGTCTGCTGTATGTCTTCGCCATCGCCCTGGCCCTGGCCCTGATCCTGCTGTAAGCCCCGCCCGACCGGCAAACGTCTGCCTTCAACGCCTCTCCGTAGGGGCCGGCGCCCTCGACGGCCCGCCTATCACGCACCGGCGCCGTAGGGGCGGATAGCATCCGCCCGCAATAGCCCCACCAGCGCCGTAGGGGCCGGCGCCCCCGACGGCCCGCCTATCACGCACCGGCGCCGTAGGGGCGGATAGCATCCGCCCGCAATAGCCCCACCAGCGCCGTAGGGGCCGGCGCCCTCGACGGCCCGTGACAGTCCCCATAAAACGCAGCAAGCCCCGCGGCGATGTTTGCCGCGGGGCTGATTGTCTCATTTCTATTCGGTAGCAGTATCAGTCGATCACCGTGATGGAGACGATCACCGGCTGCTCCCCGGCGGGGATGGTGCCGTTATTGTCAATGGGGCGGGCGTCCTTGGCGATCTGCTCGGCGATCTCCATGCCCTCGGTCACCCAGCCGAAGGCGGCGTACTGCCCATCCAGGAAGGTGGAATCCGCCACGCAGATAAAGAACTGGCTGCTGGCGCTGTCGGGATGATTGGCCCGGGCCATGGAAATGACGCCCTTTGTGTGGGAAATGGGGTTGTCCCAGCCGTTCTGGGCAAACTCGCCCTTGATATTCTTCCCGGAGCCGCCGGTGCCGTTGCCCGCCGGGTCGCCGCCCTGGATCATGAAGCCGTCCATGATCCGGTGGAAGGTCAGCCCGTCATAAAAGCCGCTGCCCGCAAGGTCCAGGAAATTGGCCACCGTCTCCGGCGCCGCCGTGGCGTCCAGCTCCAGCTTGATGACGCCGTAGCCCTCCACCTCGATCTCCACATGGTGCAGCTCATGCTGCGTCTCCGGGGCGGTCTCCGCCGCCGGCTCCGTCTCCTGGGTCTGGGTGACCGCATCCGCCGGCTCCGCGCCGGTGCCGCAGGCGCAGAGCAGCGCCAGCAGCGCCGCCAGCAGCAGGCACAGGATCCCTTTTCCGTGTTTCATCTCATTCTCCTCCTAATTGGTATTGTTCCGCCTGCCGGGCGGTCTGGATCAGGTAGCGGGCCGCCTCCACCGGGTACTTGCCCGCGGCGGTCTCCCCCGTGACCATGACGGAGGCCGCCCCGTCCAGCACGGCGTTGAAGATATCGCAGACCTCGGCCCGGGTGGGCACGGGGCTTTGCTCCATGGACGAGAGCATCTGGGTGACCACCATGAAGGGCTGCCCCGCCGCCCGGCAGCGGGCGGCGATGCGCTTTTGCGCCGCGGGCAGCTCCCAGAGGGGCATGGCGTTGCCCAGGTCCCCCCGGGCGATGACAAGCTCGTCACAAGCGCCCATCAGCTCCTCCAGCTTCTCCATCCCCTCCCGGTTCTCCACCTTGGCGAAGATCTGCAGCCCTCCGCAGCCGGCTTCCTCCAGGGCGGCGCGCACCGCCTCCAGATCCCCGCGGCCCCGGACGAAGGGCTGCATCAGCCCGGTGACGCCGTAGTCCTTGGCGGCGGCGATATTCTTCCGGTCGCTCTCCGTCAGGGCCGGGAGGCGGATCTCCCGCCCCGGCAGGGCCAGGCTCTTGCGGCTTTGCAGCACGCCGCCCCGGTTCACATGGGCCTTGCCGCCCCGCACCACGGTGAGCAGCAGCTTTCCATCGTCCAGCAGCAGCTCCTGCCCGGGGCAGAGGGCTTCCCGGGCCGCCTCCGGCAGCGGCAGAGCCGAAAGCTCCACCGTCTCCCCCGCCCGCAGCAGGATGGGCGCCGGGAGGGTGCCGATGCGCAGTTCCGGCCCCTGCATGTCCATGATCAGCTCCGGCTTTGCGCCGCAGCGGGCCGCGGCGCGGTGCAGCGCCTCGATCTCCCCCGCCGCCGCCTCCAGCGAGCCGTGGGACAGATTCAGGCGAAAGCCCGTCAGGCCCAGGCGCAGCATCTGCTCCAGCAGGCTTTCCTCCGCGCAGGCGGGCCCCAGGGTTCCGTAGATTTTGGTCATGACAGTTCCTCCGACAATCAAATGAAGTTCGGCTTCGCCGAATGAAGGAATGAAGTCGCTTCGCTTATGAAGAAATTGTGGAATCGCCTTCGGCGATGGATTTGATCCGTCGCGCTGTACGCGGCACAAGCATTTCTTCATTCCTTCATTTCTTCATTCCTTCATTCCTTATGCCAGCCCCGGCTTGCAGGGCCGGCCGATGGCCCGGCGGTGGGCGAAATACAGCTCCTCCGTGGCCAGGGCCATCTTGGTCACGGCAAAGTCGCAGTCGTGGGGATAGATATACCAGGTGTCCTCCAGGGTGTTGAGATCCACGCAGTCCTCGTGCTTGCCCAGGTACTCATACTCGATATGGCAGGAGTAGAGGCTGGGCACGGGCTTCAGCATCTCGAAGGGATCCCCGTCCACGTCGATGCCCCGGACGGTGAAGCCGTTCATGTCGTGCACCATGGTCCCCTCGCCCAGGCGGATGAATTTTTTGGCGTTGGGCAGGGTATCCACGGTGACGGGCAGCTCTCCGGTGGAGTAGGTCCCCGCTTCCACCTCCCGCCGCACGTTGGCCCGCTCCCACTCGTACCAATCCGGGATGTGGGAAAACACCGTCTCCCCTTCCTCGGCCTTCAGCTCGCCCAGCTCCGACATCTCCCAGCGCTTGCCGCAGGCGGTGCAGAAAAGCTCCGTCCCCCGGGAGGCCATGCGGTACTCTCTGCCGCAATGGGCGCACTGGTAGAGCACCTTGTGCAGCCCCTCGGCCCGGCCCTTGTAGGGCGTGCGGATGCCCCGCTCCTTCTGCCAGGCGAAGTCGTCATACTGGAAGGCCGCCACCAGCTTCTCGTTCACCTCGTCGGCGGAGGCTTCCTTGAGCTGCTCCGGGGTAAAGAGCAGGGTGAATTCCGCCTCGGTGGGCTTCACACCCCGGTCGTGCAGGTTCCAGAAGGGGGAGTTCACATGGTGGCCGTGGCAGATGAGAGTGACCACCGGGGCGCCCAGGAGCTTGCAGAGCTTGCCCAGGGAGGCGGGCAGCACCGCCGTGGTGCCGCAGAGGGAATAGCGGGCCTCGGGATAGATCATGGCCACGTCCCCGTTGCGGATCACCTGCTTGAGCTGGCGGATCAGGGTCAGGTCGTTGGTGAACTTCCGCTTGCAGATGCAGCCCACGTCCCGCAGCAGCTTCTCTCTTCCGATGAAGCCGTCGATGGCCACCACATAGTTGGCCCTATGGGGATAGATGGTGCGGGTGGCCACCTTGAAATCCAGGAAGGCGTTGTGGTTGCAGAGCATCACATAGGGCGGCTTCAGCCCCTCGGTGCCCACGCGCTTGATCTTCGCCTGATGCTTCCACACGTCCGGCAGGCTCAGGGCCAGGGTCAGGGGCCGCAGGAACCACTTGGTGGGCACCGGCGGCGCTTTCCTATCGAAGCGTTCCAAGGGCTGCTTCATGGCGCTCCCCTCTTTCCCGTTTTTTCTTACTTTACCACACCGCACACGCAAAAACAAGACGCGGAGGGAAGCTCATCGCTTCCGCGCCGCGTCTTGCTTCTTTTGTAGGCCTTGGGATGCTCCGGCTTTCTGGTCACCGGGCTGAGCGCGCCCCAGGTGTTCCGCCGCTGCGCGTCCAAGGCACGCTTTTGCTTTTTCGACAGCTTCTCGTAGGGGATGAATTTTTCCATGGCAAGCACTCCTTTCGGGGCTAAGACGAAATCACGGAACGGATTGTTCCTCAAAAGCTGTCATTGCGAACCTACCAAAGGCATAAGTTCGCCTACGCCAAATCAAAGATTTGGAGGCTCACTTAAGTGACCGATGTCACTTACTACAAGTTCTTGGCGACGAAGGAGCCTTAGAACTTGTGTATGCTGTGTAGGTGTGGCAATCCGTTTTCTTTGGGTCTGTGCGGGCTGAACCAGCCTTTTCCCGCCCTCATTCCGCATGCTTCAGGTAGTCCCGCAAAATCTCCCTGTGGCTGCGCACCAGGCCCTCCGGGATCTTCTCGGGCCTAAACCAGCCCAGGCTCAGGGATTCCCCGTCGTTCACCCGGGCCTCGCCGGAAAAGTCGTCGCAGGCGTAGGCGCAGTTCACCACATACCATTCGTCCCCGTTGGGGGCAGCGCACAGGGCCTCCGCCCCGGAGTAGACCCCGATGAGCCGGAGCTTCCCCAGCTCCAGGGCCGTCTCCTCGTACACCTCCCGGCGGGCGGTCTCCTCGGTGGATTCCGCAAGCTCCATGAGCCCCCCGGGAAAGGCCCAGCGGCCTGCCGGGTGCCGCCGCTGCTGCAGCAGCAGCTCGCCCTTCTGGTTTCGGATCACCACGCTGCTGCCGCAGAGGATCACCCGCCGGTGGCCTACCAGCTTCCGCAGCTCTTCCACATAGCCCATGGCGGTCTCCTCAGCGAAAGCGGTTCTGGGCCGCGTCGTAGGCGAAGCCCACTTCGCCCAGCCGCCGCTCCAGCTCGGTCCGATCTTCCTCCAGGTCCTCGCACAGCGCATCCAGGGAAGCGTACTCGTCCCGCAGCTTCATGTTCACCGTACTCAGCAAAATCATGGGGTCTCTCGGCAGCATGGCTCAGTCCTCCACTCTCCGCAGCCGCAGCTGCACGCTGGGGTAGTCCCCCATCATCCGCGGCAGGGTCAATCCCGCGTACAGCAGCGCCGCGCCGGTGTAGCATTCCGGCTGGGGCTCCGGTTTTTCGGGCAGGAAGGCGTCAAAGAAGTCCAGCCGCTCCACCCGGTAGCGCGCCGCCGGGTCCAGACCCTTCAGGCGCAGGTGCAGCGGGCGGGCATTGGCCCTGGGATGGGTCAGCACCAGGCTCAGAAGGCAGTCGTCCTTCTCCCGGGACAGGGTCTCCCAGGCCTCGAAATCCCGGGGATCGTCCAGCTCGGTCAGGCGGTAGCTGTCCCCCTCCCGCAGCAGCGCCTCCTCGGCCCGGAAGCGGGCGATCTGGGCGCGGATGCGCGCCTTCTCCTCCTGGCTCAGCTTCCCCGGGTCCAGCTCATAGCCGAAGCCTCCGGCCATGGCCACCGTGGCCCTGGTGTCCAGGGGGCTGCGCCGCCCGGTCTGGTGGTTGGGCGCGGCGGAGACGTGGGCCCCCATGGCCGAGAGCGGGTAGCCGTAGCCGGTGCCCCGCTGGATCGTGAGCCGCTCGATGGGGTCGGTGTCGTCGCTGGTCCAGATTTGGGGGAAGTAGGCCAGCATCCCCGCGTCAAAGCGGCCGCCGCCGCCGGCGCAGCCCTCGAAGAGCACCTGGGGGAACTCCGCCGTCAGCCGGTCCAGAACGGAATACAGGCCCAGGGTGATCCGATGGGCCTGCTCGCCCTGCCGCTCGGGGGGCAGGGCGGCGCTGTACAGATCCGTCAGGCTCCGGTTGATGTCCCACTTGATATAGTCGATGCGGTAGCGGCGCAGCAGCCCCGCCACGGTTTCGTACACAAAGTCCGCCACCTCGGGCCGGCTCAGATCCAGGGCAAGCTGGCTGCGGCTCAGGCTGGGGAGCCTCCCGGGCACGGTCAGCGCCCAGTCGGGATGAGCCCGATAGAGATCCGAATCCTCGCTGACCATCTCCGGCTCCACCCAGAGGCCGAAGCCAAGGCCCAGGGCCTTCACCCCGTCGATCAGCGGCTCCAGGCCGCCGGGGAGCTTCTGCTCGTTCACGAACCAGTCCCCCAGGCTGCTGCGGTCGTCGTTGCGGCGGCCGAACCAGCCGTCGTCCAGCACGAAGAGATCCGCGCCCAGCTCCTTGGCCTCCCGGGCGATGGCAAGGATCTTCTCCCGGTCAAACTGGAAATAGGTGGCCTCCCAGTTGTTGAGCAGCACCGGGCGGGCGGCGCGGCTGTAGCGGCTGCGGCACAGGGCCTCCCGGATGAAGCGGTGGTAGCGCTGGGACAGGGCGTTCAGCCCGTCATGCCGGAAGCAGAGCAGGGCCTCCGGGGTGGCAAAGCTCTCGCCAGGCTGCAGCGTCCAGGAGAAATTGTCCCCGCCGATGCCGGAGACGATCCGCACCGCGCCCATCTGATCCTGCTCGATCCGGGTGGCATGGCTGCCGGAGTAGACCAGCATCACGCCGCAGCAGTCCCCCGCGTCCTCGGTGGCATGCCGGTCGCAGAGGATGACGAAGGGGTTGTGCTGATGGCTGGAGGCCACCCGGCCGGAGCCGATGGTCTGCACCCCGTTCAGCACCCGCACCCGCTCCGGCTGCCGCTCCATGGCGTGGCGGCCGTGGAAGTGGAGCAGGTCCCAATCCCCGAAGGGCAGGTCCAGGCAGCAGGAGGCCGCCTGCTCCAGCCGCAGGGGGGCATTTCCCGTGTTGGTGATGCGCACCGCCCGGGTGAGGATGTCCCGGCTCTCGTACACGCCGTAGAGCAGCTCCGCCTCCATCCCCAGCACCGGATCCGCCAGGGTGACGGAGAGGGTCTCCGCCTCCCCATCGGGGTCGAAGGCCGCGGGCAGGCCGGGGAGGGCATACTTCCCCCGCCGGATCTCGTGGCGCACATAGCGCAGATCCGCGCCGCGCCGCCCGTCCCGGCTCTGGGCGCAGAGGGCAGAGAGCCGGAAGTCCCCGCTGTTTGCGCCGCTCAATTCCTGGGGCATGGTGTCCAGGGACCAGCCCCGTCCCGCCGCCAGCTCATTGGGATTGGGCGAAAAGCCCACGTCCTTCATGAGGTGCAGGGGGGCGAAGTTCCCCTCCGCCCGGCGGCCGTAATAGGTATGCAGCAGATAGCCCAGGGGGCCGATCTGCATCTGATAGCTGCTGTCCCGGGTGTGCAGGGTCAGCGTCCGGGCAGCTGCGTCAAAGATAATGCTCATGGGTAATCCTCTCTTGCATGAAATGTGGTGAGCACGGGCTCACCACATCCGATATTCGAATACTATGTACGCGCGCGGCCGATTTCCTCGCCCATCCGCACGGGGTATTCCGCCCCCAGGGCGGCCAGCCTCTGCAGATCCGGGCGCAGCACCGCCGCGTCCTTTTGCAGCAGCACGATCACGGTGGAGCCGCCGTAGGCAAAATGTCCCTTCTCCTCCCCCCGCAAAACGGCGCGGGGGCCGGGGTGCTCGTTCACGATCTTGCCCACCAGCATGGCGCCCACTTCCATCTGCACCGCCTTGCCGAAGGCGGCCGTGTCCAGCACGGTGTACTCCCGGCAATTCTCCGTGAACACCGGCACTTCCGCCAGGGCCACGGGCCGCACCGTATGCAGCACGCCGGGCAAAAACACGTTTTCGCCCTTCAGGCCGCTGTCAAAATAGCTGTAGCGGTGGTAGTGGTGCACGCAGAGCCGGTAGACCAGGCACAGCCCGTCCGCAAACTCCTTGGCCAGGGCCGCGTCTCCCAGGAGTCTTGCCAGGGAATAGCGGCTCTGCTTCACGGGCAGCACCGTGTCCCCCCGGAGCGTCACCGCGGTGAGATAGCCGTCGCAGGGCGCCACCAGGGCGGCGGGGTCCTGCGCCACGGGCCGCTTGCCCGGCTTCAGCGGGCGGCAGAAGAAATCGTTGAAGCAGCCGATCCCGGAAAGGTCATAGTCCCCGGTGTCGATCCCGGCAGTGCGGACGAAGGGGCCGATCAGGCACTTGGAGAAGGGCCGATCCAGCAGGCGGCCCGCCGCCTGAGACAGGGGCCGGCTCACCAATGGCCGCAGCAGTGCCCGGCCGGCGGCGCTGCCGTAGAGAAATTCCAGCGCGCCCATCAGCGGTTGGTCACCCGCATCAGGATCAGGAAGGCCACGAACTCCGCAAAGCCGATGGCCACCATGATCCACACGCCTTTTCTGCCGGGCTTGCGGATCTTGAAGCGGCCCAGGAACAGGATCGCCATGGCCAGCATCACGATAAAGTACGGGATGGTCAGGTCGATCTGGGGCACATAGTGCATCAGCAGCACCATGGGGAAGACCAGGGCGGCGGTGGTGACGGGCAGGCCCGTGAAGTAGGCCACGCCGTTTTCCCGGATCTCCTGCTCCCGCTCGTCCTCGGTGGCGTTGAAGTAGGCCAGGCGGATCATCGCCGCCAATATGTACAGCAGGGCGATGATGATGAGCGCCGCCCGGTACAGATCCGAATGGGACGCGGCGATGGCGTCGCTGAGCCAGCTCTCCCGCAGCTCGTGCAGGTCCGACAGCCGGTCATAGTGCCGCAGCATGGACATGCCGATGGCCGCGGGCAGCATGCCGAAGGCGATCAGGTCGGAAAAGGAGTCGATCTGCACGCCGAACTTCTTCTCCAGGGAGGTGCGGTCCTTTTTCATCCGGGCCACGCGGCCGTCAAAGCCGTCGCAGAGGCCGCAGAGCAGCAGCAGGAACATGCCGATATAGGGATGGCCCACGCCGCTCATGGCGATAATGGTGCCCGTGCAGCCGGACAGCAGGGACAGGTAGGTTAGAATCACCGTATAATCGTATACACCGATCATGCTGCTCTTCCTTTCTCTCTCTTTCTCATCAGCAGGTAGCCGATCAGGGTCAGCACGCCGCAGAGGGCGACGCAGATATAAAACGACAGGCCGCGGCTCAGCATTTCCAGCCGCACGGCCTCCTCCAGGCCGATATAGCTCAGGCAGGCGAAAGCGTCCAGCATCAGGAAGTCCGCCACGCCCATGGCGCCGGGGATGGGCACCGGGGCATAGCCCAGCACCACCAGGCACTGGGTGGCAAAGAGCATCCCCGCGCCGGCGGCATTCCCGCCCAGGGCCAGATACAGGCACATGGGCACGGCAAGCTGGGACGCCCGCTGGAGAATGTTCCACAGCAGGGCCAGCAGGAAGGTGCCCCGGCTGTTCTTCATCACCTTGGCGCAGCTCTCATACTCCTGCTGGGCGTGATCCAGCTTCTCCAGCCGGTGCTCCAGCCGGTGCACCAGCTTCTTCCGGTGCAGGAAGCGGACGAAGCGCCGCAGCATCCCAAAGACCCAGGGGCCCTTGCCCAGCAGCACGAAGAAGGCCACCGTCAGCCCCACCTGCAGCGCAAAGCCCACGCCGATCAGGATCTTGGAGGCCAGCCGCAGGCTAAAAAACAGGGAGGGATAGGCGATCACCGCCCCCAGGCCCAGCAGCACCAGGGACACCGTGTACAAAATCAGGTTCACCAGCAGCGCCACGGTGGCGGCGCCTGCCGGGATCCCGTCCTTTACCATGAAATAGGCGCAGGCCGGCTGCCCGCCGGTGGCGGAGGGGGTGATGGCGGAGAAGTAGATATCCGAGGTGCTGTACAGCAGGTTCCGGGAGAAGGGCCGGGAATAGCCGATTCCTTTCAGGATCCGGGACAAGGCCGCGCCTTCCAGCAGCACGAACAGCACCGTGCCCAGCACCGCCGCCGCCAGCCAGATCGGATTTGCGTTTTTTAAGCTTTCCAGCATGCTTTCCAGCGACCATTTCCGGCTCTGGGAAAGCACCGCCCAGATGGACAGCGCCGCCAGCGCCAGGGAAAACAGCGACCAGAAGACTTTCTTTTTCCCACTCATAGATTTTCCATTCCAAATGCAGACAGAGTTTTCGGTAATCTAACAAGTTATTATAGCATAGCTCTCCCCGAAACGCGAGCTTTTTTTCATCTTTTTCAGAATTTCCTCAAATTTCCCGCGCCGCCGTTTTTTTCCTTGCCCGCCGGGCGAAAGGGGCGTATACTGAAGCGGATCTTTCACAGGAAATCGGGAGACTGCCATGGCTAAACTTCGATCCTTTGTCCGGCGGGAGCCGGTGCTGCTGATCGCGGCGCTGGCCGCGCTGGCAAGCTGCTTTTTCGTGCCCCCGGACGGGGCCTACTGGAACTATCTGGACTGGCGCACCCTGGCCCTGCTCTACTGCCTGATGACGGTGGTGGCGGGGCTGCGGCAGGCGGGCCTTTTCGCCCACCTGGCCCACCTGCTCTGCCGCAAGGCCGGGAGTCTGCGGGTGATGGGGACGCTGCTGGTGCTGCTGTGCTTTTTCAGCGCCATGCTGATCACAAACGACGTGGCTCTGCTGACCTTTGTGCCCTTCGCGGTGGTGGTGCTGGGCCTGGCCGGGCAGCAGAAGGCCCTCATTCGGGTGGTGGTGCTGCAGACCGTGGCGGCAAACCTGGGCAGCATGCTCACCCCGGTGGGCAATCCCCAGAACCTGTATCTCTACTCCTTCTATGACATGGGCATGGGGGAATTTCTCTCCGTCACCTTCCCGGTGTGGGGCCTGTCGCTTTTGCTGCTGCTGGGCTGCTGCCTGCTGCTGCCAAGGACACCTGTGCAGGTCTTTCTGGGCGAGGAGCCGGGGGTGGAGCCCAGGCAGCTCTGGCTCTACGGGGCGCTCTTTGCGCTCTGCCTGCTGACGGTGCTGCGCCTGCTGCCCTGGCCCTGGATGCTGGCGGGGGTGCTGGCGGCGCTGCTGCTCCTGGACCGGCGGATGCTCGGGCAGGCGGACTTCATGCTGCTGCTGACCTTTGTGGCCTTTTTCGTTTTTGCCGGGAACCTGGCAAGGATGGAGGCGGTGAACCGGCTGCTGCGGCAGCTGCTGGCAGGGCGGGAATACGCCGTCTCCCTGCTGGCAAGCCAGGTCATCAGCAACGTGCCCGCGGCGCTGCTGCTCTCGGGCTTTACCGCAAACGCCCGGGCGCTGCTGCTGGGGGTGAACATCGGCGGCCTGGGCACGCCCATCGCAAGCCTTGCCAGCCTCATCTCCCTCAAGCTCTATTCCCATTCCGAGCACGCCCGCCCCGGCCGCTTCCTGCTGGAATTCACGGCGGTGAACCTGCTGCTCCTGGGGCTGCTGTCCCTCTTCGTCCTGCTGACGCTGTGAGAAAACACCGAAAACGCCCGCATCCTTTCCTTTCGGATGCGGGCGTTTTTTGTTGTGTCTCTGTCTCAGGCCACCAGCCACTTGTACTTCTCCACGCTGTAGAGCGGGACGAAGGGCAGCAGGATGGGCACGGTCTTGACGAATTTCTGATATTCGGGGTCCTTGCCGTAGTTCTTGTTCTGCCGGACCTCCAGGCGCCGGGCGCCGGAGAACATGACGAAGATGATGCCGCAGTAGCCGACGGCGCAGACGGCCCACTGCCAGCCCTTCACGGCGCCGATGCCGGAGAGGAGCACGCCGGTCCAGAAGATCATCTCACCCAGGTAGTTGGGGCAGCGGACGATGCGGAAGAGGCCGGTGTCCACCCAGCGCTTGGGGTTCAGCTTCTTGGCCTTGTTCTTCTGGATATCGGCGGCGGACTCCAGCGTGATGCCGCAGACCATGACCACCGCGCCGATGAAGACCCAGGCGTTGTCCGTGACGCCGCCGGGGGCGTTGAACATGCGATAGAACACCGGGGAGACCTGGGTGGCGTAGAGCAGGGCGCAGGTGATCCAGATGGCCAGCTTTACCCCCATGGGGACCTTGCTGCCATCCTTGATCTCGCCCACCATGTTTTTCTTGTAGGAGGAGCTCTTCAGTTCCCGATAGGCCAGGTATCCGCCCAGGCGGCAGCCGTAGAGGAAGAAAATGACGCAGCAGATGACGGTGCCGACGGTCAGGGTCTTGTGGAACAGGCACAGCATCAAGATGCCCGCCGCGGCGATGGAGAAGCCGTAGCCCAGGGAGATGAACCAGACGTAGTTTTTAAAGCCGATGGAGCTCACCACCATGGCGAGGGCGAAAAGCAGGAAGAAAAACCAACCGGGATAGGCAGCCGCGGCAACTTCGACAACTTCAGCAACTTCAGGAGTCATAACGTTTCCCCTTCTTTCCTTTTTTTCAATTTTATGATCGCTTACAATTTATATTCCCGCAGACCGGCGCGGTGCAGGCCCAGGCTGCCCCAGAGCAGCAGGGCCATGCCCAGGGTGTTCACGCCCTGCTCGATCCAGTTGGCGGCGGCGCTGCTGTCGTCCCGGGAGCCCAGGTAGCCCATGGCCATATAGGCGAAGACGCAGAGCACGAAAACCGGGATCAGCCGCTTTCTCTTCATCTTCGCCGCCACCACGCTGAGCCCGCCGCACATGGCGCCCAGCCCCAGCACCATCATGGAGATGAACACCATGCTGCCCGAGAAGACCGGGGGCGCCGCAAGGGCGGCCGTGGATTTCCGGGGGCCGGTGAACATCAGCAGCACGCCCAGGCCCGCCAGCAGCAGGCCCAGGGACTCCGTGGGCAGGAACATGGTATTGAGCACATGGAAGTCGCAGACGCCGGCGGCGTACAGGGTCTTCCACAGAGCCTTGAGAAAGCCCGCGATCAGCACGTTGATGGTGCCGGCGGCAAAGCAGGCGAAGGCGTATTTGGGCATTATGTTGTACAGATCCCGCTGCAGCAGCACCATGCTCACCGCGAACAGGATCACCGGCACAAAGTCCGCCAGTCCCATCAGGACGGTAAAATCATAAATCTCCTGTTCCACGGCACGCCCTCCTTAGCCCTTGCCCTTCTCCTTGGCGCGCTTGTCGTTGATGATCTGCATCTCCTTGGCGGTGATTTCGGTGACGTTATGCTCCTTGGCCCATTTGACGCAGCCCTTGAGCACCGTGGGCAGGAAGATGCGCGGCACGTTCAGGATCATCTCCAGCGCGTCGTCGGTGAAGTGGACGTTGGGATCGGTGCGGTCGGCGGCGTAGCGCACGGAGGAAAGGGTGGCGTTGCGGATGGGCAGCAGCTCCGGCACCAGCCGCGGGGTCTTGGCGAACCAGAAGTTCTTGCTGTCCCGGTAGCCGTGGCAGATCAGCACGTTGGGCCACAGGCGGCCCTTCACGCCGTCGATGATGTTCTGGTGGTACTTGGGCTTCATCAGCATCTTGTCGATGCGCAGGATGAAGTGGGCGCCGTACTGGGTGGTGATGCCGTTGAAGTTCCGGTAGGGAGGCGGGTAGCAGCCGTCCTCCAGCTTGCGTCCGATGTCCTCATCGGCGTTCTCCAGATCGCTCATCCAGGTGCACTCCATGACCTGGTAGGCCTCCGCCACCACCTTGGGCCGCGGGGTGGAGGGATCCTCCGCGATGCACAGGCCGTCCTCCAGCGTGAAGCCGAAGTCCTTCATCTTCTCCGCCGGGGTGTCGCCGGGCCAGCCCTGGGCCACGATCTTCTTGTGGTAGCCCCGGCCCTCGGGCATGAAGTTGATGGCCACCTGCTTGCGCCCCGCCAGCAGATGCTGGGCGGTGTTGGAGGAGTTGCGGGCCTCCAGCACCATGGCGTAGTAGCCCTTGCCGGCGATGTAGTAGGGGAAGCACAGGGAGTAGGAGCCGACAGAGGTGCTGCCGTCCTCCGCCAGGGTGGAGATCATGACGGTGGGCATGGGGAAATAGGAGCTGGTCTGGTAGAAGTTGTCGACGATGCGAAGGTCCTTGAAGCTGCTCATGAAATTACCTCACTTCCGTATATTTTCAATTTTGCTTGCTCAATTTGAATTGTTCGCCTTCCGGCGGGCGTACAGCAGGAAGAAGCCCACCAGGAACACTTCCCCGAACATGGTGATCAGGAAGTTCAGGTCCAGGTTGCCCGTGGCAGGGCCCAGGGCGGCGAAGGCGAACATCAGCACCCCTGCCAGGAGCAGCAGGGGCGTTTTCTGCTTGATCCACACGGCGATCCCCGCCAGGATCACCGGGATGATGGTGCCGAAGGCCAGCAAATAGCCCACGCCCTTGGCCCAGCCGGGGGTCGCGTCCCCGGACTTCATCCGCAGGATGCCCGCGAACTGCTCCGGCATGAGCTGGGTGGCGAAGCCCTGGGCGATGCCCAGCCCGATCACCGCCCCGGTCAGCAGCCAGACGGCAATCTTCCAGGGCTTTTTGAAGTCCAGCGCGTAGGCGCAGATGGGAAACAGCAGGGGGATCAGCGCCCCGTGGAACACGAAGCGGAAGCGGCTGAGGAGCGCGAGGCTCTGCCCCTCCCCCAGGGAGGCTCCCAGCGCCTGGACCAGCGCGTCGTACACCAGGCCGAAGGCCACCAGCGCCGTCAGCAGATACAGCGGCTTCTTCTCTTTTCGATAGGCCAGCAGGGCCAGGATCAGGGCCGCCGCCTCCAGCGCGGTGATGCCACACACCAGGACCGGGCCCTTTGCCAGCAAAAACGCTCTCATCGGGCTTTCGCCTCCTCTTTCGTTAATAGTACCCAATTTCAGGATCTGCCAAGCTTGATTTCTGTTGATATTATACGTCTCTTCGCCGCCGCTGTCAATCGCCCCGCCCAGTCTTTCCCCCAGCAAGGCGCAAAAACGGGCGGCCTTTGCCGCCCGTTTTTTTTGACGATATCCGACTGATTCTCCGCCTTCAGCGGATGGCGCAGCAGACCTTGTAGGCGCTGTGCACCGCGTTTGCGATGGTGCCGCTTGCGGCGGCGTCCCCCACCGGATAGACGGGGACCTTGCCCTCCAGGGCATGCACCAGGCCGTTTTCGGGCCGCACGCCCAGGGACAGCACCACGCTGTCCGCCGGCAGGTGGCGGAGCTTGCCCGCCTGCAGATCGGCGCAGACGATTTCCCCCTCCCCGATCTCAATGAGCTGGAGCCGGGTCATAAACCGGGTGCCCGCGGGCTGCAGGCGCTCCATCTCGTCGTCCACCAGCTGGAACCAGGTGCCGGGGGCGATCTCCTTCGCCATCTCGATCACGGTGACGCGGTTTCCCGTCTCGTTCAAAATTTCGGCGGTCTCCAGGCCGGTCATGCCGCTGCCCACCACCACCACGTTTTGATCCCGCAGGACCTTCTGGCGGTGGATGATTTCCGGCGCGGTGAAGACATTGGCCCGGTCAACGCCCCGGATGGAGCGGGGCCGGATGGGCTTTGCGCCGGTGGCCGCCAGCACGGCCCAGGGCTTCTCGGCCAGCACCGTCTCCGCCGTGGCGTCCACGCCGAAGCGCAGCTCCACGCCCAGCTCCTTCAGCGCCGCCAGGCGATCCTCCACGCACCAGGCCAGCTTGCCCTTCAGGTTGCAGGCCGCGGCGGTGTTCACCTGGCCGCCGGGCTGCTCCTTCTTCTCCAGCACCGTCACGGCAAAGCCCCGCCGGGCCATGAACTCCGCGGCGGCAAGGCCCGCGATGCCGGCGCCGATCACCACGATGCGCCGGCCCTGTCCGTCCTGGGCCGGGTGCTCGTACTCCCTCTCTCTTCCCACGCCCGGGTTCAGGGCGCATTCGCCGCTCTTGCCCACCTTGGCGTTGGTCATGAAGGAGGAGATGCAGTGCAGGCAGCCGATGCAGCGCCGGATCTGTTCGGGGCGGCCCTCTTCGATCTTCTTTACCCAGTGGGGCTCGCAGATGAAGCTGCGGGCGGAGGCGACGAAGTCCTGGACCCCCTCCTCCAGCTGGCGCTCTGCCTGCTCGGGGGAGCGCATGAAGTTTGCCGCGATCACCGGGATGGAGACCACGCTCTTGATCTCTTTGGCCAGATAGGCCCGCCAGCCCGGCTCGTAGCTGGTGGGCTCCAGCCAGCGGTTATACACGTCGTAGCAGGCGGAGGTGACGTTGATGGCGTCCACCCCCAGCTCCTCCAGCCGTTTGGCGATGCGCTTGCCCGTCTCCAGATCATAGCCCTTGCCGGGCTTGCCGATGCGGTCGTACATTTCGTCCACCGTCAGGCGCACGATCAGGGGATAATCCCGGCCGCAGCGGGCCCGGATGCCCTCGATGATCTCCCGCAGGAAGCGCAGGCGGTTTTCAAAGCTGCCGCCGTATTCATCGGTGCGGAGGTTGGTGTTGGGCGAGAGGAACTGCTGGATCATGTAGCCGTGGCCGCCGTGAAGCTCCACCGCGTCCACCCCCGCCTTCTGGCAGCGTTCGGCGGCGTCAATGAAGTCCCGGATGAGCTTTTTGATCTCCCGCCGGCTCATGGCATGGATGCGGGTGGCGCCGTGGGCGGAGAGCTCGCATTTGCTGGGGGCCTGCACGGACATGCAGAGCTTCTTTTCCTCCATCCCCAGCAGCAGGGGCGTGCACTTGAACAGGCCGTCCAGCACCTTGGGGAAGGCCTTCACCACCGGGATCACCACCGGGAGCGTATTGATGGAGCTGGCATAGCCCTGCCGCCCCGGGTGGTGCAGCTGGATGCAGAGCTTGGCCCCGTGGCGGTGTAGCCGCCGGGCAAATTCCCGCATGGGCTCGATATGGTAGTCGTGGCTCATGGCCAGCTGGGTGAAGGTGGAGGCGGCGCCCATGTCGTTCACCCGGCAGATGCCGGGGATGATGAGGCCCACGCCGCCCTTGGCCCGCTCCTCATAGTAGTCCATCATCTTCTCGGTGGGGCGGCCGTCGGTCTGGCCCAGGCTCATTTCCGCCGCGGTCATGACCACCCGGTTTTTCACCGTCATGGTCCCGATCTTCCCGGGACTGAGCAGCATCTTATACTCCATGGAATCTGTCCTTTATCTCTTCCTGCACCTTGGCAGCCTTTTCGTTTAGATTCTTGCGGGCGTCCCGCTCCTTCTCCCGCAGGCTTTCGCCCACCTCGCGGCCCTTTTCCACCGCGGAGCCGACCCGCTCCTGGATGCGCCCGTGGTAGACGGAGAGCTTCTTTTTGAAGCGGTCCAGCTTTTTCGTCTCCATCTTCCAGTACACCTGCCGCACCGGGGGCACCACGCCCATGAGCACCTTGGCAAAGCCGAAGAGCCCGCTGGGGCTGACCCGGGCCTTGCCCTGCTCGATGCCCTCGATCATCTTCCTTGCCACATGGCTGGGCTTCTGGACCGGGAAGGGCTTTTCAAACTCCACGGCGTTGGCTACCTTGAAGAAATTGGTGTCGGTGGCCACCGGGTAGAGGCAGGTGATCTGCAGGTTCTCCGGCGCCTCCAGGCGGATGGCCTGCTGGAAGCCGTTGAGGGCGAACTTGGAGGAGGAGTAGATGGCGTAGCCGGGCATGGCCATCTCCCCGATGGCGCTGACGGTGTAGGCCAGGATGCCGGGCCGCCCGTTCAGGTGCCGGATATACTTGGCGTAGGTATAGATGGGGGAAATGGTGTTGGTGCGGAACATGGCGTCCACCCGGTCCCAGTCGGCATAGTTGAACTCCTCGTAATAGGGGAAGCCGGCGTTGGCGTAGAACAGGTCGATCTTCCCGAAGAGCTCCTCCGCCTTCTCGAAGACCCGGTCCACCCCCTCCTGGGTGCTGATATCGCAGGCGAAGGCGGTGACGTTGTCCGCGAAATACTGGATGTTGTCCACATGGCGGGCCACCGCCAGGATGCGGTTGCCCCTGCCCTTGGCCAGCAGCTTCAGCACCTCAAAGCCGATGCCGGAGCTGGCCCCGGTGAGCACGATGGTCTTGTTGTCGATCATAACTGCCGCCTCCTTATTGGTCGTATTCGCCGTATTCGCAGCCCACGTTCCTGGCCTCGATCTCGTCCACCAGGATCTCCTTGCCGAAGCGGCGCTTGTAGAGCTTCAGAACCCCGGTGCCGTTGCCGCCGTTCCAGAGGCGGTTGTGGCGCTTCAATCCGGTGGGCGCCTCATAGTTGATGTGCAGCATATCCTTCTTCTCGCAGCGGATGAGGGTGTCGAGCTTTGCTGTCGCCGTGGTCTGCACCACATGCCAGAGGATCTCGTCCTCCGTCTCCCGGCAGTCAAACTCCGTCTTGGACAGGGTCCAGAACTTGGAGAAGTTGAACTCGTAGTTCTTCCCCTCGTACCAGAAGGCGCCCAGCAGCTTCCGGTTCAGGGCGATGCCGAAGACCTTGGGCCGCCCGCCGCCGATGTCGAACACGCTGTTTTCCAGCCGCTTGCCGGTTTTCCGGCTCACCAGATTGTTGGACGAGAGCCAGACCCAGGGGCTGGTGAAGTCGCCGCCCCAGTTCTTGTCGGAATAGCCGTAGCAGGTCTCGGGCCGGACGATGTAGCGGGTGCCGTTCAAGGTGATCTCGCCGGAGAAGGCGCTCTTCATGCCCTCGGCGTGCCAGAACATTTCAAAGGCGTTCAGATCCCGGAAGAACTTGCCGGCCCCGTAGCCCACATGGAAGGCCACCTTTTTGTCGATCTTCAAATTCCAGGAGATGGAGCCGGCATCCGTCATCCACTCGGGGTGGGCAGCCCTCTGCTGGGGCGTCACGGAAATGCTGCCCCGGGTCTCCGTCTCGCTGCAATAGCAGTCCTCGGCCTGGATCTCATAGGGCGCGTCTGCGTGGACGCTGACCTTCCGCCAGGGGAAGAAGCGGTGGAGCTGGCCCTTTTCCTCGCCCCAGAAGCCGGCGTTCACCATCAGGTAAGAGGGCTTCAGCTTGCCCCGCTGCTTTTTGTTCAGGTGCCAGACGATCCGCGGCTCCTCCGGCGCGTCGGCAGGGTTGCAGGTGAAAAACTCGATGTAGAAGGGCTTCTGCTCTCCCGTCTCCGCGTTCTCCGCGGTGAAGGAGTGCCACCACCAGTCGTAGCCTTTTTTTGCCAGGGGGCCCCGGAGCATCCACTGGTCCCGGCTCAAATCGCTGATATTGGACATATGCTTTCCTCGATTCATTTCCGCCCGGGCAGAGCCGGGCTTATTCTGCCCCTTCAGTATAGCACAGTTTGCCCTTCCCTTCAACGTGCCGGGGCTCTTTGCCTGTTTTTTTCTCCCCGTCTCTTTTCCCTTTTCTCTTTTTGTGGTATACTAAAGAAAATTGTATGCGGGAGGAAATTATCATGTTTTTGAAACTGACCCGTCAATTCGGCAAGCCCGTCTGCGTTGGGCTGTACACGCTCTTCGCCCTGCTGGCCGGGAAGAAAAAGCCCCTGCCCCTGCTGATCCTGCTGGGGCTGCACACCGGGGAATACTTCCTGGTGGGCCGCAAGGTGGCGGAGGAGCAGGGCCTCACCAGGGCGGAGGGCGCGGCCCAGTGCCTGGCCTTCGGCTTCACCTGGTGGCTGCCGCTGAAAAAGGGCGAATAAAAGGATGAAAAAAGCAGTAGGGCCGCGGCTTCAAAAAAGCCGCGGCCTTGCTGCGCTCAGATCCCGTATTCCTCCCAGATGGCGGCCAGGCGCCGGATCTCTTCTTCCGGGAGCGGCTCCTGCAGCGGGTCCACCCCCACCCGGTAGCAGGCCTCGAAGTAGGGGACGGTGTCGGCCCGGCGCCTCCATGGACACGGCGCTGCCCACCGCCAGGAACTTCTGCCGCCGCAGCGCCTCCTGCAGCGCCGACCCGCCCGCCGCCAAAAGGCGCTGGGCGGCCCGGCCCTCGGCGGGCGCGCCGGTCATCTCCAGGGGCAGCACCGCGGCCTCCGCCCGGATGGTCAGGATATCCTCTTGGGTCACGGTGAACGGCATGTGCTCTCCTCGCTTCCCTATTCGCCCAGGTATCCGTCCGGGTTGATTCCCAGCTCCCGGCACTTTTCCGTGTTCCAGACGGCCCAGTCCGTGTAGATCTCGTCAAAGCTCTTGCCGAACACCGCCTCCATCTCTCCGGGGGAGCCGCCCCAGTCCGAGAAGGCCAGCTCCGCCCCGTAGGTCTCCACCAGATAGGCCATGATGCTCCCGGCCTCGTAGTAGGAAATATTGTGGTACCCGGGAGCTGTCTGCATCTTCTCGGTGCGGGTCATAACCGCGTTGTATATGGTTTGAAACTGATGGCCGACAGCCTGGTCCGAGCGGAGCGCTTCCGCGTTCAACAGGTAATAACGCGCCTGATCCAAGCAGTCCAGTTCTTCGTCCCAGACGCCGTATTCCCGGGCGTAGCCCCGCTCCTCCTCGGTCATGTGCGACGCGGTAAGCCGGGCCATCCGGTTGGGGCAGGCAAAGCGGGAGACATACTCCGCCACCGAATCGGCATAGAAGCCCACTTGGATGGGCGTCACCGCGCAGGTAAAGGTCAGATAATGCACATACTCATGCAGCAGGCTATAGGCCGCCACCCCCCAATCATGAAACAGCCGGATGCCTCCCAGGCCCTCGCTGTAGAATGCGCCGTACATCTCGCTCTGCTCGGCGTGGCCGCAGAAATCCGTGTAGATGTCCACCGGTGGGATCTCCTCCTGCAGCCAGGGGCGAAGCACCGCCTGGGCGTCGGCAAAGTCCGCGTCCTGATCCCGGAGCAGCAGCTCCAGGCCCTCGAAATAGGCCTCCTCGCCCAAAAGCTCCAGATCCGCCGCCGAGAGGTACCAGTTGGCGGTCGCGGTGTGCACGACGTAGGGGTAGCTCACCGCGTTGCTCCCCTCGTTCCGTT
Organism: uncultured Oscillospiraceae bacterium; assembly: GCA_964395795.1. Lineage (GTDB taxonomy): Bacteria > Bacillota > Clostridia > Oscillospirales > Oscillospiraceae > Limivicinus. The sequence continues at coordinate 20,189 of CAYNBS010000014.1, forward strand.
CCACAGAATAGGGAACGGAGAGGACGGGCAGCGGCTCCTCCATAGGCGTGGGCTCCGCCGTGCTCTCCGGCTCCGCCGCGCCGCAGGCGGCGCAGCTCAGCAACAGGCACAGGGCCAGCAGCAGGGTAAACAGTTTCTTCATCTCGTTCATCCTTTCTTCTCTCTTTCCGCCAGCAGTCTTGCCTTCAGAAGCTCATAGCGCCCGCGCTTGCCCGCGTCGGCAAAATGGGCCTCCCGGCTCTGCTCGGGCCGGTTTTCATAGTCCAGCACGGTGTCCCCAAACTGGGCGCTGGTCAGATCGAAGACGCAGTCCAGCGCCTCGTTGAAGCAGTGGACGCTGCCATCCTCGAGGGGGATGCCGTAAACCTTCCCGCCCAACAGATCCTGCACCAGAAAGGCCGTGATGCTGCACTGGCCCAGGGTGCGGTTGGCCTCCGACCAGTCCGGCCGCAGCCGGGGCGCGCAGGTGTCGACGGTCCAGAGGGGCCAAAGCTCCTCAAACAGCGCCAGGACCTCCGGCGCGGCGGTATCTTCTCCGTAAAAACGTGCCATGGCGTCATGCCTCCGTGATTCTCGTTTGCATCAGTCTACCACAGTCCTCTTCCCTTTTCAAGGAAAAGCGGAGAGCGCAGGGGCAAGCCCCTGCGCTCTCCGCTTTTGGATGTGGTTTATCCGTCTTTCCTTCTCAGGGCGCGGGTGATGCCGTAGATCGCGCCGTAGGCCACGCTTGCAACCGGCCAGACGATCCAGGTCCGGTCCCAGGCGTTGGTGATAAAGCTCCAGCCCAGGTAAGCTGCCAGTGCCAGACCCCAGTAGATTTGGTTGAAGGGCGCGGCCTTGATTGCCGCCGCCTTAGCCTCCCTGCTGTAGTCCCCCTCCTCCAGCAGGATCTGGTAGGAGCCCCAGAGGATGGCGGAGCGAACGATCAGCAGTACGCCGACGCCCACCAGCGCCAGCAGGATCGCCACCGCCGCCAGATGGCCGAAGTGATCCTCTTCGCCGTAGAGGATCAGGCTCACAAATACCGGAATCACCGCCAGCACGCACAGCACGATGCCCAGCGTGAGCTGCCGGTTCCGGGTGGGACGGAACTGCTCCTTCCGCTCCCGGGCCATGCCTTCTACGCCGTAAAGGGTGTCGATGGGCAAGGTCTCCAACGCCTGATAGCGACTTGTGCCCAGAGAGCTGGTGACGAAGAGGGCCACCGCACCTCCCACCAGCGCCAGCAGCACCGCCACGCCGATGCCCGCGGCCTGGGCCTCGCTCAGGGCGATCAGACCGAACTCCTGGGCGCCGCAGACCAGGATCAGGCTGATGGGGGAAAGGATGCACAGCAGCACGCCCAGTGCGACGCGCCTCGCGCTTCTTTCTTTGGCGTTCAGGAAGGCGTTGGCCTCCTCCATGCCCACGGTGCGGATCATGCTCTCCGCAGTCGCGTCCTCGGCCGGCTCTTCCGCCTCCAGGCTGTCTTTTAATAAGTAGTCGGTGCTGACGCCGAAGAGCTCGGACATCTGCACCACCCGGGCCATATCGGGCACCGACTGGGCGCCCTCCCACTTGGACACGGACTGTCGGCTCACGCCCAGCTTTTCCGCCAGCTCCTCCTGGGACCAGCCGTTCTTTTTCCGCAGGTCGATGATCTTATCTGCCAGAATCATGGTTCGTTCTCCTTTCCAATTCTCCCCTTTGGGTGCCTTTATGCTACCTCAAAAAAGCCCTTGCAGGCCAGAAAGCAGGCTTGGAACTTCCGCAACCGGCGGTTGCAGCCGGGCGTTTTCCCGGGCGCAGGTCGGTTGATTGCGAAAAATCACTGCTCCACGATGACCCCGGCGCGCTTCATCCAGCTGCCCCGGCGGTAGTAGACGATCATGGCGGCGCCCGTCACCACCCAGGAGGCCACATAGCACATGGACAGGACGAACAGCGTGTGCACCCACTGGAACAGGGTCAGCACCCAGAGGATGCGCAGCAGGCAGATGCCCAGGCCGATGATCACCACCGGGCGCACCGCGTCCCCCGCCCCGCGGAGCACGGCGGAGAGCACCTCGATCACCGTCCAGGTGAAGTAGAAGGGCACGAAGTAGGTCATGATCTCATAGGTGGTGTCGATGACGGCGGGATCGTCCGTCAGCACATGGAGAAGGGGCTTGCCCAGCAGCATGATGAGGCCGCTGAGAGACACGGTGATGATCCCCGAGAGGATCAGCCCCTCCTTCACGCAGAGCTTCACCCGGTCCCTTCGTCCGGCGCCCAGGTTCTGGCCGATGAAGCTGGTGATGGCGGCGCCCAGGGCGTTGCTCACCGCCCAGAAGATGCCGTCGGTCTTGCCGCTCATGGCCCAGGAGGCCACCACCACCGTGCCCAGGGAGTTCACGCCCACCTGGATGATCATGTTGGACACCGCGTACATGGACGACTGCAGCCCCGAGGGGATGCCCAGGCCCAGCATATTCCGCAGATACACGCCCTTCAGCTTCAGTTCCCGGAAGCTGAGGCGGTAGTCCTCCTTGGTGCGCAGGAGCTTCCCGGTCAAAAGCCCCATGTTCAGCACCTGGGCCAGCACCGTGGCGATGGCGACCCCCGCCACGCCCCAGTGGAACAGCAGCACGAACACCGTGTCCAGCACGATGTTGCACACGCATCCCGCCACCATATACAGGAAGGGGCTGAGGGAATCGCCCACGGAGCGGAGCATGTTGGACTCCATATTCAGCACCAGCACGAAGGGCACGCCTATGAAGTAGATGCGCAGGTAGAGGACGGACTCCCGCATGGTGTCCTCCGGCGTGCGCAGCAGGCGCAGCATGGCCGGGGAGGCGATCAGGCCCAGGGCCATCAGCCCCAGGCCCAGGAGGGTGAAGACGGCGATGGCGTTGCCGGCGGCAAGCTGCACGTCCCTTGTGCGTCCGGCGCCGTAGACCTGGGCGATGACCACCGAGGCTCCTGCGGTGGTGGCCACGAAAAAGCCGATGAGGAGGTTGATGATCTGGGCGGAGCTGCCGCCCACGGCGGCCAGGGCCGTGGTGCCCACAAAGCGGCCCACGATCAGCCCGTCCACGGCGTTGTAGAGCTGCTGGATGCAGGTGCCCGCCGCGATGGGCAGGAAGAAGACCAGCAGCTTTTTCCAGACCACGCCCTGAGTCAGATCCTGGCGGGAAAGGTTTTTTTCCATGGCTCAGCCCTCAAAATAGCGCAGGGCGAAGTCCGCCACCGCGTCGGTCAGCTTTTTGATGTCCCAGCCGGCGGTGTTCACCGTCAGGTCGAAGGCGCTGGCGTCCCCGTGCTGCTTGCCGGTGAGGATCTCCCGGGTGCGGACCCGGTTCTTGTCGATCCGGCGGATATTCCGGGCGATCTCCTTTTCGGTGAGCCGCTGGGCCCGGGGCTTCTTCAGCTCGAAGGCCAGGCAGCGACGGATGCGGAAAGCCATGTCAGCGCAGGCGTAGATCCGGAAGGGCCGGTAGTCCTGCAGGATCACGTCCGCGTCCCGGCCGACGATGATGCAGTCGTTGCCCATGGCGGCGATCTCCTGCAGGATCTCCCGCTGGCGCACCAGAAGCTGGGTGCGCAGGCCCGGGTTAAACATCAGATGGTCAAAGCTGTTGCGGTAGGTCAGCTGCACATTCTGCCAGCCGTGATTGGCCAGCACCTTCTTCACATAGTCCCGCTCCAGGCCCTGGCCCTCTGCCAGCGCCGTCAGGATCTCTTTATCGTAATAGTCCCAGCCCAGCCGGTCGGCCAGGCGCTTGCCCAGCTCCCGCCCGCCGCTGCCAAACTGGCGGCTGATGGTGATGATACGCATGATAGGTCCTCTCCCTTGGAAAATTGCAGTGCTCTGCGGCCTGTATATACCACCCCCGGGCAGCTTTGTCAAGTCACGGCAGCCATCCTTTTCGCCGCGGCCGCCAGCGCCAAAAGAGGCGAGAGGTTCCCACCTCTCGCCTCAGTCCAGCAGCTTCAGCGGCAGCCATTTGCGGGCGTCGCCGGAGACCAGGCTGTACCGGACTCCGTTCTTCTCCCCCTCGATGCTGTCGTGAAAGTGGGCCTCCCCGTGGCAGTGGGCGTAGACCAGCTGCTCCGCGCCGTATTCCTCCGCCATGGCGGTGAAGCCGCTCTCCTCCTCCAGGATGCTGGTGGGCGGATAGTGCAGGAACAGGATGAATTTCCGGAAGCCGTCTCTCTTCGCCGCCTCGAAGGAGCAGCGCAGCCGCTCCAGCTCCCGCCGGACCAGCTTTTCCGACTGCTCCGCCTTCTCCTCGTCCCAGCCCAGGATGCGCCCGCGGCGGTCCAGATAAAAGGGACCCTCGAAGCAGTGGCCCTTGGTGCCCACCAGGGCATAGTCCCCGTAGGCGTAATAGTTGTTCTGCAAAAAGGCCAGCTTCCCGGCGAAGCGTTCATTCAGCTGGGGGGTCTTGTTCACGTCCCAGAACATATCGTGGTTGCCCCGCAGCAGGATCTTCCGCCCGGGCAGGGCCATGATATAGTCCAGATCCTCCCGGCACTCCTCCAGATTCCGCCCCCAGCTATGGTCCCCCAGCAGCACCAGGGTGTCCTCCGGCGTCAAAAGCGCGGCGCAGTTTCGTCGGAAGCGTTCCTCATGATCCTTCCAGACACGCTCCCGCATCTGCGCCCTGGCCTTCAGGGGCGACTGAAAATGCAGGTGCAGGTCCCCGATGGCGTACAGGCTCATTTCCTTCTCCCCTCTGCGCCCTTGGCCTGCCTCAAACCAGCTCCTTGTACATGGCCGGGGCGTCTGCCTTGCCGGCGGTCTCGCTGATCTGGGTGACCTCCACCTTCAGCGTCCGGTTGCCGAAGGCGATCTCGATCACGTCCCCCAGCTTCACCTGATAGCTGGCCTTCACCTGCCGGCCGTTGACGGAAACCCGCTCCCCGTCGCAGGCGTCGTTGGCCACGGTGCGCCGCTTGATCAGGCGGGACACCTTCAAATACTTATCCAAACGCATGGCGTCTCTCCTTTCTCCGGGGGTCAGCCCGGGGTAGAAAAACAACTGTGCGGCTGTCAGCTGCACAGTTGTGATTCTGTCATGAAGTTTCTTACTTGGCAACAGCGTCCTTCAGAGCCTTGCCGACCTTGAAGGAAGCGACGCGAGTCGCGGGGATCTCGATCTCTTCGTTGTTGCGGGGATTGCGGCCCACGCGGGCGCCGCGCTCTTTCACTTCAAAACCGCCGAAGCCCACCAGCTGAACCTTCTCGCCGGCAGTCAGGGTCTCGGTGATCACATCAAACGTAGCGTTGACAGCCTGCTCGCTATCCTTCTTGGACAGGCCGGTCTTCTTGGCGACAGCAGTCACGAGTTCTGCTTTATTCATAACCATCCTCCTAATGATCTCTCGGCTCACACCGAGTTGATTGACAATTTCGCTGAAAATGCACAGCTTTATAAAAATACCATAAAGCACGCGGTTTATCAAGTAGTATTTCCGGTTTTTTCGATTTATTCCCGAATGATTTCACCGAATATGCAGCAGTCTTGCGATCTTGTCCCCGCCGGGGATCAGGCGCATATCCTCCCGGGTAATGGCGCGGGAAACCACGATCACCACCAGGTAGACCGCCACCGCCGCCAGGATCGCCGCCGCCAGGCCGAAGAGCACGCCGTGCCCCATGCCGCCCAGCAGCCGGGCGCACAGGCCGTAGACCGCCCAGGCGGTCAGGCCCATGATGGCGCTGGAGATCACCGGGCCGGCAAAGACCCGCAGCAGCCGGGGCCGGGATTCCAGCCTGCGGCAGATGAAGACATAGTTCATGGCCGCCATGATGAAATAGCTGACCAGGGTGCCCACCGGCGCGCCGTAAATGTTGATCTCCGGCCGGGCCACCAGGAACCAGTTGGTGACCACCTTCACAACGCCGCCGGTGATCAGGGTGACCATGGTGAGCTTCTCCTTGCCGGAGGCCTGGAGCACCGCGTTCTCGATCAGCAGGATGCACACGAAGAAGGAGGCCACGCCCATCACCGCCAGCAGGGCGGGGCCGGCCCGATGGCTGCCGGGATAGAGGGTGTCCATGATGGGCTTTGCCAGCACCGCCAGCCCCACCCCCATGGGCACGGAGACCACCGCGGAAATGCGCATGGAATCCTCCGAGACCGTTCCGGCGGTCTTGCCGTCTCCCCGGGCAATGGCCGCGGAGATGGCGGGCACGATGGAGATGGTCAGGGGCGTAATAAAGGCGGCAGGCAGGTTAAAGAGGGTCTGGGCCTTGCCGTAAACGCCGTAAAGGGTCTGGGCCGTCTCCTTGTCGAAGCCGGCGGCGCTCTGGAGCCGGCCCATGGTCAGGCCCGAATCCACCAGGTTCAGCAGCGCCAGCACGCAGGCGCCCAGGGCGATGGGCACGCCGATGGAGAAGATCTTCTTCACAATGGTGGGCGCGGAGTCCACCAGATCGTCGTCCTCCGGCACGTCGTTGGGGTCGTGGATGCCGGCGGTGTAGGAGGCGGCCAGCACGTCATAGTGCCGGTGCTTGTAGACGATCATGTACAGCAGCGACACCGTGGTGCCCGCGGAGACGCCCAGGATCGCGCCGGCGGAGCCCATGGCCAGGGCGTTGGGCTTGCCCTCATAGGCCCGCAGCACCAGCACCGTGATCACCAGGCCCGCCGCCACCTTGAACAGCACCTCCAGCACCTCGTCCACCGTGGTGGGCAGCATGTTGCCGTTGCCTTGGCAGTAGCCCCGGTAGGCCGAGACCATGCACACCAGCAAAATCGCCGGGGCCATGGCCCGGACGCTGGGGGCGGCGTCCTCATTCCGGAGGATCTTTTCGGCAAGCGTCTCCGGGAAGAAGAACATGATCGCCGCGAAAATGAGGCCCATGACCGTAAAGGTGGCCAGCGCCACGCGGAAGAGCTTCTGCTCCTGCCGGGCGCGGCCGTTGGCGTCCGCCTCCGCCACCAGGCGGGACAAGGCCACAGGCAGACCGGAGGTCGCCAGGGTGAAGAAGATGAAGTAGATATTGTAGGCCCCGGTAAACATGGAGTAACCCCGGTCGCCCAGAAGATTGCCCAGGGGGATCTTGTAGAAGAAGCCCAGGATCTTCATGATGATCACGCCCGCGGTGAGGATCGCCGCGCCGTGCAGATAGTTCTGGCCCTTCTTTTTCCCCATGGGGCGCTCATTTTGCTTTGCCATTGTCCAGCCTCCGGAAATCGAATCGCACTATACTATACGCTCAATTTGTTACAAAATCAATCTTTTCTGCACCGCGCCGTCCTGATACCGAAAAAAGCAGCGGAGGGGATTCCCTCCGCTGGAATATGCAGACAAAGCCCAGAAGCAAAAAGCCTCGCAGAGTTTTTCGCCTCGGAAGGCGAAAAAGAAAGTTCAATCCGTTTTTTCCGAGGACATGCGCCTCGGAAAAAACACATCTCAGCCCGCAAGTGTGCGAGCGTCCCCCGCAAGCGAGTGCGCGCAGCGGGCTGCAATCCCTTTGTAGGCAAAGGCCCTTTGGCCTTTGTCTACAGTCTGGCAGCGGAGGGGATTCCCTCCGCTGCAAAGGTTCCGGGATGCAAACGCTCAGCGCTCCTTGGTGAAGAGCAGGATGCCGTTCCAATCCAGGGTGTCGGCCTTGGGGTCGTAAACGAAATCGTCCACGCCGCCTTCAAAGTCACAGTGGATATTGTTGTCGGTGCGGGTGAAGGTGCCGTTGGACACCTGCTCATAGGGGCTGCCCACGCCGAAGCGCACGGTGATCTTGTCGCCGGAGAACTCCAGGCGAACCACAGCGCCGTTATAGGTGGCGGTGTAGCTGCCCTTGGGGCCGGAGCTGCCGCAGGCACAGAGCGCGAAGACCAGGCTCAGGACCAGAAGAATGGCGAGAATGCGTTTGACTTTCATTTCTCTTTTTCTTCTCTCTCTCTTCACAGGCCCAGAAGCTGTTTCTTCTTGGCCTCAAATTCCTCCTCGGTGATCACGCCGTCATCCAGCAGACTCTTGAAGTTGCGCAGGGCCTCGGAAGCATCGGGCACGGGGGGCTGGGGCGCGGGCTGATAGGGCTGGGGCGCGGGCTGGTAGGGCTGAGGCGCGGGCTGGTTAGGCGCGGGCTGGTAGGGCTGGGCCATCCGGGGCATGCCGCCGCCGGGGGTGGTGGCGATCTTGTTGATCTTGTCCTGCAGCATGATGGGCGGGACGATGCCGATGAACAGGGCCAGGATCAGCATGAGGGTGGCGCTGTCGCCGGGCAGGCCCTTCTGGACGGAGAGCTTGTCCACCCGCTGGGCGGTCTTATAGGTCCAGTAGATGCTGTAGAAGGGGACGAACAGGCACAGCAGCAGCTTCTTGGTGGGATCCCGCTGCTCCTCATCCTGCACCCGGTTGGTGTAGGCGGTGGTGCGGTAGATCCAAATGTACATCCAGATGCCGCAGGTCAGCAGGAGCAGCAGGACGTGCTTGCCCATGCTGATGAAGCCCTCTTCCTCGGTGGGGACGGCGGCGGGAGCGCCTACAGGCTGGGCCGCGCCATTCATGGGCTGGGCTGCGCCGTCCGCGCTGCGGACAGGCGCCGCGGCAGTCTCGTCCTCAAAGGCCCACTTGGCGGCAAAGAACGCGCCGGCGGCAAAGCCAGCCAGACGAAACAGACTTCCAAAGGCGCCGATAATCTTGTAAAACGGGGGTAAGTATTCGCCGAAAGATAAGAAGAAAGTAATCAGATACACCAGGCCCACAAGGATCGCCGGAACGAAGTAGAAAGCCTTGATGCTCTCGCCCAGGCTCTTCAGCTGGGGAAGGATCGCCGCGGCCAGGACCAGCGCAAGCAGCGTCCAGCCCAGGAACAGGATCAGATTCCAAATGGAAAACCTACTGATGAGGTATACCAGCTGGATCAGGGCAACTACCCCGGCGGCAATCACCGGAAGAATGGACTTCTTGTTCATCAGCAGCGTTACGCCCAGGAATACCATGACAAAGACACTTAGCCAGGTAAGCACAGAAAGCCCAACATAGTACCCATAGGACACCCTCAGAATGAGGTTGTTGATCAGACCCAGGATCAGGGGAAGGATCGCCCCAACCAAAAACGCGATTCCGGCAAGCATGCCGGTGGACATCTTTTTCGTTTGCATGCACAGACTCCTCTCGTTCATTATTCTTGGAAAATCCAGGCGCATTCAGTATACCAATTCGACACGCAACTTGCAAGTGCTTGCGGTCATTATTTTTCGCATCCTGTTTTTCCCCGCCCGCTCCCGGGCGCTGGCAGCCGTCCTCCGGACGGCCCGCAAAAAAACAGCGGAGGATTTTCTCCTCCGCTGCTTGATACGGGCTATGCTGTTTTTCTTACTGGCCCAGAAGCTGCCGTTTTCTGGTCTCGAACTCCTCTTGGGTGATCAGGCCCTCATCCAGCAGGGTCCGGAAATTCGCCAGGGCCTCCGCCGGGTCCACCGTCGGGGCAGGCTGGGGCTGATACGCCTGCTGCTGGGGCTGATACGCCTGATACTGGGGCTGATACGCCTGCTGCTGGGGCTGATACACCTGCTGCTGGGGCTGATACGCCTGATACTGGGGCTGGTAGCCCTGATACTGGGGCTGGTAGCCCTGGTACTGCTGCTGGTAGCCCTGGAACTGGGGCTGCCGGTATTGGGGGGCGGCGGGAGCGCCGTCGTAGGCCACGGCGGCCCACTTCCCTGCCATGAACACGCCCAGGATGGCGAAGACCCCGGTCAGCAGCTCATAGATCAGATAGATGGCGCCATAGGCGAGGTCCATGTACCGCACAGTCCGAATCACTGAGATCAGCACGAACACCTCGGCCAGCGCCATCAGGATCGCCGGGAGGAAGTAGACCTTCTTCATGGCGTTGCGCAGGCTGCCCGCCTGGGGGATCAGCGCCGCCAGCACCACCGCCAGCAGGATCCAGGACGCCAGGAAGAGCAGGAAGGAAACCACGTTCAAAGCACTGCCCAGGCCGAATAGCACCGCCGCCACGATCCGCATCAGCCCCAGCAGGGCAGCGCCGATCATGGGCAGCACGTTCCGCTGCCGCGCCAGCAGCACCGTGCCCAGAAAAATCGTAAACAAATAGAAAATCACGGAATAGACGTTGATGTTTACGTAATAGCCCATTCCCCGCAGGATCACCAGGTAAAAGATATTCAGCAGCACCGTGCCGATCAGGAAGATGCCCGCCACAAGGGGCGCGGCAGATTGCTTTTTGACTTGCATGTCAGGAACCTCTCTTCTTCAAGTCTGCGTTCTCCCCTGTTGAGGGAGCGCAAAATCCCTCAGCCCTCGGAGCTGCCGTCAGCGGGCTCGGCAGGCTGCTGGGGCTGCTGGTAGTCCTGGAACTGCTGAGGCTGCTGGGGCTGCTGGGGCTGCTGATAGCCCTGGAACTGCTGGGGCTGCTGGTAGTTCGGATACTGGGGTTGCTGATAGCCCTGGTACTGCTGGGGCTGCTGGTAGTTCGGATACTGGGACTGCTGATAGCCCTGGAACTGCTGCGGCTGCTGGAAATTCTGATACCGGGGCAGCGCGGCCTGCTGCGTCTCCTCGCCCAGGGCGGCCCACTGGCAGGAGTAGATCAGGGTGATCAGCCACGCCACCGTGCCGATCACGGTGCCGATCAGCGAACCCACGATCTCCGCGCCGCTCATATACCGGCCATAGCGGCCGATGAGAACGATCATTCCGATCAGGGTGAGCAGATCATACACGCCCATGAGGATCGCCGGGAGGAACCAGATGCTCTTGGCCGTTTTCCGCAGGCCGTCCATCCGGGGGAGCAGGCCGCCGGCCATCACCAGGGTCAGGAGGACGAACACGGCCATCCAGAGCAGAACCGAAATGATGTTGGAGATGCCAATATAGGTACCGGCCAACTGGATGATCTGGGAGATCAGCTGCATCAGGGTCAGCACGGCTGCCCCCACCACGGGAAGGGAATCCCGCTTGCCCATCGCCAGCGTCACGCCCCAGAAGATCATCCCCAGGGCCACCAGCAGGTTCACCACGCCGCCGAGGGCGTTGCCGCCAAAGAGCGAGATCAGGCCGGTTATGACCAAAATCGCTCCGTACACCAGCACCAGGATCCCTGCCACTTTTCCTCTGTTTGCATACTTGTTTCTTGTCATACCACTCTCTCCTTTATGAAAAATTGGTTTCTCTTCCTCTGCGGAAAACTCCACCCCCATGGCCGGGCGGACGCACTCCTCCGCGGCGGAGGCGTTCATCAGAGAAGCAGCGCCGCTGCCATAACGCTCCTCCTGCTGCCTCCTCCTTTTCCGAAAAAATTATACGCTTTTTCCCCGAAGTCTGTCAATGCCGGGAATGGTCCCATTCCGCCGCAAAAGGGAAAAAGCCGCTTTTTTCTGTTGCCGCGGGGGGAGATTTCTGCTATAGTGGAGCCAGAAGCGGCGGAGCATCCGCGAAACGGAACAGCAGGAGGAAAGGATATGCGTTGGATCAGCGAAGAGCATTATGATCAGACCATGCGCGCCGAGGTGGAGCCGTATCTGGCCAAGCGGCAGGAAACGGGCTTCTTCGAGCGCGTGAAGGGCGAAGCGGTCTATTATGAGCACTACCGGGCAGAGGGCGCCAAGGGCGTCATCGTCATCAGCCACGGGTTTACCGAATCCATCCGCAAGTTTACCGAGTCCATTTACTATATGCTGCAGGCGGGCTTTGAAGTCTGGGGCGTGGATCACCGGGGCCACGGTCACTCCTTCCGGGCAAACGACAATCCCCTGGTGGTCCATGTGGAGCATTTTGAGGACTATGTGCTGGACCTGAAGTACCTGACGGAGCATCTGGTCAAGCCCGCCGCGGGGGAGCTGCCCCTCTATCTCTACTGCCACTCCATGGGCGGCTGCGTGGGCGCCTGGACCATCGAGACCTATCCGGAGCTGTTCCGGAAGGCGGTGCTGTCCTCTCCCATGCTGGGGCTGAGCTTCGGCAAGATCCCCGTCCCGGTGGCCTATGCCTTTGCCAGTCTCAAGGGCCGGGGCGAAAAGGGCAAGGAGCCGCTGGCCCCGGTCACGGAGTTCCCGGTAGAGACCTATGAGGAGAGCGCCTCCAACTCCGAGCCTCGCTTCCGCTATTATTATGAGAAGAAGCTGGCCGATCCCAAGCTGCAGACCTGCGCCGCCTCCACCCGCTGGGGCAAGGAGGCCATCCGGGCCTGCCGCCATGTGAGCGCCGCCGGGGAGATCGCCAAGATCAGGATCCCGGTGCTGCTGTTCCAGGCCGGGGAGGATACCTTTGTGAAGAACGCCGCCCAGGACGCGTTTGCCGCCAAGGCCAAGACCTGCGAGCTGGTGAAGCTGCCCGGCCTGCGGCACGAGCTGTACTTCAACAAGGGCGACGGCCTGCGGGAATATTGGGAGCGCATCTTTGCCTTTTATGAAGGCTGAGCGGCCCGGCGCATAGAATAAGCCCGGACGCTTTTCCCGGATCGAATCAAAGAAACCAAAGGAGGTTTTGTTTATGAAGAAAAGCTTTGCCTTGCTGTGCGTATGCCTGCTGTGCCTCGCGCTGGCCCTTTGCGCCTGCGGCGGGAAGGAATCCGCCCAGCCTCAGGATGACGCGGGCTTCAGCATGAAGGCGCTGGAGGGCGTCTATACGGAAGAATACGCCCACCGCGGCGTCCTTGTGCTCACCGCCGTGGATGAGCAGACCGCCACCATCGCCGTCCGCTGGCCCGGCAGCGCCGCCAGCGCCGCCTACTGGGAGATGACCGCCCGCTATGACGCGGAGAAACAGCTCATCGTCTACGATGACGCCGTGCTCATCGAGAAGACCTATGCCGGCGACGGGTCGGAGAGCGACCGGGTGGTCTACACCCACGGCACCGGCTCCCTGAACACCGACCACGGCAAGCTGGTCTGGACCGACGACGCCGAAGAGGGCAACGGCACCAGCACCTTTATCTATGAAATGTCCCTGGCCGAGTATGCGGCGCAAACCGACGCCCAGGATGCCCCCACTCCCTCTGTCGCCCCCGTCATCGTCACGCCCACTCCCGCCCCCTCTGCCGCGCCCACTGCCACCCCTGCGCCTTCCGCTACCCCTGCGCCGGACGGCCTGCCCATCATCAAGAAGAGCCCCACCGACGAGACTGTGAAGGTCGGCGGCAGCTGCATGTTCGTGGCCAAGTATGAAAACGCCACCTGGGCGGTCTGGCACTTCGTCAGCCCCGACGGGCAGACCGACATGACCTACGAGGCCGCGGCGGAGCGCTTCCCCACCATGGAGATCGTCAACGGCATGTACAGCACCATGACCCTGAAGAACGTCCCGGCTGATCTCAACGGCTGGCGTGTCTATTGCCGCTACACCAACAAGACCGGCAGCGCGGACACCAAGACGGCGCTGATCACCGTCACCGGCACTCCCGAGCCCACCCCTGCCCCCACGCCTGCGCCCACCACCGCTCCTCTCGGTCCGGTGGTCAACGAGTGGGTGGAGACGACGGATCTCTCCGCCGCCGTCAGCGGCTCCGGCGTGAAGTTCACCCCGCCGCTGGAGCAGGCGCTCCCCGAGGGGCTGAGCCTCAAGACCTACCGCTACCAGGCCGGCATCATCGAGGCCTCCTACGTCAACGACAAGGACGAGACGGTGTTGACCATCCGCAAGTCCAACACCGTGGGCGGCACGGACCTGTCCGGCGACCATAACAGCTACTCTCACGCCTGGGATCAGACGCTGAAGGGCGTCAAGATCCACTGCCTGGGCGACGGCAGCACCTCCAACACCACCCACTTTGACGCAGGTGAGGACCACTTTGCCATCAGCTACAACATCGGCAAAGAAGGCAAGGGTCTGACCGGGGATCAGCTCAACTCCCTCATCAACGGCATGCAGTAAGGCCCCCGACAAAACAGCGCACCGGCAGGAAGCTCGCTTCCTGCCGGTGCTTTTTCGCTGTGGGTGCCTGCACCCCAAAAGCCCCGGGAGCATGCTCCCGGGGCCTTTGGGGCGTCCCTTTATCCTTCCCGCTTTCGCTGCCGGAGCCGCAGGCTCAGCCAGCAGGCCAGCGCCGCCAGGTGCAGCGAAGCCAGGGGCCAGATCGGCATGGAATAGCGCAGCTCCGGGATCCCGAAGCAGCTGACCAGGGCCAGGCTCAGATTCACCGCCAAGGGCAGCCAGCTTCTGCCGCCCTTTCGCGTTTTGCTCAGCCAGATCCCCCCTGCCAGGGCGGCCAGGGTGGTAAAGTAATAGCATTTGAGGTAAATCTCAAAGCCCCGGGCCGCCACCTTGCCGGCATAGCGCAGCGGGTCCTGCCGCACATAGCCCTTGACCAGGTCCATCAGCGTCCGGCTCTTCTCGCTCATGGTCAGGCTCGGGTCGTTGTACACGTCAAAATACACCGGGTCATGGTAGGCCTCGCTCTGCTTGCGGGTCACGGGAGCGTCCGGGGAAAAGGCGCGATACACGTCGGTGCCCGAATAGTTTTGCAGCAGGATCACTTCCCCCGTCTCCCGATAGTTGACCCAGCAGTTCAGGCCCAGCAGAACCGCCGGCAGGAGCAGGGCGAAAATGGCCAGGGGGAGCTTTTTGTTTTTGAGGCAAAACACCAGCGTGTAGAGCAGCACCGCCAGGTAAACCGGCAGCAGCGCCGGGCGGACCAGCAGCGCGGCAAGCCCCGTCAGATTCAGCAGCACCAGCCGCTTTCCCTCGGCCATCTCCCGATAGAGCAGCCAGACCATCACGCACAGCAGGAACAGGTACCAGTGCTCCACATAGATATTGCCCAGATACAGCCTGCAGCGGAAATAGGCCGTGGTATAGACCGCCGGCGCGAGGATCCCCCAGGGGCCGAAGAGCCGCCGCCCCGTGCGGTACAGCAGCAGGCAGCCGCCGCCCATCATCAGCACATGGACCCCGGTGATCATCGGCAGGGAGAAATGCGCCAGCCGCAGCAGCAGCAGCGCGAAGGGCACGCCGGGCGGCACCACGAAGCCCGCGATGGGCCGGGCCGTCTGGATGAAATGCCCCGTGTCCATCGCATGATCCGCGATGCTCAGGTACAGCTGCGCATCCGGAAAAATGGTGCCGATGCATCCGTACATATGCTTCTCAAGGCCCAGCATCAGCAGCGGCGGCAGCAAAAAGACCGCCGCCTGCACCGCAAGCTGCCAGCCCGATTTCCGTCTGATGTTCCCCATCGTTCTCCCTTCCCGGTGTTTCCATTCCCCGCGCCCTTCTGCGGGCGAAGTCCCCTTGGCATCGCCTGCCCGTCAAAACCGGATCAGCTTGTCCCAGGGGAGCATTTTTTCAAACCTTTTGTATCCGCCGTCCCAGAAGATCACCGCCAGGGCAAGCGAAACCGCCATATAAGCCAGGTCGATCAGCGGCTGGTAGGTCAAGGGGGCGAACACTTCGTTGCGGATATACAGGAACAGCCCCTCGAACAAGTAGATCGGGTAGGCATATTTCCCGAACCAAAGCAGCGTTTTTTCCAAGGCGCCCCGGGGCTTGACCGCCAGCACGACAGCAAGGGGCTGCAGCCCCATGATCATCGCCATCAGCTCGCTGCGGACCTGACCGTATGCGCCCAGCATATAGGCGGAGGTCAGGAACAGAAAGGCCAGCTGGCAGAGCGTTCTCGTGTTCTCCTTCCCCTTCACATGGGTCAGCATGCTCAGCGCCACGCCAAGGGGAAAGGCCAGGGTATAAAGCCCCGCGCCGGAGTCCACGTGCCAAAAGCCCCTCCGATAGAGGAAGCGGAATCCAAGGCTCATGAAAAGCAGCCCCATCAGCAGGAAGCTCCTTCTCCCCCACGGGCTTCGGATGAGGTGGGAAAGGCCCGCCAATCCGTAGTAAACCAGATACCACAGCAGGATAAAAGAGATATACCACATGGTCGGATCCGCGATCAGCCCCAAATCCAGGCCCAGGATCGTGCAGGCAATCACCCGGGCGTCTCGGATGCGCCTGCCCGCCAGCACAAACAGGCCGACGATGGCATAGGGGAGATAGACCTTGCGGATGCGCTTGTTCCAGTAGCGCCCCAGGCCGTCTTTTTCCCGGGACTGATCCAGCCCGTAGCCGCTCAAAAGCAAAAACAGAACCACGCCGCCGGCGCCGCCCCAGGCAAAATAGCCCGTATGCCCCAGCAGGATATACAGGATCGCGATCCCGCGAAGGATCGTGCTGCTGTTCCGGTCAAGGGAAAACAAGGGTACCCGTTCGTCCATCCCAAACGCCTCTTTTCTCTGCAAAAATCACAGGAAGCTCCCCGCGCTCATCCCGTCTGGCCCGGCGCTTCCTTCGTCAGCCACAGCGCGCCGGATTCCCATTCCTCCGCCCGATATCCCCGGGCAGTGTAATGCTCCGCAAACTGCCGGTACGCCGGATCGATATAGATCCCGTCCGGGATCTTCTCCGGGAACAGGGCAAAATACAGGTCCAGGCGGTGGACGCTGATCTCGTTGACCTCCGACAGCCATGCCGAAAAGGTGGCCATTTCCTTTTCGGCGCTCAAATACAGCTGGGTGTCGGTGGACAGGAACAGCACCTTCTCTACGCTCTCGTCCTCCCGGATCCGCTCCGCGTCCCGCTCCATTTGCAGGGTGTGGGCATGCCGCTCCGGGGTCATCCATATCCCCTTCTCCGGCCCGGTCTCTGCCTGGACGGTCTGGGCACGCATCCCCTCCGGCTCCCAAAACACCGTTGTGTACCGCAGGGAAACCTCGGCGCAAAGCTGCACGGCCACCAGGAGGATCGCCGCGGCCCGCAGCGCAGAAAGGCTCCCGCGCTTGCCGCCGTCCTGCTCCAGCTCCCCCACAAAGGCCGCCAGGATCACAAGGCTTGCCGCCGTCATCACCGCGGCAGCGGAGGACACCGCGTAAAACTGCTGGTTGGAGGAGAGGTAGATGCAATAGGTGTAAACCGCCCCCGGCAGCCAGATGGCGAAAAAGGGAAGCCGAACCTCCGCCTTGTTGCTGTGCAGGGCGCAGTACGGCGCCAGCAGGGACAGGGGGAACATGACAAAATTCAAATAGGGCTTCTGCACGAGAAAGCCGATCTGGGCCGCGAGGCAAACCAGGCACATGGCGAGCAGCCCCGCTCCGGCCTTCCCCCTGCGCTTGGAAAGCCAGCAGATCCCCGCTGCGGCCGCGAGGCACAAGGGAAAGAGCCGGTTGCAGCTCACAATGCAGCGCAGATACCCCATGGTGCTGGTCCCAAGCCCCACCCGCACATGCTCCGGGTCCTCGAAGAGCCGGGGGAACACGCCCACCACCTGGGCCAGAGAGCCCCTTGAAAAGAGGAAGAGGCAAAAGGCCGCCAGCAGGACCGCGCATCCGGCGCTGAAGGCCAGCCAGCAGCGCAGCAGGGTCCCCTTTTTGCGCAGCGCCCCGATGATGGCCGCCGCGGTGAACAGGCCATACAGCAGCAGCAGATAGGGGCAGCATAAAACCGCCCCGGCGAAAAACAGACCGGCCAGGCCAAAGGGGAGCCGGCGGCCCGGATCCGCGGTGGCGGCGATCACGCCGGCATAGAGCAGCAGCAACAGCCCCATGGAATTATAGCTCAGCGCCATCAGCCCGAAGGGGGCAAATACCAGGAAGGCCAGGGACGCGGCCATGGCCCCGGGGCGGGAAAGCCTTTTCAGCCGAACATAGAAGAACAGGGCGCTGCTGGCCCAAAGGACGGTGAACAGCAGCCGAAAGCGCAGCAGCATCCCCTCCGTATTCCCAAAAAGGGCCAGATACAGCTTCATGATCGGGTAGAGCAGGAAGCCGGACAGCTGGGAAAGGTGCCATTCGTGGATCAGCAGACTGTCCCCGGCGCAAAGGCGGTAAGGGATGGTCAGGTAGAAGGCCTCATCCATGTTGGCATAGCCGAACCGGCATTTCCAAAGGAGGAACGCCGACAGCGCCAGGAAGCCCAGGGCGTAGAACCATGTGGATTTGTTCCCCTTCCATGAGAGCTTCATGCTGTCCGCCTCCTTCCCGAAACCGCGTGTCCAAAGGGCAGGACCATCTTACCATAGCCCAAAATTCAAGTCAACGCCGAGATCCCCTTCCCGCGGTTTTCCCGGGATTGCGCCCCGCCGAGCGGACGGAAAAGCGGTTCCAAGATGTGCCAGGACGCCTGTTTTCTTCGCCGCCGGTGTGCTTTAATCGTTAAAAACGGGCCGTCGGGGACGCCGGCCCCTACAAATGCGGCATTGCCGCGGCTGATCTCCACCCAAAACGGTTCACGAACAAAAAATGCGGAACCCAGCTCTGGCAGCGATCCTATCACGAGCATGTGATCCGCAACGAAGAAGACTACCGGCAGATCTGGGAATACATTGAGAACAATCCGGCGCGCTGGGCCGAAGTAATTGCACAGTTTCAGACCTTCCTTTCCGATATTTCAGAACGCTATAATGAACAACAGCCAGAAGGTTGATCCTTCTGGCTGAAAGTTTATAAAAGGTGAGATTTGATTTGTCAAGGGTTGATTCTGCTGTGAATCAGCATGAATGATTATAGGGCGGCAGATCGATCTCTGCCATCCTTAGAATGTGCTGGGAGATGATGTGCGTCAATTCTTTTCAGGTCACTCGTTATTCTGGGCCTCTTAAGCCACTTATATTTTTTTGATCAATGTCAGCCGGTTTTGCCCGTCTCTGTATTCATAGCGCACCTCGTCCATGGTCTTTTTCGTCATGTAGATCCCAAGACCGCCGATCGCACGCTCTTCTGCAGAGAGGGTCACGTCCGGATCCTCCTTTTTCAGCGGATCGAAGGGCGTTCCCCGGTCGATGAAGGTGATGGTCGCCGTGGCCGGATCCCGGCTGATGGTCAAGCGCACGGTGGCGATGCCCTTTCCCGGGGCGTAGGCATAATTGGCGATATTGACGAAAATCTCCTCCGCGGCCACGCTGATCTGCATCTGTGTTTTCAACGGGCAGCCGGCCTCCTCCAGCTGCTGCTCCAGGAAGGCAAGCAGTTCGGGGAGTCTTTCCACCTCCGCCGGAACACTCAATTCCTTACAAATTCCCGTCATACTCGTGTCTCCCTTGAATTCCAGGCAGAGCATGGTCAGATCGTCGAATTGCTCCGCCTCCAGAACAAAGCCGTCTACCGCCTCACGCACATTGCGCAGCACCTGCTCCGGTGCAGCGGTATGGTCTTTGTTCAGCGCCGCAAGCATCCGGTCTGTGCCGAACAGCTCGTTTTGGGCGTTGGTCGCCTCGGGTACGCCGTCTGTATAGAGGAAGAGCTTTGCCCCCTTGTTCAGCGTCAGCTCGTACTCTTTATAGCGAATGCCGTCCATCGCGCCGATGACAAAGCCATGCTTGTCCTTCACCAGCTCAAACTGTCCGCCCGCCTGCATCAGAACAGGGTATTCGTGTCCGGCGTTGGCCGCTGTAATCTTTCCCGTTTCGGTATCCAGAATGCCAAACCAGACGGTGACGAACATCTCCTCGCGGTTGTTGGCGCAGATCTGATGGTTGACTGCCTGCAGCACCTGCGCGGGGCTGCGGCCGGTCATGGCAAAGTTTTGCACCAGGATCTTGGAGACCATCATGAACAGCGCCGCAGGCACGCCCTTGCCGGAGACGTCCGCCATCACGAGGCCCAAATGCTTCTCATCGATCAGGAAGAAGTCATAGAAATCACCGCCGACCTCCTTGGCCGGGTCCATACTCGCATAGATATCGAAATCCGGGCGCTCCGGGAAAGCCGGGAAAATATTCGGCAGCATGTCCGCCTGGATCCGGGTCGCCAGCGCCAGCTCCGTGCCGATGCGCTCTTTTTCAGCCGTAATTTTGGTGAGGTTTTCCTCGTACTCTGTCAGGTCTCGCTCCATATCCGCCAGAACGAGACTCAGGTTCTCCACCTCGTCACCGGTGCGGATGTTCAGCATAGCGAAATAGTCAGAACGTGGATTGCCGTTTTTCTTATCCTGTGCATAATTATGTGCGGCATCTGCAATCTCGTTGATTGGCTGCACAAGGGTCTTTTTCATATGCCTGGTGAGAAAATAACCGATCAGTACGGTGGCAATAGCGATGCCGATCGCATATTGGATCAGAAAGCTCTTGATCCCATTCCCTACCTCCGCAAGCGACACGTCCGCCAGCACAAAGCCGATGATCTCTCCGGCGTCGTTTCGGAGGGGAATGCCCGCCGTGCAAAGCCATACGAAGTTGTCTCTCTTGCTGAAATAGTGGAGCTTTCCTGTCCCATCCCATAACAGGAAGGTATCCAGTTCCTTCTCGCTGACAGGCTCCCAGTCGCCGGGATAGCAGATATGCCCCTCCCGCTCATCCGGATCAACGATGTAGACGAGAGAGGACGTTTCCCTGTCATAGACGGCGAGAAAGACATCGTTTACGTCGCTGGAATCCAAAAACTCCCGCAGCACGGTGCGTAGCATCTGATAGTCTTCCCCGGATGAGATTTCGGCATAGTTTGCCCGGTAGGTCTCCGTCCGAGATCCGGCGCGCTCCTCCTGGGACAGGCCGCGATAAACGGTCATGACGTCCCCGACCAGCGTCTCCGTGTCGGCCACCTGCTCTATAACCATCGACGCAGATCGAGCGAGTCCAAAAGCCTCGCCCACATACTGCCCTAACAGCGCGTAAACGTACAGACCCAGCCCGATCAGCAGCGCGACAAGGCCAAGGACCGCGGAAGCCATTTCGACCGCATGAAACACGCGAGCTTCCAGAGAGTAGTGCTTTCTCTCTACCGCCGTCATTTCTCTTACCGTTTTTTCTGGCATGGCGTGTCTCCTTCCTACCGCTTTTTCCTCAGTCAGCAGGGTCTTCAGCTCATTCGATCGTCAGAACATCCGAGAAGCCGGTGACCTCGAAAATCTCCATGATCGTCTCGCCCACGTGGACGACCTTCATCTCCCCCTGCTTGTTCATGGTCTTCTGGGCGGAGAGCAGCACGCGCAGTCCGGCGGAGGAGATATAGTCCAGCGCGGTCATGTCGATGATCAGCGCGGTCACGCCGTCCAGAGAGGCCTTCAGCTCTTTCTCCAGCTCCGGCGCAGTGGTGGTATCCAGCCGCCCGGTCAAAGCAATGGTCAATTCGGTCTCGTTGGTGTTCTTCTCAATGTTCAGCATGATTTTTTCCTCCAGGTTAAAATGATTTTTATGGCTTGGGAAACCGTATCTTATTGCGGTTATATCCTGTTGTCGTAAGATACGCCTTCTCCTTTTGCGCGTTCAG
>CAYNBS010000015.1:0-34363 GCA_964395795.1 uncultured Oscillospiraceae bacterium
CTCCCGTCGGCAAATGCGCGGGACCATGTGTACTCCATCAGTTCGCTCCTTTTTGTCCTGCATCCGGCCAAGCCTCCGGGGGAACGAAGGGCTCGGCCAGGCCGCCCGCCACCAGAGCGAGATCGTCCAGCTCCAGCTCAGCCCCGTCGCCGAAAAGACGTTGCCGCAGGGCATCTTTATGGACGGGATTGGAAAACGCGGCGCTGCGCAGCAGCGCTTCTACATCCCGGTCGGGTGGTTTTCTCATAGTCATTTTTCCGATCCTTTATTGTTCGCAGGGGAATAGGGACAAGGTGTCCCTGCTCTTGCGGCTCGCATTATTTGCAGCCGTTAGGGCAAATGTAGTCATTCCCTTTCTTGACCATTTCTGCGCCACATTTTGAGCAGAAGATTGAGAAGGGCATAGGATCATCGTCGTGAATGACGTAGCCACCGCTGACCTTATGCATATCTTCCGGGTTTAACTCCACGTCCTGCGCTTCCTTTTTGATTTCTTCACGCATGGTTTTGTTCTCCTTTCAGATCGTTCTTTCTTGTGTGTTGATCAGGAAAGAAACACCTGTACCGGCAACAGCCGTTCCGCACGCGGTACAGGTGTGCTTTTGCTTTAGGGGTTATCAGTATCGGAATTGGTCACAGGCCCATGTGAGGCCACATGTGCTGAATACACTAACCAGGCATACGTTCCGCCGCTGGCGAATGTCTTTCCGCAGCGTGGGCACGTATATCCTCCATCAGAATTTACTCCGCCGGAGACGGTTTTCAATTCCTCCAGAGACAGGGCGTCGATGGCTTCGGCGGCCTGCGCTTTCAGTTCTTCTCTCAGCTTGCTTTCTTCGCTCATGGTTTTGTTCTCCTTTTTACTATCACGACAGTAAGGCAGGCAAATTACGACTTAAAAATACCGAGGCCGCCCAAAAATCTTCTGACGGAATCCCTGGTGCCTTCTCCGATGCCAAAATCTTCAAGCTCGGTCGCAGTATATCCATGCCCCGCTTCAAGTGTTACATTAAGCTCTCTCTGTATGATTTGAACTTCCGATTCGGTAAATATAAAGCGTAATTGGAAACACCAACCAGGATCATACTCGGTGTAACCTCCACTGGCCTTGTCCAGCTCTTCCGGGTTCAGCTCCATATCCTGCGCGTCCTTTTTGATTTCTTCACTCATGGTGTTGTTCTCCTTTTCAAAATATTTAGATCGGTTTCACGACCGCTCTGTTCTATATACAAGGCAGACCGCAGCGGGAGCGTTTCCGCGTCCCGCTCGGGTGGTTTGCTCATGAGACAGCTCTCAATCTATCTTTTTTAGCTGCTCCTGTAGTTTCTTTTTTTGCCTGCAGCCATTCAGACAAATGACCCTTATTTATTCATATCAAGTTCTTTTCCGAATCTCTTTTTATATTCCTCCAAGGTGATGATTTCCCTGCTCACCCCGTGATTGGCGGCAGATCTCACAGCGTCTGTACCATACCACTTTTTGTCTAATACTTCACCCGTTGTATCATCTACAATCCTATAGGAGTCAAAGTTTCCTACATCGACAATGAGTCCGCCTGCCACGCCACCGAGCTCCTCCGGGTTCAGCTCCACATCCTGTGCTTCCTTTTTGATGTCTTCGCTCATGTTTTTGTTCTCCCTTCAGATCGTTCTTTCTTGTGTGTTGATCAGGAAAGAAACACCTGTACCGGCAACAGCCGTTCCGCACGCGGTACAGGTGTGCTTTTGCTTTAGGGGTTATCAGTATCGGAATTGGTCACAGGCCCATGTGAGGCCACATGTGCTGAATACACTAACCAGGCATACGTTCCGCCGCTGGCGAATGTCTTTCCGCAGCGTGGGCACGTATATCCTCCATCAGAATTTACTCCGCCGGAGACGGTTTTCAATTCCTCCAGAGACAGGGCGTCGATGGCTTCGGCGGCCTGCGCTTTCAGTTCTTCTCTCATCTTGTTTTCTTCGCTCATGGCTTTGTTCTCCTTTTCATAATTTTTTATTTAGCTCGGTCTCACGACCGTTCTATCCTATATACAAGGCAGAACTCCGATTGGAGACAGGGGATTTACACTATTTTCAGGTTTTTTCCCCGCCGTCCAAAAGCTGCCGACAGCGCTTCAAAAGCCGCTGGTAGCGTTTGTTGACTGCCTTGGACTCCAGGCTGTACAGCGCACCGACTTCCTTGTCTGTAAGCCCCATGACATAGCGCAGGTCAAGGAATTCTCTCTCCTCCTGCGTCAGCCGCGCATACAGCCAGAGCACCGTATACCGGGCTTCGTCCTGTTCTGCGGGGCTTTGATCGGCGAAGTCCTCCGGCATCGCCGTCTCCCGGCGGTACGCGGCGGAGCGCACAAGATTCACCGCCTTGTTGTGGGCGATGCGCGTCAGCCAGGTGGCCAGAGACGAGCGCGCCGGGTCATAGCCGGGATAGGCGACATAGGCGGCAAGGAAGGTCTCCTCCACCACATCCTCGGCATTTTCCCGATTGAGCAGAATCGTGTAGGCGTATTTGTACACGCGATCATAATAGACTTCAAACACTGTCTCGAAGTCCGGCTTCAACAGCTCCGGCATATCAGGCCTCCGCGTCCACGCGCTGGCGCGCCACCAGGTCGGCAAAGAAGCCGCCCTTTTCGATCAGCGCGTCGTAGCTGCCGTCCTCCACGATCCGCCCGCCGTCCAGCACAAGGATCCGATCGCAGTGGCGGATGGTGGAGAGCCGGTGGGCGATGACCACGCGGGTGCAGCCCATGGCGTCCAGCGCCTCGGAGACCTGCTTTTGCGTCTTGTTGTCCAGGGCGCTGGTGGCCTCGTCGAAGAACAGCAGCTTCGGCTTCGGCGCGATGGCGCGGGCGATCATCAGCCGCTGCTTCTGCCCGCCGGAGATGCCGCCTCCGCCCTCGGAGACCATGGTGTACATCCCCATGGGCATGGCGCGGATATCGTCGGCGATCCCCGCCTTTTCCGCGGCGTCCCAGGCCTCGTCGATGGACAGGCCCGGCGCGGTGAGGACGATGTTGGAATAGATATCTCCCTGGAAGAGGCCGCTTTGCTGCATGACGGTGCCGATCTTCCGGCGCAGGGAGCCGAGATCCAGGCTCTCGATATCCTTGCCGTCGTAGTAGATCGCGCCCTTCTCCGGCTTTTCAAAGCCCAGCAGCAGGCGCATGAGCGTGGACTTGCCGCAGCCCGTCCGGCCCACGATGGCCACATATTCGCCGGGCTTTATCTTGAGAGACAGGTCATTGAGGATATACGGCGAATCCTCGTCATAGCGGAAGGAAATATGGCTGAGCTCCACGCTGCCATTGATATTGGTGACGATCTCTTTCTTCTCCTGTGTCTCCGGCACGGTTTTGAGGAAGGGCTCAGCCATCTCTAAAATCGGCTGGATCTGCGCGGCGCTCATGGCCGTGCCGGCCAGCGCAGTAAACGCACCCATCAGCGAGCCGTAGGCCGCCGTAAAGGCAAAATACGTGGATGGATTCAGACCGCTCTTCACCGCGAGATAATAGAGAATGATCGTGGAAATGAGCGAGATCCCCGTGCTGATGGCGGCATTGGCCCGCAGGAACATCGGCGTGTTATAGGTCAGCTCCGCCCCCTCGGCGTAGAGATTCAGCCACTTGGCGAAGCTGCGCTTTTCCGCACCGGAAAGCTTGATCTTCTGGATGCCGGAGATCATGGAGTAGCTCATGCCGGATTCCCTGGCCGCGTGCTCCATTCTCTTTCGGTTGATGCCGATCTGCACAAGGGTCGTGACCACCGAAAAGCCCACCGTCACCAGCACGATCAGCAGAGAGGGAATGACCAGCTTCGGCGCGAAGCGGAAGATCTGCGTGACGTACAAAAGGGAGGTAAGGCTCGTCAGTCCCGTGGTCATCACCATACTCATCAGCATGGAGCAGAGCTGGTTGACCGACATGGATCGGCTTTTCAGCTCGCCGGGGCTGTACTGCCGGAAGAAGCTGGCCGGCAGGGACATGAGGCGCATCATCATGGACGCCTGCACGCCCAGAGAGGTCTTGGCCTCCAGACGGCTTGACACCATGGCGCTGACCGAGGAGAAAAGCTGCATGGAGAGCGACACGCACATAAGGCAGATCGCAAGGCCGATCAGCGCGCTGCCGCGGCCGCTGGAGAGCACCGGGCCGGTCAGCGCCCGGGTCAGACGGGGGATCAGCAGACCCACGCCAGACACTGAGATCGCTGCGAAAACGATCATGAAAATGTCGCTGGTGGAGACGCAGCGCTTCATGTACAGCAGCAGGTCGGGGATGCCCAGCTTTTTCAGCGGCAGCGGCCGGTAAAAGCAGATCGCGTCCATATCGAAAAGCTGCTCGGTCTCGGCGTTCAGCCGGATGTTCTTTCCGGTGGCAGGGTCTTTGAAGGTATAACCGTAGATCGCGCCCGGCAGCAGGGCAGCCGGGCTGCCGTCCTCTTTGCGGAAGGCCAGGATCGGCCCATAGGCGTCCTTGTACCAGCCCTTCTTCAACTCCACGCTGCGGCGCATCATGCCGTGGGGACGCAGGCAGTAGTCCAGCTGCTCATCGGGGTCCGTGATGCTCTCCGGAAGTTCGGAGGGCTTATAGTGGTAGTATTTTAAGATCTCATCGATCGCACTTTTCGTGATGATCCGCGCGTCGCCGATGCGCTGGGCGTCCCTTTCGCCCATGACCACACCGGCGATGCGGAGAAAGGATTCCTCCAGGAGCTGCTGATCGGCTTCGCGCCGGTCCTGGATCTGATTTTCAAACCAACCCATTGTTGATCCTCCCCTTGGTAGGATTTAGTGGTTAGTGGTTAGTGGTTAGTGGATAGTTTCTTAATCAGAGTATTCAGCATTTTTCCGACTTCATCGGATAAAGCCAGGGCGGTTTCCAGTTCAGAGCCCGTTATGTAAGAAAGCCGCACACAGATAAGGCATTGCGTCTGCAGTTCTGCATTGGAGCCTTTCGCCACGGAGAGGAAGTTAATAAACTCTCTTGTGCTGTTGCGGGCCTGCCCCTCTGCAATGTTGGAGGGAATGGAAACTGCTGATCTTCTCATTTGATCCGACAAAGCATATAGTTCCTCTCTGGGAAGCAGTTTCGCAATGCGATAAATCTCCGTTACAAGCTCCATTGCTTTCTGCCACACGAGCAGGTCTTGATAACTCTTGACCATTAAACCCTCTTTTCTAATCACTGACCACTAACCACTAACCACTATTCACTCGCCACTAACTCGGCATATGCGCCGCCCTTGGCCATCAGCTCATCGTGGGTGCCGCGCTCGACCACCTTGCCCTTGTCCAGCACAATGATCTCGTCGCAGTCGCGCACAGTTGAGAGGCGGTGGGCGATCACGATGCAGGTGATGCCCCGGTCGCGGATAGCGTTCACGACTTCGTATTCTGTCTTGGCATCCAGCGCGCTGGTGGCCTCGTCCAGAATGATGATGGTGGGATCCTGTGCCAGTACGCGGGCGATCTCCAGCCGCTGTCGCTGCCCGCCGGAAAGGTTCCGCCCGCCGGAAGTCAGCTTGTGCCGATACCCGCCCGGCATCTGTACGATATCGTCGTGGATCTGCGCGTCTCTGGCGGCTAAGATCACTTCGAAATTCAGGATGGTGTCGTCCCACATCTTGATGTTGTTCTCAATGCTGTCCTCAAAGAGGATGATGTCCTGATCCACCACGGCCAGGGAGCCGACCATCACGTCCCGCGGATAAGCGCTGCGGGGCTTGCCGTCGAACAGAATCTCGCCGCTCCAGGGCTCATACATGCCAGAGACCAGCTTGGAGATCGTGGATTTGCCGCAGCCGGAGGCGCCCACCAGGGCGATCCTGTCGCCGGTTTTCATGGACAGGGAAAAGTCCTTGATCAGAGGCTCGGCCAGACGGGAATAGCCGAAGGTGATGTTTTTCAGCTCTACGCATCCGCTGAGCTTTTCCAGCTTTGCCTCCGCGCCCGGATTATCCGCCGTGTTCTTATCCTCCGGGTACTCCATGACGTCCTCCACGCGCTCCATCTGGGTGCGCATCTCCTGGATCGTCTGTCCGGCGGAGACCAGCGTCATGGCCGGGGACATGAAGGAGCCGAGGAAGCCCTGGAACATCATGACCGCGCCCAAGCTGAATTTTCCCTGCATGGTCAGCCACACGCCGAGAAGCAGCACAGCGTAATTGGCAAGCGTCCCGAGAAAGGCGGGAAGGATGCCGATGGTCTGCTGCGTTTTCGCCGCCTCCACGCTTTGGGCGTTGACCGCCGCCTGGTGCCCGGCCCATTTCTGGAAGAAGCCGTTTTCCGCGCCGCTGGCCTTGATGGTCTCGATCATCTCAATGCCGGTGACCGTTGTGGCCTCCAGCATCCCGGCGTCGCGCATCTGTACCCGTGCCACGTTCATGCGTTTTTCCGAGATGATTTTGGATAAGACGGCGTTGAGAATCAGCGTGGAAATGCCGATCAGGGTCAAAAGCGGACTTTGCCGCAGCATCAGCACCAAGTAGAATACCATCATAATGGAGTTGAGCAGCAGCGGCGCGAAGGTGTTCACCAGCGTTCCGGCGATGGAGCTGTTGAGCGCGAGGCGGGACTGGATGTCTCCCGCCAGGCGCTGGGAATAAAACTCCATGGGCAAGTGCAGCACCTTCCACATATAGCTGGTGCTGCCGATCACGGCCATTTTACCGTTGATCTTCAGCGAGTAGACCGCCTGCACCCAGGCAACCGTGATCTGAATCGCCGCCAGGGCAATCAGCACCGAAAGGAACGGATAGAGCCAATCCGGGTTTTGACCGGTGAGCAGCCTGTCGAGAAAAATGCGCGAGGTCACGGAGTTGACGATGCCGAAGAGATAGGAGATCACGGTTGCCAGCATGACGAAGGCCACCGCAGCCCCGGCGCCGATCAGGCGCTTGCGGGCAAAATCTATGGTGCTCCGGCGCTTTCCATCCGGTTGGAAGCTCTCTGACGGCGTAGGGATGATGACAATTCCGGTGAAGGCAACATCAAACTCCTCCATCGTGACCTTGACCGTGCCGCGGGCCGGGTCGTTGAGATAGGCATACTTGCCCCGAAAGCCGTCCAGCACCACAAAGTGGTTCATGTTCCAGTGGAGGATGCAGGGAAACTGCCCCTTGGTCTGAAGCGACTGAGGCGTCATGCGCATGGCCTTGACCTCGAAGCCGTAATGCTGCGCCGCAAGATAGATATTCTTCGCGTTGGAGCCGTCCCGGGAGACGCCACAGGCCAGGCGCACCTCCTCCAGCGGCACCCATTTGCCGTAATAGGCCATGAGCATTGCCAGAGAAGCCGCACCGCATTCCAGTGCCTCCAGCTGCATGACCACCGGCACCTTGGCCACGCCTTTCGTAAGAGTTGGTTTTATCTTCATCGTTTCTACCCACTAACCACTAATCACTAACCACTAAACTACCTGCTTTCCAGCAGAAATTCGATAGGCCGGGTCTGCTCCACAACGACGGACGCGTCATAGCTGCCGTCCGGCAGCGGTACCTCGGCATAGGCTGTAGTCCGCCCATACGCGTCATAGTCCACCGACGCGATCACGAACTCCTGCGAGGCGATCCGCAGCGGCATCCCGGCCTCCAGCTCGTCCGCGCCCTGACCGGAAGCGACGATCTGCGCCGTGTGATCCTGCACGATGGCAGTGGCGTCCACCGTCGTTTCCAGGGTGCCCACCGCGGACCAGGCAAAGATCCCTGCGAGCAGGACAACGACTGCCGCCAGAATGATCCACATCCCAGGGCTCGTCACGCGCAAATAGCCGGTCAGATCTTCCGGCGAGGAAATGCGCGCCATTGCTTTCTTGCGGAATAAAGTTTGGTTATTCTCAGCCATCAGAATGTAACTCCTTTCCGTTCGACGTTGTTCAAAGCAGCAGGGTCTTGTTTGACATAGGTTATCTGGATATCGTACCCCTATGCTTCAATTAGCCGCGTGAATGTTCGGTTGACTACCGTTTCTTTCTGCCTCGAAAGCGACTGATCCGATTGCATGGAATAATTAATTTATTATAGCATGCATCGCGGCAGTTTTCCAGCCCAACTGTTACGCATTTATTTGCAGTCATAGGGGTAAACATGACGTAAGGCGGAGGCGTGGATTAACGTAAAACAGCAAGATACCTGAATGAGATATTTCAAATAGCTGACCATCACCATAGTCTTCCTATGTAATATTCAAAAGGATGGGGGCGGCGTATCACCGCTCCCATCCATGATTTCTCGGTTTCTTTATATGGGGGTCACGCTCACGGTTGATCTTTTGCTTTTCAACCTCTTTCCTGCGAAGTCGCTCCCGGATGGATCGTGGTTCTTCTTCACCCAGCATTTCCATTACATCCCGCTTTACGCCGATCATGGTCCAAAAGTCATATTTGTCACCATAAGCGGCCTGTACGTGGCTTTCAGCGGAAGCTTCCTTTTGCGGACGGATGGCAAGCTGGGCCATAGCAATGGAGAACTTGACCCTATGACCAACGCGTTTATCCAAATGTCGGGCGTGTTTGCCGAGTTGGAATTGCGTATCATCCGCGAGCGTGTGCATAGTGGTATGCGGAACGCGAGGGCGAAGGGTGCGAGAATCGGCAGACCGCAGACCACGCTTGACGATATTCCCGCAAACTTTCTTCGGCATTATCCGCAGTATAAGAAGGGAGCGTTCAATCTCACAGAATTGGCAAGGCTGTGTGCTATCAGCAGAACGACGGCGTATAAATACATCGGGCTGTTGGAGGGAAGCACCGCAATTTGTCGTTGATTGCGGTGCTTTGCTGTGTTATGATTATCCCAATTAATCGGAGTATGGGGTGATACATATGAAACAGATTTTTGAATCAGATAATATCAGTTTCGTAGAGGTGTCTGAGTGTTTAGTAAACGATTACCTAACTATGGTAAATGATTACGAGAATGTCAACAGGTTTATTGGTGGCAAGCATAAATCATATACTGCGGAACAAGAACGCAAATGGGTTCAGGAGAAGTTGGAGGAAAAAGCATTTGTTTTCTCCATGCTTGAAAAGAAAAGTGGCGAGTTTATCGGAAATATTGAACTGATGGATGTAAACAACTCTGTCGGAGAACTCGGAATAGCCATCACAGCATCCAAACAGAACGCGGGCTACGGGACAGAAGCTGTTTCTTCCATAACTGAATATGGATTTCGGCAGTTAGGGCTGAAAAGAGTATTCTTACGGACAAATCCCCAAAACAGCAGGGCAATCCATGTTTATCAAAAATGTGGCTTCAAAGAATACGACCGCACAGACGAACACATTTATATGGAGTTTAACCGATAAATCCTATCTATTGAGTTATCAAACCGAGGGCGAGGCTATGACCTTGCCCTTTTCTTTTGGAATGAAAAAAGATGATGGAGAGATGTTCGTTTTCTCTCCATCATCTTCATAGATGTTAAAAGATGTTCCAAGATGTTCAAAGATGTGCGAGGACGCCTGTTTTCTTTGATGCCGCTGTGATATAATGGGATGCGCGGGCGACCGCAAGGGTCGCCCCTACACGGGAAAAAGCGGCCTTGCCATCGTCCCTGCGCAGAAAAGGAGGTCATGCTTTGGAGCTGCCGAAACGGAAACAGATTCGCCTGACGGACTACGATTATGGCAGCCCCGGTGCGTATTTCGTCACGATCTGTACGCAAGATAGAAGGTGCATACTGTCGGATATTCGTAGGGGCGACCCTTGCGGTCGCCCGACCCTGATTCTGACCAAATATGGCATAATCGTGGAGCAATGCCTGAAACAGGCAGAAAACCTGTATGGTGTCAAAAGCGAGCCGTGTGTTATTATGCCAAATCACATTCATTTCATCTGTACGATAGACCAACCGCGGGCGACCGCAAGGGTCGCCCCTACGCTGGGGCATATCGTTGGCGCGCTGAAATCACTGTCCGTAAATCAATGTCGTGAAGCAGGCCTGACGGGGAAACTCTGGCAGCGCTCCTACCATGAGCATGTGATCCGAAACGAGGACGATTACCGGCAGATCTGGGACTACATCGAAACAAATCCCGCCCGCTG
Source organism: uncultured Oscillospiraceae bacterium (assembly GCA_964395795.1). Classification (GTDB taxonomy): domain Bacteria; phylum Bacillota; class Clostridia; order Oscillospirales; family Oscillospiraceae; genus Limivicinus. Next base: position 10,041 of record CAYNBS010000015.1, read on the forward strand.
GGCCGAGGATCGGTATTTTACAGCATAAAAATGCCTGGGAGCATAGGCTCTCAGGCATTTTCATATACTGTTTTCGCTTTGAACTCAGGCCTTGCGGACCTTGTCGATGTGGCGGGTGAGGTCGATCATCTTGTTGGAGAAGCCCCACTCGTTGTCGTACCAGGCGACGAGCTTGACGAAGTTGCCGTTCAGGGCGATACCGGCCTGGGCGTCGAAGATGGAGGTGTGGGCGTCGGTGCGGAAGTCGGAGGAAACGACCTCATCGTCCACATACTCCAGAACACCCTTCATGGGGCCTTCGGAGGCGGCCTTCACGGCAGCGCAGATTTCCTCATAGGTGGCGGCCTTCTCGAGGCGCACGGTCAGGTCGACGACGGACACGTCCGGAGCGGGGATACGCATGGACATACCGGTGAGCTTGCCGTTGAGCTCGGGGATGACCTTGCCGACAGCCTTGGCAGCGCCGGTGGAGGAGGGGATGATGTTGTTGTAGATGGAGCGGGCGCCGCGCAGATCCTTCTTCTTGGGGAAGCCGTCCACGATGGCCTGGGTGGCGGTGGAGGCGTGCACGGTGGTCATCAGGCCCTCGATGATGCCGAAGTTGTCATGGACGACCTTGGCGAGAGGAGCCAGGCAGTTGGTGGTGCAGGAAGCGTTGGAAACGAACTGCATGTCGGGGGTGTACTTGTCGAGGTTGACGCCGCAGACGAACATCGGGGTGTCGTCCTTCGCGGGGCCGGACATGATGACGACCTTGGCGCCGGCGTCGATATGAGCCTGGGCCTTCTCCTTGGTCAGGTACACGCCGGTGCACTCCAGCACATACTCCACACCCAGCTCGCCCCAGGGGATCAGGGAAGCGTCACGATAGGTCTTATCGGACAGGATCTTCACGGTCTTGCCGTTGACGGTGATGGTGCTGTCCTCATCGTTGCCCACGACTTCGCCGTTGAAACGGCCGTGAACGGAATCGTACTTCACGCAGTAAGCAACGTGGCTCGCGGGATGACCGGGAGCGCTGATGGCGACGACCTCGACGTCGTCAGACTGGATGGCGGCGCGGAAAGCCAGGGAGCCGATGCGGCCGAAGCCATTGATGCCGACTTTAATCATAATTCTATCCTCCAATTAAAAGTTTGCAAAAATTGGTTTGGGAAAAGCTGTAAGCGGGTTGAAAACCCTCCCAAAGCGTCTCAATTTTAACATATACTATCGTGAAAAATCAAGTTTTCCCGCTTTTTATTTTTGCCGGAAATCTGCCGAATTTTTCACGGGAAACAGGGTCTTTTTTCCCTGAATATTGTGTATTTTGTCGGTATATGGTAAAATGACGCCAAGCAATGCCGGCTGCACCGCGTTTTGCGGAGAACAGGAGGAATACAAGGATGGATTCTGCCGTCAAGCTCCTCGCCATGTCGGGCGAAGCCGCCGTGCTCATCAAGGGAGCGCGGGTCAGCTATGCCAATCCCGCGGCCCGGGCCGTTCTGGGCGGAGATTGCGCCGGGAAGCAGGTGCGGGAGCTGTTCGGGGAAGTGGTGGCGGGAACGCAGGCTTCCTCATTTCTGGCCCAGGTCGCCCTGCAGGGCAGGCCTTTTCTGCTGCGGGTCTCCTCCCTGGATAGGGAGCAGATCATTTTTCTCCGGCCCCAGGAGGAGCTGCCGGCGGTGATGAACCAGGCCTTCCTCTACGCCGTGCGCAGCAGCATGATGAATCAGGAGCTGGCCGCCGGACGCCTGCGGGATCGGGCGGAGGCTCTGGGCGACCCTGCGCTGCTGGAGGGCTTGCGCACCATCACCCGCAGCCAGTTTCAGCTGCGCCGCATGATCGACAACGCCTCTCTGATCCTGGGCGCCGCCGAGGGGCTTGCCGCTTCGTCGCTGCAGTCCTTTGATCTCAGCGCCCTGTGCGCCTCGCTGATGGACGGGGCGGAGGGTCTTTTTCCCTCGCTCCGCTTCTCCTTCCGCTCCCCCGGCGCCGTACCCGTCCAGGCCGATCCCGGCATCCTCAAGACGCTGCTGTTGAACCTGCTTTCCAACGCCATCCGCCATGGCAGGGGCTGCACCCAGATTTCTCTCAGCCTTCTCCCCGCCGGGCGCACCGTGGTGCTGGCGGTGGATGACGACGGCTGCGGCATCGCGCCGGAGGAGCTGCCCCTGGTGTTCGACCGCTACCGGCACAGCTTTGACCTGCAGCAGATGGGCCAGGGCGCGGGGCTGGGCCTGACGGTGGCCCGGCTGGCCGCCCAGATGCACGGCGGCGCCCTGCTGCTGGAGAGCCGCCCGGGCAAGGGCACCACGCTGCGCGTCTCCCTCCGTCGGGAGGGCGGGACCGGTCTGTACGCCCCGGACGCGGGCGAGGAGGTCTATTGCCGCAGCGCGGACCTGCTCACCGGCCTTGCCGACTGCCTCCCCGCCGCCTGTTTCCGGGAGCAGTATCTGGACTGATTTTTCCCCGGCGCGGCTTTACACGGCCCCGGCCGGGGTGGTATACTGTAATTGATAAGCCTTGCAAAGGAGCCACGCTTATGAAACGCAAAAAAACGCCGCAGCTTCTCAAGTCCGCGGGCGTCTGCGCCGGCGCGGTGGCCGTCTCTGCCGCCATGCTCACCGGCTGCACCTGGTTTGGCCCGCATCACAACATTCCGGCGACGGAATACGGCCCGCCGGGGATGCTGGAGCCGGACTTTGACCCCTTCGGCAACGAGCCGGAGGACGTGTACGGTCCTCCCATCTTCTGGGAGGATGAGGAGGACGATTACGACCCGGCGGAGGACGTTCCCGCCCCGGTCTACGGACCTCCCGGCGGCATGGCCTTTTTCATTGAGGAAGACGCCGCCCCCGCCACGCTGAAGGCCGCAGCGGAAGCCATAGAGGAAGCGCTGGTATGAAGACAGTCAAGGAACGGCACATGGACCAGCTGGCGGATTATGTCCGCGGGCTGTACCGCGAGCCCCAGCTCCGCCAGCTTTTTCTGGAGCTGACGCTGCAGTGCAATGAGCACTGCTTCCACTGCGGCAGCTCCTGCACGCCCCAGCGCCCTGCGGATCTGCTGACGGTGGAGGAATACCGGGCCATTTTGGAGCAGGTGAAAGAGGACTTTGACCTATCCCGGCTGATGCTGTGCATCACGGGGGGCGAGCCTCTGCTGCGGAAGGACTTCTTCGAGATCCTGGGCTATGCCCACGAGCTGGGCTATCATTGGGGCATGACCAGCAACGCCACCCTCATCACCCGGGATGTGGCCCACAAGCTGGCGGAGGCCGGCATGCGTACCATCTCCGTCTCCATCGACGGACTGCGGGAGACCCATGACAGGCTCCGCGGCCTGCCCGGCGGCTACGACGCCGCCATGCGCGGCATCCAAAATCTGCTGGACGAGGGCGCTTTCCAGGCCGTGCAGGTGACCACCGTGGTGAACCACGAGAATATCTGCGAGTTGGACCAACTCTTCGAGATCATGGACGGGCTGGATATTGACTCCTGGCGGGTCATCAATCTGGAGCCCATCGGCCGGGCCCTCCAATGGCCCGGGCGGATGCTGACGAAGGAGGATTACCTGCGCCTCTTCTCCTTCATCCGGGAAAAACGGCAGGCGGGCTATCCGGTGCAGTACGGCTGCAGCCACTACCTGGGGCCGGACTGGGAGCGGGAGCTGCGGGACTGGTACTGGCTCTGCAACGCCGGGATCTACACCGCCAGCATCATGGCAAACGGCGACATCGGCGCCTGTCTCGATATTGAGCGCCGGCCCGAGACCATTCAGGGCAACATCCGCGAGAGCCGCTTCAAGGACGTGTGGGACCACCGCTTTGAGCTGTTCCGCCGGGATCTGAGCGAGGGATCGAGCTTTTGCCGGGGCTGCGAGCACGCCGATCATTGTCGGGGCGGCGCCCACCACAGCTGGGATTACGACAACAACAAGCCCATGCTCTGCTTCAAGGATCTGCTGTTCTGACAGCATACAGACGTATCTGAAAAATCGGCCTTCCCTTTTGAGGGAAGGCCGATTTTCTGTCAGTCAGTATTCGTATTGCTTGCGCCGCTTCACGGCGCAGCTTTCGTAGACGAGGCGGATATCCGCCACCAGGGCCGCCAGGGAGAGGATCATGATGCTGTAGCACTTGAGGTACTGGGCGGTGCGCTGCACCTTGTATTCCCCGAAGAAGCCCGCGCCCACCAGGCAGAGCACGAAGGCCACCCAGCTCAGGGCATGCAGGTAGGAGAAGCCCTTTGCCTTGATGGAGTTGACGCTGTAGTACACCAGCACATACAAAATCGTGAAGGCGGCGAAGATCTGGGCCAGGCTCACGAAGGAGGAGTACTGGTTCAGCTTGGAGAGCAGGTGGAAGTGCATCAGGGGCGAATCGTTCCGCAGGGAGTCCACCACGAACTCCACCACGCCGTAGTACAGCAGGAACATGCGCCAGACGTTCCCCCGGGTGGAGCAGGGCACCAGCATCTTCCGCCGGCCCCGCCTGCAATAGAAGCGCAGCAGGAAGGCGGTCAGCGCCAGCATGGCCAGGAAGGCCAGGAAGAAGACGGCAAGCCGCCAGACCCGGTTGCCCGCCGCGTCCGTATGGGCCACGGCGAAGGGCAGGGTCTTGAAGATCTTGGTCTCGATCAGGATGCGGCTGCGGCAGGTGTTGTTGAACAGGGCGCTGAGCCGGACGAAGGCGATCAGCAGCGCCAGGGCCGGAGCCGTGCAGTCCAGCAGCACGCCGGTGTTGGGCACGAGGCCCAGCCGGCAGACGATCCAGGCCGCCAGCCACACACCCAGAATCACGCCGGGGATGGAGAAGCTGCCCAGGTCAAAGTTGGAGAAGGCGGCGCCGAAGGAGCCGTAGATCTCTGTGTTGAAGTACCAGTGGATGAGCCGGGCCAGAAACAGGCTCAGCACGGTGGCCAGGGGGAAGAACACCAGGATAGCCCGCAGGCTTTCGCTGCGCTGGCGGAAAAGGGCCAGGGTCAGGCTCAGGCAGCAGAGCAGGCCCATGGTGATGATCACCGCGCTCCACTGGATGACCCGGCTGCCCAGATACATGGCAACGCTGTTCATTCGCCCACCTCCATTCCGCCGATGGCGGTAGCAAAGTAGATATTGTCGCTGACGGGGCGTTCCTTCTGGCCGTTGACCACGTCCACGTGGTTATAGGCCCGGCCCTGGAACACGATCTCGCCGGTCTGGCCGCCGTCCAGGCAGTAGGCATTCTGGACCGGCTTCTCCCCAAAGTGCTGGGCGAAGGTGTTCACCGACCAGCGGGCCTCCTTCTCGGGGGAATGGTTCAGGGACATGTAGAGGTAGTGGAGCTTGTCCACCTGGCCGATGCCGGCCCGGGAATAGCCCCGGTCGATCTCGCCCACGGGGTACCAGTCGCACTGCTGCACCTGGCCGTCCCGCACCAGGACGGGGCCGAAGGAGATGGAGAAGAGAATGTCGTTATCCGCGATGTACTGCTCCATTTCCTCCCGGGTGAAGCTCTGCCCCAGCTCGGTGAAGAGGAAGTCGCCCTCGCCGTTGACAAAGCAGGTCTCCAGGCAATTGTATTTCTTATACACGCCGGTGTAGGTGCCGGTGGGGAAGCGGTACAGCTCCCGTCCGTAGACCACCACGCCGAAGTCCCGGTTCTGATAAAAGTCCGCGTTCAGGGTCACCACGGCGTTGGTGCTCTTGTGCATCTCCGTGGAGTAGTACTGGTTGGCGGAGGCAAAGGTGTCGTCGGCAAACTTCCGGCGGAACTGGGAGGCGTCCGCGATCTTGATCTCCACAAAGCTGCAGGTGTTGCCGTCGATGACCTCCTTCCAGCAAATCACCAGAATGGTCTCGTCCAGGTAATACTCGATGTCCTCATCGTAGTAGAAGGTCACATTGGGGTCGAAGGCCACCACTTCGTCCTCCCCCAGCAGCCCGTAATCCCGGGCCTGCTGGATGATCTCCAGCACCTTCTCCGGCTCGTCGATGCTGATCTTGCCGAAGCAGGCGGGGTTGGGCGCCGGGGCCACCACGGCGTTTTCGTCGATCACATAATGGATGCGCCGGGGCGCGGCCTGCCCGTCGGGATCGTCCGGGTCAGTCTCCCCCTCGCTCTGCCAGTCCTCCCCGCTGCGGTGATCCACCCGCTGGGCCAGGTTTGCGCCGGGCTTGGAGCTCACCACCGTGCCGGAGCCGGGGTGCACATTCCGCAGCACCCAGACCACGCACAGGCAGGAGAGAAGCAGCAGCGCCGCCGTGATGGCGGTGGGCAGCCAGCGGGACAGCGCGGCGCCGCTCTCCCCTCTCTCGCCGCCGGATTGCTTGGCACGAGCTTCCCGCAGGCGGGCTGCCAGGCTGCCCAAGCCCTCCCGGATGCGTCCGCCAAGCTCCCGCAGCACAGGGCCAAGCCGGCTCTGCCGCCGGGGATTCTCCTGCTCGTCCTCATAGGCGTCATAGGCAGGCTCGGGAAAGGCAGGCTCGTCATAATCCGCCCGCATCGCCCCATCGTCGTAGGCCGGCTTCGTCTCCGGGGCCGTGTAGGCCGGCTTCGCCGGGCGAGCCGGGGCCGCGGGCCTGGTCTCTGCCGCCGGGCTGTAATCCTTAAACTCGGACAGGATATCGTCCAAATCAAACTCTCTGTTGCTCATGCCTCTCCCCCTTATTTCCCGCCGGCCAGGGCAGACAGCAGCGCCTCATCCGCCTGAATGCGCCATGCGCCGTCGGCAAAATGCAGCGTGACGGCCAGCTCCACTGTGGTGTAATAGTTCTCCGGGCTTGCCAGCAGCTCCTCCAGCTTGGGATAGATGGGCTCCGGCCCGGTCTCCCCCTCCCCGGCGGCCTCGATGGCCTCGGCGTTCAGGGGCGTCTCCAGCTCTTCCTCCAGCTTCGCCAGATCCAGGTAGCGGAAGCGCACGGTCTGCACCGCGGTGTCCCGCCGGACCTCCGGCTCGCCCACCAGGCTGTAGTCATAGCTTGCCAGCAGCACCGGCCACTCCTGCATGCCCTGCTCGCTGCGGGGGCTGCGGTCCAGGCCAAGGCTGCCGTAGTTCTCCAGGCAGGCGTCCGCCGCGTCGTACTTGCCGATCACGACGCTCTCGAAAAAGAGCTCCGCCGTGTCCCGCGGGTTTTGGCCCGACTTTACCAGCAGCACGCCGGTGTTCGCGCCGATGACGCACAGCACCAGCGTCAGCACCACAAGGCCCAGCGTCACATAGCCCCAAAGGGGGTTGATTTTAGGTTTCATGACAGCATCCTCCCCATTTCGTACCGTTTATTTTAATCCATTTGCCCCGTTCCGTCAATAATGATTATAGGATGAGGACAGGCCGCCGGTCGTTTCGCCGCAAGGTGCAGGCAAAGCCCAAACGCTGTCATTGCGAGCCTGCCGAAGGCAGGCGCGGCAATCCGCATCCCCCATCTCTGCGTAAGGACGGATTGCCGCGAGTGACAGAGTAACGGAGCGTTGCTGCGCTGTAGGGGCGGCTATCAGCCGCCCGGGATCTGTTCCGGCGTCCCACGGGCGGGCGGATAGTATCCGCCCCTACGAAGAGGGGTCGGGACGTGGCAATCCGCATCCCTTTGTCTGCCGTCTGTGACGAAAGGCCGCAAGTCGGCCCTTGCGGGGCGGGAGGGCATGTGTTATACTTGCTATACCAACATTTTGAACACTTGGAGGTTTGTTTCTATGGACACGAAAAAGATCCCCGAGCGCAGCCAGGTTCCCGAGGAGTTTACCTGGAACCTGAAGGACATGTTTGACAGCGACGAGGCCTGGTTCCAGGAAAACGAGGCGCTGCTGGCCATGCCCGCGGAGATTGCCGCCTTCCAGGGTCACCTGGGGGACGATGCCGAAACCCTCCTCTCCTACTTCCGCAAGCAGGACGAGCTGGAGGTACGTCTCAGCACCCTGTACGGCTATGCCAGCTGCAAGGGCGACCAGGACACCGGCAACGGCTTCTATCAGGACATGCGCGGCAAGGCCATGCGCACCATCGTGGCCCTGTCCTCCGCCGGCGCCTTCGCCGATCCCGAGATCATGGCCATCCCCGAGGACACCCTGAACCTCTTCTACGTTGCCCAGCCCGGCCTGGAGGAGTACTGGCGGAGCCTGTACCAGATCCGCCGCCGCGCTGCCCACATTCTCTCCCCCGCCGAGGAGCGGCTGCTGTCCGCCGCGGGTGAGATGGCCCAGGCCCCGGACAACATCGGCAGCATCTTCCGCAACGCGGACCTGAAGTTCCCCAACGTGACCGACAAGGACGGCGTGGAGCACCAACTCACCGGCGGCTCCTTCGTTCCCCTGCTGGAGAGCCCGGACCGGGTGCTGCGGAAGAACGCCTTCAAGGCCTACTACCAGCGCCTGGGTGAATACCGCAACACCGTAGCCGCCACGCTGGACGCCCAGTTCAAGCAGCTGCGCTTCTTCGCCGGCGCGCGGCACTATGAGAGCACCATCGCCGCCTCCCTGGACCGCACGGAGGTGCCCGTGCCCGTGTACCTGAACCTGATCGAGGCTGTCCACGGCAATCTGGACAAGATGTACAAGTACGTTGCCCTCCGCAAGAAGCTGCTGGGCGTGGAGGAGCTGCACATGTACGATGTGTACACCCCCATCGTGGCAGACGCGGCGGAGAAGATCTCCTTCGAGCAGGCCAAGGAGACCGTGCTGGAGGCGCTGGCCGTCATGGGCGAGGACTACACGGATCTGCTGAAGGAGGGCTTCCAGAATCGCTGGATCGACGTGTACGAAAACGTGGGCAAGCGGGGCGGCGCCTATTCCTCCGGCAACTCCCGGCCCCACCCCTATGTGCTGCTGAATCATAAGGACACGCTGGACAGCATGTTCACCCTGGTGCACGAGATGGGCCACGCCCTGCACAGCTATCACTCCACCAAGTACCAGCCCGTCTCCACCAGCGACTATGTGATCTTCGTGGCCGAGGTGGCCTCCACCTGCAACGAGGTGCTGCTGATGCGCCACCTGCTCTCCAAGACCAGCGACAAGAAGGAGCGGGCCTACCTCATCAACCACTTCATGGATCAGTTCAAGGGTACCATCTACCGCCAGACCATGTTTGCCGAGTTTGAGCTGGAGATGGGCCGCATGTCCGAGCGGGGCGAGGCCCTGACCGCCGATGCGCTGAGCAAGAAGTACCATGAGCTCAACAAGCTCTACTTTGGCCCCGACATGGTCTCCGATGAGGAGATCGCCCTGGAGTGGGCCCGGATCCCCCACTTCTTCTACAATTACTATGTCTTCCAGTACGCCACCGGCTTCTCCGCCGCCGTGGCCATCGCCAACCGCATCCTCAAGGAAGGCGCCCCCGCCGTTCGAGATTACAAGAAGTTCCTCTCCGGCGGCAGCAGCACCGATCCCATCAGCCTGCTGAAGATCGCGGGCGTGGACATGTCCTCCCCCGATCCCATCAACTCCGCCCTCTCCCTCTTCGGGGAGCTGGTGGACGAGATGGAAAAGCTGGTCTGATCCCCATCAGAAACGCCGAAGGGGCGGATATCATCCGCCCCACACCCGCAGAAAAATCAGCAGGAGCCTCTCCGCTTTCGCCGGAGAGGCTCCTTTTATGGTTCGGTTGTGTAATAACAATCCTCCGTCCACTTGGCGGGGTTGGTGTCGATATACTCCCAGATTCTCCGGTAATCCGCCTCGTTGCGGATGACATGCTCGTAATAGGATCGCTGGAATAACTTTTTCCCTGCTTCTTTATTGGTCAATCGCTTCATCACGCCGATTGCTCGTGGGAGTTTTTCGTTTGCAGGAATTCCGGAACCACCATACCCATCTGCAACGCCTGTAGGGGCCGGCGCCCTCGACGGCCCTCTTTCTTGCTCCAGCGTCAGGATCAGATGAATATGATTCGGCATGATGACATATTTGTCAACATGCATTCCCGGAATATGTTCTGTCGACAGGATGTGTTTTTCAACAATTTCCCCGAGGGCTGTAAGTTGCAGGCTCGGGCCGTCGAGGGCGCCGGCCCCTACGGGAATCGTCGAGAGGATGCAGCGCTTCTCGTGCGTACAGATGGTAACGAAATAGGCGCCGGGCGTACTGTAATCGTATCCCGCCAGGCGGATTGGTTTTCGTCTGGGCATTTTCATCCCGCCCCCGCTCTATTGTAGGGGCGGCTATCAGCCGCCCGCTTCCCGCATCCTATCTTCCCACGCCTGACTGGCTCAAATCGTCACGGTGAACACGCTGCCCTTGCCCGGCTCGCTCTCCACCGCGGCCTTACCGCCGTGAAACTCCGCGATTTCCTTCACCATGGCAAGGCCCAGGCCGGTGCTGCCGTTTTCGCCTCGGGCGGGGTCCGCCTGCCAGAAGCGCTGCCAGATCTTGTCCTGATCCTCCGGGGCGATGCCGATGCCGTCATCCTCCACCCGGAGGACGGCCTTGTCCGCCTCCCGGCTCAGGCTCAGCAGGATATGCCCGCCCTCCCGGCCGTAGCGATAGGCGTTCTGCAGCAGGTTCATCACCACCCGGGAGAACAGCGCCGGGTTATAATTGGCCATGACCCCCGGCTGGATCCGCTTTTCCAAGGTGATGCCCCGGCGGTCCTGGGGGCTGAACTCACTGCAGCAGGCCTCCACGAATTCGCTCAGATCCCCTTCCCGCAGGGGGTAGCGGTCGGTGCCGTGCTGCATCCGGGTCAGGCCCAGCAGCTGCTGCACCAGCTCGGACATGCGGCGGCTCTGCTCCTCGATCACGTCCAGGGACGCCTGATAATCCTCCGGGGTCCTGGCCTTGCGGCGGGCCCGGTCGCACTCCGCCAACACCACCGTGATGGGGGTACGCAGCTCATGGGAGGCGTCGGAGGCGAACTGCCGCTCGGTGTGGAAGGAGCGCTCCAGCCGCTCGAACATGCGGTTGAAGGCGCTGCCCAGCCTGCGCATCTCCGAGGAAGCCCGGCCAAGCTCGATGCGGGCGGTCAGATCATCGCCGTCGGAGATGGAGTTTGCCGCGGTCACGATCTTTTCCATGGGCCGGAAGGCGCTCCAGGCGATGAGCCACCCGCCTGCCAGGGCCACCAGCAGCAGGATGGGCAGCAGGGTCAGGGTGATGACGGTGATGGCGTGCATGAGGCCCGAGGTGTCCCCCGTGGAGACCAGGCCCCGCACCCACACCGTCTGCCTGCCGGAGTCGACGCAGGCGTCATAGAGATAGTACTCCTTCCCGGCCAGGGTCACGGTGCGCAGCACGTTTGCCAGGAAGGGGATCTCCCCGATGTCCACCCCCTCGGGCATGGCCGCCAGCAGCAGGGTGCCGTCCCCGTCATAATAGCTGCAGTAGACGCCCCGGCGGTAGGAATCCAGGTCCTCCAGGTGAAATTCCCCGTCGTCCTCCTCCACCTCCTCCGCATCGGTCAGCACGGTGCGCACCAGGCGCTCCGCCGGATCGTCCAGGGTGGAGGTGCGGTTGATGAGGATCACGAAGACCAGCACCGCCGCCGCCAGCAGCAGCACCATCAGCGTCAGCCACAGAGTCAGGCGAAACTTCGCGGACATGCTCTCACTCCTCCCGCAGCACCCAGCCGCTGCCCCAGACGGTATGGATCAGCTTCTTGTCAAAGCCGGTGTCCATCTTCCGGCGCAGGTAGCCCACATAGACGTCCACGATATTGGTGCCGCCCTCGTACTCATAGTTCCAGAGGTTGTTCTCGATCATCTCCCGGGTCAGCACCACGCCCCGGTTGCGCAGCATGTACTCCAGCAGGGCGAATTCCTTGCCGGTCAGGTCGATGGTCTTCCCCGCCCGCGTTACGGTTTTGCCCTGGGCGTCCAGGGTCAGGTCCGCGATGGTGTAGAGATTGGAGCGGTTGCCGGTGTATTTGCGGGTCATCACCCGCACCACGGCCATCAGCTCCTTGAAATCGAAGGGCTTGACCAGGTAATAGTCTCCGCCGGATTCCAGGCCCTCCACCCGGTCGGCTACGCTGTCCCGGGCGGTGAGGAACAGCACGGGGGTGTGGTCCCCCCGCTCCCGCAGGCGGCGCACCACGGTCAGCCCGTCCATCCGGGGCATGTTGATATCCAGGATGATCACGTCGTAGGCGGCGCCGGAGCAGAACTCCAGCGCGTCCACCCCGTTGAAACAGGGGTCCACGCTGTAGCCCTCATCCTCCAGGGCCTCGGTGATGATCCGGTTCAGATTCTTTTCGTCTTCCGCTACCAGAATTCGCATGGCGTTTCTCCTTTTCAGATTCCTCCCTATCATAGCCGACTTTTTGCATTTTCACAAGTGCTTTCTGCCTCCGGCGCCTTGCGCGCCGGGAAAAACTCCTGTATAATGGAGAAAAAAAAAGCAAAGGAGCATCCCTATGAAAAAGCTTGTGTCTCTTCTGCTGGCAGCCATGCTGCTGCTCGCTCTCGCCGCCTGCGGCGGCGCCTCCCCCGCCCCCCTCGCCCCCGCGCAGGATTCGCCTGTTCAGGAGCAGCCCGCCCAGAGCGGCCCTGTCGGGGTCTGGACCCTGTCCGAACCCGGCAGCCCGGAATATGCGCCCGGGCAGATCAGCCTGCTGCTGGACGAGGACGGCTTCGGCTACCAGGCGATCACCGATTTTGCGGGGGACTACGCCTACCAGGACTACCAGGAGCTGCGCTGGTCAGAGGGCGCCATCGTCATCGACGGTGTGGGCGGCGTCTATCTCCTGCAGGGGGACAGCCTGACCTTTACCTGGAACGGGGTCACCGACGTCTACGTCCGCTCCGCGGACGCGCCCGCGCCGCTGACGCCGCCTGTGGGCAGCTATACCAGCCACACCGTCTACGAGGAAGGAGAGGCCTATCCTGACGACACGTTTTCCTTCACCCTGGCGGACGACGGCAGCGGCAGCTATACCGGCCACGGCGAGACCCTTTCCCTGACCTGGAACCGCTACTTCCTCACCCTGGACGATGACCAGAGCTTCTACTATGTCTATGACGGGGACCAGATCATTGTCTATGACGGCGAATATCAGATCGTTCTCCGGGCGGACTGATTCCCTGTGCTTGCTGCTTTTTGCCTCACTTCGTGCCAATTTGAAGGAGGATGCCTTATGAAAAAGATTCTTGCGCTCGTGCTCAGTCTGGTCATGCTTCTGGCATTCGCCGCCTGCGGGAGGACCTCTTCCTTCCCCGGGGGTGGCTTTGAGAGCCCCTCCGCCCCGGCGCAGGAGGAAAACGCCGGCTCCTTTCCCGCTCCCGCTGCTCCGGAGCCGGATACGGCCGTGGGCACCTGGGAGCTGACCCAGCGCACCGTGGACGGGGCCGACGCGGCCTATGAGAACCGGGTGCTGCTGACACTGGAGGAGGGCGGCACCGGCTTTGTCTCGGACGAAGGCGCAGAGGAAGAGGTGAGCTGGGACGAGAGCAGCATCAAGCTCTATGACCGCACTGTCACCTACACCATCTCCGGCGATACCCTCCGCTTCAACTCGGAAAACATGTCCTTCGTCTTCACCCGCCTGAGCTGGGAGCCCTATACCCGGCAGAGCGGCGTGCCCGCCAACGTGGTGGAGGACGACCCCAGCCTGCCCGCCGCCCCGGATTTCACCCTGACGGACCGGGACGGAAACCTCTATTCTCTCTCCGATTTTTCCGGCAAGCCCGTCATCATCAACTTCTGGGCCACCTGGTGCGGCCCCTGCCAGTCGGAGCTGCCCTATTTCAACGATGCCTATTGGGCCTACGGCGACCAGATTCAGTTTCTGATGGTGGACCTGGTGGACGGCAGCTATGAGACGGAGGAGGGCACCTGCTCCTTTGTGGACGATAGCGGCTATGTCTTCCCCCTGTTCTTTGACTATGCCGGGGAGGGCATGACGGCCTATGAGGTGTCTGCCATTCCCTTCACCGTGGTCATCAACGCCAACGGCCGCATTGTGGAAACCCACACGGGCGCCATGTCCGCGGAGGAGCTGCAGGAGCTGATCGACAAGCTGCTCTGACCATCACGCAAATCCTATACAAAAGGGAACGCCCCGGCTTTCGCCGGGGCGTTCCCTTCTGTATGACACAGTCTTAGTCCAGGGCCAGGCCCCAGGCGCAGTCCGGCGGCAGGGGCCGGTCGGCGGCCATATAGGGCTCTCCCCCGGCATCCGGCGTATAGAGCAGCGCCCGCTCCGCCCCCAGGGCGGCGGCCACGGCCCCGGCCAGGGCGGCCCGATCCGCCCCTTCGGGGGCGAGCAGCTCCCGCAGGATGGCCACGCCCTCCTCCACACAGGCCGCGGCGATCCCCTTCCCCACGGCGTACAGATCCCCGCCGCAGACGCGGCAGTTGAACTGCTCCTGGCGCAGCACCGCGGCGCCGGGGCGCACATGGGCCTTACCCGCGAGCAGCCTTTCCCGCCGGGCGCCGTATTCCTCCGGCGAGAGGGGCCTGGGCACAGGTCCCGGACGGCTCTCGATTTCCTCCTGCCGCCGGCGGAGGGCGCAGCGGACGCCGATGGCCCGCTCATACCAGGGGTAAAGCCCCGGCTCGGCAGGCAGGGTGCAGACCATTCCGGCCCCCAGCCGCCGCCCCAGGGCCGCAGCCTCCCGGCTCAGCGCGGCGCCAAGCCCGCGCCCCCGGGCGTCCTCCTCCACGGCTACGGCGTAGAGATAGGCGATCCGCTCTTCGTTCAAAAAGTAGTCCGTCACCGCGTAGGCCGCGCCCAGCAGGACCCCGTCCTCCTCGGCGCAGACCCCGCCGCCCAGGGACCGCAGCCGGGCAAGAAAGTCCCGGGACAGCTCCTCCGGATCCCCGAAGGCCCGATGCCACAGGGCTGTCAGGGCGCCGGCGTCCTCTTCCCGGACTGGACGGATGATGGGTTCAGCCATCGTTCCACCTCGCAATGTATTTGTTCAGCAGGTATTCCGGCTTGTAGCTCAGCTTGGACTGGCGCAGGGAATCAAAGCCCATGTCGTCCTCCCGGTTCATAAACTGCAGCTGGGGGTGCCGGGCCAGGAGCATTCTGGTCAGCTCCCGGCATACCATAGGATAGGCGCCGTTCATGTCGATCTGAGCCTTTTCAAAATGGACATCGAAGGTGTCCTCGGCGCACATCTCCCCCAGGGAGAAGCCCACGATCTTCCCCTCCGCCAGCAGCACGCCTCCCTCCAGGCCCAGCCGCTCAAAGGCGGCAAAGGCGCGGATGATGGCGTCATGCTCGTTGGCGACGCTCTTGTCCAGGCGCTGGCTGTTATCCTCGGTCCAGACGTCCAGCATGTCCATGCAGCCGGGGATCCACTCCCGGGTCAGGGGCACGAACTGCCAGTCATGCTCCGCCTCAAAGCGGTTGCAGTGGTTCTTCTTGCCGTGGAGCGACTTGCCCGCGTAGGTGGCCAGCTTCTCCGCCCGGTAGATGTAATCCAGGTTGTTCTCCTCCAGGGCGAAGGTAAAGCAGCCGGGGTATTCCCGCTCCAGCAGCTCCTTGTGCCCGTCGGTGATGCCGCGGATCACCAGCGGATAGCCCCGGAAGGCGGCGAAGGCCCGCAGCGCCTCGATGGCCGGGCGCAGAGGGCCGCTGCCAATGGGAAAGACAAAGGCGGGCCGCCCCTCATAGCGGAGCTTGGTCAACATCCGGTCCCCCACCCGGGCGATGAGCTGGCGGTAGTACTTGTCCCAGATATAGATATTGCCGAAATTATAGTCCGCGCTGGGGCTGTTCTCCGCCCGGACGATCTCATCCACCCAGCATTTGTCGCAGAGGGTGACGGTTTTGAAGGTGATAGGGGCAGTGCTCATCTTGTTTCCGTCCGGGTACAGGTCTCCCGGATCTCCTTTCGTAGGGCTCTCAGATCCATAAATGCCTCCGGCCGCTTGCCCGGATCCCGCAGCAGCGCCGAGGGGTGGAAGGTGGCCATCCAGCGGCGGCCGTCCTTGTCAAACCACTGGCCGTGCTGCCGGGTGATGCGAAAATCCGGGTCGATCATCCCCATGGCGGCGACGCGGCCCAGGCAGACGATGAGCTTCGGGTTCACCAGGGCGATCTGCCGCTGCAGCCAGGATGCGCAGGCGCTCTGCTCCTCCGGCAGCGGATCCCGGTTCCGGGGCGGGCGACACTTGACCATATTGGCAATATAGACCTTGCTCCGGTCCAGGCCGATCATCTGCAGCATATTGTCCAGCAGCTTCCCGGCGGGGCCCACAAAGGGCTCTCCCTGCAGGTCCTCCTGTTCACCGGGACCCTCCCCGATGAACATCAGCTCCGCGTCCTCCTTGCCCACGCCGAAGACCAGCTTGGTTCTGGTTTGGCAGAGCTGGCAGCCGCGGCAGCCGGCGCATGCCTCCTTCAGTGCATCCCAGGTATCCATCTCATTCCTCCGTTCCGCCGGCCAGGCTCAACAGCAGCTCCCGGCGGTTATTGGCCGGATAGTCGATCACATAATCCAGCAGAAAATCCAGCATTTCCCCCACGGCCTTGCCCTGCAGGCCCAGGTCTGTCAAATCCTTGCCCGTCACGGCCAGCTCCCGCAGGGAGAAGCACTCCCCGCTGCGCAGCACGGCCTTCACCGCCCGGGCATGCCCGGGGGACAAAAAAGCGTCGGCACAGCGGGCAGCGCAGACCGCCGCCTCCGCCCCGCAGCGGCGCAGGCAGCGCTTCCAGTCCGCCGCCGTCTCCGGCAGAGGGGCGTTCAGCACCGCCGCAGTCAGCGCGCCCAGGTGGATGCTGCGCCCGTCCAGGCGCAGAGCCTGCAGAAAGCTCTCCGCCGACGCCACGCAGCCGTAGCGTTCCAGGAGCCAGGCGAAGCCCGCCCATCGCTCCAGGGCCCGGCGGGGCAGGGCGGCAAGCCGTTCCGGGACATTCTCCGGCAGGCGCTTATAGAGGTAGGCGTCCAGCAGGCCCAGATTCACCGCCTCCAGCGCCTTCTCCGGCGCGGGGCTCAGCAGGATCTTCTCCAGCTCCTCCCGCACCCGCTCCGGCGCCAGCACCGCGCAGAGCGGCGCCTTTTCCCGGATGGCCTCCATGGTAAACAGGTCGATGGCAAAGCCCAGCTTTGCCGAAAAACGCAGGGCCCGCAGCATGCGCAGGGCGTCCTCCTCGAAGCGTCGCTCCGGCTCTCCCACGCAGCGGATCACCCCCCGCCTCAGGTCGGCAGCGCCGCCGAAGGGGTCGCTGACCAGCCCGTCCGGGGAGAGGGCCATGGCGTTCACGGTAAAGTCCCGCCGGCTCAGATCCGCCGTCAGATCCGTCACGAACTGCACCAGATCCGGGTGCCGATGGTCGGTATACCGGCCCTCGGTGCGGAAGGGGGTGACCTCCACCTGATGGGAGTTGAGGCGCACGGTCACGGTGCCGTGCTGCCGCCCGGTCAGGCAGGAGCCGGGAAACAGCTCCAGGATCTGCTGGGGCAGGGCGGCGGTGGTCACATCCCAGTCATGGGGCTGGATCCCCAGCAGCATATCCCGCACGCAGCCCCCCACCAGGAAGGCAGGGTAGCCCCGGCCCTGCAGCGTCACCAGAACCTGCCGGACATATTTGGGTGGGATGATGGTCGCCATAGCCGCCTCCTGCACCGCTGCCACCGCGCCGGCGCAAGATTTACTTGCAAAGACAGCGCGGCGGGATTATAATCATTCCATCTTTGTGCTTATTCTACCATTCCCCGGCCGGTCCTTCAAGAGGAAACGCGCCGGTCGGGAATGGAGTTTTTGGAGTTTTGGAGTTTTTGATATGAGCGATTTTTCCAATTTTCTCTCCCCGGGCCGCAAGGGCCACCTGGTTGGCATCGGCGGGGTTTCCATGTCCTCCCTGGCGGAAGTGCTCAAGGGCATGGGCATCTCCGTTACCGGTTCGGATATGAGCGAGAGCGCCAATGTGAAGCAGCTTCGGGAAAAGGGGATCCATGTATGCCTGGGCCACCGGGCGGAGAACGTGGCCCCGGATGTGGATTTTCTGGTGCGTACCGCCGCCGTCCATGACGACAACCCCGAAATCGCCTTCGCCCGGGCCAACGACATTCCCGTTTTCGAGCGCACCGAGGCCTGGGGCGCCATCTCCCAGGACTACCGGAACGCCCTGTGCATCTCCGGCACCCACGGGAAAACCACCACCACCTCCATGTGCACCCATATCCTCATGGCGGCGGACCGGGACCCCACCGTGATGATCGGCGGCACCCTGCCGCTCCTCAACGCCGGGCACCGGGTGGGCCACGGCAACACCATCGTGATGGAGGCCTGCGAGTATTATAACTCCTTCCTGTCCTTCCACCCCACGGTGGCCGTGATCCTGAACATTGAGGCGGACCATCTGGACTTCTTCAAGGACCTGGAGGATGTGGAGCGCTCCTTCCGCGCCTTTGCCGAGCGCGTCCCGGCGGACGGGTTTCTGGTGGTCAACTACGATGATGAAAACACCATGCAGACCCTGGAAGGGGTGGACCGCAAGCGCATCACCTTCGGCCTGAGCAACGCTGCGGACGTGCACGCCCGGAACATCCGGTTCCTCGGCGCCAACACCCAGTTTGACATCATCTACCGGGGCCGCAAGTTCACGGATGTGACGCTGCATGTCCCCGGCATCCACAATGTGAAAAACGCTCTGGCCGCCACCGCCGCCGCCATCTGCCTGGGCATCCGCCCCACGGCGGTGAAATACGGGCTGGCGGGCTTCAACGGCGCAGGCCGCCGCTTCGAGTTCAAGGGCAAATATAACGGCGCCGACGTGTATGACGACTATGCCCACCATCCCGGCGAGCTGAAGGTGCTGCTGGACACGGTGGAGAGTCTGAATTACAAGCGCACCGTGCTGGTTTTCCAGCCCCACACCTATTCCCGCACCGCAGCTCTGTTTGAGGATTTCGTGGAGCAGCTCAAGCGGCCCGACGTGCTGGTCCTGGCGGAGATTTTCGCCGCCAGGGAGAAGAACACCATCGGCATCTCCTCCGCCGCGCTGGCGGAGCGTGTGGAGGGCGCCTCCTTCTATCCCAGCTTCCCCGAGCTGGAGGACGCGCTGCGCAAGCTGGCCCAGCCCGGGGATATCATCCTCACCGTGGGCGCGGGGGACGTGTTCAAGGTGGGCGAGCATCTGGTGGCCGAGGGCTGAGCCCTTTTTCACGATAAAACAAGGAGCCGTCTCATAAGTCCGTTAGAGAATGCAGGGGGGCTATCAGCCTCCCGAAAAAAGCAACTATCTGTCAAAAAAAGTTGGACGATTTCGCACGCAGCACGGAATCGCCCAACTTTTTTATGATGTGAATGTTCGCTTAGCGGGCGGCTAATAGCCGCCCCTACGGCATGATTTACGTTTTGAGAGAGCCCCTTCTTTTTGAACGATCTATCATCGTTTCTTTATGCGCGGCCTGCCAGGCAGAAGGGCAGCTCCATCCGGTGCGCCTCCAGCAATGCCTTGTCCCGCAGGATCTCCTCCGCCGGCCCGTCCGCCACGATCTGTCCCCCCGAGAGCAGAAGCACCCGCTCGCAGGTGTCCAGGATCATGTCCAGGTCGTGGGAGGTGATGAGCTTGGTCTCCTTGAGCTCCCGGATGGTGTTGATGACCTGCCGCCGGTTGAAGGGATCCAGGGCGGAGGTGGGTTCGTCCATCAGCACCGCCTCCGGCTCCATGGCAAGGATGGTGGCAATGGCGGCCATGCGCTTTTCGCCGCCGGAGATTTTGTGGTTGTGCCGGTGCTTGAGGGCCTGCATGCCCAGCTTCTCCAGCGCCGCGTCCACCCGCCGCTCCGCCTCCTCCCGGCTCAGGCCGTAGTTCAGCGGGGCAAAGATCATGTCCTCGTAGACCGTGGGCATGAACATCTGGTTGTCGGAATTCTGCAGCACGAAGCCCAGCTTCCGGCGGATCTCCGGCAAGGTCTTCTTCCCCACCTGGATGCCGTCCACCAGCACCCGGCCCGCCGTGGGGGCGGCCAGGCCCAGCAGCAGCTTCATCACCGTGCTCTTTCCCGCGCCGTTTGCGCCGATCAGGCCCACGGACTCGCCCTTCCCGATGCGAAAGGACAGCTCCCGCAGCACGGGCCGCTCCTTCTCATAAGCAAAATTCACCTGCTGAAACTCGATCATCCTTCTCACCTCATAAAAAGCCCGCCGATCCACTCCGCCAGGTTGACGAAGCGCAGCAGCAGGAAAGCTGCGATACAGCCCAGGGCATAGGCTCCGTCCGCCCAGGTGCATTTCTTCACCGGGGCGTAGTGGAAATGCTGGTGGTAGCCCCGCAGGAGCATGCTGTTATACAGTTCCTCCGCCCGGTCCATGCTCCGCAGCAGCAGCTGCCCCAGAAAGGAACCCCAGGCGGAAACATGGATGCCCTTCTGCCCCGGGGCCCGGAGATGGTAGGCGTCGGTCATGATCGCCAGCTCCTCCGTCATCACGCCGATGTAGCGGTAGGTCAGCAGCAGCAGGGTCACCAGGGTGCCGGGCACATGAAAATTCCGCAGGGCGGCGCAGAGCACGTCGATGCTGGTGGTGGCCATCAGCAGATAGGACGCCATCAGGCAGAGAACGCCCTTGAGCATCAGCGTCACCATGGAGATGACGCCCCCGGACACCCCCACGCCCCCCACCGTCACCAGGATCTCCCGGTCGAAGAAGGGGTTGAAGAGGCCCACCGCCATCACCAGGGGCAGGACGATCCGCAGCTTATAGAAGAAGCTTGCCACCGAAACCCCGCTGATTTGAAACAGCAGCACCGGGTACAGGGCCAGCACCGCCAGGCCGCTGAGGGCATACTTGTGGAAGGACAGTACCACGGCGATATATGCAATTGTGGTCAGCAGCTTCGCCGGGGCGCAAAGGCCGTGGATCGGAGAAGCGCCCGCTGCCAGCTCGTCCATTTCGGCAAGCTCGTGCAGCGCCTTTTCCATTTTGTTCATACGCACAAGACGCAGACAGGGCGCGTTGCCGCACACCTGTCATTGCGAGACCAGTTCGCAAACTGGTCGTGGCAATCCGTTTTTCTCATAAAAGAAACGGATTCCCACACCAGTGACTCGGTCACTGGTTCGGAATGACGCGTTCGTGCATGCTGCAACGCGCTCTTTCCGCTTTTCTCAATGGTCCGCCGAGCATTGCTCGGCGCTGCAAAAACCTATTTACGCTTTCTTTTTCTTCCGGAAGAAGCCGCCGGCCAGGCAGATCAGCACCGCCACGCCTGCCACGACTGCCGAGCCCACCACGCCGGAAACGCTGGTGCCCACGGGGCTCTCGCTCTCCGGGAAGGCATAGTCCGGCAGGACGGAGGTCTTCTCCTGGATGGCGCCGGCGGTATCCGCCGCGGCGCTCTGGACGCCGTAGTCCTCTTCGTCCAGGCCCATGTTCTCCGCATAGCCCCCGTCGGCGTTGCCGAAGAGCGCCCATTCCAGCCCGTCGGGGTTCTCGGAGGCCAGCAGGCTCAGCCCGCCGCCCACCAGCAGGGTGATGACGGCAAGGATGGCGATGGTAGCCTTCAGGCTGCGCTTGGCGGAAACCTTGTCATCCGAGGTATCCACATCCCGCAGCAGCTCCGGCCGGGACTCGAACACGAACACCAGCACCGCCGCCGTGACCAGGCCCTCGACAAGGCCGATGGCCAGGTGGATGGGCTGCATCAGCGCCACGAAGGCGCCGAAGGGCAGCTCGGTAATGCCGGAGAGGCTGGTCTCCAGCACCACGGAGAAGGCGCCCAGCTGCAGGGTGATCACGCAGCCCAGAACGGAGGCCAGGATGATCTTCACCCGCTGGCCGCCCCTGGCGCCAAGGCCGGCGAAGAGCTTGCCCTTCATGATGGGCCGCCAGATCAGGTAGTAGCCTACGAAGCAGCCGTAGAAGGCCATGTTCCAGATGTTGGCGCCCAGGGCCATCAGTCCGCCGTCCCCAAACAGGAGGCATTGGATGGTCAGGATCACGATCATGGATAAGAAGCCCGCCTGGGGTCCCAGCAGGGCCGAGAGCAGCATGCCGCCGCACATATGGCCCGAGGAGCCGGTGCCGGGGATGGTATAGTTGATCATCTGTCCGGCGAAAACCAGGGCAGCCGTCACCGCCATGGTGGGGAGCTTTGCCGGATCGTCTTCCTTTTTCAGTTTATGGAGGGAAACTCCGGCTGCGGTGCCGGAGGCCACGTACATGGTCGCTGCAACAGCCGGGGCCAGCAGCGCGTCTGCCATATGCATACAATCCACCTCGTTTTTTAATTCTACTCGAAGCTTCTGTCTGCATTATAAGCGGCCCGTTCTCCTGCCGCAAGCCCCCGGGGGGGATAGAATTTTCTCCTTTTTTCAAAAATCCGCCTCTGCCGGAGCAGAGGCGGATGATTCTGCTGTAATGCCGGATTATTTGCGGGTGAACACGATGTTGCCCGTCTCATCCAGGGGCAGGATCAGGGTGTTGCCGAACCACATGCCGCTGAGCATGCCGCTCTGCTCCTCGTCAAAGACGATCTTGCCGTTTTGCACGCTGTAGCTGCCCTCGGCGGTCACGTTCATCTCGCTCACGTCCATGCCGGCGATGATCTGGTCCAGGTACTGGTCGATGGGCATCCCCACGCTCTGCTCCAGCTGCTCCGGGGTGATGTTGTTCGTCTTGCACATCTGGTCAAGATAGGCGCGCAGCGCGGTCTTCACCGCCGGCAGAACATAGGAGGCGTCGCTGGTCAGCGAATAGGTCCCGTCGGCCCGCAGCTCCACGGTCACGTCCACAGAGACGTCCTTCATAAAGGCGGCCATCTCTTCGTCTTCCTCGTCCAGCTCGATCAGGTCCACCAGGTACAGCTTGCCGCTCCACTCGCCCAGGAAGCCCGCGCGGGTGAACAGCAGCTCGCCCTGCTCGTCCATCGGGATCACGATCAGGCCGGCGCCGAAGGCGCCCACGGTCTCCTGCTGGCCGGGATCCAGGGTCAGGTCGCTGCCATTCAGGGTGTAAGTACCCTCCAGGGTCTTCTCATTCACGCTGCTTAAATCCATGCCGTCGGTGGCAGCAGCAAGCACCTCGTCCACGCTCATGCCGGCCTGTTCCTCAAACTGCTCCTGGGTGATGTTGCTCTGCTTGCACACTTCCTCAATGTAAGCCCGCATGGCCTCCCGCAAGGCGGGGACAATGGCAGAGGCGTCCATCCGCATGGTATAGCTGCCGTCCGCCTTCATCTCCAGCACCACATACAGGGGGATGATGGGAACAGAGCTCAGCGCCTCGGCCCACTCCGGATCGGTCTGGACAATGGTGTCCTTCATGTTCAGCATGGCGATCCAGGTGCCGGTGATTTCCCCGCGGCTGAGCACCACGTCGCCGAAGCCTTCCAGGCTGAAGGTCAGCAGATCGCCGGTGAAGAGGCCCAGCGTCTCCCCCGCGCCCGGATCCCAGGTCACCTTGCCGTCCTTCTCGGTGTACTTGCCGGTGATGGAATTCGCCGAGCCGGAGAGGTTCATCTCCGCAATGGCCTCGTCCAGGTATTCGTCCATGGTCTTGCCCTGGTTTTGCTCAAACTGTTCCACGGTGGTGTTGTTCTTCTCGCACAGATCCAGCACATAGGCGCGCATGGCCTCCTTCAGCACCGGCTCCGCCAGAGAGGGATCCATGGTGCAGGTGTAGGTGCCGTCGGTACGCATCTCCATCACCACAGACACGGGGAGGAGCGTCAGATACGGCGCGATATCCGGCACGGCCTCCACAAAGGTGCCGCGCATATCCGCCACGCCGATCCAGGTGCCGGTCAGCTCCGCAGGCTCGGCCTTCTGGGGCGCGGCCTGGGTGTCCTTGCTGCGCTGCTGGAAGACCATGACCATGTCGTCCTCCTCCAGGGTCAGCTTGCCGTTTTCGTAGGTATAGGGGCTCTTGCTGTCGCCATAGTCGAAGTTCTTTTCATTCCAGGCAAAGGTAAAATCCCTCTCGCCGTTGGAGAGGACGGCAGACCCGTCGGCATACAGCACCAGGGTGAAGGTCATGCCGGAGGTCTTCATGGTCTCGGTGTAGTCCACGCCCTCCATGTACAGCTCCACGATCTCATAGGTGCCCACCCGCTCCTCGGGCACTTCTGCCAAGGCGCTGCCGTTCCAGCCGCCGGCCAGGATCAGGGACAGGACCAGCGCAAGCGCCAAAATAGAGCTCATGCATTTTTTCATAGGATGACTCCTTTCTTTGCAGCCAAGGATTGTTGAAAAATATTATAGGCTCGCCCAATCGTTCTGTCAAGAAAGCTCCCTTCTCTATTTTACATTTTCGTAACAGAATCTTGGTTACTTCCGAAACATCTTACGATTATGATAATACTCGCAAGCAGTAAGTTATCTTTTTCATTTTGTCCTCATCTCATAAGAAAGCGGAGCGGCCGAAAACGCTCCGCTTTCTCCATTTTCCGCCTGCCTCTCTTCGGGTGCTTGCTTGCGAGGATCTGTAGGTTTGTCAATGATGTGTTACAACGTTAGGAAAAGAAGAAAGGGCCAGT